>DASVWN010000139.1:0-11843 GCA_036393195.1 Gemmatimonadaceae bacterium | reverse complement strand
TACAACCGCGATGGGCGCCATCATTGCCGTGTCGACCTGTATCGGCTGCAGCACCAGCCCGGGCAACGCCACACTGCGCGACGGGACGTGGACACTCGTCACCATTGACCGGCAACAGCTGCCGATCAGCTTCGGCTGGTCGTATGGAGGACGACTTTATCGAAACGAATGGTCGCAGCTACCCCAACTGGAATGGCGGCATTGACGGCATCATCAAGTCAGATACGACAACCGTATGGGGCGACGATGTACGGCTCCACTGCCGTGAGGACATGCGGCGTGATCGCAGCACGATCGCATGCCGTTCAAGCCGGATCGAGCTGGAAGGCTCCATCCCTGTTCATTTTCTTCAGAATTCGGCGAGCCTTTTTGAGTTCCGCCTCATCTGCGCGGGACACGTCGAGAGGATGACACTGAGGACATCGTCCGGCGCATCCTGATTGACGGCAAACGACACGACGAGGGCGTCGCCCTCTTCGTTCGACATGAACGGCACTGGTTCGGGATGTTGATCCGGGTGCATGGCGAATACTGCGGGGATATGCGTCGGGGCCGCGTGTGGTCAACGAACGACACCTGCAGGCAAGATCGCACGGAGACCGCTCGCAATGATCGCCGCACGTCGGAGATGAGCTTGCTCGTCGTACGCCAACTCGTAGCTCCGTGTGAACGGATGCGCCATGCCGTGCCCAACTGCCGAGTTGCCATCGCCTTGGAGTCCCGCAGGCCTCCGGTTGCCGAACATGGACCAGGTGAGGCATTGCGGCTTGTGAGCAAGTCGCGATCTTCTCCTGCGGCCAGCACATCTCTACGATTCCGGTACCACCAGAGGAGCGCCCCGTGGGAGATCCGGTATTCTGGCACCGGCTGCAGTTCGCCTTCACGATCGTGTTTCACTATCTCTTCCCGGTGCTCACCATGGGGCTGGCGCTGCTCATCGTGATCATGAAGGGCGTCGGGCTTGCCCGCGACGATTCGCAGTGGGATGCCGCTGCGCGCTTCTGGATCCTCATCTTCGGCATCACGTTCGCCGTGGGCGTCGTGACCGGTATCCCCATGGAGTTCCAGTTCGGCACCAACTGGGCCGCCTTTTCCCGCTACGCGGGGAGCGTGATCGGAAACACGCTTGCCATGGAGGGACTGTTTGCGTTCTTCCTCGAATCGAGTTTCCTGAGTCTCCTGATTTTCGGTGAGAAGCGACTCGGGAGACGCGGCCATTTCGCGGTGGCGATCGCGCTGTTCGTCGGGAGCTGGTTGTCGGGCTACTTCATCATCGCGACCAACGCGTTCATGCAGCGCCCAGTGGGATTCGCGACGGGTCCTCGTGGCGCGCTGGTCGTCGCGGACTTCGGAACATTCCTGTTCAATCACTGGGCGATTGCCCAGTACGCGCACAACATGATTTCCGCGGTGGTGACCGCGTCGTTCGTGGTCGCCTCGGTCGGTGCATATTACGCGCTCCAGCGCATCCGTACCGGGCAGGCGCACATCTTTCTGCGCGTCGGCACCATCGCCGGCCTGGTCTCGAGCGTGCTAGTGGCTTTTCCCACCGGCGACACGCAGGCCAAGCTCGTTGCACGCTACCAGCCCGTTGCGCTCGCCGCGATGGAAGGGCGATTCACCAGCGGCGGCATGGCAGGGCTCAATATCATCGGGCAGCCCAACGTGCAGGCCCAGCGGCTCGACAACCCCATTCGCATTCCCGGTGCGCTGAGTTTTCTGGCGTACGGCACCTTCCACAGCAACGTCCGCGGCCTGGATGAATTTCCCCGTGAGAACTGGCCCAACAACATCGAGCTGCTCTATTACTCGTTCCACCTCATGGCCGGCCTCGGCACCATCATGATCGCCATCATGGCGCTCGCGACTCTGCTCCTGTGGCGTGACCGCCTGATGCACAGCCGCACGATGCTCTGGGTGCTCATGCTGACGTTTCCATTTCCGTACATCGCGGTTACCACAGGCTGGATGACAGCGGAGCTGGGACGCCAGCCCTGGCTCATCTACGGCGTTCTGCGAACGGTGGATGGGGCGAGTCCACAGGTGCATTCGGGAACCGTACTGTTCACCCTGATCGGCTTCGCCGGCATCTACTTCGTGCTGGGCGTGCTCTACCTCTTCTTGATCGGGCGCGTAATCGTGCATGGCCCCGCACTGACCGTGACCGGAGAGCCGTCCCATGGTTGAAGTCTGGTACGGTATCATCGCGGTCATGCTCACACTGTATGTCGTGATGGACGGATTCGACCTTGGCGCCGGCGCCCTTCACCTGCTCGTGGCGCACACGAACGACGAACGGCGCCAGGTGCTCTCGGCCATCGGGCCGTACTGGGATGCGAACGAGGTGTGGCTCATTGCGGCCGGAGGCGCGCTCTTCGTCGCCTTCCCTGCGGTGCTGGCATCGGGACTGTCGGGCTTTTACTTCGCGCTCTTCCTCGTGCTCTGGTGCCTCATCCTGCGAGGAGTGGCGATCGAGTTTCGCGGCCACGTGCAGAACGATCTCTGGCGCGCATTCTGGGACAGGGGCTTCTCGGCCGGGAGCATTCTGCTCGCGATCTTCTTCGGCGTCGCGCTTGGCAACCTGCTGCGCGGTGTGCCGCTCGGGTCGTCAGGGTGGTTCGCGCTGACGCTGTTCACGGACTTCTCCGCACGCGCACCACAGGGCATTCTCGACTGGTACACCATTCTCGTGGCGCTTTTTGCGCTGATCGTGCTCATGGGGCACGGCGCGGCATTTCTGGCGTGGAAGGCCGATGGCGTGGTGCACGAGCGCAGCCGGCGCCTCACATGGCGACTCTACCTTCTGGTCGGCGTGCTCTGGCCCGTTCTCACGGTCATCACTTCCATAATGCAGCCCGCCATGTGGCACGCATTTCTGTCGCGCCCACTCGCCTGGTTGCTTGGCACCGCCGCGCTGGCGGGATTCGCCGCGGTATTCGTCTGTACGCGGCGCCAGCACGCGCTGAGCGCGTTTGCCGGGTCGAGTGCGTTCCTCGGCGCCCTCATGCTCGCCACCGCGACATGCCTGTTCCCGGTGATGCTCCGCTCGGCGGACAACGCGTCGTTGTCGCTCACCGCGTACAACTCGAGCACGGATGCGCACGGGTTGCGCATCGCCCTCGCCTGGTGGGTGATCGGATTCCCGCTGGCGGTGTTGTACTTCGTGGTCATCTTCCGGCTGCATCGCGGCAAGGCGACGACGGCTGGGGAGGGTGAGGGGTACTGACGAACGCGCGGCGGGCACCACCGTGTATGTGCCGGCCGTGAGAGGACGCGCAGCGAAGGATGCAGAAATCCCCAGCGATCACGCCGGCGGCTCACCCATGTCTTCGAGGGGACGAACTTCGGCTTCCCCCTCGAACTCCGGCCAGTGAATGCGATGGAGCTCCATGAACCTGGTCGCCAGCGCCACCGCCTCAGCGTGCGTCTTCGCTTCGATCAACGAGTAGCCACCCACGACCTCCTTGGCCTCGCTGAACGGGCCGTCGATGACCTTGATCTTCCCGCCGGCAAGGCGGACACGAGTGGCTTTCGCGAGCGGTTGCAGCCCTGCCCCATCAATGAACACTCCTTTCCTGGTCTGCTCCTCGACGAACTCCCCCATCGCGCCGAAGAGTGCCTGCGGGACCTTGCTGACGTCGTAGTCACCGGAGTGCTTGATGAACATCATGTACCGCATGGCCGTGTCTTCCTGGTTGTCGAGTGGTTGTGGCGCAGCCGGCCATTCCGTCCGGCGATGCGCTGCCGTTTCGCAGCTTCCATACCTCCACGTCGAACGACCCACGATGAAATCGACATTGGCAAGCGACGGCGCGAACGCCGGCCCGGGCGGAAAGACAACGATCTGCGTGGTAACCGTCGGCGCGCTCGGTCAGATCGTATTGTCCTGCTCCACCGCCCGCGGTCGCGCGTCCCGCAGGGCGAATGCAAAGAAGAGCGGAAAGATGCCACGCGAGGACGGTAGCCCGAGGTACGGGTGAACAAAATCAACCGAAAAGCCAGGCCCCTCGGGGGGGGCGCGGTCAGTTGAAATGCGAACCTCGGCTTCAACGTTCGTCAGAGTGCGCCGGATCGCGGACGTCGCCGGTGCACTCGCGGACGCCGACCCGTGCGAGCGCAGTCACGCAGGTGGGGGAGGATCAGCGTCCGATGTTGAATCAATGTCCCGGGCCATCCGCGTGAAGGCGATGGGAACATTGGGCGGCAGTACCAACTCGACCCGCTCGAGAACTCGAAAGCCGAGTCGCGTGTAAAAAGGTTCGCCCGGCGCGGTCGCCATGAGTTCGAAGCGCTGAAAGCCGGCAGCGCTCGCGGCGCGCGCGCACAGCGAGTACAGAGTTCTCGCGAGGCCGCGGCGGGCCCACCGTGGATCCACAAAGAACGCGCGAATGCGCGCCGCATCCATGGCCGGATCGAGCAGCGGATCCGCGCCGGTCTTCATCTGGTCACCGCCGAACAGGGTGCGGCGCTTGCTCCACCCGCCCGCGGCAGCGAGGCCGTCGGGCGAGTCGATGACGTAATAGGTGCTGTCGCTGATGAGTTGTGAATCGACACCGAAGACGTGAACGATCGCGGCCTCGATCTGCTCCGGAGTGTAGAACCCGACACTCAATCCGCGCGCGGATCGGACAACGAGTGCGCGAATGGATGGCGCGTCATCGGGCGTCGCCAGGCGTGGAATCAAGGCCGTGTCGGAGTTGGTCATCCTGGGAGCACTGTGTGCAGGTTGACTCGGAGCCAGGCAGCGAGCGTCAGATCACCAGGCGCGAAAATGCCGACGCGGCGACGGTCGCGCTATGCAGGGACCATGATCGAAATTCGCCTCGCAACGGAACTGCAGCTCACGATTGCCGTGTCAACGCACGACAAGCACTGGCTCGCGCAGAAACTGTACGATCAGCCGCTGCATACGTGGCAGGCCACCGCACGCGGCGCTGTTCCATGAAGATGCCTGTGTGCCCTTTCGGACACCCCGGGGAGTCGATTGTCCAGTGATCAGGCGGCCGGCTCCACTGGCTTTTCTCCGATCAGCGCGCGCGCGGCTATCAGCGTGATGTTGTCACTGCCGCCCCGATCCAGGGCCGTCTCGAGGAGTGACCGGCAGAGCTGCTCGGAGGAGGTCATGCTCTGGATCCGTTCACGGATCTCCGGGTTCTTCACGTGCTTGGTGAGCCCATCCGTCGCCAGAAGGATGACGCAGCCACGGGGAATCTCGATCCGGGTGACAACCGGCACGGCCTCGTCGCCGCCTATGGCGCTGGACAGTATGTGGCTGAACGGCGAACTGTCCACTCGATCCTCCGGGATCACGCCCTCGTCCACGAGTCCCTGCGCGATGGTCTGATCGCGCGTCAACTGCGTGAGCTCGCCGTCCCAGTAGCGATAGCATCGGCTGTCCCCCACCTGCGTCACGTACATCCACGGGAAGACGGCGACCGCGAGCGTGAGCGTGGTGGCCATCTTCGAGTCGGGCTCCATCGCCTGTTTCGCCCGCACCGCGTCGTGCGCCTCCAGTGCCGCGCCGGTGAGTGCTTCGTGGAACTCGCTATCCGACGCGGCGCCGGCGGCATGGTAGGACCGGAGCGAGGACGAGACGTAGTGCATGATCGTCTCCAGCGCGAGCTGGCTCGCTTCGGCGCCGCCCGGGCGACCGCCCACCCCATCAGCCACCAGCATGTAGGTGGCCATGCGTTCGCCGCGAAGCGGCAGCGACTCCGCATCGGGCAGACTGGTGCCGTGCACGACCACCTGCGGGTGGACGGTGCAGAGCATGAAGTGGTCCTGGTTCTCCTTGCGCACACGGCCCACGTGTGTGAGGCCGAAGAGGTCGAGGTCGACGTCGCGCGGGCGCACCCACACCAGGTCAGGGGACATGGCTCTCTCTTCCTCCGATCTCGGGACCTGCCCGCCAAATCACGGAAACCACTCCGGCGTCCTGGAAGATGCGCGGCCTGGTCCCACGGCGCGACATCAGCGGAGCACTATCGACCGCGCGGCAGAGCACAGTGGCACAACATCGCGCGCGGTGTGGGCCGGAGTCAAGCATGAATGTCAGAGGTGCCCCGAAAGTGGCAGTTGCGCGGTGCAACGTCTGCGCCGTGGTGAACACGCCTCCGGCCTCTTCACCAGCGTCCCCGGCGGCACGGTCAACGGCTTCCATTGACCGCCCCAAAGGGGCGGTAGCCATCTGACACTAAGCACCGCGACCTGCCCGCGATTCTGCTTCGAACGGCCGCAGATCAGCGGTGGCCCCCGTGCGCTTCGATCAGGCGCAACGACTCGCGACTCACGAAGATTCGCGCGTCGTACTGCGCGCCCCAGCCGAGCGCCGTCACGTCGCGATACTCGCGCAGCGGTCCGCCGCCGTGTCCTGCTTCGAGACGCGCCCGCAGCGAGGCCCTGACGTTCGGGTCGGCGCCACGATCGAGCAGGAGCCGGGTGAAGCGCGCTTCGTCAGGCTGTCCCCTGCCGTGGTTGACCCAGAAGTTGCGCTGGGACACAACCGTCGAGAACAGAGCCGTGTAGCCGCCGAAACCGTCCGGGTCGATTGCGGCGGGTACGTCAGGATCTGTACCACTGTCGAGCAACCACTCCGCGATCTCCAGCTCGTCGAAGTACGCGGCGATGTGGAGGAGCGTTGTTCCGTGCACCGGCGTTCCCTGCGCGGTGTATGGATCGCGAGCGCTGGCTCGGGCAGCGGGGAAAAATGTCGGAAAAACGTCGCCGATGTCGAACGTGCGCGTGAGGAGTTGCGGGTCGCGCGCGAGGTGCGCTTCGAGCAGATCGACACGCCCGCGATGGAGCGCCATCACCGGCGTATCGGGAAGCTCGAGCCCGTGCTCGACGTACATCTCCAGGATGCGGTGCTTGGCTGCCGGCTTCCGGCTGTCGGTGCCGAGCAAGTTCTCCATGGTGTTCTGGTCCACGCCGGCGGGACCGACGACCTGGGCGCCGAGTGCCAGCAGGACGGCGGTTCCCTCGACGTTCAGCGTGTATGCAGGACCGGCAAGCGCGGGTTTGTCGAACGGCGGCCGTCCCGCGAGATCATGGATCATGCGGACCGTGTCGACCTTGCCCTGGAGCGCGGCTCGTGCGCCCGCCGATTCGAGATCGGTAGCGCCCAGTTCAAGGAGCATCCGGATGATGTCGTCGCGTCCGAGGTTCGCCGCGTACGTCATGGGCGGACCCCAGTTGCTGTCGGTGCGAATCAGGACGTGCTCGTGAAGCAGCGCGGCGTTGCCCGCGATGAGCGCGCGAACCGCATCGATGTCGTTTCGCCAGATCGCATCCGCGAGCCGCGCCGCGTGCGCGAGGCGCGTCCAGCTCGACGCACCGTAGCTGCGTGCGAGCACGAGCTGCGCGTCAGCCAACTTCGCGGTGCCGGGATCGATTGCGTCGGGGTGCCGCTCGCGCAATTCGGCCAGCGCATGTGCATCGCCCGCGTGCATGGCGCGGAGCAGTTCCCTGGCCTGACGCTGAAGCTGTTCGAGGTCAGGCCGCACGGGCAGGCGGCGGACGGGCATGACGAGCCTCCTTGATCGAGCCCGGGGTCCGCTGGCATCGGGCAAAGGAGGTTCGGCGATCATGTCCGAACGTCTGGCGACCGGCTCAGGTGGACTCAGTCCTGTCCGCGGACGGGAGGCGCCCTGCACGCCCGGTTTCAAGAGTACCGCCGAGCGGTGAGAGAGACAAGCGCGGGCTGCGGCATTCGGGATCGTGCATATATGAAGTGGCAGTCAGGTTGCCGGACGTGCGCCAGGTTCTGGATCCCCGACAGTGCATCAAACAGGGCTGTCCGCGAAGTATGACCCAGCGGCGAGCTCGACACGTTCAGCAACTGGCGCGGGTCCATCCACTGTTCGAGCCACGGGAGTCCATCCCCGCGACAGTACTCGATCATACGCGACGCGCACGCTCTTACGTCCATGTCGCGTTCCGAGAATTCGCCCAGGTGCTCCCTGGCCGGACCGACAAGTGCGACCGTCGCGAAGAGGTCATTCACTACGGCGCCGATGCCGATCTGGATCCGGAAGCCGGGTAGCTACGAGAGCTTATGGAATTGGATGAGTGGTCAGCGCGAATACCACCGTCTCCGGCGGCATATACGCGGATGCTCTCTCGCAACGCGCACACACGGCCCATCGAAGCCCGGTACCTGGCAGAGCGAGTAGCTGCCGGCGTACAACACGTTGCCCGTGCCAAGCAGGCGACGCACCCAGGCGGTCACGCGGACAGCGCCCGTGGTCGGATCCACGAGCTGGATGATCTCACTGGTCATGCCGCGGCTGGTATCGAGACCGGTGAGCGGAATGTTGAGCTGCTGCAACCGCCGACTGAAGAGCAGAGCGAGGAGCCGTCCGAACGGACGGAACAGGCCGCACCACTCAGCCCACGCGTCGAGCTCGAACGCCGCGGTCCGTTCATGGAAGTCGGCTACCAGCGGATCCACCGCGCCGGGATCGAAGGCTGGGCCAGCCAGCAAGCCGAAGTCTTGAACCAAACCGGCGCTCGGATCGCCACGCCGAACATGGAGGTGCGTCGCATCAGCGAGGCGATCGAAGAAGTCGGGCCCGATACCCCTCGGCTCGCCGACAGGACCATCCAGCCAGGGTTCGCGTGCGAGGTCTACGCGCCGCCCGGTGACGTGCACCCAGCGCTGCGTCAGCCAGTCAATCAGGTGACCTCTCGCGGTGCCGAGCCAGACGAATGACAGAACGCCCTCCTTACTGCGTAGGCCGTGGCAACCCAACGCTGGAGCTAACTTGCAAGCGAGTCCAATAAGAGCGCCGGGCGGAGTCCGGCGCAATCCACAGATCGCTTGGCAAGTTCAGCGCTCGTCAGATTGCCTGTTCACAGATCTTCCGGGCGCAACCCGGTGCGGCGCGCAATGCGCGCGAGCATGCGCGGGCCGATCTCCTCGGTATCGTGGAAAGCGAAGACGAAGTCGGGAAAGCCGTCCCGGACGAGCGTCCTGTGTGATCCAGTTTCTCGCTTGAGCTGCCACCCGGTGCGGTACAGGGCGCTCAGGACGCGCCGAGCTTTCGCGGCGGGCCAGACGCTCATCCGTACGCCGGCTCAGGCAGCGCGGAAGGAGACGCTCACGAGGTCGGGACCAGCCTCCGCATGCTCGAGGCGATCGGCGAGGACGCGGAGGGCCAGCGCCTCCGCCCGCGCGACCGCCTGATCGCGGGACTCCCCGTAGGCAAGAACGCCGGGCAGGTCCGACACGTCGGCGATCCATCGGCCGTCTTCTTCGCGCTCGACTTCGATCGTCAGGTGCATGGTCCCCTCATGAAAACGTCCGGACGGGCCGCGAATGCCTGTGGCAATCAACGCTCAAGCTCACCTGCAAGGGACGCAAACAAGATGCGGCGTGGTAGCCGCCGCAGTCCGCAGTTCCCTTGTCAGGTGCAGGCCTCGTTAGATGTCAGGTCGCGATCGCCGCTCCAGTTCCTCGAGCGGCGGCGTGGGCCTGATCGCACCGCCGCTCGCGTGCACGATACGATAGAGAACGTCGTCCGGCAACTCACCCCGACTCAGCCAAATGCCGCCGAGCGCCCACCGAAAATACTCGTCCGCCACGGCCCGTTGCTCGATCTCACTAACCAGAGTCGCACCGTGCTGGCAGACGAGATCCTCCAGAGGCCCGGCAATGACCAGGCCAACTTCGTCTTCGCTCGCACGATCGAGGAGCTCGAGGACCAGCTCCCAGGCCTCGGCAGCTGGCCGGCTGCGGACGAACTCCGTAACGGCTTCCCAACCCCAGAAGTACTCCTCATCGGCTGAGCCAAGCGCTGCATGACGCAGGTACGCCTGGATTACGGCCTCGCGGTCTAATGACTCTGACACACACGACTCCACGATGAGACAGGGCTTGGTGACGCCCAACGCCAAAGCTCAGCTGCAGACGCACCAATAAAATGCGGCGCCGCAGGCGCCGCTACCGAAAAGCGGCTGTCAGCTGCAGCGCCACGTTAGATGGCCCGCTCAGCATCGTCGGCCACGCCGAGTAAGGCAAACCGCTCAGCCAGCCCCAAATCGTCTCCTCGTGTATCCACAATTCCATACTCATCGTGCGACACGAACACTGCGGGGCGGCCACGGGCTGGGAGTACCCAACAGTCCCACAGAAATAGCACAGCTAAGCACAGAATGCTCAGCGCTGCATCATCCTCGCCGAGACGTGCGAGGTGTCCGGGCGTCTCGTGAAGCGTGAGTTCGGCGCCGAAGCCGCGGCGCGCTGCCTCCGCCAGCGGCAGATGCTCGCCGGATGGCCAGACGCCGTGCTCCGTAACCCAGACCAACGTTTCAGCAGCACCGGCGCCAGTGGCCTCCCAGAGAACGCGCGCAAGCGCCACTCGTGCGCCCGCATCGGCGGGAATGACGAAGCGTAGAGGCGCGGACACCTCTCCGGCGAGCGGATGGCCAAAGGAGTCGTTGACGCGATACCCGTGACCTGCCGCCCAGGCGCGCGATGCTTCTTCGTTCAGATACTGCACTTGCCTCCGATCTCTGTGGCCATCCAACTATCCAATTATGCGGCCATCTTATGCTGCGCGGAAGCGCGGATCACTGCGCGGTCTCGCAGCATATTCTGCGTACGCGCTTTGACCACCACGTGCTAACTCCCGCAGCCGCAGCGAACTCGGAGAAAACCGATTTGTGCGCGTCGCACGATATGCTGCATAGCGGCGCTGCATAACGTTCAACAGAGCGACTTGGCGACACGATGCCGTGAGCAGAGCGGCTCGAACCCGCTGATCGCGCCAGTCGAGTGAGTCAACCCGCGATGTCAATCCATCAGCCACGCTCGCGGGCCTGGTCGTCGGCGCGCTGCCGACTCGACGGTCCCCTTCACCGCGGCACGGGAGCGTGACTCTCCGGCTGCGCCCGCAGCGCCGTCAGACTGTCCATCGTGAACACCACCGGGCCGGGCGAGCCATCCTGATTCCAGGCGTCGAACTCGGGTGCCCAGTACATCACACCCAATCCGTTCGGCTCCGCGCGTACCGTATTCACCAGGTCCACCATGAATTGGAGTCGTCCCTGCGGCGTGACCGGCCACCGCATGTCCGGATTGTCCGGAAAGTGCGAACGCTCATACCCGGTCTCGGCCACCAGGAACGGCTTGTGGTAGCGCGCCGCGCACTCGCGCATGTTCTGCTGCAACTCCTCCAGCGTGCCGTGACGCCACGGCGGATAGAAGCTCTGCGCGATGATGTCGTAGTCCACGCCGGCGGCCTGCAGATGGTCGAAGAACCACTTCGTGGTGGCCCAGTCGCCGCCGCGATCAATGTGAATCGCGATTCTGGGCGGCGTGTCGCCCGCGCCTTCCTTCACTCCGCGGATGCCCGCCTTGAGCAATCGCGTGAGGTGGTCCCACTGCACGACCGAGTCGGATGGTTGCGGCGGGAGATACTGGTCAGAGCCGGGCACCGCGAGCTGTCCGAGCGGCCAGAGCGTTCCGCGCGTGATCTCGTTCCCCACCTGCACCCAGTCGGGCATGGCGCCCGCGTGCTTGAGTGCCCGGATGGTCTCGCGGCTGTACGACTCCACCTGCCGCGTCAACGAGTCGAATGACAGACCGCGCCACGCGACGGGGATTTCCTGATGCTGCGGATCGGCCCAGGTGTCCGAGTAGTGAATGTCGAGCAGCAGCAGCGCGCCGGACTGCTTGATTTTCTTCGCGAGTGGAATCGTGTTCGCGAGCGAATTGTCCGGCGCCTCGCGCACTGGGGAAACGAACACGCGCAGCCGGAACGCGTTCCAGCCGTGGCGCTCCAGGATGGTGAGCTCGTCCGACGGCATGCCGTGCTCCTGATAGACCGGATGCGACCGGCCGG
>DASVWN010000138.1:0-16873 GCA_036393195.1 Gemmatimonadaceae bacterium | reverse complement strand
ATGACCGCGGGCGTCGGCGTGGGCCTCGGCGCCGCGCTGGGCGACCGCTACCGCGTCGAGCACGAGCTGGGACAGGGCGGGATGGCCACGGTGTACCTGGCGCAGGATCTCAGGCACGACCGCAAGGTGGCCGTCAAGGTGCTGCGCCCCGAGCTGGCCGCCGTGATCGGCGCCGAGCGGTTCGTACGCGAGATCCGCACCATCGCGGCGCTCCAGCATCCGCACATTCTGGGTCTCATCGATTCCGGCGAGGTGTCCGGCACCGCGTACTACGTGATGCCGTTCGTGGAGGGCGAATCGCTCCGTGACCGCCTGCTGCGTGAGAAGCAGCTCCCGATCCAGGATGCCGTCCGCGTCGCCACCGAAGTGGCCGGGGCGCTCGACTACGCTCACCGTCACGGGGTGATCCATCGCGACATCAAGCCCGAGAACATCCTGCTGCACGATGGGCAGGCGCTGGTGGCCGATTTCGGCATTGCGCTCGCCATCTCGAGTGCCGGGGGCACGCGGATGACGGAGACGGGGCTGTCGCTGGGGACGCCGCACTACATGAGCCCCGAGCAGGCGATGGGGGAGCGCGAGATCACGGCGCGCTCCGATGTCTACGCGCTGGGGTGCGTGCTGTACGAGATGCTCACCGGCGAGCCTCCCTTCACCGGTCCCACCGCGCAGGCCATCGTGGCCCGCGTGATGACCGCCGAGCCGGCACCGGTGTCGGAGATGCGAAAGACCGTCCCGGACCACGTCGAGGCGGCCGTGGACACCGCGCTTCAGAAGCTTCCCGCCGACCGCTTCGCCACCGCGGCGGCGTTCGCGGAGGTGCTCGCGGGAACGGCCGCGACCGCGCCGCTCGCTGCTCGTCGCGCGCCGGTCCGCCGCCGGAGCGGTGCCGTCGTATTGTGGGCTGGTTGGGTACTCGCCGCGCTGGGCATCGCGGCAGGCGTGTGGGGCTGGTGGCGGCGGCCAGCGCCGCCAGTCACGCGCTTCGTCATGGGCTTCCCGCGCGGCCAGGCGCTGGATGTCTCGCTGCAGGGCACACACCTGGCCGTCTCGAGCGATGGCACGAAGCTCGTCTACGTGGGCGGCGACTCCGCGGAGTCGCAGTTGTGGATCAAGACGCGCGACGCGCTGTCGGCCACACCCATTCCGGGTACGGACGGGGCGTACGATCCGTTTTTCTCACCTGATGGCCGCCAGGTAGGCTTCTTCACCGACCGGGATGGCCGCACCATGAAGGTGACGTCGCTGGCGGGCGGCGTGCCGCGCATTGTCGCCACGGCACCGCTGGGATTGAGCGGCGCCACCTGGGCCTCGGACGGCTACATCTACTTCGACGCCGACGTCGCCGGCCTGCAGCGGATCAGACCGGACGGCAGCGAGCGCCAGGCGGTGGTGCCGCTGGACACGGCCCGACGCGAGGTGGGGATCGCGTGGCCGGACGTGCTGCCCGGCAGCCGGGTGGTGCTGATGCGGATGCGGCATGGCGACGACACGCCCGGTGAATTCGAGATCGTGGCGGTGCGCATCGGCACGAGCGAGCGTCATACCGTCGTGCGGGCGGTCTCGGCGCGCTACCTGGCGGGGCATCTGCTCTTCGTCACGGCCGATGGCGCGCTGCAGACCGCGAAGTTCGACGAGAAGCGGCTCGCGCTCGCCGGTCCTCCGGTGGCCGTGGCGGAAGGAGTGCGCGTGGCGGGGACGTACGCCGGCGTGGACCTCACCTCGAGCACGGCGGGGACGCTCTATTACGTCGCCGGGCCGTCCGGTGCCGGCTTGGAGCTGCAGTGGGTCGGGCGCGACGGCAGCGTGCAGCGCGTGGATACCGCGTGGCACGAGACCGGCGAGATCCGTGGTGTCGCGCTCTCTCCCGAGGGCGATCGCGCGGCCCTCGAACTGTCGCGGGCCGGCGCGAACGGGACCGACATCTGGATCAAGCAGCTCCCGTCCGGTCCGTTGAGCCGGTTGACGCTGGATCCCGCGGCCGACACCCGCCCGAGCTGGTCCGGCGATGGCCGCTCCATCCTGTTCCTCTCGGAGCGGGTGAATCCGACAGCCGTCTTCCTTCATCATGCAGACGGGACTGGCGGCGACTCGCTGATAGCGCACGCAAGCCGGAATGTCATGGAGGCAGTCGAGTCACGTGACGGGCGCTGGCTGGTGGCACGCACCTCGAACGCGGAGGCGGGCTCGGGCGACATCCTCGCCATGCAGATCGGGCACGATACCGCGTTCCGGCCGCTCATCGCGTCGCCCGCAGCCGAGTCGAATCCGGCGCTCTCTCCCGACGGTCACTGGATCGCCTACGTGTCGACGGCCTCCGGCAGGCGCGAGGTGTACGTGCGCCCCTTCCCCGACGTGAACCAGGGTGTATGGCAGGTGTCGACCGATGGCGGCGCGGAGCCCAGATGGTCGCACACGGGCTCCGAGCTGTTCTTTCGGGCGATCAGCACGCTCGACATGATGGTCGTTGACGTGCGCACGACTCCTGCGTTTCACGTCGGGACGCCCCGGACACTGTTCCGCACCGCGGCTGCATCGGGCATCGACTATGTGCGCTATGACGTGAGCCCCGACGACCGTCGTTTTCTCATGGTGGGCCGCGGCGATTCCCACGCCCGACCGCAGCTTGTGCAGGTGGAGAACATGCTTGCGGAATTGGGGTCCCGGACGGCACGCTGATCCGTATAATTGCCCCATGTCCCCCTCTCGTAACGAGCCGTGTCCGTGCGGCAGCGGCAGGAAGTACAAGAGCTGCCACTACGCGCGCGACCGCGCTGCTGCCGCCCAGGCGGAGGAGGCGGCGGCTGTGGCCGCGGCGCCCGAGGCTGCGCGTGTTGCCGCGCTCGAGGCGTGTGTCGAGCATCTGACGTTTCGGCTGCTACGCTTCGCACGCGCCAGATATGGCGCGGACTGGTTCATGGATGTCCTGCAGCGTGAGGGCGTGCTTCAGGACGGCACCGCACCCGATGCGGAAACAAAGCTCATCCTGCTCTGGCTCACGCAGTATCGCGTGGACAGCACCGGTCTCACGCTGGTCGAGACCTGGCGGCGTCACCAGCACAGCCCCGTGTCGAAGGACGAGCAGCTCATTCTCGACGCCTTCGCGAACGCGTGGCTTTCCGTCTGGGAGATAGCCGAGGTGCAGCCGGGAACGGGTGTGAAGATGGTGGACCTGCTCACCCTGGAAGAGCGGTTCGTGTGTGACGTGCGACTGTCGCAAGTGATGGAGAAATTCTGCGCGATGCTCGCGCTCGTCCTCACGTGCGACGGCGTCTCGTTCATGGGCGCCATGTACGCCCAACCGCTCTTTGCGGTCCAGGTGGAAGTCGTGGCGGGCGCGGCTCGCCGGCTGTGCGGAGTGTCCACGGGTGCCGTGTCCCCGGCAAAGCTGCGTGGGTCCAGGCTGCAACTCGACCTGCTCAAGCTCTGGCGCGAACAGGTGGAGGACTTTCTCAACCTGCCGAACACGATGTTCCAGGACGCCGATGGCAACCCGTTGACGTTCACGAAGGACGAGTACGACCTGGTTGCCCCGGACCATGTCGTGGCCGGCGTCCTCGGGCTGCTTCCTGGTGTCCATGAGATCGAGGGAGAACCCGGGAGTCGGGTGTTCATCCAGGGCGAGGGCGAAGTGCAGCTCACCCTCTCTGCTACCCAGCTCGTCATGCAGAGCGCCTGGGCGCGGCGCAACGACGAAATGCGTGCGCTGATCGAGGCGCAGTTGCCCGGAGGGGTCAGATTTCGTGTGCGATCGGAAGAGGATATCGCGCAGATCCTGCGCGAGGCCATCGAGTTCGGCGCCGATCCGGAACGCGCACCGAACCGCGTGGAGCCTCTGTCTCCAGAGGAAGCGGCCATCTTTCGCGCGGAGCATATGCGCCAGTTGCTCGACTGGCTTGATGACGAGAACTCCGTGCTGGACGGGCTCACCCCGCGCCAGGCTGCCCGCCGGCCCGAACTGCGCGCGCAACTCGCGGCGCTCCTCAAGGACCTGGAAATGGACGAAGTGGCTTTACCGCCGGATCAGCGCATTGACCTGCGCTGGCTGCAGAAAGAACTCGACATCTCCCTCTGAGGGCTTCCATGTCATCTTCATCATCGCAACGGCCAACGCCTGGATCATCGACACGCCGGCGCACTCTTTCGAGCGCGGCGCCCATCGCGTTCCTCTGCGCACTCCTCGCCGCCTGTTCCTCCAGCGAGTCCAATGCCGCGAAGAAAGCCGCCGCGGATTCCGTGATGTCCGCGCTGTCCAGGGTCCAGGACACGCTTCATCCCTTCGGACAAGCCGCTGCATCCCAGCCCGCGTCGGGTCCGCCCACCGGAAAGATCCGCGTCGTCAACCTCATCTATCTCGGCGACAAGCCAGCCGGTCCCCTCGATCTGTACGACGTCTTTCGACCGGACTCCACCGCGAAGCCGATCATCACGAACCTCGCTTTCGGTCAGGTCTCGGCGTACGTCACGCCACACGCACCGTCCAGCCAGCCGGGTGCGACGAGCAACCTGTACATGTTCCCGGCTGGATCGCGCACGGTGGCGCTGCCGTACGGCGCGCTCGAAATGTCGGGGTTCGTGCAGGGGGATCAGGTCACCGTGGTGCTCGGACCGTCATCCATGGGCGCGTCGGGAATCTCGCGATTCGATGTGGCCGAGGAGGGGAAGCGCATCGTGAAGGAGCGGCAGGATGCGCAGCACGTGATCCCGGCGGGGCAGGGGCTCGTGCTCGTGCGCGATGCAGACCGGAGCATCACGACGTCGCTGCCGTCGCATTACATCATGATTGACGGGAGTTGTCCGCAGCCTGCCGAGGGGCCGCAGTTCACGCCGGGCGTCGAAGGGAGGTATCCGCTCGCGCCGGGCGCGCACACGCTGCGCGTGGTGTCGGCGCTCAAGGGGAAGGCACTCGTGAAGTGCGTTGGCGGCACGCTCGGCGCGACGACTACCCTCACGGTGCAGGCGGGGCGCCGGTATCTGGCGCTCATGTACGGTCTGGAGAGCGACGGGTTCAAGGTGGTGACGGCGGGGATCGATCCGCCGTGACGGGCTACTCCTCCCGCAGCGCGACCATGGGATCCACCCGCGTGGCCCGGCGCGCCGGGACGTAGCTCGCTGCCAGGGTCACGACGAGCAGCACGAGCGCCGCACCGGCAAGCACCACGGGATCGCGCGGCGACACGCCGTTGAGCAGGTGTGCGATTGCCTTGCCGCCGGCGAGCGCGGCGATGATGCCCAGACCGACGCCAATGATCGTCGTCGTGAGGCCGCTCAGCACCACACCGCGCATGAGCCGTTCGGGTTGCGCGCCGAGTGCCGCGCGGATCCCGAGCTCCCGCGTCTGTTGCACCACCGCGTACGCGAGTATGCCGTACAGTCCCACGGCGGCAAGGAGCAGCGCGAGCAGACCGAACGCGCTGAACATGCTCGCACCGAGTTTCCACGGCAGGTATTGCGGGTCGAGAATCTGGCGCAGCGGCTGGATGACTGGGAAGGGAGAATCGGGATCGGCCGACTCCATGGCGTGACGGATGGCGGGGATGGCCGCGGCCGGATCGCCGGCGGTGCGGATTTCCATGACATTGACCGACTGGAACCGTGCATCGGCGCTGTCCGGCTGCAGCGGAACGAACACCTGCTCCAGCGGCTTCACCGCCACCTTGAACAGTGGTGCATCGGCAACGACGCCGATCACGGTCGCGCACGTAGTGCTTTTGGGATCATCGAGGTGGACGCACGTCCCTACGGGATTGCCGCGCGGCCAGTACCGCTTGGCGATGGCTTCGTTGATGATCACCACGTGCGTCGAGGGGTTGAAGTCCGCGCCCGTGAAGGGCCGCCCGCTGATGACGCGCGTGCCCGTGGCCTCGAAATACCCGGGCCCCACGTTGAACCCCATGGGCGAAGCGCTGCCGGCGTGGGGAATGGACTCCGGCACACCGGGCACGATGACCCACTTGCCGCTCGCACCCCGGAAGGGCGCGCCACGGGAAACGCTCGCCGCCAGCACGCCGGGCACGCGTTTCACCTGCTCGAGCATTCGCCCGTAGATGGCAGTGGCGTCCGCGGCAGGTACGCCGGCTGACTGGAAGTCCACGTTGGCGTAGAGCACATGATCCACGTCCATGCCAAGCTGGATGTTCCGCGCATTGCGCAGGCTCTGGATGAACAGCCCCGCGCCGGCAAGCAGCACGAGCGTGAGCGTCACCTGCGCAACCGCGAGCGCGCGATGCACCAGGAAGCGACCGCGTCCGGCGCCGAAGGCCATGCCCTTGAGTACGGAGTTGAGATCGGTTCGCGCCGCGAACAGGGCGGGCGCGAGTCCGCACAGCGCTCCCGTGACCAGCGCCGCCACCGCGGCGAACAGCAGGACGCGAGTGGAAATGGCGTGACCGAGCAATGGCACATCGGGAATGAGCACGCGGCGCACGAAGGCCGAGCTCCAGATGGTGACCAGCAGCGCCGCAGCCGTGCCGGCAGTTGCGAGCAGCACGCCTTCGATGAGCAACTGACGCGCCAGCCGCCAGCGTCCTGATCCAAGGCACAGTCGCAGGGCGATCTCGCGCGATCGCGATGCAGCGCGGGCGAGGAGCAGATTCGCCACGTTGGCGCACGCAATGAGCAGCACGAGCGTGGACACCGCCGCGAGCCACAGTGCCACCTTCACATCGCTCCCGGGTGAGGGTGCACGGCCCACCTCGAGCGGGGCGAACGTGACCGTTGTTCCCTTGAGATAGGGATCGTTGGCATGCTCGCCGCTGAAGGCCGCCGTGCCCTGAGCGGCGGCGACCATTCTGGATACCCCGTCGCGAAAGCGCGCGACGGTTTCGAGCCAGTAGTTGTTATCGTGACTGAGCGCGCCCGGCGTGAACATCGTGGTGGCCGCGCCGATGGGCAGCCACGCGTCCACCTGCTTGAGTTCGATGCCGGTGAACTGCGGCGGCGCCACGCCGATCACGGTGTACGGTTGCAGTCCAACGTCCACGGTGCGTCCCAGCACCGAGGGATCGCCGTTGAACTGCGCTTTCCACAGCTCGTAGCTCAGCACGACGGTCTTCGTGCCCTCGTCGCGCTCCTCGTCGGGCGCGAAGAACCGGCCGAGTGCAGGTTGCGTGCGGAGTGTGGGGAAGAAGCTCGAGGTGACCAGCACCGCGGCAATGGAGCGCGCGCCCTCGCCGCGGCCGAGCGTGGTGGTCATGGCGAAATACGCGGCGACGCTGGCGAACGCGCTCACGTGATCGCGCAGCGCTTCGTACGTGCCGTAACCCGTGCTGGAGAACGTGGCCCCGCCTCCCAGGGCGCTGGCCGGCTGCGAGAACTCGATGCGCGCGAGCTGACCGGGATCGCCCACGTGCGCGGGCGGCTTGAGCATCAGCGTGTCCACGATGCCGAACATCGTCGCGTTCGCGCCAATGCCCAGCGCCAGACAGACGATGGCCGAAATCGTCAGTCCGGGGCGGCGGGCGAGCGAACGGAGGGCGTAGCGCAGATCGGGCACGGAGAGCGCGTCGTGGAGCGTGGCAGTGGAACTGCGCATTCAAGTATTCACGCGTGAAGCCTGGTTGGCAACGCAACCCGCTCCACTACGTCGCTCGGCCCAGGTCCCTCAACGTTCCGGACAGCCATTGCAGCATCCTCGTTCGCAGCTCCTCGGGCACTCGATCGTTCCGCGGGAGCTGGCCAATTCGCAGCCGCAGCGTGCGAGCCTTTATCAGCCCGTGGGCGAGCAGGATTCGCACGAACTCGCGATCCTTGTCCCGAAAGGCGACCAGCTTACTGGCTGCCAGGTCGTGAGCCTCCACACACCACCCGACCGCGCCGTTCGTACCGGCGGTTCGTACCGCCTTGGCACGACGCTCCCATCCGTCTGGGAGCACCGCCGCCGAAATGGGGACGCCATGTACGTAGTATCCGTATGTCTGATGAAACGACGACAGCTCGCCCAGGCTTGCGTCGATTGCATCGACCATATCTGCGGCATGAGCCGGTGCGATATCCGCCTCAGCGGATTGCCTGAGACTCTCCGGCGCCTCGGCGTACTGCCCGAGTATGGCCTGTGATCCGAAGACATACACCTCCCGGTCCTGTGCCACATCGCAGGCGGCACGGATTGCGTGCTCCAGTTCCTCGCGTGTCACTTCGCGCGGCTCCGTCCACGCCGGCGGGCGATGATGTCACGCACTTCCGTGTCCGAGGTACTTGCGAGTACCGTAGCGCGCTCGGCGGGCGACAGAATGTCGAGCAGGGGCAACGTCTGCCGCAGTCGAGTCGCCCGCTCACTCGGCTCGGCCAGGAAGCGCTGCAGACGGCTCGGCGGCATCGTCGCCAGAATACGCGTCCACTCGAGCAGCTCTCGCTGTTCAGATGGAGAGGCGGCTCGGCGGCGCGTCCTCAACTGCTCACGTGCCGTGTCAAGCAGGTCCGGGTCCCGCTTCAGCTTGAGAGCGATGGCGAGAGCCAGCCGTCGTGCTCGCACGTCATGGTCCTCGTGCGAACGGATGACGCGCGCCCGTGAGCGCACCGCATCAGGACGGACGACTGACTCCGGCGGGATGCCCGCGAGCAGAATGGCATTTCGAAGGGAGGCGGTGTCCGCCTTGCTGCGGGCGAGGAGATCACTCCGCGTCATGCCGCGAACTTCAATGGTCACATCTGCATCTCGCTCTATCGGGATCATGCGCTCAGACAGCCTGTCGGTGAGTTCCGGCAGCACCGCCGGATCGCTGAGCACACAGCAGATGAGCGGGTCATCCGATCGATCGATCCGGGAGAGCACTGGTCCTTCGACCCAGACCGATGTCGGCGCTGGCTTGAGGGTACGGGCGGCCTCCCGCAGTGCGGTGAGCAGGTCCTCCATCCGCCGTGCCTCAGCCTTGAACAGGGTCCGCAGCGACGACGCCAGGGGGTGGCTTGTTCGGAGTCGCGCCTGACGGTGGGCACCCGCGCCGACGAAGGCGATGATCCCTGCGTGCTCCAGCGTTGCGAGTGCCGGGTAGACGCTGGTGCGATTCAGATTTGCCCGGGCCGCAAGCTCGCCTGCGGCGATCGGCGCTCGCGCGCGCGTGAGCACCCGGAGCAGGCGGACATTCGCCTCGGTTCCGAGTATGGCGTTCAGCGGCGAACGGAGCGCGCTCTGGGGTGTGCGGGGCGTGCGCATGGAAGTGGGGCGGTATGGAGTCAGTGTCGAGAATGATACTACACTCGACGTGTCCGACATACAAGACACATGTCGTCTATTAACGACGACTGTCCTGTATTCTCGACTACCCATCGCCGGCGTGGTGCGGCGCTCTGTCGCGGTGCTCAACCCCCAGCAGACGCCGCCCGAGGGCTCGAGGATGCGCCGCGACTCAAGCGTGGGATCGATGCACCGTGAGGGCTATATGGAAGACGCCGGGCCGGTGCCGTATGACAGGAAACACACCATCATTGTTCATGCCCGCTGGCGATCTTCCACGCTCACCCTCTGACCGGAGCTGCCTGATGCGCGGTGCTCGTGTTGCCTCCATTGTCTTCCTGGCCGGTGCGCTTGCGACGGGCGCGCCGGCGCAGTCGCAGAGCGCGACTGCTTCGTCGTCGGCGCGCGCGCTGCCACCGGACAGCGCGATTCTCGCCATCATCACCCAGCGGGTGAGCGAGAAGCGGAGCGCTGGCATCGTGGTTGGCGTCATCGATCCCGACGGCCGGCCGCGCGTGGTGGCGTACGGCGACCCCGGCCCGGGCCAGCCGCCGCTCGACGGCAACAGCGTGTTCGAGATCGGCTCCATCTCGAAGGTGTTCACCGCGACGGTACTCGCCGAGCTGGTGCAGGATGGCAAGGCCCACCTCGACGATCCCGCCCAGGAGTATGTCCCCGCGACCGTCCACCTGCCGACGCGTGATGGCAAGGTGATCACGCTGGCCAATCTCTCCGAGCAGAACTCCGGGCTGCCGCGGATGCCCACGAACTTTCATCCCGCGGATACGGCCAACCCGTACGCCGATTATACCGTGCAGCAGATGTACGACTTCCTCGATCACTACCAGCTCACGCGCGACCCCGGCGAGAAGTTCGAGTACTCAAACCTGGGTGTCGGACTCCTCGGCAACGTGCTCGCCCAGGCAGCGGGCACGTCGTACGAGGCGATGGAGCGCGAACGCGTGTGGACGCCGCTCGGCATGACGCACACGGCCATCACGTTCACGCCGTGGATGAAAGCGCACCTCGCGCTCGGGCATGATGAGGAGGGCCATGTCGTGGAGAACTGGGACATTCCCGCGCTCGCCGGCGCGGGTGCCATCCGGTCGACCACGACGGACATGCTGCGATTTCTCGACGCGAATCTGCATCCGGAACGAGGCAGGCTGGAGCGCGCCATGGCGTTCGCGCACGAGGAACGCGCGCCGGCCGGCAACATGATGATCGGACTCAACTGGCTCATCCTGCGCGCGGGAGCCGACACGATCATCTGGCACAACGGCGGCACCGGCGGCTATCGCACGTTCATTGGATTCGAGCCATCGCGGAAAGTCGGCGTCATCGTCATGACCAACAGCGGTGGTGCCGGCGCGGACGACATCGGATTCCACCTGCTCGATTCCGCGCTGCCACTCACGCCAGCTCCCACGCGCCGCACGGCCATCACAGTGCCTGCGGACATCCTCGCGCGCTACGACATGCCCGCGCGAAGGGTGCCATAGCTCGCAGTGTGCACCGGGAGCCGGGGAGGAAACCGGCAACTGCCGGCCATCAGGCAGCGGAGCGTCGTGCCCGGCGCCGGCGGCGCGGCGAGTCGACATCCAGCAGCGCCTCCGGATGCGCCGCTGCCACACGAAGCAGGACTCTCGCGGGGCCTTCCGGAATTCGGCGACGCTGCTCCCAGTTCTGCAGCGTGTCGACCTTGATGCCGAGTAGCGCAGCAAACTTGGATTGACTGAGCTTGAACCTGGCCCGCAACGCAGCCACATCGGGCACTTCGTTGCGAATGAGGTCCGCCGAACGAGTGACGCGTGCTGCCTTGGCGCGGCCCGCCTGAATCGCCTTCATTTCCTTTACGCTGGCTACGAGCTCATCAAAGAGGTCCTTCCGCATCGACTCATCCTCCGATCATTCGTCACCAACCAGTTTCCGAAGCTCACGCAGCTGGACCGGAGACAAGGTGGCACGAACGTTCTTCGGGTACATGTAAAGAAGAAAGAGCCGGTTCGTCATCGATTTCCAGTAATAAATGATGCGAATACCGCCCCGCTTGCCGCGCCCGGACCCGTGCCAGCGAAGCTTGCGGAGACCGCCCGACCCAGGAATGATGTCTCCAGCATCCGGCCGGAGAATGATGTGCAACTGAAGCGCCCGGTACTCGTCCGGGGAGAATGCGGCCTCTGCCTGCCTCGTGAACACCGCAGTCTCAACGAGTTCCATGGCGGAATATACGCCAACGGCGTAGAGAACTCAACAGCACTGTCTGCGCCACTTCGCTGCTCTTCAGTCACCCCGCCCGCTTCGCATACTGACGCACGGCCAGCGTCAGCACCACCGCGCCGAACGCCGCCAGCACCGCCGTGTCGAGCGCCACGTCGCGCAATCCCGCCCCCTTCATCATCACCGCGCGCATGATCGCCACGAAGTACATCACCGGATTCAGGTGCGCGAGCCACTGCGCCCACTCGGGCATGCTCGTAAGCGGCGTGAAGAGCCCGCTCAACAGCAGGTAGATCAGCAGCAGGAAGAACACCACGAACATCGCCTGCTGCTGCGTGCCGGCGATCGTGGACACCCAGAGCCCGATGCCCAGCGCGGCCACGAGATAGACGGCCGCGATCACCGCCAGGAGCGCGATGCTGCCGTGCACCGGGACGTGGAACGCGAGCACGGCGATGGTCATCCCCACCGCGAACTCCACGAGCGTGATGGACCAGATGGGGATGAGCTTTCCCGCAATGAACTGCCCGCGTGTGACCGGCGTGACGTTGAGCTGATCGAGCGTGCCGATCTCCTTCTCGCGGGTGATGTTGATGGCCGTGAGCAGCGTGCCGCCAATGGTCACGAGCTCCACGAGAATGCCGGGGATCATGTAGTCGTGATAGCTGAGTCCGGGGTTGAACCAGTTGCGCGCGCTGATGGCAATGCGGGGCGCACCGCGAACCGGCGCGGGATCCGCCGTCACGCTCACCATCCGCATGGCGGGATGCAGCCCGGCTGACAACTCGGAGCCGTAGCTCGCGATGATGCTCCGCGCGTAGCTCGCGGTGACGCCCGCGGCGGCGCCGTCCTTGGCGTCGAAAATGAGTTGCACGTGTCCTTCGTGCGTGCGCACCACGCTGCGTTCGAACTCCGCCGGGATGTTCATGATGGCGGTCACGTCGCGGTGCAGCATGGCCTGGTCCGCCAGCGCCATGGACGGTGACGTCCCGCCGAGCACGAACCGCCCCGACGCGATCATGCGCGTCACCAGCCCGCGCGATGTGACGGTGTGATCCTGGTCCACCACGTACAGCGTCGCGCGCGTCACCTCGAAGGTGGCGGCGTTGGCCAGGATCACGAGCTGGACCACCGGCATGATCAGGATCTGCGCGAGCATGAGCCGGTCGCGAAAGATCTGGCGGTACTCCTTGCGCAGGAGGAAACGCAGGATGCGCATGATGGTTCCGGTTCCCCGCCGCTACGCGAGCCGCGCGCTGAAGCTGCGCACCGCAGCGGTGAGCAGCACGACGGTCATGAGGGCGAGCACCGCGGTCTCCAGCCACAGGTTCGCGAGACCCACGCCTTCGAGCATGATGCCGCGCGCGATCACGATGAACCAGCGCGCGGGCACGATGACGCTCACGGCGCGCAGCCATCCGGGCATGCTCGCAATGGGGAAGATGATCCCGGAGAGCAGCACGTTGGGCATCATCGTCCCCACGAGCGCGGCCATCATCGCCGTGCGCTGCGACGTCGTACGCGCGGCGATGAGCACGCCGAGCGCGAGCGACACGAGCGTGTAGAGCAGCGATTCGCCCAGCAGCAGCGCCACGCTGCCGCGGAACGGCACGTGGAACACGCCCGCCGCGGCGGCGAGCACGAGCAGCGCGATCAGGAAGCCCAGCACGATGTAGGGCGCCACCTTGCCCACGATGATCTGCCATGGGCGGAGCGGCGACACGAGCAGCGTTTCGAGCGTGCCGCGCTCCTTCTCGCGCGTGAGCGAAATGGCGGTCATGAGCGCGGAGATGAGCGTGAGCACGAGCGCGATCAGTCCGGGCACGAACAGGTTCACGCTGGCGAGCGTGGGATTGAAGCGCATGCGCTGGTCGAGCGTGATGCGCACGCCGGCGTCGCCCATCTGCGCCGCGAAGTCGTTCACCACGGCGCTCGCGTATGCCTGCCGCGTGGTGCTGCTGTTGGGGTCGGACGCATCCATGACGAACGCGACGCGCGCGGGTTCGCCAGAACCCAGGCGGCGCGCAAAGCCCGGCTCGAGCTCGATCGCCATGTCCGCGTCGTCGCGGCGGAACAGCGTTGTCAGCGGCGCCGCGTTCGCGAGCACGTGCGTGATTGCGAAACGCGGCGTGGCGGTGAACCGGTTCCGGAGCGTGATGGTGGCCTGGTCCGGAGCGGGATCCACCACCGCCACGCGAATGCGATTGATGTCCGTGCGCAGCGCGTAGCCGAAGAGCAGCACCTGCACGAGCGGAATGGCGAGGATGACGAGCAGCGTCTGCCGGTCGCGCAGGATGTGCCACACTTCCTTGATCATGAACGCGGTGAGCGCGTTGCGACGGCGAGCGTATGGCGTGCTCGCGCCCGGCCTCGGCTTCGCCATGGCAGTCATGCGGCCGACGGACGCGCGAGGCGCAGAAACACATCGTCGAACGTGGCGACGGCGTACCGGCGGCGCAGCTCGGCCGGCGCGCCGAGTGCCGCGATGCGCCCGTCCACCATGACGGACACGCGATCACAGTACTCGGCCTCGTCCATGTAGTGCGTGGTGACGAATACCGTCGTGCCCGCGGCGGCGGTGTCGTAGATCATCTCCCAGAACTGCCGCCGCGTGATGGGATCCACCCCGCCCGTGGGCTCGTCCAGAAAGACGACGTCCGGGTTGTGGATGAGCGCCACGGAGAACGCGAGCTTCTGCTTCCAGCCGAGTGGTATGCCGCTCACCAGCCGGCGCTTCACGTCGCGGAGGCCGAGCCGGTCGAGCAGCTCGCGTGTGCGCTCCGCGATGCGCTGGTTGGAGAGACCGTAAATGCCGCCGAACAGCTCGATGTTCTCCTCCACGGTGAGGTCCTCGTAGAGGGAAAAGCGCTGGCTCATGTAGCCGATGTGGCGGCGGATCTCGTCGGGCTGGCGATAGACATCGTAGCCCGCGACGGTGGCCTCGCCCGACGTGGGGAGCAGCAGCCCGGTGAGCATGCGGATCGCGGTCGTCTTGCCCGCGCCGTTGGCGCCGAGGAAGCCGAACACTTCGCCGCGCGCCACGGAAAAGGAGATGGCGTTGACGGCGACGAAGGAACCGAAACGGCGCGTGAGGTCGTGCACGACGATGGCGGCGTCGGGCGAAGCTGTCGCGACACTCGCGCCGGAAGCGCCGCCCGCGGGGCGTTGCTCGTTCATGCGGCGACCGTTTCGTCCGGCGTTCCCATCAGCGCCATGAACACATCCTCCACGCCCGCGGGAATGGGCTCGGCGTGCGCGTCGGGGAAGCCGCGCGACACGAGCCATGTGGTGAGCTCGCCGGCAATGGCGCCAGGTGTCGCAGCCGTGCGCGCGTCGGCGTAGTGGACGTCCGCACCGAAAGGGAACGCCGAGTACGCGTGCGGGAATTGCCGCAGCGCCTGCAGCAGCTCGTGGCGGCGCGCGGCGCGCACGGACAGCAGCGGGCGCGGATAGCGCGCGCCGATCACCCCGGGCGCGGCGATCTCGAGAATCTTCCCATGCTGCACGAGCGCCACGCGGTCGCAGCGGCTGGCCTCGTCCATGTATGGTGTGGATACGACGACGGTGAGTCCGCTCGCCTTGAGCTGCGCGAGCAGGTCCCAGAACTCGCGGCGCGACACCGCGTCCACGCCGGTGGTGGGCTCGTCGAGCAGGAGAATGTCGGGGCGATGCACGAGCGCGCAGCAGAGCGCCAGCTTCTGCTTCATGCCGCCGGAGAGCGCGGCGGCGCGACGGTCGCGGAAGGGCTCGATCTGGCGCCAGATGGGCGCGATGACATCGGCCGCGTCCTCCACGGTGGAACCGAACACCGACGCGAAGAACTCGAGATTCTCACGCACGCTGAGGTCGGGATAGAGCGAGAAGCGACCCGGCATGTAGCCCACGCGCGAGCGAATGGCCCAGAGGTCGCGCACGACGTCCAGTCCGAGCACGTGCGCGGTGCCAGCGTCGGGGAGAATGAGCGTGGTGAGGATGCGGAAGAGCGTCGTCTTGCCCGCGCCATCGGGACCGATGAAGCCGAAGAGCTCGGCGTCATTCACGTCGAACGAGATACCGTCGAGCGCGGTGGTGTCGCCAAAGCGCTTCGCGAGATCGTGCACGACGACGGGATTCATTGGCGCGCCCCCGATGTGAGCATCATGTCGGCCGGCATGCCGATCTTGAGCACGCCATGCGTATTGGGGACGCGCACCTTGACGGCGTACACGAGATCGGCGCGCTCGTCGCGCGTCTGCACGGGTGTGGGCGTGAATTCGGCTGTGGACGACACCCAGGTGACGATGCCCGGGAGCGCGATGCGGCGACCCGCGTCGCCGCCCGCATCGATGTGGACCGTCACGTGCTGCCCGAGGCGAATGGAGGAGAGCTGCGGCTCGCTCACGTACGCGCGCAGGTCGAGCGAGTCGAGGTTGGCGACGCGATAGAGCGGCGTGCCGGGTTGCACGAACTCGCCCGTGCGCGCGTACGACGCGAGCACGGTGCCGCGCACCGGATTGGTGACGAGACTGCGGCTGATGCGGTCGCGCACCTGCGCTGTCTGCGCCTTCACCGCCGCGGCGTCGCGACCGGCGCCCTGGCGCGCGGCGCGCGCGGCGTTGATCTGCGCGGCCAGCACGCGCACGGCGCGCTCGTCCTGATCGAGCTGCTGCGCGGTGGCGGCGCGCTCATCGTAGAGCCGTTTCGTGCGGTCGTACTCGCGCTGGGCGATCTCGTGCTGTACCTCGAGTGCGTCGAGCTGCTCGGCCACCTGGCGCACCTGCGCGCCGGCGGCCGCGTGCTGCGCGGCGAGCTGCGTGTTCTGCAGCGCGAGCTGTGTGGTGTCGATCACGGCGACGAGGGTGCCTTGCGGCACCGTGTCGCCCTCGGTGATCTGGTACGAGAGGAGCTGCCCGCTCGTCTGCGCCGACACCACGACCTCGGTGGCCTCGAAGTTTCCGTAGGCGTCGGGCGCGGGTTCGTGCGAGCAGGCGGCGAGGGCGAGCGGTGCGAACAGGACACGTGCCGCGAGATGGTGAAATAGAGAGCGCATCAGTGCACCTCGACGCCGAGCATGGTCAGATAGTTCGCGCGCGCCTGCGCGAGCTGCACGCGGTGCGACGCGCGCGTGAGGCGTGCGTTCAGGAGATCGGTTTCGCGGGTCACGTAGTCGGCCGCGGTGATCACTCCCTCGTCGTAGCGCAGCCGGGCCTCGCGCGCGGACTCTTCACGGAGCGACACGATGCTGCTGTCCGACGCGAGCGCGTGCTTCAGGAAATCCAGTTGCGCCGTGGCGCGGGTGGCGGCGCGGCGCAGACTCGAACGGAACGCCGACTCTTCGGTGGCCACGAGCCGCTGCTGGAGCGCGAGCGACTGCTGGTCGCGGCCGTTGGAGCCCCAGGTGAACGGCGCCCACTGCACCCTGAGGCCGGCGAGCCAGTACCACTCGAACTGGTCATGCAGCATGTCGAGCCCCGGTCGCCCGTAGCCGGCGCGCGCGAA
>DASVWN010000137.1:0-15711 GCA_036393195.1 Gemmatimonadaceae bacterium | reverse complement strand
CGGCGCTTCCCGCTGGCGCTGAGCCGCAGGCTCAGTCGCCGCGCCCCCCCGGCCGCTGCCGCAGGCTGCCGGCCGCTTCCCGCAGTCGCGCTTTGCGCGACGCTTCCCGGGTGAGGCAGCGCGCAAAGCGCGCTGCCTCACCCGTATTCCGCGCTCAGCGTCTCGTCCTCCCGCACCACCACCCGCTCCAGGATGACGCCGTCGCCGAGGGCGTGCTGTATTCGCTCGAAGATGAACCGCGCCAGATTCTCTCCCGTCGGCACGAGCTTCCCCTCGCCGAATTCCGGCACGTCGAGATTGATGTTCCGGTGATCGAACCGCGCGCGCACCTCGCGCGCGAGTACCTCGTCGAGGCGGCCCAGATCCACGATCATGCCCGTCGTCGCGTCGATCTCGCCGCGCACCGTGACGTCGCATGTATAGCCGTGGCCGTGATAGTGTTCGTTCGCGCACGCACCGAACACCGCCTGGTTCTTCGCATCGCTCCACTCGGGCCGGTGATAGCGGTGCGCCGCCGCGAACGTGACGCGTCGCGTGAGCCGCGCCATCCCGGGGCGCGAGGTGGGGGCATCGGCCGGCATGGCGCGGTCAGCGTGCGAACACGTAGGACACGCCGAAGGTCACCGCGAGGTTGTGCGTCCACTGATTGTCGCCCGCATTCGCCGCCAGAATGGGCGTGACGCCCGACGGTGCCACGAAAAACGAATTGGGATAATGGAGCTGGAACATGTAGTCGGTCAGCTCCGCGCGCACCGAGATGTTGCCGCCCGGCACGAACCGCAGCCCCACGGATCCGTTGATCGAGAATGGACTCCCGAACTTGTAGCCGCTGGCGTCCGGGCTCCTGTTGCCGCTCGCGATTCCCAGCCCGAATCCCGCCGTCGGCACGAAGTGACGATAGCTCTTCTGCCCCGTGAGATTGAGCGTGATCCCCACGTCGGCCAGATAGATCGCCTGCGACGTGGTGCCGAGGTCCCGCGTGGCCGCCGGCTGGTTCGGGTCCAGCACCGTGCGCGACGATGACGCGCGCGCCAGACGCCCGACCAGTTCGGCCGGCCCGCCGACGTGCAGCGCGTAACGCACGCCGAAGAGCGCGCCGCTCTGCGGACCCACGCCGGCTGTGCCCGTGTTTCCCTTGAAGTATCCGCCATACACCGTGAAGTCCTGCTTCTCGGTAATGTCGTGATAGGGGCTCCGGTTCGGCGGATAACCAACCTGCGCCGCGGCACGCGTCGCGCCGGCGCCCACGGATGCAAGAACGAATATGACGACAGCCTCGGGCCTCACAGGCATGCTCCGGTAGTTCTGAGGTCGGTTCCGGTCATCTCGGCGGGCTTGTCCACGCCGAGCATTTCCAGAATGGTGGGTCCAACATCCCGCAACGCGCCGCCGTCGCGCAGCGTGCGCGGGCCGCCGGGATCCACGAGCACGAGGGGGACGGGGTTCGTGGTATGGGCCGTGTGCGGCCCGCCCGTCTCCGGATCGATCATCATTTCGCAGTTGCCGTGGTCCGCGGTCACGATCAGGCGCGCGTCCACGCGTGCTGCGGCGGCGAGCACGCGCAGCAGACACTGGTCCACCGTCTCCACCGCCTTGATGACGGCGGGAAGCACGCCCGTGTGCCCTACCATGTCGCCGTTCGCGTAGTTGCAGAGAATGAAATCGTGGTCGCGCGAGCGGATCGCCCGGCACAGCACGTCGGTCACGCCCGCCGCGCTCATCTCGGGCGCCAGATCGTACGTCGCGACCTTCTGACTCGGCACCAGCTCGCGCACTTCGCCGCGATAGGGCGCCTCGAACCCGCCGTTGAAGAAGTACGTGACGTGCGCGTACTTCTCCGTCTCGGCGGTACGGAACTGGGATTTCCCCTGGTCGGCGAGCACCTCCGCCACGATGCGCGAGAGCACGAGCGGGGGGAACGCCACGGGTACATCGAACGTCTCGTCGTACATGGTCATCGTCACGACCCGCACCGCTGGCCGGCCGCTCACGTCGAAGCTCGTGAATCCCGTCTGCGTGAGCGCGCGCACGATCTGCCGCATGCGATCCGCACGGAAGTTGAACAGGATCAGCGCATCGTTGTCGTGGAAGGGCGCCACCGGTTTGCCGTCGCACGTGAGCACCATCGGCTTGACGAACTCATCGCTCTCGCCGCGCTCGTACGCGTCGCGAATGGCCTGGACGGGATCGGTGGCCGATGGGCCGGTGCCGCGCACCATGGCGTCATACCAGAGTCTGGTGCGGTCCCAGCGGCGATCACGGTCCATCCCGAAATAGCGTCCGCCCACAGACGCGATTTGCGCCCTGTCGCCCACGTGCTCGATGGTCTCCTGCATGAAGCGCAGCCCCGAGCGCGGCATCGTGTCGCGGCCATCGAGCAGGGCGTGAATGGCGACGCGAGGCACCTGCTCGCGGGCCGCCAGCTCGACGAGCGCAAAGAGGTGCCGGTCCACCGCGTGCACGCCGCCATTGCCGATGAGCCCCGCCAGGTGCAACGTGCCTCCGCTCTCCTTCACGGCCTTGCAGAGCGACAGGAACTGCTCGTTCCGGTAGAAACTCCCATCCTTCACCGCGTCATCGATGCGGACGAGATCCTGCGGCACGACGCGCCCCGCGCCAAGATTGAGGTGGCCGACCTCGCTGTTGCCCATCTGTCCCTGCGGGAGTCCTACGGCCAGACCGGACGCATCCAGCAGTGTATGCGGATACTTTTCCACGAGCGAGTTCCATGTGGGTGTCCGCGCCATTGCGATGGCGTTGCCCTCGCGTTCGGCGCGATAGCCCCACCCATCGAGAACCACCAGAACCACCGGGCGCATTCCCCTTGATGACATCTTTGCTCGTGTGGACGTTCGCAACTAGCTTTCGGCGCGGGAGTGCGCCGAATGAGAATGTATGCGTCCCCACACGCCCCTTCCAGCGATGCGACTGATCCGGATTCTCGCCGCGATGCTCGTGCCGGCCGCGGCAAGCGCGCAGCACACCACCATTCGAACCGCCACCGAACTGCGAAATGCACCGGACGGCGGCGTCGTTGCCGAGCTCCGGAGCGGAACGCCGGTGGCGCCCGGGCATGCCCGCGGTGCGTGGACGGCAGTTACGCTGGAGGGGTATCTGCACGCGAGCGTCGTGCACGGCAAACGCCAGGAATATCCCATTTCCGCCGCGGACGGCGCCACGCTGCGCGCCACGCCGTCCCGCTCCGGTGCGCCGCTCGCCCGGCTGCACGAAGGAATGGGGCTGCAGCGCGTGAACACGAAGGGCGAATGGGTGCATGTGCGCCGCACGGGGTGGGTGCGCACGAGTGCGCTCGCGCCGGCGCAGACCACGGTCGCCGCGCGCACGCCGCCCCGCACGCCGCCCCGCACGCGGTCGCGCGCGACTGCGCCGCCACCACGGTCCGCGGCGCGTGTGGCACGGGCGCCCGCGCCAGACAGCGTGGTGAGCGATTCGGTGTCCGGTGCGCTCGACTCCGCCGATACCATCCCGACGCCGGCCTTCGCGCTGGAACACCGCGTGCCGCTCCGCCTGGCGCCCGATGGCGCTACCCTCGCCACGCTCGACTCGAACACGCACGTCACGACCCTGACGCGTGACCGGCAGTGGGTCCGCGTGCGCGTGGAAGGGTGGGTGCAAGCGGCGGATCTCGTCCCCGCCGACACGAGCGTACTCACCGCCGTGAGCGCCGCCGACCTCCGCTCCGATCCGGACCGCTATCGGGGGCGGACGGTGCGCTGGCACGTGCAGAAGATCGCGCTGCAGAGTGCGGACCCGCTGCGCAAGGGCATGGCGCCGGACGAGCCCTATCTCCTCGCCCGTGGTCCGGGCACGGAGAACGCCCTGCTGTATCTCGCGCTGCCGCCATCACTCGTGGATCAGGCGCGCCGCATCGATCCGCTGGCGTCCATGCTGATCACCGCGCGCGTTCGGTTCGGGCGCAGCGATCCGTCGGGCGTTCCACTGCTCGACGTGCTGACGATCTCGCAGCAGTGACGTTCGGCGAGTATCGCCGCCGCCATCGCGGATTCGTCTCCGCCGCGCTGCTCGTGATCCTCGCGGCGCTCGGGGCGGACGCGTGGCTGCTCTCGCGGCAGACGGCCTACGAGCAGGAGATCGCGCGGCTGCGCGCCGGCATGAATCAGTTCGAGAAGCAGCGCACCGACGCGATTCTCGACGCACGTGCCCGGCAGCGCCAGGCTCAGGAGGAGGAGGTCAGACGCCAGGCGCTCGCGGACAGCGGCATTCACATCGGTGTCGATGTGGACAGCGGTCGCATTTACCTCGAACGGCGCGGCGCGCTGTTGCGCCGCAGTCCGGTGGAGGTCGGCCCGGGGCGGCGCATCGGCATCCCGCCCGACACGGTCCACCTCGCTGTTCCGCGTGGCACACGGACCGTGCAGGCCGTCCTGGGCGCCAGCGACGCCTGGGAAATTCCGGACTGGGTGTATCGCGAGCGAAAGCTGCCGGTGCCGGAAGACCGGCGCGTACCGGGCGCGCTTGGACCGGTAGCCGTCGTCCTCGATGGTGGCACCGTGCTCTATTCCATGCCCGCCACCGGTCCGCTCGCCGACTCGGCGTATGTGCTCCCCGGCAGTATCCGCATGCGGGCTGAGGATCTGGAGGCCATCATGCCCAACGTGCAGCGCGGCACGGCCGTGTACTTCTACTAGCGCCATGACGCTTCGCGCTTTCACGCCGGTTGCGCGTGCCTTCCGCGACAACGCCCGCCTCACCGTCATCCTGATTGCCGGTGCGGCAGTGGCACTCGCCTCCGCGGCCGCCGTGGGGTACTCCGTGTGGCAGGTGCGCTACCACCTCGCCGTCAATCGCATCGTGTACCACCGGAACTGGGCGCTCCTCGACCAGCTTACGCGTCAGGCGGATTCGTCCGGCGATGCGCTGCGCACACCGGCGGCCGCGGATGCGCCGGGCGCCAGCGCGCCGTACATCGTTGTCAGCATCGCGGACCGGCGGATGTGGTACAAGGTGGGAAACGAGACGCTCTACTCCACGCGCGTGGCTGTTGGCAGCGGCAAGACACTCGTCAAGCAGAACGGGCGCGACGAATATCGGTTCGACACGCCGCGCGGCCGCCTCGTGGTGCAGAGCAAGGACGTGGATCCGCCCTGGGTACCGCCCGACTGGCACTTTGTCGAGATCGCCAAGAAGCGGAAGCTGAAACTCGTGAAGCTGAAGAAAGGTGACGCCATTCCAGCTGGCGACTCGTCCGTTATTACCATTGTCGGCAACGACGTGGTGCGAAAAATGCCCGACGGAACCGTCGTCCCATTCGAGACGAGCGAGGGGCACGAAATCGTCGTGGGGAAGGAACTCATCGTACCACCATTCGGTACGAATCAGCGGAAGTATCGCGGCGTGCTGGGCAGCCACCGGTTGAACCTCGGTGATGGATACGCTCTGCACGGGACGAACGAGCCCGCCTCGGTGGGCAAGGCAGTCAGCCATGGCTGTGTGCGCCTCCGCAATGAAGACATTGATTATCTCTACGGCCTCGTTCCGGTGGGAACGGCGGTCTACATCTACTGATCGTCTGGTCAGTCAGAGCGGCGATTTCGACTCGTTTGGCGAGCAGGACCAGTAGCGGCGCAGCGAAGCTTTACATAGGGTTACCGGCTGGGCGCTTCGCTCGTTTCGGAGTATGGGTCTCTGACCGGGCTGGCGCGTCGTGGAGCCGGCCCTCGCGGGCAGGAGTTGAACGTGGCACGGGAATCAGAGAGGGATTTGTGAAGACTGGCAGATCTCGCGTCGGAGGCGCCGTGCGCGCGCTCGCCCTCGCAGCCACCGTTGGCGCGGCGAGCATGGCGTTTGGCGCACCGCTCAACGCCGACGCCCATCCGGTACCCGCTCCGCTACCCGCCGCCACACGTGCCACGTTTGCTCTCTCCGGCGCCGATGTGCTCTTTCTCGATTCGCTCGTCGGTCGCAGTCACAAGCTGCGCGCCTTCTTCGTCAGCACGGCGCACCCCTCGTTTGCCGTAGACCTTCTGCAGCGCCTTTTCGGGGATTCCGCCGCGAACACTCCCGGCGTGTATACCCTGAACGACAGCTCGCTCACGGATCCGATCTCGCTGATCACGCTCGTCCCCTTTTCGCAGAAGCTGCATGGCAGGATCGGCTCCTATCGCCTGGGCTTCTGGCCGTACGAGCGACGCTCGGCGCAACCGGAGATGTATGCGGATCCGGATGGCTTCATCGAGGTGACGCCGGCCAACGAGGATGTTCGCGTGTCCGAGCACTTCGCGCTGCGCGACTTCCTTACGCACGATCAGGAAGACATCTGGCCGAAGTATCTCGTGCTCGACGACAAGCTCGTGGACAAGCTCGAGCTGGTGATCGAAGACCTCGACGATCACGGCGTGCATGTGGATCACATGACGGTCATGTCGGGTTTTCGCACGCCGGAGTACAATCGCGAAGGGCTGGGCCATGGCCGGGTTCGCGACAGCCGGCATCAGTATGGCGACGCCGCTGATGTCTTCGTGGACAACACCGGGTCGGGGCGCATGAGCGATCTCAATCATGATGGCCGCGTGAACTGGCGCGATGCGAAAATCATCCGCGACGCGGTGGATCGTGTCGAGGCCGCGCATCCGGAGCTCGTCGGTGGCGCCGGCATCTATCGCGCCACGTCCAAGCACGGGCCATTCGTGCACATCGACGCGCGCGGCGTGCGCACCCGCTGGGGTCGCGGGTGACGCCTCCGGCATCCGCTTCGCCGACCGCGGCGGGAACGTCACCGCGCCGCAGCAGCCGAACGGCCCGCCGGCTCACCTTCCTGATCACGCTCGGTTCCGCTGTCGCGTTCGTCTCCGGCTATCAGCCGCCCCGTCCCCTCGAACACGCGCCATTCGTCGTCGACAGCGCCTTCGGCACATTGGCCGCCGACGTCGAACCGGCGCGCGATGCGTATGGGCGCAGCGACGCTGTCTGGATGCGGACCGCGCTCCCGGGGCAGGCGGTGGAGTATCCCGTCGACCTGCGCGGTCCGACAACGGGCGTGCGCTACAGTTGGGAGACCGTGCCGGATCTCGTGAGCACGGACTCCACGTACGCGCTCGACGGCGGCCGGCTCATTGCGCCAACGCAGCCCGGTTTCTATCAGCTCGTGATTCATCGCGACAGCGCACGTGTTACCGTGCCCGGGCCCACGCTCGCGGTGCTCGTTCCCTTCGTGGAGAAGCGCGGCCCCGTGCTGGACGGCTATCGCATTGGCATGTACGACGGCGAGCGCCATTCCGTGGACAGCGCCGATACTGCCGGTACGCCCGAGGGCTTTCTCAAGGTGATGCCCGACGAGATGGACCTGCCCATCAGCCGGCACCTGCGCCTCGGGGACTTCCTCACGCAGGATGGGCAGACCACGTGGCCGCGCTTCGTGGCGCTGAGCCCGCGCGTGCTCGACAAGCTCGAACTCGTGGTGGAGCGGCTGGCCCATGCGACGCGCGATGGCGCCCTGCATTACACGGTGTACGTGCACTCTGCGTTCCGTACCCCGGCGCACAATCGCCTCGTGCGCCGCGCTGCCCCGGACAGCCGGCACCAGTACGGCGATGCGGTGGACGTGGCCATTGACGCGAATTCAGACGGCCGGGTGACCGCCGCGGATGCGCGCCTGGTGGCGGCGGCGGTGGATTCTGTGGAGGCCGAATATCCCGAGCTCACCGGCGGCATGGGACTGTATGTCAGCCGGCATTATCACCATCCTTACGTGCATATCGATGCGCGCGGCACGCGGGTGCGCTGGCGCGGCTGACTAGGCCACCGGATGGACAAGGGCACGGCACATGCACGAACAGTTACGCGAACGCATTCTGCGCAAGCTGGAAACGCTGCCCGACGTGCGCGGCTACCAGGTGCTCGACTACGTCGAGTTTCTCGAGTCGCGCTACGCGGAAAAGACGGCGCAATCTCCCAACGTCTTCCAGCGCTTCGCCGAGGGCGTGGAAGACAGCCTGCGCGCGGGGCGCGTGTCGGCCAACACGATCGCGGAGACAATGGGATTGCTGAACAAGGCCATGGGCGTGCTGTCCGGCGTCGCGGCCGCGGGCAAATCAGTGGCGACCGATGTCATGGATGCCGCGACGCGCCCCGCGGTGCGTCCGCCGCCGCCGCCCTCGCCGCCGCCCTCGCCGCCGTCCGTGCCGCCCGCCGCACCGCCTTCCGCTGACAACACCGGAGGGGGGAGGACATGACTCGAACCACCATCGACCCAGGCGCCCGTGCACGTGAGCGCGCCGCGAACCGTGAGAGCCGTGAGAGCCGTGAGCGCACACGCGCGCGCCGCCGTCGCGACGCGAAGCGCACGCTCATGGAAACCATCAGGCGCATCCCGGCGTATCTGCGCCTCCTGGCGGGGCTGCTGCGCGATCCACGCGTGTCCCGCGTGGACAAGGCGCTCGTCGCCGGCGCGATCGCCTACGTCATCATGCCCATCGATGTCATTCCCGACTTCATTCCGTTTCTGGGGCAGATCGATGATGTGTACGTGCTGATTTTCGCGCTGCACCGCCTCGTCAAGCGTGCGGGAATAGACGTCATCGAGGATCATTGGGCCGGCGACCCGGCCGAGCTGAGCCTCGGAAACATGCAGTCGGTGCTCGGCGCCGCCGCGCTCTTCCTGCCACCGGCAATCCGGCGGCGACTGCGGCGAACCGTCTGGTAACGCAGCACGCTGCCGCCGCGGACCATTCCCAATTGTCGGCCGCATATCTACCTTTCTCCATGGCTACCAGAGTTCGACCCAACCGGCCCGCTCCGTCCACCCAGGTGGAGAGCGGGCCGTCGCGCATGAGAAAGGACAGCGAGAACGGAACGGCGCGGGTTCGAGCGGAAAGCGCGCTCACCTTTGACGACGTCCTGCTCGCACCCCGGCATTCGGTGACGCACCCGCGCGACGTGCGCACCGCCTCCCGCCTTACCACGGGGATCGCGCTCAACATCCCGCTCATCGCGGCCGCCATGGACACGGTGACCGAGTCGGAAATGGCGATCGCCATGGCGCGCGCCGGCGGCATTGGCGTCATCCACAAGAACATGTCCATCGATCGGCAGGCCGCCGAGGTGGATCGCGTGAAGCGCTCGGAGAGCGGGATGATCATCAATCCCATCACGCTCGCCGCGGACGCCACGCTGCGCGAAGCCAACGCGCTGATGATGCGCTTCAAGATCTCCGGCGTCCCCATCGTGGACCGCGACGGGCGGCTCCTCGGCATCATCACGAATCGCGATCTGCAGTTCGAGCGCAATCTCGATCGCCCGCTCCACGAAGCCATGACGCGCGAAGGGCTCGTCACCGCGCCGGTCGGCACCACATTGGATGAAGCCGAGCGCATCCTGGGGCAGCATCGCATCGAGAAGCTGCCCGTGGTGGATGCGAACGGAACGCTGCGCGGGCTCATCACGGTGAAGGACATCCACAAGCGGCGCCAGTATCCCAACGCGAACAAGGACCAGCATGGGCGGCTGCGGGTGGCCGCCGCGCTGGGCGCGGGCGGGGATAACATGGACCGCGCAGCGGCACTCATCGCGGCCGGCGTGGACGCGATCGTGGTGGACACGGCGCACGGACACAGCGAGGGCGTGCTGCAGGCGACGTCCGTCGTGCGCGAGAAGTTCCCCGACGTGGAGCTCATCGCGGGGAATGTCGCGACGCGGGAGGGCGCGGCGGCGCTCGTCGAGCGTGGCGTGAACGCCGTGAAGGTCGGAGTGGGCCCGGGCTCGATCTGCACCACTCGCGTCGTCACGGGCGTGGGCGTGCCGCAGCTCACGGCGATCTTCGACGCGGTGGAGGGTGCGGGCGACGTGCCGGTCATCGCGGACGGCGGCATCAAGTACTCGGGCGACATCGTGAAGGCGCTCGCCGCCGGCGCGTCGAGCGTGATGATGGGCTCCATGCTCGCGGGCACGGAGGAGAGCCCCGGCGAGTCATTCCTGCTGGAAGGACGCCGCTTCAAGATGATCCGCGGCATGGGCAGCCTGTCCGCCATGCAGGACGGGAGCGCGGACCGCTACTTCCAGGACGGCGAGATGTCGGCGAAGAAGCTCGTGCCCGAAGGGATCGAGGCGCGCGTGCCGTACAAGGGGCCCGTGAGCGACGTGCTCTATCAGATGGTGGGTGGACTCCGCAGCGGCATGGGCTACGTGGGGTGCGGGGACATCGACGAGCTGCGTACGCGCACCGAATTCGTGCGCATCACGCCCGCCGGACTGCGGGAGTCGCATCCGCACGACGTGACCATTACGCGAGAGGCGCCCAACTACTCGCTGTGACGTAGACGGCACGGACACCGCGCTCCGGCCCGTCCCCGGGGTACGCGAGTGCCCGTCCCTCGTGATTTCCCCTTGACAACACCCGCTCGCGCCGAGATCGTATCACCGCTGCGGGCTGGTGTCTTCCCGCCTGCTCCTGCCCGTCCCAGTGGTTCCTCCCGCACGTCCCCTCCCCGCCAGATCACGGAGACCTGAATGAGCTTGTTAGCCGTCAAGAGCCTTGCGGTACTGAACGAGGAAGCGAACGCCGAAGGACAGGACACACTGAAGCGTGTGCTCGGCGCCACGAATCTCACCTTGCTCGGCATCGGGGCGATCATCGGAGCGGGGATCTTCGTGCTCACGGGCACGGTCGCGGCCACCAACTCGGGACCGGCCGTGGTGCTCTCGTTCATTGCGGCTGGTCTGGGCTGCCTGTTCGCGGGGCTCTGCTACGCGGAATTCGCTTCCATGATTCCCATCGCCGGCAGCGCGTACACCTACGGGTACGCCACCATGGGCGAGTTCGTCGCCTGGATCATCGGCTGGGACCTCATTCTCGAATATCTCTTCGGTGCCTCCACGGTCGCCGTGGGATGGGCCGGGTACTTCGCGGCCTTTCTCAATGAGCTGGGCGTCAAGCTGCCGGCATCGCTCACCTCGGCGCCGCTCGCGGTGGAGGGCTCGTTCCACATCATTCGCAACCCGGGCGGCATCATCAACATCCCCGCCATGGCGCTCATTGCGCTCATGAGCACACTGCTGGTGATCGGCATCAAGGAGTCGGCGCGGTTCAACAACATCATCGTCTTCGTGAAAGTCGCGATCGTCTTTCTGGTGATCGGCTTCGGATTCGCGTTCGTGAACACGGCCAATTGGCACCCCTTCATTCCGAAGAACACCGGGCAATTCGGGCACTTTGGACTGAGCGGAGTCCTGCGCGGCGCGGCGGTGGTGTTCTTCGCGTACATCGGCTTCGACGCCGTATCCACGGCGGCGCAGGAGGCGCGCAATCCCCAGCGTGACATGCCCATCGGCATTCTTGCGTCGCTGGGGATCTGCACGGTGCTCTACATCCTGATGTCGCTCGTGATGACCGGACTGGCGCACTATACCACGCTCAACGTGCCGCATCCGGTGTACGTGGCGATTGCGGCGGCCGGCCCCGGGCTCAAGTGGCTCACGTATTTCGTGAACATTGCCGCCATCGCCGGGCTCGCGTCGGTCGTGCTCGTCATGCTCATGGGCCAGCCGCGCATCTTCTTCTCCATGGCGCGTGACGGACTGCTCCCCCCGGTGTTCGGCAAGGTGCATCCGCGCTTCCAGACGCCGTATGTCACCACGATTGTCACCGGCAGCGTGGCGGCCGTCGTGGCGGGGCTGTTCCCGATCGACCTGCTGGGCGAGCTGGTCTCCATTGGGACGCTCCTCGCGTTCGTGATCGTCTGCGCGGGCATCATCGTGTTGCGCATGCGTCAGCCGAATCTGGCGCGCCCCTTCCGCACGCCCTTCGTGCCCGTGGTTCCGATCCTGGGGATTCTCGTGTGCGGCGGCATGATGGCCGCGCTCCCGTTCGACACCTGGCTGCGACTGATCATCTGGATGGCGATCGGACTTCTGATCTACTTCTTCTATGGCCGCTGGCACTCCAAGGTGCAGGCTCGGCTGCAGGTCATCGGCGACGACTGAGCCGCGGCAATCCGTTATCTTTCGAAGCGGCGCCTGATTTTCCGGGCGCCGCTTCGCTTTCACGGACCATCATGACGTCTGTTCTTCCTGATCTGCTCGCCGTACCGGACTCCCGCCACCATGCCATCGAGCGGCTGGCTGCCGCGCTCGCACCGGGCATGACCGTCGCGCTGTCCACGCACATCAATGCGGATGGCGACGGCTGTGGATCGGAGACGGCGCTGGCGCGGCTGCTCGGCCAGCGGGGGATCCACGCCCGCATCGTGAATCCCACGCCGTGGCCGGGCATGTTCGCGTTCCTGCTCGAAGGCGGCGTGGAGGAGTGCAGCGCCCAGGGCGCGGCCGCACTCCGGGGCATTGACGCGCTCATCGTGATGGACATCAACGACGTCAGACGGCTCGGCGTGCTGGCGGATGCGGTTCGCGCGCTCACCGTGCCGCGTCTCGTCATTGACCACCACGTGGTCACCGAGGAGCCGGCCGGCGACGTGTCGTTCACCGACGCAAAAGCATGCGCCACGGGCGAGCTGGTATTCGACTTCGCGCGTGTGCTCGACCTGGAGCTCACGCCGCTCATCGCGCGTTCGCTCTACGTCGCGATGCTCACCGACACGGGCGGCTTCCGCTTCAGCAACACGTCACCCCGCTGCCACGCCATTGCCGGACAGCTCCTGGCGGCAGGCGTGAATCCCGAGGAGATGTACCGCCGCATCTATGCGTCCGTGCCCGTTGGGCGGCTGCTCCTGTTGCGCGACGCGCTGGACTCGCTCGAGGTGGACACGGAGCACGGGCTGAGCTGGATCGCGCTTCCCGCGGGCGTGCTGGAGCGCTACGACGTGCGCTCGGAGGACCTCGACGGCATCGCCGAGCATCCGCGGTCGGTGGCGGGTACGCGCATGGCGATCTTCTTCCGCGATCTGGGACATGGGCAGGTGAAGGCGTCCTTCCGCAGTACCGGCGGCGTGGATGTGAATCGCTTCGCGCGACGGTTTGGCGGGGGTGGGCACGCGCGCGCGGCGGGTGCGCTCATCAAGGGCACGCTGGAGGATGTGAAGACGCGCGTGGTGGAGGCGGCGCGCGAGTTCGTCGGCGAGCAGAACGGATGACGCGATCCCGATCCGGCCGCGCGCGGCTTTCCCCGAGTCTGCCCGTCTCATAGCTTCCCATCATGCCCCTCTTTCAGCGTGGCCGCAGTGATTCGGCGAGCGTCGAGCGGCGGATCCGGAACGCGATCGCGGAGGTCCGTCCCCTGTTGCACATCGATCCGGTGGGAATCGATCTGGTGCGGTTCGAGTGGGACACGGGCGTGGCCGTGGTCAAGTTCGAGGGCGACTGCCCCGATTGCGCGATGAGCGCGAGCATGATGCGCTCCGGCGTCGAGGCCCACATTCGCATGCATGTGCCGGAAGTCCGTGAAGTCCGTGCGGTCTGACGGCACTGGAGATCATTGAACATGACTGAGCCGATGCAGGCACGGATCGCCTCCGCGCTGCGCCAGATCGTGAACCCGCGCACCAGCGAAGACGTGCTGACGTCCGGCATGGTGCGCGACGTCGCGACGACAGTGGACGGGAAGGTCCGCTTCACGGTGCTGCTCGATGCGCATGACCCGGCGTCGCTGGTGCGCGATGCCCGCATGGCGGTGCTGCACGTGGACGGCGTGACGGATGTGCGCGTGGACGTGAAGGATCCCGGGCAGGTGGCGGCGGCCGGGCGGCAGTCGCCGCCGCCGCAGGCAGCGCCGCCGTCGCACGAGTCGGCGCCGGCTCCGGCCCCGGGACACGGCCAGGGGCGCGCGCTCCCCGTCATGGGACAGGAGCCCCAGTCACGTCGCGCCGCGGTACCGGCGCCGACTCCCGTCGTCTATCCGCATCTGGGTCGCATCATCGCCATCTCCAGTGGCAAGGGCGGCGTCGGGAAGTCCACTGTCGCCGTCAACATCGCGGTGGCGCTCGCGGCGAGCGGCGCGCGCGTCGGGCTCATGGACGCGGACATCTACGGGCCCAACATCCCGCGCATGATGGGTGTGAACGAACCGCCCCATGTCGAGAAGGATGCGCACGGCGTGGATCACATCGTGCCGCTCGAAGCCTACGGCGTGAAGCTCATGAGCCTGGGCTTCATCGTGGATCCCGACCAGCCGGCCATCTGGCGCGGGCCGATCGTCATGAAGATCATCACGCAGTTCATCAAGGACGTGCAGTGGGGCGAGCTCGACTACTTCCTCGTTGACATGCCGCCGGGCACGGGCGACGCGCAGCTCTCGCTCGTGCAGGCCACGCACGTGCACGGCGCGATCATCGTGACGACGCCGCAGGCGGTGGCGGTGGGCGACGCGCTGCGCGGCGCGAAGATGTTCCAGCGAGTGAACGTTCCCGTCCTCGGCATCGTCGAGAACATGAGCTGGCTGGAGTGCGAGAAATGCGGTACGCGCACGCCGCTCTTTGGCGCCGGGGGCGGACGCAGGCTCGCGGGCTCGCTCGGCGTACCGCTGCTCGGCGAGATTCCGCTGCATCCCCCGGTGCGCGTCGGCGGCGACGAAGGTGTGCCGATCGTCGACGCCGAGCCGGATTCGCAGGCGGCACGCGCGCTCACCGCCGCGGCGCAACGCATCACGGAGGCGATCGGGAAGGTGGTGACCGTGTGACGGAGCCGGCAGCACTCGAGCCGCTGGATCACGCGCGGCCGCCGGACGATCTTCCGGCGGCCGCGCTCCCGTTGAACCCTCGCGATGGCCTCACGCCCGTTGCCATCACGGGGGAATTCGCTGCGCCGGGTGCGCTGGTCCGCGGAGCGCTCACGCGCACGCTCCTGACGTTCGCGCTTCCCAGCGTGGCGTCCATGCTCCTCATGACGCTGTTCTTCACGGCGGATGCGTTCTGGGTGGGGCGGTACGTCGGGCCGGATGGGCTGGCCGCGGTGTCCACGTCGCTCTTCTGGATCTGGATGCTCGTGTCGCTCGCCGACATGATCAGCGTCGGCCTCACCGCGGTCGCCTCGCGCCGCCATGGCGAGGGACAGCCGCGCGAGGCGGCGCGCACGGTGGGCGCCGCGGTGCTCTTCGCGTTCCTGCTGGGCTGCGTGATCGCCGTGGTGGGGCATGCGACACGCGGAGCGATGTTCGGCGTCATGCACACGCCGAGCGCCGTCACCGCGCTGGGCCGCACGTACCTGGGGACGTATCTGCTGGGTGCGCCACTGCTGTTCGGCTTCTTCGCGGTGGACGCCGGCTTTCGCGCCTCGGGCGACACGCGCACGCCATTCCTGCTTCTGCTCAGCACCGTGGTGGTGGGGCTGGTGCTCGATCCCGTGCTGATCCTGGGACTGGGACCCGCGCCGCGACTGGGCATTGCGGGCGCCGCGATTGCCACCGTGTTCACGCGCGCGGTCGCGTTCCTGGTTGGCGTCGTGATTCTGGCTCGGCGTCGGCTCATCGAAATGGGTCGCCCCACGGTCGCGGCGCTGCGTCCCATACTGCGCATCGGACTGCCGACGGCGGTCACCGGCGTCGTGTTCGCGAACATCTACGTGCTGCTCACGCGCACGACGACGCGCTTTGGCACTCCGGCGCTCGCGGCGCTGGGCGTGGGGCATCGCGTGGAGAGCTGGACCTTCATGATCGGCGTCGGCTTCGGCGCCGCGGCCGCCGCGGTGGTTGGGCAGAACCTCGGCGCGCGCGATCCGCAGCGCGCCGCGCGCGCCGGGTGGATCGCGTGCGGCTACGCGAGCGCGGTGGCCGCGGTCGGCGCCTCG
>DASVWN010000136.1:0-4891 GCA_036393195.1 Gemmatimonadaceae bacterium | reverse complement strand
GTGCCGAGGACAACCAGCGCGCGAAGTGGATGGCGGGCGAGTGGGGCGGGCCACATGGCGGGGAGGGAGTGGGGTGGGGTGGAAAGTGGGGGAAATGTAGTCAACTGGTCAAACGGGGTCAGTCGGTCAGGGGTTAGGGGTCAGACCCTTAGCGCTGCTAAGGGTCTGACCCCTAACCGCTCCGTCTCCTCATTGACACCGCGTGTGTACGCTCTAACGTTCGGGCTCTGTACGAGCCGTGAATCGGCACGGCGATCACGCCGGTGCCGGTCGTATGTCCCCTCCGGAGGCGTTCTACGTCCCAGCGCGATTCCGCCCGATCACATCGTGCCCCCAGGCGGGGGGCACTCCAGCGGCGCCAGTCCGCGTTGCTGCGGCTGAGTGCGTCCATTGCCTCCGCGCAGAGCGAGGCCGAGGTGTGCACCGCGGTCGTGGATGGGCTGCACGACGAAGCGCTGGGCTATGATTTTCTCGGCGTCTTTCTCCGCGACGCCGACACCGGCGATCGCGTGCTCGGCGCCTCGGTAGGCTGGGCCGACATTCCGCCCGGCATGCGGATTCCCCCGGGGCGCGGACTGAGCGCCCGGCCGCTGGTGGACGGTGCGTTGCGCTACACGCCGGACGTCACGCGCGAACCAGCCTACGTGCCGGGACTCTCCAGTGGATCGGAGCTGGATGTGCCGGTACACGCCGGGAGTGACGTGCTGGGGGTGATCGTGGTGGAAAGCCGCGAGCCCAACGCCTTTGATCCTGAAGACCAGGAGATTCTCACCGCTGCCGCGCAGCATGCGGGGATCGCGCTTGCTCGTATCAGACTGCTCGACGAGCAGCGGACGCTGCTGCAGGAGGAGCGCCGCCGCGCCGACGAGCGCGAGGCGTTGCTCGATACGATTGCCGATCTCTCGTCGGAACTCGAGCTCGCGCGCTTGCTGGAGGCAGTGCTGAGCCGGGCGGTGACGCTGCTTGGCGCTGCCGGTGGTGAGCTGGCCACGTACGATGAGCAGAGCGGCGAGCTGGTCATTGCCGCGAACCACAACATGCGTGAGGATTCACGCGGAACCCATCTGCGCGTGGGCGAGGGCGCGATGGGGCTCGTCGTGAGCACGGGCGAGCAGTTGATCATTCCCGACTACCAGACCTGGGCCGGCCGTGCGCCGCAGTACGCGCGCATCGACGCGCGCGCGGTGGTGGTGGCGCCGCTGCTCATTGGACGTCGTCCGGTGGGTGCGATCAACGTCTGGCACGAAGATCCGGAGCGCAGCTTCAGCGAGGCTGACCGGCGCCTGCTCAACCTGTTCGGGCAGCAGGCTGCCGTTGCGCTGGAGAACGCGCACCTCTTCACGGCCGGCCAGCGCGAGCGCCAGTACTTCGAAGTCCTGGTGCGCAACAGCCCGGTGGCGATCGTCGTGCTGGATTTTCATCATCGCGTGATCTCGTGCAATCCCGCGTTCGAGCGATTGTACGGCTACACGCAGGACGAAGTCGTGGGCCAGGACCTCGACGATCTCATCACGACGCCGGAGAACCGGCAGGAAGCGGTGTCGTACACGGTCCAGGCGTCGGAGTCGCGCACGGTGCAGGGCATCGGGCAACGGCGTCGCAAGGACGGCAGTCTCGTGGACGTCGAAGTGCTCGCGGTGCCCGTCGTCATCGATGGTGAACGGGTGGGGATGATGGGCATCTACCACGACGTCACCGAACTGCTGAGCGCGCGGCAGGTGGCCGAGGCGGCCAATGCGGCCAAGAGCCAGTTCCTGGCGAACATGAGCCACGAGCTGCGCACACCGCTCAACGCGATCATCGGCTACAGCGAGATGCTCGAGGAGGAAGCGGCGGACCAGGGGCACGACAGCTACGTTCCGGATCTGCAGAAGATCCGCACGGCGGGCCGGCATCTGCTCGCGCTCATCAACGATGTCCTGGATCTCTCGAAGATCGAAGCGGGCAAGCTCGATCTGTACATCGAGTCCTTCGATCTGCGCGAGGCCGTCGCGGAAGTGGCGACGACGGTGGAACCACTCGTCGCGCGCAATCACAACTCGCTCGTCGTGCGCTGCGCCCCCGATGTGGGCACCATGCGCTCGGACCTCACGCGCGTGCGTCAGGTGCTGCTCAACCTGCTGTCGAATGCGTCCAAATTCACCGAACGCGGCACCATCACACTCGTGGCGCGGCGCGAGGCGCGCGAGGTCATTCTCGAGGTGAGCGACACCGGAATCGGGATGACGCCGGAGCAGATGGGAAAGCTGTTCGAACCATTCTCGCAGGCGGAGACCTCGACGAGCAAGAAATACGGCGGCACGGGACTCGGGCTTGCGATCACGCGCCGGTTCTGCGCGCTCATGGGCGGCGATGTGACCGTGGCGAGCGAGCCGGGGCGCGGCACGACGTTTACTGCGCGGCTGCCTGTGGATGTGGGAGAGCCGCTGTCGGCGGCGAGCGCCGCAGAGTCGGCGGAACCGGCAGTCGTGCATGCCCGGCGCGGAGCCGGAACAGTGCTCGTGATCGATGACGACCCCGCAGCGCGGGCGATCACGCGGCGCGTGCTCGAGCGCGAAGGCTATGTGGTGGAGGAGGCCGCCGATGGCGAGACCGGGCTGCGCAGGGCGCAGGAACTGCGTCCCGATCTCATCACGCTGGACATCCTCATGCCCGTGATGGACGGGTGGGCGGTGCTCACGCGCCTCAAGGCGGACCCGGCCCTCGCGCACACGCCGGTGATCCTGCAGACCATCGTGGAAGACCGGAACATGGGATTCACGCTCGGCGCAGCGGAGTATCTCACCAAGCCCATCGAGCGCAAGCGACTGGCCGCGCTGGTCAGGCGGTACGTCGCGAGCGCGGCGGTCGGGCCGGTGCTCGTCGTGGAGGATGATCAGCCCACGCGCGCCCTGCTCGTGCGCGAGCTGGGCAAGGCCGGCTGGACGGTGGCCGAGGCCGAGAACGGCAGGGTGGCGCTGGAGCGCATCGCGGAGTCGCGACCCGCGCTCGTGCTGCTCGATCTCATGATGCCCGAGATGGATGGTTTCGAATTCCTGGAAGTGTTGCGACGGGATGAAGCGGGGCGCGGCATTCCCGTCGTGGTCATCACCGCCAAGACCGTGACGGCGGAAGACCGGCACCGGCTGAACGGCGGCGTGGAGCGCGTACTGCTCAAGCGCGCGCTGGATGCCGATGCGCTGCTCACCGAAGTGCGCGCGGTGGTGGGGGCGCGGTGAAGCGGAAACCCACGTCGCGCGCGGCGCATCGGCAGGCTGCGCTGCTCCGGTTGTCTGCGGAGATCGCGGCCGCACCGAATGAAGCGGAGATCTGTCGGGCCGTGGTGGAGGGACTGCGCGATCCCGCGCTCGGCTACGTCTTTCTCGGTGTCTTCCTGCTCGACGACGCCACGGGCGATCGCGTGCTCAAGGCGAGCGTCGGGTGGCCCGATGTGCCGGACGAGTGGCGCGTGCATCCCGGTCAGGGCCTCAGCGAGCGTCCGCTGCGGGACGGCAAGCTGCGCTACACGCCGGATGTCACGCGCGAGGCGGGCTACCTGCCCAGTCTCAACAGCGGGTCGGAGGTGGACGTGCCGCTGGGATTCGGCGACAAGGTGTTCGGCGTGCTCGTGGTGGAGAGCAGCGAGCCCGACGCGTTTTCCGATAACGATTTCGAGATCCTCACGGCCGCGGCCACCCAGGCGAGCATTGCCATTGACCGCGAGCGATCGCTCATCGCGGAGCGGCGCCGCGCGAACGAGCAACAGGCGCTGCTCGACACGCTGGCGGATCTTTCCGGTGAACTCGAGCTGAGCAAGCTGCTCACGAGCATGCTGGGCCGCGCGGTCACGCTGCTCGGTGTGAGCGGCGGCGAGCTGGCTATCTACGACGAGCGCCGGCAGGAGCTGGAGATCGTCGCAAGCCTCAACATCGGCGTGGATTCCACCGGCGCGCGGCTGTCGCTGGGTGAAGGCGCGATGGGCCACGTGGCGGTCACGCGCGAGCCAGTGCGCATTGACGAATACCAGCAGTGGCTGGGCCGGTCCGGCAAGTACTCCGGCGTGGAGGTGCACTCGGTGATGGCGGCGCCGCTGCTCATCGGCCACCGGCTCGTGGGCGCGTTCGCGTGTGTGCACGACGATCCCGCGCGAAAGTTCCAGCCCGATGATCTGCGCCTGCTGAATCTCTTCGCGCCGCAGGCGGCCGTGGCCATTGAGAACGCCCGACTGTACACCGCGGCGCAGCGCCAGAAGCAGTACTTCGAGGATCTGGTGCTCAACAATCCGGTTGCCATCGTCGTGCTCGACACCGCGCACGACATCGTGTCGTGCAATCCGGCATTCGTGCAGCTCTACGGCTACGCGCAGGATGAAGTCGTGGGGCGCAATCTGGATGACCTCATCTCCACCGAGACGACGCGGTCGGAAGCGGTGGCCATCACGCAGCACGTGCTGCAGGAAGGCGCGGTGCGCAGCATCGGCCGGCGCCGGCGCAAGGATGGCAGCCTGGTGGACGTGGAAGTCCTCGGCGTTCCGGTGCGCGTGGCAGGACAGCTCGTGGGCCTCATGGGACTCTACCATGACATCACGGAGCTGACGCGCGCGCGCAAGGACGCGGAAGAGGCCAACAATGCCAAGAGTCAGTTCCTGGCGAACATGAGCCACGAGCTGCGCACACCGCTCAATGCGATCATCGGCTACAGCGAAATGCTGGAAGAGGAAACGACGGAGCTGGGGCATCCGGAACTGACACCGGATCTGCGCCGGATCCGGACCGCCGGCAAGCATCTGCTCGCGCTCATCAACGACATTCTGGATCTTTCCAAGATCGAGGCGGGCAAGACCGAACTGTATCTCGAGACGTTCGACATTGCGGGGATGGTGGAGGATGTGGTGACGACGGTGAAGCCGCTC
>DASVWN010000135.1:0-4043 GCA_036393195.1 Gemmatimonadaceae bacterium | reverse complement strand
ACGCCGCCGAGCTGATGCAGACCTTCCAGCTCAGCGAGCACGAGCTGCCGGCCGTGCTGTGCGAGGGACGCCCGCTCATGCGCAACCCGTCCATTCGACAGGTCGCCGAAGCCGTCGGCCTCAGGCGTCCGCTCGGCAACGCGGTGTACGACCTGGTCATCATCGGCGCCGGGCCCGCGGGTCTCGCCGCGGCGGTCTATGGATCGTCCGAAGGGCTGAACACACTGGTGCTCGACAGTCAGGCACCCGGCGGACAGGCCGGCGCCTCCATGAAGATCGAGAACTACCTGGGATTTCCCACGGGCATCACCGGCGCCGAGCTCACCGGCCGCGCCACGCTGCAGGCGCAGAAGTTCGACGCGCGGTTCTCCACGCCTTCACCGGTGACGGCGCTGGAGATCGCCGACAATCAACGGGTCGTGCACATCGAGGGCGGCGAATGCGCCAGGGCGCGCTGCGTGCTCATCGCCACGGGCGCGACCTATCGCCGGCTCGGTGCCGCCGGCCGCGAACGCTTCGATGGGCTCGGTGTGTACTACGCCGCCACAAAGACGGAGCTGAGCGGCTGCGAGGGCGCCGAGGTCGTGGTGGTGGGCGCGGGCAACTCGGCGGGGCAGGCCGCCGTGTTCCTCTCGGAGCACGCCCGCCACGTACTCATGCTCGTGCGCGGCGACGACATGCGCAAGACCATGTCGAGCTACCTCGTCGAGCGCATCGAGGAAGCGGACGGCATCGAGGTGCTGTATCACACCGAGATCCGCAGCATGGATGGCAACGAGCGACTCGAGCGCATCGAGCTCGTGAACAATCAGACCGGCGACGCACGCACGGTCGTGACGCCGGCGGTGTTCACGTTCATTGGCGCGGTGCCGTGCACGCACTGGTTGCCGCCGATGATCGAGACGGATGCGAAAGGGTTCATCCGCACGGGACATTCCGCCGCTCCATCACACCACTGGGATCAGTCACGCGCGCCCTACCTGCTCGAGACGAGCCTCGCGGGCGTGTTCGCCGCGGGAGACGTGCGACTCGACTCCGTGAAGCGTGTGGCCTCTGCCGTGGGCGAAGGCTCCATGGCGGTGAAGTTCGTGCACGAGTACCTCGCCGAGTCGCACTGACGCGCGCGAATCCACATCTGGAGGAATCATGACAGAACCACGCAGTCCCGACGACACAGCCAGGACCGGCGCCGCAAAACCCGAACCCGAGTCCCCTCGCTATCCTGTCAATCACGTCGTGGGCATCCTGGACACGCCGGAGCAGGTCGAGTCCGCGGTGAGTGCGTTGCTCACCGGAGGATTCCTGGATTCCGAAATCAACGTGGCGTGCGGCCAGGTGAAGGCCGACGCGTTGAACGCGACGACCGGTCGCACCGGTCTCGCGCACGTGGCGATTCGCGTCGCCGAGCGACTCGGCCTGTCCACCGACGAGCGGGACACGAAGGAGCGGTACGAAGAGGCGCTGCGGGACAACCAGTTCGTGGTCGCCGTGCTCGCACCGTCCGCAGAGCGAAAGGAGCGGGCAACCCGCATGCTCAAGGACAACGGCGGCCGATTCATCAACTATATGGGCCGGTTCACCATCGAGTCGCTGCGTCGCTGAGGAGAATCATCGCGTCCTGAGCGGACCCGCTCAGCTCAGGATTCCTTCCCGCTTTCTCCACCGGGAGCGTGCGCCGTTGCACTGGCACCGCGCGACAATCGAGCAGCTGGAAGGTGCCATCCGAATTGGATGGCCATGAACCGCAGCGCAAAACACAGAGTCGCGCCCAGAATGGCGGTTACGGCCGGCTGGACATGCAGCATATGCCCCCCGGCCACGACGGCTGCACCGGCCAGCGCCGCCAGCGCGTAGAAGTCAGCCTTCAATACCACCGGTATCTCGTTGGCAAGCACGTCACGGAGCATTCCGCCTCCGATGCCTGTCAACATGCCGAGCAACGCGGCCATCGCCGGATTGAGCCCGTGGACAAGCGCTTTTTCCGTTCCGACGACTGCAAAAAACGCCAGGCCCACCGCGTCGAACCAGAGCACCGGGTTCTGCAACCGGGCGACGAGAGGAGACCAGAAGAAAGTCATCAGGCCGGCGAGCACGGATACGCCGGCGTAGTTCCAGTTCGATATCGCCACCGGAGGAACAGCGCCGATCAACAGATCACGCGTAATTCCGCCAACGTTGCCTGCCGCGAAGGCGAGCACCAGAACGCCAAAGATGTCCATCCGCCGTCTGACCGCCGTGGCCGCGCCGCTGATCGCGAAAACGAACGTGCCGCCCAGATCGAGGACTGGGATCAACAGGTGGTGCATGCGTCTGACCCTATTGAGCAGACGGCGCGAGCGCGCGGTCGGCTTCCATGGCGGCCTCCTCGCGGCGGATCCATCGGGAGAACCGTTCGAGCAGCGCCGCCAGCAGCGCGCGGGTGGCCTCGTGCGTCAGACGCAGCTCCGCGTCGAACCGCTGGTGCGCCGCGGCCACGAGCAATTCGGGTGGTGGCAGCGTGCGTGCCTGCACGTGGCCGAGGAGCGCTCGGAGATGGAGCTGCGCTCGAGCCGTACCAACCTGCCCCGGCGATGCACCCACGAGCGCCACGGGCTTGCCGGTGAGTGACGAAATGCCCGGGAGTCGCGAACCCCAGTCAATGGCGTTGGTGAGTACCGCCGGAATCCCCGCGTTGTATTCCGGCGTCGCGATGAGCAGGCCGTCGCACTCGCGCAGCGACTCCTTGAACGTCGCCACGACAGGCGGATCGCCGTCGGCTTCGACGTCCGCGTTGTAGAACGGCAACGCGCCGATCTCGATCTGTTCGATCGTCATGCCGCCGGGAGCCAGCTCCTGCGCGGCGCGCAGGAGCGCGCAATTGAACGACCCGCGCCGCAGGCTCCCCGCGAATGCGACAATGCGCAAGCCGGTCCCATTGCTCGTGGAGGCAATGAGCTCGGTCACGTCAGCTCCCGCTGCTCCGCTTGCCGGAGCGCGCTGTGCCAATCTTCATGCTCAGCAACGCCACGAGCTGCGCGCACGCCGCGCACGCTTCGATGTGCGCGGCGACGGCGAGCGCGTCGGGACGCGGGAGCGTGCGCATCACGTAGCGCTCGATCCGCACAACGGTCACTTCACACGTCCAGCCGGGTGGATATTCCATGCACGAGCCGCTGGTGATCTTGTTGATCCGCCTGTGGGCCGGTTCCCTTTCCGTGCGCGATGCGCCTCGCACTACCTCACCATGGCGTTGACGAGTCTGTCGTGTCAAGCAAACGCTGGTGCGGTCGGCAGCCTCAATTGCGTGAGCACGAGCCAGACCGAAGCAACGCCGGATCCGGCCCAGTAGTATTCAGTCCGTCCCCGGCGAACCATCAACCATCCCCCCGCGACCCATGCGTCTCCCGCTCGTTTTCGTGCTCTGCTTTGCGCCCGCCACCGTCGCCGTCGCACAAGCCCAGCTTCCACAGGCGCCCGGCGCACACGTCGTCACCATCTCTCCGCCTGGGCGCTCGGCGAGCGAGCCCACAATTGCCGTCGACCCCGACCATCCGGGCCACCTCGTTGGCGCGTTTGGCGGACCGGTCGTCGCGTGGTCCACCGACTCCGGCCGCACCTTCACCGTGGCCGACAGCACGAAGCCCGACGGCTGGCCCGGCGGCGGCGACGTGTCGCTCACGTACGACGACCACGGGCAGGCCTTTCTCTGCTACCTCAGCTTCAACAAGCTCGGCGCGGCATCGTACTGGGCGCACGACGCGGGATCGAGCGGCATCTTCGTGCGCCGCTCGCCGGACGGCGGAAAAACGTGGGACACGAATCCCGTAGCCGTAAAGGTGACGCGCGCGACCAACGCACCGGCCACACAGATGGAAGACATGCCGCGCATCTGGTCCGACGTTCAGCCAAAGAGCCCGTATCGTGGCAACCTGTACGTCGCGTGGATCGAGTGGCAGACGGACAAGTCCATCATGCTCTTCTCGCGCTCCACCGATCACGGCGCGACGTGGTCCACGCCCATTCGCATCAGCACGCATGCGGGGATGCCGCGCGACGATAATGGA
>DASVWN010000134.1:0-10280 GCA_036393195.1 Gemmatimonadaceae bacterium | reverse complement strand
CAGATAGATCCCCAGTCCGATCAGCATCCCGACGCCCGCCGCCGCGAAACCCCAGTGCCAGCCGTAGCGCGGCGTCTGCGCGAGGTAGCCGCACACCAGCGGGCCCAGGAACGCGCCCAGATTGATTCCCATATAAAAAATGGTGAACCCGGCGTCGCGCCGATTGTCGCCCGCGCGGTAGATCTGGCCCACCATCGTGGACACGTTCGGCTTGAAGAAGCCCGTCCCGATCACGATGAGCGAGAGACCCACGTAGAACATGTGCATCCCGGGGAACGCCAGCGAGAAGTGGCCGAGCGCGATGATGATTCCACCGATCACCAGCGAGCGGCGTGTGCCGATGAATCGGTCCGCGAGGTATCCGCCAATGAGCGGCGTGAGGTACACCGACATGGTGTACGTCCCGTAGAGATTCGCCGCGGATGGCGTGTCCCACTTGAGCGCGTTCACCAGGTAGAGAATGAGCAGCGCCCGAATGGCGTAGAACGAGAAGCGCTCCCACATCTCGGTCACGAAGAGCAGACCGAGGCCGCGTGGATGACCCAGCAGCGCGCGATCGTCCAGGATTGGTGGCCGGTCCATGGTGGTCGCGGCCACGTTCACGGCAGACGACACAAAGCGCCTCAGGTGGTGGAAGGTGGTGTTGTGACCGCGTCGCGCCGGGTGTGCAGCGCGGCCAGCGGAATCACGCGCTCCGGCGTGAGCGTGCCGCCCGCGGCCTGCTGTTCCGGCCAGTCGATCGCCGTGGGCGTCTGCTTGATGCACGCCGCCCAGTGGCCGGGCTCCTTTTCTTCCAGCGGCGGCACGATGCGCGCACACGCGGCGTCCTTGCGCGGGTGCGGGCAGCGCGGATGGAAGGGACACCCCGATGGCGGATTGGCGGGCGAGGGTACGTCGCCGCTCAACACGATGCGCTGTCGCGCCGTGGCGGGATCCGGAACCGGCACCGCCGACAGCAGCGCCTGCGTGTACGGCATGAGCGGCTCGCGATACAGGTCGGCCGCGGTCGCGTATTCCACGATGTGCCCGAGATACATCACCGCCACGCGATCCGCGACATGCTCCACGACTGACAGGTCGTGCGCGATGAACAGGTAGGCGAGCCCGCGGTCCCGCTGCAGATCCTGCAGCAGGTTGATCACCTGCGCCTGCACCGAGACGTCGAGCGCCGACACGGGCTCGTCGCATACAATGAACGCGGGCTCCACCGCCAGCGCACGCGCGATCCCGATGCGCTGTCGCTGCCCGCCGGAGAATTCGTGCGGGTAGCGTGAGGCGTACTCCGGTCGCAGCCCCACTTCCTCGAGCAGTTGCCGGACGCGTGCGGTGGCCGCGGCGCCTTCGGCGATCCGGTGGATCGTGAGCCCCTCGCGCACGATCGCCCCCACCGTCATGCGCGGGTTGAGCGACGAGTACGGATCCTGAAAGACGATCTGCATCCGGCGGCGCAGCGCACGCAGCGCATCGCCGGAGAGCGCGCGCACATCCTGCCCGTCGAAGCGGATCTCGCCCGACGTGGGCTCAATGAGACGCAGAATGCTGCGGCCTGCCGTGGTCTTGCCACATCCCGATTCACCCACGAGGCCCAGCGTCTCCCCGGGCGCCACATCGAAGGAAATCCCATCGACGGCCTTCACCGTGCCGGTGTGCCGGCGGAAGAGCCCGCGCGTCACGGGGAAGTGCTTGACGAGGTTCCGCACCGTGAGCCCGCGCGCGGCGGGTGCGCCGTCAGTTGCCGGAGTGAGAGAGGGGTGTGCCGCAGTCATTGTGCGGCTTTGCCGGTTGATGCGCCTTCCGATCGCTCGCCGGCGACGTGCGGCACTCTGCGCTCGGGCTCTTCGGCCAGATGACAGCGCGAGACGTGCCCGTCGCCGATCTGGTAGAGCGGTGGATGCTCCTGTGAACAGCGGTCCCACGCATAGGGACAGCGATCGTGAAAGCGACACCCTGCGGGCCACTGCGTGGGCGGCGGCACCGAGCCCGGGATTACCGCGAGCCGCTCGCGCTCGTGACCCATGCGCGGCATGGCCGCGAGCAACCCCTCGGTGTACGGGTGGTGTGCCGCGGCGAAGAGCGTGGTCACGCTCGCTTCTTCCACGATCTCGCCCGCGTACATCACGAGCACCCGGCTGCAGGACTCCGCCACGACGCCCATGTCGTGCGTGATGAGCACAATGGACATGCCCATCCGGGCCCGCAGCTCGGCCAGCAGCTCGAGGATCTGCGCCTGGATCGTGACGTCGAGCGCGGTCGTGGGCTCATCCGCGATGAGCAGGCTGGGGCTCATCACGAGCGCCATGGCGATCATCACGCGCTGTCGCAGTCCGCCCGAGAGCTGGTGCGGATATTCGCGCGCGCGCTCCGCCGGCGCCGGCACGCCCACCTGGCCCAGCATCGCCACCGCGCGCTCCATGGCCTCGCGCCGGGATCCGGTGCCGTGCACGCGGACGACTTCGGCCACCTGATCACCCACGGTGAACACGGGGTTCAGCGACGTCATGGGCTCCTGGAAGATCATCGAGATGCGGGCGCCGCGAATGGCGCGGATCGCGCGCTCATCCAGCGCGAGCAGGTCAACGCCGTCGAACTCGATGCGGCTGCCGGGCTCGATGCGCCCCGGGCGCTGGATGAGACGCAGGATGCTGAGCGACGTGACCGACTTGCCGCACCCCGACTCGCCCACCACACCCACCGTCTCGTGAGGCTGAACATCGAACGACACGCCGTCCACGGCGCGCGCAATGCCCGCCGAGGTGTGAAACCAGGTGCGGAGATCGCGCACGGAGAGGAGGGGGGCGCTCATGACCCGTCAAGCTGACGTGGGTCCAGCGCATCGCGCAAGCGGTCTCCCACCACGTTGAACGCCGCCACGGTGATGACAATGGCGGCGCCGGGAAAGAGCGACACCCACCAGAGCGTCCCGATCTGGTCCGCGCCGTCCTGGATGATGTTGCCCCAGCTCGCGGCGGGCGGCCGTACACCAATGCCGAGATACGAGAGCCCCGCCTCGATCAGTATCACGTTGGCGACTCCCAGTGTGGCCGCGACGATGACGGGCGACAGCACGTTGGGCAGGATGTGGCGCCGGATGATCGCGGCGTTCCGCGCGCCGAGGGCGCGGGCCGCAACCACCATGTCGCGATCGCGCAGCGCGAGCACTTCCGCCCGCACGAGACGACTCACGCCGAACCAGCCCGTGAGCCCGAGGAGCAGAATGAGCGCAGGCACACCCACGGCGCCCCAGAGCACGAGAATCGCGATGAGCAGCAGGAGTCGCGGAATGGCGAGCGCCGCGTCAATGATGCGCATCATGATGGCGTCGGCGCGCCCGCCCGCGAATCCGGCAATGGCGCCGTACAGCGTGCCCACCGTGGTGGACACGACTACCGCAAGCAGGGCGACCGGAAGCGACACGCGCGCGCCGTACATCACGCGACTGAGCACATCGCGGCTCGCGAAATCGGTTCCGAACGGATGCGCGAGCGATGGGGGCAGGTTGTGCAGCGCGATGATGTCAGGCTGCGCGATGGGCGAATACGGCGCGAGCCAGGGCGCGAGCGCGGCCAGCACGATGAGGGCGATCAGCACGAGGATCGCGAGGCGTCCGTCGCGCTGCTCCCAGAGCCGGGCGAAGAGCGCGCTCCACGGATCGCGCGGCGTGCCGGCCGACGTGCCGTGCGGCGCCGCGAGGTGCGCGAGGACGCGCCAGGCGGCGATGGTGATCACGACATACACGCCCCACGCCATGAAGTGCACGTCAGCGCTCGCGGATGCGCGGGTCAGCCGCGGCGTACAGCAGGTCCGCGAGCAGGCTGCCGGCCACCACGAGCGCACTCCCCACGATCACGGAGCCGGTGACGAGCGGGTAGTCGCGCGTGCCGATGGCGTCCACGGTGAGCAGCCCCATACCGGGCCACGCAAAGATCTTCTCCACGAACACCGCGCCACCCAGGAGAGCAGGCAGGGCGAGCCCGAGCAGTGTGATCACGGGAAGGAGCGCGTTGCGCCACTGGTGGCGGAGCACGATGCCACGTTCGGGCACACCCTTGGCGCGCGCCGTGCGAATGAAATCCTGCTGCGCCACATCGAGCATCGCCGCGCGCTGGAAGCGCGCCACGACGGCGGCGCCCAGCAGCGCCAGCGTGGTGGCGGGGAGCACGAGGTGCCAGGCGACGTCGCGCAGCCGGCCCCAGAATCCGAGATACGGATGCATGACAGGATCGAACATGCCCGTCACCGGGAAGAGGCGGAGCCGGTAGGCGAACACCAGCATCATCATGAGCGCGAGCCAGAACTCCGGCACCGAATAGACGAGCAGTGTGGCGACACCAAGGCCCCGGTCCAGCGCGCCGCGCCGGCGCGCCTGCGCAATGCCGATCGGCATGCCCACCGCGAACGCGGCGAACAGCGCCGCGCCCATGAGCAGCAGCGTATTCGGCACCGCGTCGGCGAGCACGGCGGCCACCGACTCGCGGTGCGGCACACTGAAGCCCAGGTCGCCGTGCGCCACGCCCGCGAGGTAGCGCACGTACTGCTCGCCGAGCGGACGATCCAGGCCGTAGGCGTGGCGCCAGTGCGAGCGTACCTCGGGCGGCGTGAGCGGGTTGTCGAGCGAGGCGGCCACCGGGTCGCCGGGTGCCAGGTGCAGCAGCGCGAAGGTGGCGGTGGCAACGAGCCACACGATCACGACACCCTGCGCCAGCCGGCGCGCGAGGAACCGCGCCACGCGTTACGGCTTGGCCCGCGCGAGCGCGATGCGGTCGCGCGCCGTGCGCTCGGCAGCCGGGATGCTCCACTGATCGAGCTGCGCCCACCAGGCGTCGGCGCGCATGCCCGTTGGGTGAATGCGGCGCTGCATCCCCGCGAAGTTCATGGGTTCGAAGAGCCAGATCGCGGGCGCGTCCGCGATGAGCATGGCGTAGGCTTTCCGGTAGAACACGTGCGCGGCGGCGGGCCGGGTCTGCGTGAGCGCGCTGTCCACCAGCGCATCGAACGCCGGATTCTCGTACGAGCCGAAGTTTCCGCCGTCATGCGCGCGCGCGGCAATGGAGCTCCAGCTCTGCCGGATGCTGCTCGGCGTGGGATCGAGCTGCATCGCGACCATGGACGCATCGAAGTGGCGTGACTCCTGGCGCTGCACGTAGGTGGGGAAGTCCGTCTGCTCGAGATCCACGCGCGCGCCGACGGAGCGGAACATCTCCTGCATCATGACGGCCATCCGCAGTCGCGGCGTGCTCGATGCGGGCACCAGGATCGAGAAGCGGAGCGGCTGTCCGTTCTTCGAGCGCCAGCCGCTGTCACCGTGGGCGCGCCAGCCTGCGGCGTCGAGCAGCTTGCGCGCGCTGTCGGGCGCAAACGGCAGTTGGGCGATGGTGGAATCGTAGGTGGGCAGCGCATGCGTCACGGGGCCAACGGCCACGTACGCGAGCGTGTCGAACACGCTCTTCACGAGGCGCGCACGGTCCACGGACATGGCGAGCGCGCGCCGCACCGTGCGATCGCTGAAGATCGGATGCGGCCGGCCGGGGTGGCGCGGGTCGCGTTCGTTGAAGAGCAGCAGCGACATGCCGAGTGACGGATAGCGCACGGCCTTGAGGTCCGCGTGCTTTGCGATCTCCGTGAGGTCGGGCGGACGGAGAAACTCCACCATGTCCGCCTCCCCCGTCATGACGCGCGTGATGGCCGCGTTGGGATCGGGCGCGATGCTCCAGATCAGCCGGTCGAGATTCGGCCGGCCGTGGTGGTACACGGTATCTGCGGCCAGCTCGATGCTCTGTCGCGGCACCCAGCGCACGAAGCGATACGGCCCGCTGCCCACGGGGTCGCGCGCGAAGGCGGACGACGCGAGGTGGTCGCGCGGCGCGGTGGCGAGCAGGTGCGCGGGGAGAATGTACATGACGTACGCCGCGTCGTAGAACTGTTCGGGCGCACGCCGGTGGAACCAGACGACCGCGGTGAGGGAGTCGCGTGTCGTGACGGAATCGATGTTCGCGAGCAGCGGGCGCAGCGGAGAGCTCACCGCCGGATCGGTGTAGAGCTCGTACGTGAAGCGCACATCGCTCGCGCGCACCGGTGTGCCGTCGTGCCAGCGCGCGGCGCTGTCCAGGGTGAACGCAATCGAGAGCGAATCCGCCGACCATGTCCATCCGCGCGCCAGGCGGCCGGTCCACCCCGCATCGCCGATCGTGTTGAGCGATGCGCCCGGTTCGGCGAGGCGCTCGAAGATCTGTCCGTCCACTTCCGCGCTGGTGATGTTCATCGTGAGCGGCGGCAGGAGCACGTCGGCGTCTGCGGGCGCGGAGATCACGAGCGCTCCGCCGTGGCTGTTGGCTGCGGACGGTGGACCGCCACCGCGACAGGCCATCGCGACGGCAGCAAGCAGCAGCGCAGCGTGGCGGAGCGGAGAAGAGGACATGGGACTGAGGTGAGGAGAGGGGAGTGATGCGGACCAACGGAAGAATGAGGACCTGCTATCGCCTCCACGTCCAGGCGGCGTCTTCGTACCTGGGCAGCAGCACGTCCATGTCGCGTTCCAGGTCGTCGTCGAGCGTGAGCGGACAGGAGTCGTCGAGCACACCGAACAGGCAGCGTGCCACCTCGGCTGGTGACGCTGCGGTGCCCAGCAGGTCACGGAGCGTTGCCGGCGGCGGTGGCGGTGGAAGCGGGTGCACGAGCAGGCTGCTCGCGAGCGATTGATCATTGTCCACGAGAATGGAGCCGTGCTGCAGCAGCGCTCCGCGCTCGCGGAATTGGGCGCTCCCCACGAGCTTGCGTCCGCCGGCGACGATCTCGCCGCGCGCGGGCGCCTGGAAGCACGGGATGACACCGGGCAACGGCGTGCGCTCGACCGTGGCGGCCTCGCTCGCCGGCACGCCCAGGCGTTGCAGCCCCTCCAGCAGGAGACGATTGATCCGATGGTACGATTCGGACAGCGTGCCCATCTGTTCGACGGGCGCGGCGACGCTGTAGGTCACCTCGCGCCAGTGCAGAATGGCGCGTCCGCCGGTGGGGCGGCGGACGACGTCCACGCCGGCGTCCCGAATCCGATCCGGGTCGTAGCGCCCGCGCGCCGTCTGATTGCGACCGAACGAGAGGGTTGGCCTGGCCCATCCATACACGCGAAAGACCTGTTCACCCGTGCGCCGCGCGCGCTCCATGAGTGCCTCGTCCAGCGCCATGTTCTCGGCGCCGGAGAGCGGCGGCGTGAGCAGCGTACGCCAGGCAACGAGGGTCTGACCCGTCATCATGCCCTCAAGATGGCGCTTCGTGCCGCCCGATGGCAAATTACAGTGCTGTGGCCGACGGCCACGGTACGAGGACTGAATTTCCCTGCTGCGCGCGCAGCGTTCGAGGACACCATGACCACCATGACCACGCCGGTATCGCTGTCCGATGCCGACAGCTTCGTCCCCCGCCACATTGGACCCACGGACGCCGACGTCCAGGCCATGCTGGACCTGCTCGGCTTCGACTCGCTCGACGAGCTGATTGATGCCACGGTGCCCGAGAGCATCCGGCTGCAGCGCCCGCTCGCGCTCGGCGAAGGAAAGAGCGAGACCGCCGCGCTGCGCGGATTCCGGAAGGTGGCGCAGCGCAACCAGGTCTTCCGGTCGTTCATTGGGCTGGGCTACTACAATTGCCTCGTACCGCCGGTGATCCAGCGCAACATACTGGAGAATCCCGCATGGTACACGGCGTACACGCCCTATCAGGCGGAGGTCGCGCAGGGGCGACTCGAAGCGCTGCTCAACTACCAGACCATGGTGATCGACCTCACGAGTCTGCCCATCGCCAATGCGTCGCTGCTCGACGAGGCAACGGCGGCGGCAGAAGCAATGGTCATGAGTCACGCCCTCAAGGGGAGCGAGTCGAAGAACACGTTTTTCGTATCGCAGGACTGTTTTCCGCAGACCATTGACGTGGTGCGGACCCGTGCGCGCGCGCGCGACATCACGGTCGTCGTGGGTGATCACCGCACGTATCAGTTCGGGCCGGAGGTATTCGGCGCGCTGGTACAGTATCCCACGGCCGACGGTGCGATCGACGATTTTCGCACGGTGGCGGAGCGGGTACATGCCGGCGATGGGTTGTTGACCGTGGCGGCCGATCTGCTCGCGCTCACGCTGCTGGTGCCGCCGGGCGAGTGGGGCGCGGACATCGCGGTGGGGTGCACGCAGCGCTTCGGCGTGCCGCTCGGCTTTGGTGGCCCGCACGCCGCGTATTTCGCCACGCGCGACGAGTACAAGCGGCACATCCCCGGGCGCATCATCGGCGTCTCCCGTGATGCGGAAGGGCGTCCCGCGCTGCGCATGGCGCTGCAGACGCGCGAGCAGCACATTCGCCGCGAGAAGGCCACGAGCAACGTTTGCACGGCGCAGGTGCTGCTCGCGGTGATGGCCAGCATGTACGCGGTGTGGCACGGCCCGGACGGCCTGCATCACATCGCGAATCGCATCCACCGGCTCACGGAAGCGCTGGCGGAAGGACTGCGCCGGCTGGGCTACGCCATCGCGCACGAGGTCTTCTTCGACACGATTCGCGTGGAGCTGGGCACGCGCAGCCTGAGCAATCTTCTGCGCGAAGCGCGCGCGCAGCAGGTGAATATCCGCGTGATCGACAATGGCGCCGTGTCCGTCTCCAGCGGCGAGAGCACGCTGCTGGAGGACATTGACGATCTGTTCACGGTGTTCAACGGCGGCACGCGCGCGCCGTTCACCGCCGAGGAGCTCGCCGAGGAAGTGGACGAGCGCTACGACGAGCGGTTCGCGCGCACGAGCCCGTATCTCACGCATCCCGTATTCCACCGGTATCACTCGGAGACGGAGATGCTGCGCTACATGCGGAAGCTGGAGTCGCGCGATCTGTCGCTTACGCACTCCATGATTCCGCTGGGCTCGTGCACGATGAAGCTGAACGCCACGGCGGAAATGTTGCCGATTTCGTGGCGCGAAATCGCGAAGCTGCACCCGTTCGCGCCGCGGGAGCAGACGGACGGCTACTCGGTGCTGTTCGAGCGGCTGTCGCGCGCGCTGGAGGAGATCACCGGCTTTGCGGCCGTGTCGCTGCAGCCCAACGCGGGCTCGCAGGGCGAGTACACGGGACTGCTCGTGATCCGTGCCTGGCACGACTCGCGTGGGGAAGGGAAGCGCGATGTGTGTCTGATTCCGCAGTCGGCGCACGGCACGAATCCGGCGAGCGCGGTGATGGCGGGGCTGAAGGTCGTCGTCGTCAAGACGGATGAAAACGGGAACATCGACATCGACGATCTGCGCGCGAAGGCTGTGCAGCATCGCGCGACGCTCGCGGCGCTCATGGTGACGTATCCGTCCACACACGGGGTGTTCGAGGAGGGCATTCGCGAGATCTGCGAGATCGTGCATGCCAACGGCGGGCAGGTCTACATGGATGGCGCGAACATGAATGCCATGGTGGGGCTGTGCCGCCCCGCGGACATCGGCGCCGACGTGTGCCACCTGAACCTGCACAAGACGTTCTGCATTCCGCACGGCGGCGGCGGGCCGGGGATGGGGCCGATCGCCGTGGCGTCGCACCTGGCGCCATTTCTCCCGGGACACGTGGTGGTGCCGGTGGGCGGCGCGCGCGCGACGGGCGCGGTGTCGGCCGCGCCGTGGGGGAGCGCGAGCATCCTGCCCATCTCGTACATGTACATCGAGCTGATGGGCGCCGAGGGCCTCACGCGCGCGTCGAAGGTGGCGATCTTGAATGCGAACTACATGGCGAAGCGGCTCGAGGAGCACTACCCGGTGCTCTACAAGGGGAAGAACGGAACGGTGGCGCACGAGTGCATCATTGACCCGCGCGCGTTCAAGGCGTCGGCCGGGGTGGATGTGGAGGACATCGCCAAGCGGCTCATGGACTATGGATTCCATGCGCCCACGGTGTCGTTCCCGGTGGCTGGCACACTGATGATCGAGCCCACGGAGAGCGAATCGAAGGCGGAGCTGGACCGGTTCTGCGACGCGCTGATCGCGATCCGCGAGGAGATCCGCGACATCGAGCTGGGGAAAGCGGACCGGATGAACAATCCGCTCAAGAACGCGCCGCACACGCTGGAATCCGTGTTGTCGAGTGCGTGGGACCGGCCGTACACGCGGGAGCAGGCGGCGTTCCCGGCGCCGTGGACGCGGGAGTGGAAGTTCTGGCCGGCCGTGGCGAGGGTGGAGAGCGCGTTCGGGGACCGGAATCTGGTGTGTGCGTGTCCGCCGGTGGAGGAGTACGCGTAAGGCTTCGCGCGTGATTGCGGTGGGTGTGGCGGCGGA
>DASVWN010000133.1:0-4951 GCA_036393195.1 Gemmatimonadaceae bacterium | reverse complement strand
ATCACGCCCGATGGCCGCGGCCAGCATCGAGTGGGGGCCCTCGCGCCGCAACAGCGCCCGAACGAGAATCCAGTACGCGATGCCCGCCATGAGCAGCACGGCGCCGTAGAGCGCGGTCGGCACCGCGGCGAAGTGATTCTCTCCCATCCACGCGGTCACGAACGGCACCAGTGACAACCAGAAGAGCAGGTGCAGATTGGCCCAGAGGATTCCGCCATCCACGCGATGCACCACGTGCATCATGTGATGGTGATTGTTCCAGTAGATGCCCAGATACACGAAGCTGAGCACGTACGACAGCACGACCGGCAGCAGAGGCCGCAGCGCAGCCAGGTCGGTGCCGTGTGGTGCGCCAAGCTCCAGCACCATGATCGTGATGAGGATGGCGAGGACGCCGTCACTGAATGCTTCGAGGCGGTGCGTATCCACGGATGAGCGGGCAGGAATGCTGGGTAGACAGGATCGTAGCAAACCATGAGAATTGTATTATCTTTGGCCGGTTCCAGCCATTCTCCGGGAGAGGTGTCCACCGCGTGCCGGCAACCATCGAGGAGCTTCGATCGGTCATCAACGATCGCTACGTCGTGGAGCGCGAAATTGGCCGCGGCGGAATGGCGACGGTGTACCTTGGTCGTGATCTCCGGGACCAGCGTCCCGTCGCCATCAAGGTGCTGAGCACGGATGTCTCCGTCGTCCTTGGTGCCGCGCGGTTTGCGCGCGAGATCCAGGTCACCACACTCCTGAGCCATCCGCACATCCTGCCGATCTTTGCCTCCGGGCAGGCCGGGAACTCGCTGTACTATGTCATGCCGTACGTCGCGGGCGAATCGCTGCGGGCGCGGCTCGACCGCGAGAAGGTGCTGCCGCTCGCGGAGGCGCTGCGCATCACGTGCGACATTGCCTCCGCCCTGGAGCACGCTCACGAGCACGGGATCATTCACCGCGATATCAAGCCCGAGAACATCCTGCTCGACGACGGCCAGGCCATGCTCGCGGATTTCGGGATCGCGCATGCCATGGACGCGGTCGGCGAACAGCGACTCACGCAGACCGGGATCTCGCTCGGCACGCCGACGTACATGAGCCCCGAGCAGGCCATGGCGGAGCGTACCCTGGATGGTCGCAGCGACGTGTACAGTCTGGCGTGTGTGACGTACGAGATGATTGGCGGCCAGGCTCCGTTCACGGGGCCGACCGCGCAGGCGGTCATTGCCCGGCACGCGCTCGAGAGCGTTCCCTCGCTCACGATCATTCGCAGCACGGTTCCTCCCGAGATCGAGGCGATTCTGGTCAAGGCGCTCGCCAAGGTACCGGCCGATCGCTACGCGACGGCATCCGAGTTCGCCGATGCCCTGCGACATCCGGAAACCCAGAAGTCGCTCATCGTTGCGCGACCGGCGCCCGCTTCGCGGCAACGGCTGGCGCCCTGGAAAGTCGCCGCGCTGGGCGTCGGACTCGCGGCCGTGCTGGGTGGTGGCGGCTATGCCGCATGGCGAGGTCTGCATGGGAGCGGCCATCCGGACTCGACACTGGGCGGCCCGGATCCGCGTCACGTTGCCGTGCTCTATTTCAGCGATGAGAGCGAGCACAAGACGCTCGGATACCTTGGGAGCGGGCTTACTGAAGCGCTGATCGACCGGCTCTCGGCCATCCCACAGCTCGTGGTGACATCGAAGAATGGCTCCGCGCTCTTCCAGGGCAAGGATGTCCCGCGCGACAGCATTGCGCGCGTGCTGAACGTGGGCACGATCGTGGAGGGCGACGTTGATCAGCACGGCGATCGGATCAGCGTCACCGTGAGACTCGACGATGCCAGTGGTGCCGACTTCCGGCGCGCCAGCTTCGAAATGGCCGCGGCACAGCCGCTGGCGCTGCGGGATACGCTCGCCGGACAGGTCGCACGCTTCCTGCGCGAACGCCTGGGCCAGGAAATCGACTTGCGGGAAGAACGGGCGGGCGCCAGCAACCCGCAGGCCTGGGCGCTGCTGCAGCGCGCCAAGCTGCTGCGCCGCGACGGCGATCGCGCGCGACTCGCCAATGATACCGCGACCATGCTGCGCAACTTTGCGCAGGCGGATTCCGCGCTCGCCGCCGCGCAACTGCTCGATCCGAAGTGGGTGGCCATTCCGGTGCTGCGCGGAACGATCGACTACTGGACGTCGCGATTCTTCAGCGGTGATCAGCTCCGCGTGAAGCAGTGGGTGGATAGCGGGCTCGTTCAGGCCGCGCAGGCGCTGCAGGATGCCCCGCAGAGCTCGGACGCGTATCAATTACGGGGCACGCTCCGCTACTGGCTCTGGCTCATGGCGCTGGAGCCCGACCCGGTAAAGGCACAGGCGCTGCTCGACGCGGCCCGGAAGGATCTCGAGACCGCCACGCAGATCTCGCCAAATCAGCCCGAAGCGTGGTCCATCCTGAGCCACTTGTACTACCAGTACAACGATGTCGTGAGCGCCAAGCTCGCGGCGCGGCGGGCCTACGACGAGGACGCCTACCTGAGCGACGCCAATCTGATTCTCTGGCGGCTGTTCACCACGTCGTACGATCTCGAGCAGTTCCCGGACGCGATTCACTGGTGCGACGTGGGTGCTGGGCGCTTCCCGGCGGATCCCCGTTTCGTGGAGTGCAAGCTCTGGCTCATGGGAACGGGCGCGGTCAAGGTCGACGCCGCCCAGACCTGGGTCATGGCGGATTCCATGGTGAAGCTTTCGGCGCCACCGGATCGCCCGTACGCAAAACTGCACGGTGCGGCGCTTGTCGCGGGCGGCCTGTTCCGGGCCGGGCTGGCGGACAGCGCTGCCCACGTGCTCGACGGGATCGATGATCGAGCGGACGTGGATCCCACCAAGGATGTCTCGCAGGCTGTGGCGCTGGTGTGGACGCTGATGGGCAACAAGGACAAGGCCATCCGGAACCTCGCGCTGTACCTGAGCGCGAATCCAGCGCGAGCTGTTGGATTCGACGACGAACACAGTTGGGAATGGCGCAGCATTCATGACGATCCGCGCTTTCAGGCGCTGGTCGTGCACAAGGGAAAATAGACTGACATTCTCCGAAGTCGCATGACGCGCACCGTGCGCACGAACCTGTACAGAAGAGGTCCCATGTTTCATCGCAGCGCGCAGCTCCTCTGCCTGACCAGCCTGCTCAGCATCGCCGCCTGCTCGCACGACGGCGGATCCGGGCCGAGCGGCCCAGATGCAATCTTCAAGCAGACTGCGGTGCTCTCCGCTGGTGCGAAGTGCACATCCATCACACAACAGCAGATCACCAGCCTCTTCACGCCGGGCCTTCGCGGAACGGCCACGTCAGGACTGCAATTGGTGCTCAACGACCTGGCGGCGGGCAATACCGCGCAGGCGGTGACGGACATGTACAAGGAGTGGGATTTCACGCTCAGGAGTTATTACGCGGGCTCGCTCAACGGTGGGACGTCACCGAGCGCTCAGACCGCTACGCTCAACTTCGGGAAGGCCTTGTACTGCCTCGTGGGGCTGGACGGATCAGGCCTGACGCTCACCACGACATCGCTCGATGCCAACAACGTAGTGCAGGTGGTCTTTCCATCGACGAGCGATCAGACCGTGCTCACCGGAAGCAAGCATGGGGGAGTGCTGATACCCGGCAACACGCTCACCCAGCCCGTCACGATCTCGATCTCGTTGCTTCCAGGGTCCTATACGTTCCCGGCGGGCCCACTCAACACGAAGCTCGACCAGTACGGGGATTTCTTCGAATTCACGGTGGTGCCGGCGCAGGCGTTCACGAAGGCGGTGACGGCTGCCGCGTGCATTCACACGGCCGGTGGCGATACCCCGCCGGCGAGCGTGGACCTGGCCCACAACGTCGGCACTGGCCTCGAGATACTGCCCAGAGCCGATGCGTCGTTCCTCGACTGCGGCGGCACGGCCATGGCGCCAGAACCGGGTGTGAAGCAGCTTCTGCGGAACGGCCAGTACGGTCGGGCGGCGGCACACCTCGGCACACTCGCCCTGAATCTCTTTGCCCCAACGCCGGCGTACGCGGCGGCCAGCGCCATTGGCGGTGGAACGAAGTCGTTCAGCCCATTCGGCGGAGTGGACACGGCCGTCGTCGTGCAGACGGCGCCGGGCTTCCCCGCGCAGCCACAGACGGCACCAGCAGGATCCAATGTTGCAGCGGCGCCGTCCGTGCTCGTCAGCACCGTCAACGGCCACACACCGCTCGGCGGCGCGTCGGTCGTGTTCGCGGTCACGGCGGGCGGCGGAAGTGACAGCACCGGCGGCACGGCGGTGACCTCGGCAACGACACTGACAAACAGCAGCGGCATCGCGACAGCGCCATTCTGGACACTGGGCGTCGGACCCGCGAATACGCTGACCGCCACCGCGAGCTTCACCTTGCCGACAGCAATCTCGAGCTTTGCCACGAGCGGCGCGAGCAGCGCGGCCGGCGTGGCCGTCACCGGCAACCCGATCACGTTCAGTGCGACGAGCACGGATATCGTGCCGTATCAGGCGAGCGGCTACACCTTCATTTCGGGCGCGGATGGACTTCTGCCCGGCTTCGAGCAGCCGGCATTCGCCACGACTGGCTGGTCGCAGGGACGGGGCGCATTCGGCAGTGGCGACGCGGGAGGAACCGTTTGTCCGCTCGACAATGATGGCAGCCTGCACACCACATGGAACAACGCGACCGCACCCACGGACATGCTGCTCCGCAAGTCATTCGCGCTGCCAGCGTGGTGGAGCGCCCCGCTTACGGTCCGCGTCGCGATTGACAACGACATTCAGGTGTTCGTGAACGGCCACAACGAAACGGCGACGGCGTCGTCGGGCTATGATGCGTCGAGCGGCTTCGTGGTGCACGAAGGGTGCGCGACGCTGGACAGCTTCACCTTCTCCGTGCCGACGTCGGATCTGGTACATGGAACCAACCTGTTGGCCATTCGTGCACGGGATCGGGGAACGAT
>DASVWN010000132.1:0-10667 GCA_036393195.1 Gemmatimonadaceae bacterium | reverse complement strand
CGCTCGACAGGAGTCAACCGATACCATGCGGCCCGCTTGGGGTCGCACAGATCCTCCGGCTCGAGGAGCGGTGCAGCAGCCGCATTCGGTGCGAGAAGCGCGTCAGCGTCGGTCCCATGGGGCATATCGGAAATATATCAGTTGACTTCAGCCGAACACGAACAGGAGTAGACCTGTCTCGCGAGCAAGGGTGTCGGACCGGTCGCAGTCGGGATCGTCGCCGCCGAACATGCGGAGCTCGCCCGTGAGGCCTACCGGCACTACGGCAGAGGGCGTCACCCCGCGGCGCTCAACTTCGGCGACTGCTTCGCGTATGCACTTGCGATCGCACTGGGCGAGTCGCTCCTTTTCGTCAGCGACGATTTCGCCAGGACTGATGCCCAGGCGGCAACGCACTGACATCCCCGCGGCGTCACTGGTAATCCATGCACAGCGCGTTCTCTCGTTGACAGTTTGCAGTCGAGCAGGTTGCTGAAACGGTTGCGCGACCGTTTCCAAATGGCAGGTGTTTTCGATCCTCGCGTGAGTCAGGCCGCGATGAGGGCGCGGTGTCGCCATGGGAACGGCTGTGCCATGTTTTCGTACATGACTCTGCGCCAGTACCGCGGTGCATCGGCGTCGTCTCGATCGCGTGGCGCGGCGACTCCACGTCATCGTCCGAAGCGTCACCGGCCGACCCGTGCGCGGAAGGCGCCCGATCCGCTGTCGAGTGTGCTGGCTTAAGGGGCGCTCGCCAGGCTCGTCGCGGCCCGGCGCGCCTTTACGAGAACGTCGTGGGGGGCCCGCAGCTGTGGGTGCTGGGCGATCTCGCCAGGCTCGCTTCAATCACTACTACTTGTTTTACGCCACGCAGGCGCTCGCCGAGGCGCGCGATGACGAATCGCTCCGGCGAGCTGCCGAGGAAATGGATCGCCAGCGGATGCGCCGAGCAGTTGCGGCGTATAACGCGGATCCGGCGACCGATGAGGATCTGGCGGAGATGCTCGATCTAGTCGAGCGACTGCTGCCAGCGATCCATGCCGCGTTGACCCGGCTACTCCCGAAGCGGGTGGAGATTCTCCCGCCTCTCGCGAAGCGGCCGTCACCACACACGGGCACGACCCCGAAACGGCCGCAGAGCGAGTGATGACGTCGTGGCGGCACTCGATTCTATACTCAACGTCGGATCCATTCACTCGGTTACGGAGTGAACCGGCTCGAGTAGCCGGTCGCCTTTGAGCATTTCCCTGGCAGACTCACCTCGCGCGCTGGGAATTGTGGACGCACTGCGGAGTCGCATACAGATCAAGGCGCCAGCACCGACGGCAGATGAGCGGCTGGTGCCAGCCTGAGTTCATGCTGTTATCGAAATGACGAAACAGCGCGCGTCGCTCACTGCGCCGGGACGTTGCGATGCCTGATGTTCTCCAGCAACCAATCAGGATGCCGATCGGCAACCTCAAGCAGGCGTGCGGCGGCGCCATCGGGTGATCGCTTCCCCTGCTCCCAGGCGCGAACGGTCTCCGGACTGACGTTGAGCACCATGGCGAAGACGGATTGCGATATGTTCAGCCGCGTGCGCAGCTTCGCGATGTGTCTACTCGTGTACCGCGGCGCAGGTACTGCTTCTGCCGCAAGCGCCGTCAGTCCAACGCGCTTGCTGCGCACGCCAGCGAGCCGACCTTGCTCAAAGGCAATTGCCTGCTCAAGTCCCTCGATGATCTGTGTCCCGATCGACTGCTTCTTCCTGGGGCGCGTCATGGTTCAGCCTCCAACTGTGATGTCAACGCTCGCATGACCGACTTTTCTCTCGCAGTCAGCGTATCCTTCACGTTCTTGGGATACGCCAGGATCAGATAGACTCGATGCCGTGTCACGCGAAAGTAGTAGATGACCCTGGCTCCGCCGCTTTTGCCATGTCCGGGCAGCGCCACACGGATCTTCCGCACGCCACCCGTGCCTTGCACGACCCGGCCCGCCTCGGGATCCTGCAACAGCATGTCCTCCAGACGCCGCTGCTCAGCGTCCGTGAATAACCCTTTTGTCGTCCGCTCGAAGGTCGGGAGATACACAAAATCGAGGTATGTGTGCGTTTCGAGCATCGAAGAAGTGTAGTACTAAGTACTATACAGCGTCAAGTGAATCCTCATCTCTCTCGCCGCGCTCGCCCCACTCTTGACGCGTTCCGCCCGCCGCCTCATGCTGTACACGACCCTCGCACTCACCCCGGACGGAGCGCGCCCATGACTCGCATTTCCCTCTCCGTAAACGGCACGCACCACGAGCAGGAGGTCGAGCCGCGGCTGCTGCTCGTGCACTATCTCCGCGACGTGCTCGGGCTCACCGGAACACACGTGGGATGCGACACCAGCCAGTGCGGCGCGTGCACGGTGCTCCTGGATGGTGACCGCAGCGTGAAATCCTGCACGATGTTCGCCGTCATGGCGGATGGGCACGACATCACTACCATCGAAGGGCTCGCCGGCAATGGAGCGCTGCATCCGCTGCAGGAGGCATTCCGCCAGGAACATGGACTGCAGTGCGGCTTCTGCACACCGGGCATGATCATGGCGGCGCTCGGACTGCTGCGCGAGAACCCGCACCCCACCGAGCTGGAGATCCGCGAGGGCCTCGAAGGCAACCTGTGCCGGTGCACGGGCTATCACAACATCGTGAAGGCGGTGCAGTACGCGGCGCAGCAGATGAGCGAGCACGCCGCGCCGCCGCGGCCCAGCGAGCGGCGCGAACCCGTGACCGCCGCCGCGAACCAGGGAGCATAGCCCATGGCCACCACCACGCCCGAGCGCCTGTTCGGCGCGAGCGTCACGCGGCGCGAGGATGCGCGCTTCATTACCGGCGCGGGACAGTACACGGACGATGTCACGCTGCCCGGCACGGTGTACGCGTCCTTCGTGCGCAGTCCGTACGCGCACGCGCGCATCCGCGGCATCGACACAAGCACGGCGCGCGCCATGCCGGGCGTCCATGCCGTGTACACGGGGAAGGACCTGTCGACGAGCGGCGTGAATCCCATTCCGCCCGGCTGGCTCATTCCCGACATGAAGATCGCCGCACACCATCCGCTGGCCATCGATGCGGCCCGCTACGTCGGTGACGCGGTGGCCGTGGTGATCGCGGATTCGCCCTATCTCGCGAAGGACGCGGCCGAAGCAGTTGAAGTGGACTACGAAGAGCTGCCGGCGGTCGCGAACGCCGTCAAAGCCCTTGAATCCGGCGCGCCGCAGCTCCACGACAATGCGCCGGGCAACCTCTGCTTTCACTGGTCGCTCGGCGATCAGGCGGCAACCGATGCCGCCGTGGCCGGCGCCGCCCGCGTGGTGAAACAGCGCGTGGTGAATCAGCGCCTGGCGCCGGTGGCCATCGAGCCGCGCGCCTCGCTCGCGAGCTACACGCGCGCCACCGACGAGCTCACGCTCTGGGTCACCTCGCAGAACCCGCACGTGCACCGGCTCATCATGGGTGCCTTCGTGCTCGGCGTGCCGGAGCAGAAGTTCCGCGTCATCGCGCCCGATGTGGGCGGTGCCTTCGGCTCGAAGATCTTCATCTATCCCGAGGAAGTCGTCACGTCGTGGGTCACCAGACAGCTCCACCGCCCCGTGAAGTGGACCGCCGAACGTCGCGAGAGCTTCATGACGGATTCGCACGGGCGCGATCACGTATCGGACGTGGAGATGGCGTTCGATGCGAACAGCCACCTCGTGGCACTGCGGGTGAAAACGGTGGCGAACGTGGGCGCGTATCTCACGCTGTTCGCGCCCGCCATTCCCACCTACCTCTACGGCACGCTGCTGAGCGGGGTGTATCGCATCCCGGCCATCCACGTGGACGTGGACGCGGTGTACACCAACACCACGCCGGTGGACGCGTATCGCGGCGCCGGCCGGCCGGAGGCCTGCTACCTGATCGAGCGCGTGATGGACGTCGCCGCGCACGAGCTCGGCGTTGATCCCGTGGAATTGCGGCGGCGGAACTTCATCCCGAGCGATGCCTTCCCCTACCAGACGCCAGTGGCGCTGCTGTACGACAGCGGCAACTACGACGGTGCGCTCGATCGCGCCCTGCAGATGGTGGACTACGCCGGCTTCCGTGCGCGGCAGGCGGAGGCGAGGAAGCAGGGGAAGTACCTCGGCATCGGCATGTCCTGTTACATCGAAGCGTGCGGCATCGCGCCGTCACAGGTCGTCGGATCGCTGGGGGCGCAGGCCGGCCTGTGGGAGAGCGCCACCGTGCGCGTGCACCCCACCGGCAAAGTCACCGTCTTCACCGGTTCGCATTCGCATGGCCAGGGTCACGAGACCGCGTTCGCGCAGCTCGCCGCCGATGAGCTGGGCATCGGTATTGACGACGTGGAAGTGGTGCATGGCGACACCGGGCGCGTGCCGTTCGGCATGGGCACGTACGGCAGCCGCTCGCTCGCGGTGGGCGGGAGCGCCATTCACCTCTCCATCGAGAAGATCAAGGACAAGGGAAGGAAGCTGGCGGCGCATCTGCTGGAAGCGGCGCCCGAGGACATGGAATACACGAACGGGAAGTTCACCGTGAAAGGCTCGCCCGATCGCGGCAAGAGCTTCGGTGAGGTAGCGCTGGCCGCGTATCTCGCGCACAGCATGCCGCAGGGCATGGAGCCGGGTCTCGATGAAACCTCGTTCTACGATCCGTCCAACTTCACCTATCCCTTCGGCACCCACATCGCCGTCGTGGAGATCGATGGCGATACCGGCGCCGTGAAGCTCGATCGCTTCGTCGCCGTGGACGACTTTGGCAACGTCGTGAATCCCATGCTCGTGGAAGGGCAGATGCACGGTGGCATCGCGCAGGGCACGGCGCAGGCGCTCTGGGAAGAGGTCGCGTACGACGACAACGGGCAGTTGCTCACGGGCTCGCTCATGGATTACGGCGTGCCCAAGGCGGACATGCTCCCCATGTACGAGACGGATCGCACCGTGACGCCTTCGCCGGTGAATCCGCTCGGCGTGAAGGGCGCCGGTGAAGCCGGATGCATCGGGTCGCCACCGGCCGTCGTGAACGCGGTCGTTGATGCCCTCGCTCCATTCGGAGTGACACATCTGGACATGCCCCTCACACCCGCCAGGGTGTGGCGCGCCATGCAACAGAAACCGGGGAGGGGCTGACCATGTATCCCGCACCCTTCGAGTATCATCGCGCGAGCAGCGTGGACGAGGCGATCGCGCTACTGTCGCGCTACGGAGACGACGCCAAGCTGCTCGCGGGGGGACATTCGCTCATTCCGCTGCTCAAGCTGCGGTTCGCGCAGCCCGCGCATCTCATAGACGTGCGCCACATTCACGCACTGCATGGCATCAGCGAGCAGGATGGACGCGTGCTGATCGGCGCGGCCACCACGCACTGGATGGTGGAGAGCTCGCAATTGCTGCGTGACCGGATTCCCGTGCTGGCCGATTCCGCGGCGCTCATTGGCGATCCGCAGGTGCGCAACATGGGAACCATCGGCGGAAGTCTCGCGCATTCGGATCCGTCCGCGGACTATCCCGCCGTGATGCTCGCGCTTGATGCGGAGATGGTCGCGACCGGACCGAAGGGGTCGCGCACGATCGCGGCGAGTGAATTCTTCGTCGGCATGCTCACCTCCGCGCTCACGGCGGATGAGGTGCTCACCGCGGTGCGCATCCCCGTTCCGGCGGCCGGGACGCACAGCGCGTACGAGAAGTATCCGCATCCCGCGTCGCGCTATGCAGTGGTGGGCGTCGCGGCAACGGTGACCATGAGCGGAGGAACCGTGCAGCGCGCGCGCCTCGGCGTCACGGGACTGGGTGCGCACGCGACGCGGGCGACGGCCGCGGAGCAGGCGTTCGCTGGATCGAAGGGAGATGCGGCCGCGATCCATGCCGCGGCGGCGCGCGTGTCCGACGGCATTGACGTGCGCACCGATCTTCAGGGCGGTGAGGACTACAAGCGCGCGCTGGCCACCGCGTACGCACGGCGCGCGCTGGAGCGCGCGGTGCAGGGGCGCTAGGACTTTCTCCGGAAGAGCCTGAGCAGCGAAGACCAGAGCGCGCTCAGGAGCAGCGGGAGCACGCGAACCGGTTGCGCCGTGTGCGGCAGTGCCGGCGCACTCGCCGGGCTGGATGCGGCGGGCAGCGCGCTCGCTTCGGGCGCGGTGCTCGCCGCGGCCGCCGCGTCCCCAGTTTCGAGCGTCTGCCGCACGCAGGCGGTAAACTGGCTGAAGAGCTGCTGGTTCACCGTCTCGATCATGCCGCGTCCGAACTGGACGATCTTGCCGGCCACGTCCAGTTCGGCTTCGACCTGGACGTCGCTCCCGCCCGCATCGGCCGCCGACACGTGTGACGTCATGCGCATCCTGGCGGAGCCGGTGCCGCCGCCTTCCTTGCCCTCGGCGGTGATGCGAACGAGGTGGTCCGCCTCGTTCACCTCCGTGAGCGTCGCGGTGCCGCTGTAGCTGGCCACGACGGGTCCGACCTTGATCTTCACCTTGCCCGCGAAGGTGTGATCGTCGCGCGCGTCGGTGAGCTCCGCGCCTGGAAGGCACTGCACCACGCGGCGCGGATCAATGAGGTATGCCCACACGACATCCACGGGCGCGGCCACGTGAAAATGCTGCGCGATCCTGAACGCCACCGCATCGCTCCCGGGCCGGATACGTCGCCAGTATGCCGCCGCCGGGCGCGGCGAGTCAAGCGGCCGTGCCTTGTAGCGCGCCTCGCGCGGGACTATTGTGCCCGGAGACGGGCCGCCGTTCTCCTCTTGTCCAACCCCGAGGATGCGCGAAGAAATCCGCCGGATTCAGCAGCAGATGGAAGCCGGGCACTACATCACCGATCGGGGCATCGCGACCGCGGTGTACCTCGCCGTCACGCTCCGGCGCCCGCTGCTCGTGGAAGGACATCCGGGAGTGGGAAAGACGGACATCGCCAAGGTGCTGGCTCAGGTCTCGAACGCGGACCTGATCCGGTTGCAGTGCTACGAGGGGCTGGATGCCACGACGGCGCTCTACGAATGGAACTATCCGCGGCAACTGCTGCACATCAGACTCGATGAGGGGTCCGGACGTTCCATTGAGCAACGTGAAGCCGCGATCTTCAGCGAGCCGTTCCTGCTCAAGCGTCCGCTGCTCCAGGCCATCACGCACGAAGGCAATGCGCCCGTGCTGCTCATCGATGAAGTGGACCGCAGCGACGAGGAATTCGAGGCGTTCCTGCTCGAAGTCCTGTCGGACTTCCAGGTGACCATCCCTGAGATCGGCACGGTGCGCGCCACGCAGACGCCGGCGGTGGTGCTCACGTCCAATCGGTCGCGCGAATTGTCGGAGGCGCTGCGGCGCCGCTGTCTCTACCTCTGGATCGACTATCCGTCGTTCGACAAGGAGCTGCGCATCATTCACGCGAAGCTGCCCGATATCAACGAGCGGCTGGCCGCCGAGGTCGCGACGTTCATGCAGTCGCTCCGCCGAATGACGCTGGCCAAGACGCCCGGTGTCGCGGAGACGCTGGACTGGGCCGCCGCGCTCGTGGTGCTGCACGCGTCAGCTCTGGATGCCACGCTCGTGCAGGACACGCTGGGATGTTTTCTCAAGGAGGAGGGCGACCTGCGCACGATCGGCGCGGCGCTCGACGCGGGGCAGCTTCCCGCCATGCTCTCATCCGTGGCGTGAGCACGAGCACCGACACGACGCTCGTCGCCACGGTCGTGCGCTTCTGTCGCGCGCTCCGCGAGCACGGGGTGCTCGTGACTTCCGCCGAGACGATCGCCGCGACGCGTGCACTGCTCGAGATCGATCTGGGCGACCGGGACGACGTGTACCTTGCGCTCCGCAGCGTGATCGCGACGCGTCCCGAAGACTTCGCGATCTTCGACGCGCTCTTCGCGCGATTCTGGACGGTGCCGAACGTCCGCGACACACGCGGTCCGCAGCCGCGCGTGCTTCCGGAACCGGCCGTTCCGCCGCCGGCCAGGGCGGGCGCCCCGATGCTCGAGCGATGGGCGCATCCCGATGACACGGCGCGCGACGACAGCCGGGCCGGCGTCCGGCGTCCCAGCGATCACGACATGCTCGGCACGCGCGACTTCCGGACGTTCAACGAGAGTGAGCTGCGCGAGCTGACGCGGGTGGCGCGGCGGCTCGCGCGGCGTCTGCGGATGCGGCCGAGCCGGCGCTGGACGGCGGCCGCCCGAGGGCCGCGCGTGCACCTGCGGCGCACGCTGCGCGGTGCGCTGGGCACCGGCGGCGTTCCCATTCAACTGATGTACCGCGCGCGCAAACCGCGCCGGACCCGCCTCGTGCTGCTCTGCGACGTGTCCGGCTCGATGGATCTGTATTCACGCTTCCTCCTGCAGTTTCTCTATGCGCTGCAGCACAGCTTCGTGCGCGTGGAGACGTTCGTCTTCGCCACACGGCTCAGTCGCATAACCGAACCGCTCGGCGCGCCGGGTTACCGGAGTGCGCTCGAGCGCATCGCGCGCGCCGTACGCGACTGGTCGGGCGGCACGCGCATCGGCGCTTGTCTCGACGCGTTCGAGGCCGACTGGGCGCGACTCGTGGATCGTCGCACGATCGTCGTCATACTGAGCGACGGGTGGGATACGGGTCGCCCCGAACAGTTGGGCGACGCGCTCCGGCGGCTGCATCGGCGCGCGGGCCGCATCATCTGGCTGAATCCGCTGCTGGGCAGTCCGGGATATCAACCGCTCACGCGGGGGATGCAGGCCGCGCTGCCGCACGTGGATGTCTTTCATGCGGCGCACAACCTGGCCAGCCTGGAAGCGCTGGTGCGGCATCTCTCGCTGTGACGGAAGCGGAGCGGCGGGAAACGGGAATCTCCGTGGCGCGAGACGATGCCATTCCCCGTCGATAGTCTGTGGCGCTGCCCTCCGGTGCTACCCCCCCGCCAGCGCCCCCACGATGAGCAGCGGCTCCGTTCCCTCGGCGACTTCCTCGGGGAGCGATGCGTCCGGCGGCTCGTGTGACAGGTCCTGCTCGCACGCGTAGAACCGCACGAACGCGCGCCGCTTGAGCGTGTCGTGGTCGCGGATCGTGCCGCGCAGCATCGGGTAGCGCGCTTCCAGCGCGTCGAGCACGACGCGCTGCGTGGCCGGTCCGTTCACCTGGAGCTCCACCTCGCCGCCCACCCGCGCCAGCGTGCGCAGGTGGGGTGGTAGCACGACGCGAATCATGACAGGGTCTGTACCTCCACGGAGAGAACCGACGGGAGATCGCGCACGATGGGCGCCCAACTGTCGCCCCCGTTGGCGGAAGCGTAGACCTGGCCACCCGTCGTACCGAAGTACACACCGCACGAGTCGAGCCGGTCCACTGCCATCGCGTCACGCAGCACGTTCACGTAGCAGTTCTGCTGCGGCAATCCATTCGTGAGCGCTTCCCAATCGTTGCCGCCCGTGCGGCTCCGGTAGACGCGCAGCTTGCCGTCGAGCGGAAAATGCTCGGAGTCGCTCTTGATGGGGACCACGAAAATGGTCTCCGGCTCGTGCGCGTGCACGTCGATCGCGAAGCCGAAGTCGGTGGGGAGATTGCCGCTCACTTCCTTCCAGTTTTCGCCGGCGTCGTCGGTGCGCATCACGTCCCAGTGCTTCTGCATGAAGAGCACATCGGGACGCGACGGATGCATCGCGATGCGGTGCACGCAGTGGCCGACGTCGGCATCGGGGTCGGGGATGTATTGCGAGCGCAGTCCGCGGTTGATCGGTTTCCAGGTCTTGCCGCCATCGTCGGTGCGGAACGCGCCCGCGGCGGATATGGCGATGAACATGCGCTTCGGGTCGGCGGGATCGAGCACGATCGTGTGCAGGCACATCCCGCCGGCGCCGGGCTGCCAGCGTGGACCGGAGCCGTGGCCGCGCAGGCCGGAGAGCTCTTCCCAGTTCTGTCCGCCGTCGGTCGAACGGAAGAGCGCGGCGTCTTCCACGCCAGCATACACGGTATCAGGATTCGTGAGCGATGGCTCGAGGTGCCATACGCGCTTGAACTCCCACGGGTGCGGGGTGCCGTCGTACCACTGGTGAGTACCGGGCACGCCGTCGTAGGCGAACTTGTTGCCCACGGGCGACCACGTCTTGCCGCCGTCGTCCGAGCGCTGGATCTGCTGGCCGAACCAGCCGCTGGACTGCGAGGCATAGATCCGGTTGGGGTCGGCAGGCGAGCCCTTGAGGTGGTACATCTCCCAGCCCGCGAAGTGCGGGGCGCTCACATCCCACTGCTGGCGCTTTTCATCGGACGTCAGGACAAAGGCGCCCTTGCGCGTTCCCACCAGAACCCGGACTCCGCGCATACAAAGTCTCCTGGCAAAAAAGTGACAGGTATTCTCGCCTCCCGGCGGCGAGGCCGCAATATGATGTCGAACGGGGGAGGGCAGGATCGACATGCCGGGAAGCGGCGCGCTGCGCGCGCCTGCGGGAAGCGCCCCGGCGGCCTGCGGCCGCGGGGCTGGGGGAAGCGGGGCCAGAGGCCCCCGCGGGAAGGCGCCTTCATCGCGTGCCGGAAACGGACGGGTGGGGAGTGTTCCGGAGCCGCCGGACCGGTGGGCCCGGCGGCGCTTCCCGCAGGCGGCCGCAGGCCGCCGCTTCCCCCAGCTGCGCTCAGCGCGGCGCTTCCCGCAGGGCGCCTGCGGCGCCCGCTTCCCGTAAGGGGCAGCCCATGGGGCAGCCCTCTGGGC
>DASVWN010000131.1:0-5194 GCA_036393195.1 Gemmatimonadaceae bacterium | reverse complement strand
GAGAATCACTTCGCCGCGGTGCCGACCGCGCTCTACGGCGCCGTGCTGCTCATGGCGGGCATCGCGTACTGGATTCTCGTTCGGGCGCTGTTGCGGCGCGAGGGCCCCCACTCGATGCTGGCCGCGGCCATCGGGCGTGATCTCAAGGGGAAGCTGTCCATTGTGATATATGCCGTGGCGATCGCCGCGGCCTTCTGGCACGAGTGGGTCGCGGACGCGCTTTATGTACTGGTCGCGCTCTGGTGGCTCGTACCCGATCCTCGTATCGTCCGCGTCCTGCCCGCGACCGATGGCGGGACCGCGGGGCTGGAGCGCTGACGCCCGCCATCGCCGCGCAATGCCGGGGTCCCGTTGGCCCGGGGCGTGGTGCAGTCAGCTCTCGCGCAGCAACCCCAGGCGCAGGGCGAATTGCACGTACTCGGTACGGTGCGCCAGTCCGACCTTCTCATGAATGCGCTGCTTGTAGGTGTCCACCGTCTTGGGGCTGATCCTCAGCTTCTCGCCGATTTCGGGCGCGGAGTGCCCCTGGGCGGTATAGCGGAGCACCTCGCGCTCGCGCTCGGTGAGTCGCTCGAAGCGGTCCCGATCCAGCTGCAGCGGGTCCCGCCGCGCGAGATTGCGGGCGAGCAACCCCGCCGCCGCAGGGCGCACGTATATCTCACCCCGCGCCACCGCGCGCACCGCATCGAGCAGCTCGCGATCGGCGGCGCTCTTCATCAGGAAGCCCGCGGCGCCAGCGCTCAACAGCGGGACGAGATAGTCATCCTCGGCGTGCATGGTGAGAATCAGGATCCGCGTTCGGGTCCCGCTCGCGACAATGCGCTTCGTGGCCTCGACACCGTCGATGCCGGGCATGGAGACGTCCATCACGGCGACGTCGGGCGCGAAGCGCTCGATGACCGCCATGGCAGCGCGCCCGTTTTCGGCTTCGCCAACCACCTCGATGTCTCGCGCGCCCGCGAGAATGGCCTTGAGTCCCGCCCGGACTACCGCGTGATCGTCGACGAGCACTACGCGAATTGGATCTCCGGTCATGATTGCGACACCGCCAGCCCATCCGGATCAAGTGGAATGTGAACCGACACGCGTGTGCCTTGATGCAGCGCGCTGGTGATGGTAAAACGGCCATTCACCAGCAGCACGCGTTCCCGCATGGTGAAGAGCCCCATCCCCGGACGACGGCGCTCGGCTTCGGCCACGTCGAAGCCCTGGCCGTCATCCCGCACCTCGAGCGACACGCACTGGCCCGCCATCTCTGTCCCGGTACCGCATGCTCCCAGATCAACGGTAATCGTAACCGTCGCCGCGTGCGCGTGACGCACCGCATTGTTCACGCCCTCCTGCGCGATCCGGTAGAGGACCGATGCAATCGGCGGCGGAATGAGTCCGGCATTGAATGCCTTGGGTGCGGAGACGGACACCACGGGTGAGCCGGGCGTGGCGTTCGTGGCCTGCCGCGCCAGATGCGCGAGCGCGGCGACCAGTCCGAGATCGTCCAGTACCCGTGGGTACATCGTGTGCGCAAGCAGGCGGACCTCCTCGAGCGCATTCGTGCCAAGCGTCCGGATGGTACCGAGACGCTCCGCCAGATGCGGGTCCGCGCAGTCACGCGCCGCGGCGCTCACCTGCATGACGAGTGCGGCCAGACTCTGCGCCACGGAATCGTGCAGCTCCCGGGCGATATAGGCGCGTTCACGATCTCCGGCTCCTATCACTTCGCTTGCCAATTGTCGGGCGCGCATGCGGTCCGCCAGCAGGCCGTCCAGCAGCAGGTTCATGGTGCGGCCCACACGGGCAATGCGCGCATCCGCCAGTGGCGATTCGTTCACGCGGACGTCCAGATGTCCGCCCCACACACGCGCAGCCAGCGTTTCGAGCGCCTGCAAGGGGCGCAGCGCCAGCACGATCAATGCGACGTTGACCAGGAAGCTCCCCAGCAGCGCGAGCCCCGCGATGAACAGCACATCCCGCCCCGCGCGCGCGCCGCCGCGCACCATGAGCGCGGCCACGAACGCCACCGCCACAATGAGCAGATTCGCGCCCGCCACCTTGGCCACCAGCGGCACGCGCAGCAGCGCCAAAGCCCACCGGGGCCCACGGAAGACGCGCCGTGTCTCCGCAATCCTCTCCGTCATTGGTCAGAATAGCGGGACGTGAGAATGGCCGGTGTGACGGATGTCTCAGCGTCCCTGCGCGCGTGCGCGCAGGCGCTCGACGTCCGGAATGCGAAGGCGGTCACCGTCCAGCGGCTCGATCAGTCCCCGATGCTTGAGCTGGCGCATCGCGCGCGAGACCGACTCGCGCGCCGTGCCGATCTCGAGCGACAGCTCTTCCTGCGTGCGATACAGCGTCAGCTCCACGCCGGTATCCGTGCGTTCGCCACGCTCGTCCGCGTAATCGGCCAGCAGCATCGCGAGTCGCGCCGCCACGTCGCGGAACGCCAGCGTCTCCGCGACCTGCACGAGATGGCGGAGTCGCTTGCCAAGCCCGCGAATAATGGCGTGCGCGACATCCGGGCGCGTCCGGAAGAGCGCTTCGAACTCGCTGCGCGGCAGAAAGACCAGTCGGGCGGGCTCGATCGTGACGGCGGATGCGGGGTACGTGCCGCCGTCGAAGAGCGGCAGTTCGGCCACCGGCCGTCCCGGGCCTTCGACATGCAGCACCTGCTCCTTCCCTTCAGGATTGGTACGGTAGATGCGCACACGTCCCGACTGAATGATGAAGAGCCCCCGGCACTCCTCACCCGTCGTGAAGAGCACGTGCCCTTCGGGCACATTGCGCGACACGCAGCGCGTCGCGAGCTGCTCCACTGCCGCCGCGTCGAGCTCCGCGAAGATCGGGATGTGTTCCAGGAGACGCGCTGTTGCCAATCGTGTCGATGACATGGAGAATCGCGGATGCTGGCGAAGCCGAAGCCCCTGATGACAGACTGTGATGCGATGAACTCTAACAACTCTCGCGTGACAACGGTCACGCCGGCGTCACCGGGCGCGAGCGACGTTGCACGCTGCTCCCCTGGCCACTGAGGACTGTGTACTCGCTCGTTCGCCGCTATCTCAAGACCGCCATCGTGTTTCTGGGCGTGGGACTCGCCATTGGCGGGTGGATGATCGTCCGCCGGGAACTCTGGTCCGAATTCCCCGCGCCGTACGTCGTGAGCGCCCACACCCACGCACTCTTCGTGGGCTTCGTGATGATGATGATTCTGGGCGTGGCGCTCTGGCTGTTTCCGCGACCGGACCGGGAGGACGCGCGCTACAGTCCCCGGTTGGCCGAGCTCGCATACTGGCTGTTGACCGGCGGGACCGCCACGCGGGTGGCGGGGGAGCTTCTGCGATCGCACGTTGGCGCGCTCTGGCTTCGGGTTGTGGTCGTCGCGGCGGGGTTCGCGCAGATCACCGGTCTGGCGGTGTTCTTCTACACGATGTGGACGCGCATCAGGCCGGTAGGCAGCCGGAGCCGGGAGGCGAAGGGGGAGAAATTCTGACCGGCAGGGACCGGCGGCGATGCATGCCGGGCGTCTCCGTGCCTCTTTCCCCTCGCGTGGCGGCGACACATCGTGGAAGGATGCAGCCGCATCGTTCCACATTCCCATGAAGCCGCCCATGCCCGCTGCGCTCGAGATGATCGTCAACGGTCGCCGGCACGTGACGCATGCGGCCCCCACTGCGCCCCTGCTCTACGTGCTGCGCAACGAACTCGAGTTGAATGGCCCGAAATTCGGCTGCGGCGTCGGCGAGTGCGGCGCATGCACCGTGCTGCTGGCCGGCAAGGCGACGCGTTCGTGCATCACTCCCGTGGCCGCCGCAGCGCGCACGCCGGTGACCACGGTCGAGGGGCTGGGCACACCGGACGCTCCGCACCCGTTGCAGCGCGCCTTCATTGACGAGCAGGCGGCGCAGTGCGGCTACTGCATCAACGGCATGATCATGGTCGCCGCCGCGCTGCTCGCCGACACGCCGCACCCCTCCGCCGCGCAGGTCCGCACCGCGCTTGCCGGCAACCTGTGCCGGTGCGGCACGCACTTGCGCATCCTGCGCGCGATCGAGCGCGTGGCCGCGGCGCAGTCCACGGAGCGCGGCTGATGCGAGCGTTCACGCGGCGTGATTTCCTGCAGACCGGCGGTGCTCTCGTCGTCGCGTTCGCGTGGCGACAGAGCGGCAAACGGGGGGACCCGCCAGCTCTGCAGGAGGCCGTCGCGGGCGCGCGTGGCACGTCCGGTGCCTCGAGCGATCCGGCGCTCGATCAACTCGATAGCTGGCTTGCAGTCGGCGCCGACGGCAGCATTACGCTCTACAGCGGCAAGGTGGAACTGGGTACCGGCGTCGAGACGGCGCTGTCACAGATTGTCGCCGAGGAGCTGGACGTGCCGATCGGGCGCGTCACCGTCATTCAGGGCAGCACTGGGCTCGTTCCGGACCAGGGCTACACGGCGGGAAGCAGAACGCTGCAGTCCGGCGGCGTGCAGGTTCGACAGGCGGCGGCCACGGCGCGTCAGGCACTGCTTGCGCTGGCGGCCGCACGACTCGGCGCGCCCGCGAGCGCGCTCGCCGTCCGGAACGGCACGGTATTCGCCGGCGCGCGCTCGGTTTCGTATGCGGAGCTGACCGGTGGCAGGCACTTCGCGCGCGCCGTTGACCGGGCCGCTCCGCTGAAACAGCCATCCGCGTACACGACGGTCGGCCGCGCCGTGCCCCGCGTGGAGCTGCCGGCCAAGGTGTATGGCACGCACGTGTACGTGCACAACGTGCGTGTGCCTGGCATGCTGCACGGGCGCGTGGTCCGCCCGACGGCCATTGGTGCCACGCTCGGCGCGATCGATGATCACGCCGCGCGAGCGATCCCCGGCGTCGTGGACATTGTGCACCGCGCGAACTTCGTGGGCGTCGTCGCCATGCGGGAGGAGAACGCGATCGAGGCGGCGCGCGCCCTCGACGTGACGTGGACGCCTCCGGCCATGCCGCTGCCGTCGCTGCACGACGTGTACGACGCGATGCACACGACGGCGTCGCGCGAGCGTGTGCTCACCTCCATCGGAAATGTCGATGCCCCGCTCGCCGACGGCGCGCGCCAGTTGCAGGCGACGTACTTCACTCCCTACCAGTCGCACGGCTCGATTGGCCCATCGTGCGCGGTGGCCGATGTGCGCGACGACGAAGCGACCGTGTGGTCGGGCACGCAGGGGAGCTACGCG
>DASVWN010000130.1:0-58778 GCA_036393195.1 Gemmatimonadaceae bacterium | reverse complement strand
ATCCTCGCGACGCCGTGTCGGCACGTGCCACGGCGGTCCTTCAGTTTGGGTATGTCGTGGATACGCTTGGGCGCGTCGAACCGCGCTCCATCCGGGACTCGAAGCGTCTGGCATGGCTGCCTGCGACGCAGTCTCTTCGCGATTTCTACCCGGAATTCGCACAGGCTGCGCGCGTTGCGCTGCTCCAGTGGAAATTCCAACCCGCACGCCTGGGAGGATGCCGGATTGTGCAGTCAGTGGTGCAGACCTTCGTTTTCGCCCCCACCAGAGGCGGATATGTCCCCTGGCGCTTCGTGACTCCATGATGCGACTCGCCAACGCGCTCAATCGCATGCGTATCGGTCCGCTTCTATCGTGCCTGCTCGCGGCCGCCTGCGCCGCGCCCCGCATCGCGCCGGCCATCTCGCCGGGGTCACCCGGCCACCGCACGCGCAACGTCGTGCTGGTCGTCACGGATGGCATGCGCTGGCAGGAGATCTTCCGCGGTGCGGACTCGGCGCTCATGCACAAGGTGCACGGCGGCGTGGACGACACCACGGCGCTCCGCCGCGAGTTCTGGCGCGAAACCACGGCCGAGCGTCGCTCGGCGCTCATGCCGTTCCTCTGGAACGTGATCGCCCAGCGCGGACAGATCTACGGCGATGTGGATTCCGCGAGCATTGCGATCGTCACCAATGGACTCAAGTTCTCGTATCCCGGTTACAACGAGATGCTGACGGGTCACGCCGATCCGCGCATCAACAGCAACAGCGCCGGACCGAATCCCAACGTCACGGTGTTCGAGTGGCTGAGCCATCGCCCCGGACTCCAGGGGAGTGAAGCCGCCTTCGGGACCTGGTCGGAGTTCGACGACATCTTCAATCGCGCGCGCAGCGGGATGTACGTTCGCGCGGGCTGGGACCGGCCCTTCGACGGCACGCTCACGCCGCGCGAGGAACTGATCAACAAACTCTACGCGACCAGCACGCAGTTCTGGAGCGATCTTGCCTGGGATTCATTCGGGCATGTGTCCGCCATGGATTATCTCCAACGACACGCTCCGCACGCGCTGTTCGTGGGGTACGGCGAGACCGACGAATGGGCGCACATGGGGCGCTACGACCATTACCTCACCGCGGCGCACCAGGTGGATGCATTCATTGCCGAGCTCTGGAACACCATGCAGAGCATGCCGGAGTATCGCGGCAGCACGACGTTCATCATCACGACGGATCACGGCCGCGGCAGCGGTCTCGATGCATGGCGCGATCACGGGCAGGATGTCGAGGGCGCCGAGAATATCTGGATCGCGGTGCTGGGTCCGGACACTCCCGCACTCGGCGAACGCACGCGGACCGCGACCGTGACCCAGAGTCAGATCGCGGCCACGCTCGCGGCGCTGCTCGGTGAGGACTACCACGCGACAGTACCGCAGTCGGCGGCACCACTCGCCGATGTGGTCCGTTCGCGCTGACGCGCCCGGCGCGCGCCCTACTGCGTGCCGAGTCCGCCGCGCCCCGCGGCCGTCACCAGCGTGCGCATTGCCGGCACGACGGCAAGATGCAGCAGTGCGGCCGGCCGGTCCGCGCGTTCGAGAAGCGCGAGCGTTTCACTCGTCCACTGCGGCGGCGCGGGCGTGCCGCCGGCCAGATACCCCAAGGCCTGCTCACCCACGACGCCGAGCGCCGCGAGCGTCGCGCTTGCACTATCCGCGTCATGCACCAGGGGCGCGCTCGCCGCGAGTGAGTCGAGCCGCGCCGGGAGCGCGCGCCACCGCGCGAACGTCTGCTCCAGCGCCTCACGGCTTGTCTGGTACGATGGCGTGTCCTGCAGCAGAGCGAGCACCTGCGTACGCAGCACCCTGCGCTCCGGTGCATCGGGAGTGACGATGTCGCCGAGCGCGGTGAGCGGCGTGAGCGGCGACGTGCGCCGCCCGCGCATGTGGCCGCCGAGGCTCACGGGCTCCACCAGGCGCGCGAGATCGCGCAGCGCCTGATCGTCGGGAGTATTCGCCAGCCGGCGCAGCATCCTGGCCGGGCCGGTGAGCTGTTCGACACCAAGCTGCTCGAGTGCCACGTTCATGACGGCCAGTCGCCGGTACATGTCGTCCACGTCCGTCACGCGCTGCGGAGACCACAGCCGTTCGGCAATGGCGGCGGTTCGCGGCCAGATGCGAGAATCGATGTTCTCCGGCGTCACCAGCTCGCCCCACATGCACACTTCGCCGCCCAGGATGCGACTGACCTGGTCGGCGTCGAGCCCCGCATCGGCGGGCAGTGGATCGGCGCTGTAGTACTCGCCGGCGCTCCGCATCGCATCCAGATAGTACGGCGCGGAGAGGATGCCCTGGTAACCCTGCTGCGCGCCCTCCGCGAGCGACTGCACGCCGCGCCAGGACTGGACGATCACCGTCTTCGGCAGGCCCGGCGTCATGATCTCGTCCCATCCCACCATGCGGCGATGGTGGCGCTCGAGGATGCGCGCGAGGCGCTTGTTGAAGTACACCTGCAGCGCGTCGTTGTCCTTCATCCTGTGGCGGCGCATGAATGCGCGAATGTGTGCGCTGTCCTTCCACTGGCGGCCGTTCACTTCATCGCCACCCACGTGCCAGTACCGGTCGGGGAAGAGCTTCACCATCTCGCCCACGAAGCGGTCCAGGAAGCGATAGACGGACTCGCGCGTCGGATCGAACACCGGATCGAACACGCCGAATCGTTCTTCGAGCGTGTACGGGCCGGGCGCGCTGGCGAGCCTGGGATAACCGACGAACCAGGAGGCGGAGTGGCCCGGCATGTCGAACTCGGGTACGACTCGAATGCCGCGGTCGCGCGCGTACTCCACGATGTGGCGAATGTCGCGTTGCGTGTAGTAATGCCCGCCGGAGCCCATCTCCTGAAGCTTCGGATAGAGCTTGCTCTCCACGCGAAATCCCTGATCATCGCTCAGATGCCAGTGCAGCACATTCAGCTTGACCGCCGCCATGGCATCCAGATTGCGCTCGATGACGCTCACCGGCTCCCAGTGGCGCGAGACGTCAATGAGCAACCCGCGCCAGGGGAAGCGGGGCGCGTCGGCGATGTGCGCGTACGGCAGCGCGGCGCCGCCCGGGTCCAGTTCCACGAGCTGCAGCAGCGTCTCCAGGCCGCGCAGGGCACCCACCACGGTGCGCGCGCGCAGTACGGCGCCGCCGCCGGAGACATCGAGCGTGTACGACTCGTTCTCCGCGGGGGACTGCACGCGCTCACCCGGGCCGGCCACGTCCACCACGAGCGATGCGGCATTCGGCCTGCGCGAGAGGGTATCGATGATCGGAACACCGGCACGCTGCTGCAGACGCACGCGCATGCGCTCGATGCCGCGGCGCAGCCGGCCGTCGAGAAAGTGCGCGGCTGCAATGCTGAAGGTGCTGTCGACGCGGAATGATCCCTGGCCGAAGCGGACCGAGGCCGGCACCGGCATGAGATGGCGCGTGGCGCTCGTGTCGGGTGACTGGGCCGCAAGCAGCGAGGCGGCGAGGAGGGGTGGCGCGATGAGGACGAGAGGACGCATCGGAGGCGGGGGCTAGCGGGGAAGCATCTCGAGGGTGAGCACCTCGAACGGCATGAGACGGAAGACGTGTTCGTGGCCCGCGCGCAGCGTGAGCGGCGGCCTGGCGGAGTCCGCGTGCCACGGGCTGCGCGCGATGTATCGTCGCGGCGCATGGTCAGGCAGCTCGAACGCCGTTGCGACATCCAGCGGGAGCACGGCCGCCGCGTTGCCGGGGTTGCGCAGTGTGAGAATTCCTCCGGCGGAAGACCAGGCCGCCCATCCATACGGCTCCAGTCGCACAGGGTCACCGCCCACCCAGTGCGTGTCCACGAGCGTCGCGGCGTTGCGCCGCGACCAGCGCGCGGCTTCGGCGAGCGTATCCCAGTCGCCGGGAGAGAGCAGCGCATGCGTGATGTACATCTCCTGCAGTTGCGTGCCGCTCCCGAAGTACGAATGCACCTCCGAACGGAAGTCGTGCTGCGGATCGGTATTCAGGTTGTGGGCCTGCTTCGCGTAGATCAGGCCGTGCAGCATGAGCGAGTTGAGCGGGAAGAGCATTCCGGCGCGCACGACGTGTTCGTAGGTGTCCTGATCGCGGTACGTGATCCAGCGTTGCCGGTCCGAGCCCACGCCGGCGAAATCATGGTCGTCGCCACCGCGCCAGATGGAATCGGCGTAGCGCAGCCAGAACGGTGACGGATACGTGCCCGTCGTGAGATTGACGAAGAGGTCGGGTTTCTCCTCGCGCAGCTCGCCAATCAGGTGAATGGCGGCGTCGAAGTCGCTGTCGAATGCACTGCCCGGAATCGTATTGGCCGCGTCGCCGGTGCCATCGAACTTGAACTGGTTCACGCCGTAGCGGCGAACCATGTCGAGGCACGTGTCGCGAAAGCGCTTGTAGTACACGGGTCCCGACAGCGCGAAACCGTCCTGATTGGTCTCGAAGCCCTGCGCGCGCCCGTACTGCAACCGCTCCTCGCGCGGCTGGCCATACCCGCCCCACGGCGACATCCAGACGCCGGGGTCCGCGCCGTACCGCTCGGCGGCCGCGCGAACTTTCGTGAAGCCATCGGGGAAGCCCGCGTTGAAATGCCAGAGCGTTTTGGGGTCGTCCCAGCCATCGTCGAACAGGAACGAATCGAGCGTCACGTTGCGCTTCTCGTGCAGCTCGGCGCCGAACCCGGTGATCGCATCGAGCGCATCCGCTTCGCTGTAGCGCCCGAAGTAGCCGATGTCGTACCACGAGTTGTAATGCAGAAAGGTGCGGTACGGATGCGCGCGCTCCCGCTCGACGTACGCGAGGAAATCACGCCGCCGCTGGCCGGGCCGCGTGATGCCGACGACGGATGACAGCGTGAGCGCCGCGCCCTGGCGCAGCGGAATGGAGCGGCGCATGCTGCACTGCACGCGGTCGCCGTCCACGCGGCTCGTCGAGAGGGGATGCTCCAGGGCGAAGAACGCGTTGCCCGACACCACCGGGCTGCCGCGCACGAGGCCGGTGACCATGGGTTGCAGCGCGTGCAGATCAACGAGGGTGACATCCCGAAGCGGCACGTCGGCGCCGGTGCTCGCCAGCGTCAGCTCCTGCCGCAGATAGTGTGACCCGTTGCGCAGGATGGCGCGCCATGTTGCGCTCAGCGTTCCCGCGCTGTCGCGCAGCGCAATGGTGAGCTGGCGGCCGCCGGCCCGGTCGGCGGCGCGCGACGCGCCGGGCGCCGGCTCGAGTGCCGCCGCGACGGGAGCGCCCGCGATGGTCATTGCGTCCGGAACGATGGTGCTGCCATCGGCGAGACGCAGCGAGAAGACGTGATCCGGCACGGGCAGATCGGCTCCATGCATCCGGTCGCGCAGTCGCGCGCAGCGCAGCCGGCCGTCGGTCACGGTCCAGACGCATTCCATGGCGTCATTGGCCAGCGTGAGCTCGCTCCCTCTGGACGTTGCCGTTGTCGCGCGAAGGCCGGCGACGGTGTCGCCGAACGCACCGAGGCCGCGCGAACCCACGCCGAGTGCGACACCGAACGCCGCGCTGCGCTCGATGAATTCCCGGCGGTTGACCGCGGGAGTCTCCTTGCGTGGATCATCCAGGGACTGCGTCATGCGGGAATTCCTCCGAGTGCGGTGCGCAGCGATCGCGCCGCGGCCTCCGGGTCGCTCGCGCCGAATACGGCGCGCAGGACGGCGATGCCACGAGCGCCTGTGGTGAGAACAGCATGCGCATTGCCGGCATCAATGCCGCCGATGGCTACAGCGGGCAGGCCGCACGCGCGAATGAAGTGTGCCAGGCCGTCGAGACCGATGGCCGGACCGGCGTCCATCTTGGATGCCGTGGGAAAGACGGGGCCAATGCCCGCGTAGTCCGCGCCGGCCGCGCCGGCGACCTCCGCGTCCACGCCAACCGACGTGCCAATGATGAATCCGGCCGGCGCGATGCGGCGTACCGCCGCGACCGGCAGATCATCGGCGCCAACGTGGACGCCACTGGCGCCGGCGGCGAGCGCGACGTCCAGGCGGTCGTTGATGATGAGCGGCACGGTGCCGGGCAGCGCAGCACGCAGCGCACGCGCTACTTCCACCTGCATCCGCGCATCCACATCTTTGAGCCGCAACTGGATCATCGTCGCGCCACCGCGCACGGCGGCGGCCGCTCGCGCCACCAGGCCGTCGCGTCCATCGCGCAGGTGATCCGTGATGGCGATCAGCGTGAGTGAATCGGGATCAAACATGCGCCAACGACATGGGTGACAAGCGCGTCCGGGCCGTGCGCGGGGCAACCACCGTGGACCGCGACGAGCCGCTGCTCGTGCGCGCTGCGACGCGCGAATTGCTCCAGTGCATCATGGCCCGCAACACCTTCGGCACGGATGACATCATCAGCGTGATCTTCACGGTGACCGACGATCTGCGGAGCGAGTTTCCGGCGCGCGCGGCGCGGGAGCTGGGCTGGAGCGACGTCCCCCTCCTGTGCACGATGGAGATTCCGGTACCCGGTGCGCTGCGACGGTGCATCCGGGTGCTGATTCACGTTGATGCGGCGTGCACGCGGGAAGCGATCGCGCACGTGTACCTGCGCGGAGCGCGTGAGCTGCGCCCCGATCTCGCTTCGGAAAGCTAGGCCGTCCCGGCGCGGCTCGCTACCGCCTGGGTGGCTGCTGTTCGTGCCTGATCTCCTGCTTCGCTTCGGTGTGCTCCTTGAAGGTCGTGCGGAATTCGTGATGCCCGTCCGGCCGCGCCACGAAATAGAGATACGGCACGGATGCCGGATAGAGCGCCGCCTCGATGCTGGCGCGACCGGGTGACGCGATGGGTCCCGGTGGCAGCCCCGGATGCCGGTAGGTGTTGTACGGCGACTGCACGTCGAGATCCTTGAACGTGACGTGTTCATGATGCTCGCCGAGCGCGTACTGCACCGTGGGGTCGGCCTGCAGCGGCATGCCAAGCCGCAGCCGGTTGTGGTATACCGCGGAGATCACCGGCCGCTCCTCCGGCAGCACGGCTTCCTGTTCGACAATGGAGGCGAGCGCGACGATGTCGTTGCGGCTCATGGCGAGCTGCTGCAGGCGCGCGGTCCACGCGGGCTGCCAGACACCCTCGAAGCGCTCGACCATCTCGCGCACCGCCGCGCGCGGCGTGGTGTTGTACGCAAAGCTGTACGTGTCGGGAAAGAGGTAGCCTTCGAGCGTGGGCGTGGGGAGGTCGAGCTCATGCACGAGTGCGGTGTCGCGCACCGCCGCGCGCACGGAATCCAGCGGCGCATCCAGGACGCGTGCCAGTGCGGGCACGATCTCGCGCAGCGACCATCCCTCGGGAATCGTGAGACGCCGCTCGAGACCCTGTCCCGCCCGCAGTGCGTTGACCAGCGAATTCCAGCTCCGCCCATGCCGCAGGAGATAGGTGCCTGCCTTGATGTCGCGGTCACGCCCGGTGAGGCGCGCATACCAGCGAAAGAGCGACGGCGATGACACGAGGCCGGCACGGCCCAGCGAATCAGCGGCAACACGAAAGGTCGCGCCGCTGGGGATGGTGACGCGTACGACCGGGCCACCCGGCGTGCCACCGCACGCGCCGAACAGCGCGAGCGCGACGACCGCCACGACCGCCGCCGCGAACGCGAGCCGCCGTCTCCTACGACGCCAGCCGGAGCGCATGCTGGAGGAGAATCGTCGCCGCGAGCGCATCCACATCACCCTTTCGCCCCCGCGTCGAGCCGCCCATCTCTTTCACCGCGCGCAGCGCGATGGCCGTGGTGTATCGCTCATCGACGAAGGATACCGCGAGTCTGGTGCGCCGTTCCAGCTCCGCGCCAATGCGTCGCACCTCAATGGCACGCGGCGTGTCATTGCCATTATCGTCGAGCGGAAGTCCCATGACGAACGCAACGGCCTCCAGCGCCGCGGCGCGGCGTACGAGCTCGGCGATGGGCGGGCGCTTCCCGGCGCGCCGCGTCACGAATCCCGCGGGTGATGCAATGGTCCGGGTGGGATCGCTGATGGCGAGGCCGATGCGCTTCTCGCCATAGTCAATGGCGAGCACACGGCCGGCGCGTTCCGGGAATGACGCGGCCGGCGGCCGTGTCATCCCTGCGCCATGGTCGCGAAGAACTCCTTGTTGTTCTTCGTCCGCTGCATGCGCTGCAGCAGGAACTCGATGGCCTCCGCCGGCGGCATGTCACCGAGGAAGTTGCGCAGCAGATAGACCCGGTTGAGCTCCTCCTGCGTCAGCAGCAGCTCCTCCTTGCGCGTGCCCGAGCGCTGGATGTCAATGGCCGGGAACACGCGCCGGTCGGCGATCTTCCGGTCAAGCACGAGCTCCATGTTGCCCGTCCCCTTGAATTCCTCGAAGATCACCTCGTCCATGCGCGAGCCCGTCTCGACGAGCGCCGTCGCGATGATCGTGAGAGACCCGCCGGTGTCGATGTTGCGCGCCGCGCCGAAGAAGCGCTTCGGCTTGTGCAGCGCGTGCGCATCCACGCCCCCGGAGAGAATCTTTCCCGAGTGGGGCACCACCACGTTATGCGCGCGCGCGAGGCGGGTGATCGAGTCGAGCAGGATCACCACATCCTTCCCGTGCTCCACGAGCCGCTTGGCCTTCTCGATGACCATGTCGGCCACCTGCACGTGGCGGTCCGCCGGCTCGTCGAAGGTGGAGCTGATGACTTCCGCCGGCACGTTCTCCTGCATGTCCGTCACTTCCTCGGGGCGCTCGTCAATGAGCAGCACGATGAGCGTGACCTCGGGGTGATTCTCGAGGATGGCGTTCGCCATCTTCTGCATGAGGATCGTCTTGCCCGCGCGCGGTGGCGCCACGATGAGGCCGCGCTGCCCCTTGCCAATGGGCGCGATCAGGTCCACCACGCGCATGCTGATGTCCCCGTCCTTCGGCTCCAGTCGCAGCCGCTGATCCGGGTAGCGCGGGCGCAGATTGTCGAAGGCAATGCGGTGTTTGGCCTGATCCGGGTCTTCATTGTTGATCGTCTCGACCTTGAGCAGCGCCAGATAGCGTTCGCCTTCCTTGGGAGGGCGCACCTGTCCCGCTACCGTGTCCCCGGTGCGCAGATCGAAGCGCTTGATCTGCGACGGCGAGACGTAGATGTCGTCCGGTCCGTAGAGGTAGTTCCAGTCCTGGCTGCGCAGGAAGCCGTAGCCCTCGGGGAGGATCTCGAGCACGCCCTCGCCGCGAAGCACAATGTCCGAATCGAGCAGATTCTGCTCGATGCGGAAAATCAGGTCCTGCTTACGCAGCCCCGAGAAGTTCGAGATATTGAGGTCCTCGGCCATGGTGTGCAGCTCGGCCACGGACTTCTGCTTCAGCTCGGTAATGTCCACGGACTAGGGCTCCGAGAGCGGCGCGGCACCGCGTGAGACGATGGGGTGGAATGGGTGCGCACGCGGTGCAAAGCGGTTCCGTTGCCGTGCTCGCAATGCAGCACGGAGGACCGGGTGGCGCGGGGCGCGAAAGGGGAGCGAGTCGGTGAAGGACGTGCTGTGGGAGTCGCCAAGGTAACGTCGGCCAAAAAGGCGGTCAAGAGTGACCGAGCTTGCTGTAACAGAATACTTTACGTACTGGCGAAATCTCGAACTGGGAGATCGGCGGATTCTCGAAGGTCTGGTGGCGCCCGGGCACGCTGCCCCGTCACCTGCCCTCGAGCGCCGGATCGCCGAGTGGGACGGGTATCACTACTGGCAGGAGGCCCCGGAAGGGCGGTGGCTCGTCCTCGTCAGCGAGGCGTCGCGACCAGGCGAACGGTGGTGGCTGCATGCAGCGCTGATGCTGATCACCCTGGGCACCATGACCATTGGCGGCGCCGCACTCGCGGGCATGTCCGGTGTCTGGTACCATCCGTCGCTCGCTGAGCTCCGCGCCGGAATCCCTTTCTCCCTCCCCCTGTTCGCGATCCTATTGGCGCACGAATCGGGCCACTACGTGACGGCCCGGTACTATCGCGTGAACACCAGCCCGCCGTTCTTCATTCCGTTCCCCGCGCAGTGGAACATCATCGGGACGATGGGCGCCTTCATCCGGATTCGCTCGCCCGTCTTTGACCGCCGGACGCTTTTCGACATAGGCGTCGCGGGGCCGATCGCTGGCCTGGTTGTCGCGATTCCGGTGCTGCTCATTGGCCTCGCCTTGAGCACGCCCGCGCCACAAGGCCCCGTCATGCCGCTTGCCGGCCAGTACATTCCCTACGCTGACGGGGTGCTCTTCATTGGCAATTCGCTGTTGTTGAGCGGGTGCCGACTGGTGCTTGGAGTGCACGGTCCGCTGCACCTGCATCCGGTGGCCATTGCCGGCTGGGTGGGCGTGCTGGTCACGTCACTCAATCTGCTGCCGCTGGCGCAGCTCGACGGCGGCCACATCGCGTTCGCCATGTTCGGGCGCGCTCAGACCTGGATCGCGCGCGTGTTCTGGCTGCTGCTCATCCCGCTCGGCTACCTCTGGTGGTACGGCTGGTGGCTGTGGGCCGTGCTGGGGCTGCTCATCGGGCGGGGGCGGCTCTCGCACCCCGTGCTGCTGGCCCCGGAACGCAAGCTGGATTCTCGACGACAGATTGTCGGGTGGCTGGCCGTAGCGATCTTCGTGGCGACCTTCATGCCGCTGCCCTGGCTGCCGATGTTCTGAGGGTCGCTCAGACGCGCCGAACAGTGAAACAGGGGTCAGAGGCTGCGCAGCCTCCAACCCCTGTTTCTCACCATTTCCGTGCAGCCGCTGACCCCTTGCAGGGAGCTGGCAGACAGGTGCGCGAGGCGGGATTCGAACCCACGACCTTCGGCTCCGGAGGCCGACGCTCTATCCAGCTGAGCTACTCGCGCAAAACGCACAAAAGGAGCGCGTCGGCTCCTTTTGTGCATGGTCGGGGCGAGTGGATTTGAACCACCGACCTCCTGGTCCCGAACCAGGCGCGCTAACCGGGCTGCGCCACGCCCCGCCGACGCCAATCCTGTAGAACCTGTTGGCGTCATGGCGCGCCCGGAGAGACTCGAACTCCCAACCTTCTGATCCGTAGTCAGATGCTCTATCCAATTGAGCTACGGGCGCCCGTTGATTCTGAGATGCGACGGCGGACGTGTCCCCAGCCGCGAGACGCATCCGCCGTAATCATTGGGATTGTAGCCGAACCGCCAGGAAGCGTCAAGGCCGATGCGTCGGCCACGCCGCACGCGCGTGCTCCGGCGATCGCCTGACGCGAGCCCTGCACTCCGTCTTCTCCGTGAGAATGATCCATGTCGTTCGGCCGGCCGTCCGAGAGGATCAGCAGCAGTCGATGTCCGGCGCGTTGTGTGCTGCGCTGTGCGATCGCAGATCGCGCCGTGTCGCGCCGTGTCGCGCCGTGTCCCGGCGCGCGGGTGAGCACGCCGCGCGTTCACATCGCTGATCCAAGCGCAAAAAAAATCCTCACCGGAAGGGGTGAGGAATGGGCGGTACAAGACTCGAACTTGTGACCTCCACGATGTCAACGTGGCGCTCTAACCAACTGAGCTAACCGCCCGAGCGACTCAGGGAACGACGGCACAATGCAGCGGAAACATCCCGTGTCGCGTAGTGCCTTGTATCAGGGAGCGGACTGATTGGTGCGCGCGTTAGAGTACTTTCACGCGAATTCCTGGCGAAATCGCTTGCGTACGAACGCGAGATATCCGAGTTTCGAGTGCCGAAAAGAAAGCGGGAAACGGGACTCGAACCCGCGACCCCAACCTTGGCAAGGTTGTGCTCTACCAACTGAGCTATTCCCGCAAGGGAGCGACACGGCTCCGGTGAACCATTCTGGGAGGAGGATCGCGTCGCGCCATGCTGATGATTGAACCAGGTGGAGGCGAGGGGAATCGAACCCCTGACCTCTTGAATGCCATTCAAGCGCTCTCCCAACTGAGCTACGCCCCCTGGGCGCCGGGCGTACACAAGTGCCCGGGAACCACGAACGATAGCCGGGGTAGGGATGGCTGTCAAGCAAATGGGGCTGGCGCAAACGGTTTGGACGTGTATTTTAGCAGCGCCTTTGCCTCCGGCAGGTGCCGACGATCGCTCCATCTGGTCGGCTGGCCAGCAAATTACGACGCCACCGCCGCAGGCATGCTCGACACATAACGAGACAATTTGCACCACTTTTTTTTGAGGCGTATCGTATCATGACCGAAGTCAAGCGCCGTCGTCGCCGCGCCGCCCCAGCGGGGATCGCGCCCAGCGAGCCCGAGCGTGACATCCTGGACCAGTATCTGTATGAGGTGAGTACCTACCCGCTGCTCAAGGGCACCGAGGAGATCGAGCTCGCGCGCAAGATCCGCGCGGGCGACCCCGATGCGCTGCAGCAGCTTGTGCAGCGGAACCTGCGCTTTGTCATTTCGGTGGCCAAGAAGTATCAGAACCGCGGCCTGCCGCTCATCGATCTCATCGGCGAGGGCAACGTCGGTCTGCTCACTGCCGCGCGCAAGTTCGATCCCGATCAGGGGGTGAAGTTCATCTCCTATGCCGTCTGGTGGATCCGGCAGGCCATCCTGTCGTCACTGGCACGTCAGGGGCGGACCGTGCGTGTGCCGCTCAATCGCACGGCGGACCTCTCGCGCATTATCAAGGCGTCGGAGATCCTGCGGCAGAAGTTGCGTCGTGAGCCCAATCCGGAGGAGCTGGCGCACCTGACGGGGCTCTCGGTGGACGTCGTGCCGTCGCTCGCCGCGCTCAACACCGGTGACGTGCGACTCGATGCGCCCATGGACCCGGAAGGGGATCGCGCACTCATCGAGCGCTTCGTAGCCGACGAGATGCCCGATACGGAAGAGGAAGCCATGAACCGCTTCCTCACCGATGAAATCGAGGAAGCGCTGGGCACGCTCCCGGCCCGCGATGCCAAGGTGCTGCGTCTGTACTTCGGTCTGGACGGGGGCCGCGAGCACACGCTCGAGGAAATCGGCGCCATGCTGGGCGTCACGCGTGAGCGGGTGCGGCAGTTGCGCGACCGCGCGCTCAAGCGGCTGCGCGAAGGCGAAGTCGGGCGCGCGCTGAGCAGCTTCGCCGCATAGTCCGGCAGCACCGCGCACGCCGGTTGGTCCCACATCCGAGAGCCCGCCGCACTCGCGCGGCGGGCTCTCGGCGCATCCCGGGCACGCGGGCTACTGGTTCCCCGTCCCCTTCGGCTGCTTGATACTGCGCCTGGTCCAGATCACGATCGTGCCGCACGACCCGCCATCGGATGCCTGGAACTGCACCGGCGTTGCCGTGCCGCTCTTGTAGATCTCGATGGCCTCGATGTCATCGGGGCGCATCAGGCTGTCCATGTCATCGGCGGTCGCGAGCAGCGGGGCGCCATCCACGTAATACTGCACCGGGCAATAGCCCACGCTCGCGGTTCGTGTCATCTGGATAACATAGCCGCTTCCGTTGGATGCGACCGTCACGCCCGCGAGGCCGCGGAACAGGTCCGTCATGCTGACGGCCGCCTTCTGTTCGATGTCCTCACGTGAGAGGAACACGCCGAATCCCTGCTTCTTCCGCTCATCGAATCCCGGTATGGCGGAGCGCGGCTTGGCGTTCACCTCGATCGCTTCCAGTACCTGCGCGCGCTCGTCGAGCACGGCCGCGAGATGCGCTTCGTGGCGCGGCGAGAGATCCACCGCGTACCGCCTGGGTGAGTAGCCGATCTGCCGGATCTCCACGCTCTGCGTGCCGGCGGGGAGCCCGGGAAAGCGGAAGGCGCCCCTGGCGTTGGTCTTGGCGCTGAGTCGCGATCCCAGCAGCAGGATCTGCGCGTTCTCGAGCGGCTTGCCATTCGCCGCGGTCACTGTGCCCACGAGAATGGAATTGCCCAGTGGTGGTGGGGTGGTGTCGGCAGCGACAGCGCCGGGTGCAGCGGACGCGCCGGCCGTCGGCATGGCCGCGCCCGGGCGTGCCGCCACGGTTGTCGTGTCCCGGATGCCCACCAGGAAGTTGCGCGATTCCATTCCGCCCGCGGCAATCTGCATCTCCACCCAGCCCGTCTGCTGCTTCCCGACGCGCGCCTGTACGGCGACGCGCGTGCCGCCCGGAATGCCGCACAGGCGGTAGACGCCATCGCGGCCGGTCACGAAGCTCGCTGCCCGCGGTACCTTGAGCACGGCGTCAGCGCCGACGTTGACGCCGGTCCACATCGCCACCACGCGCGCATTGGGGACGGGGGAGTCGGTCGCGGCGTCATGCACCGTGCCCATGATCAATCCGCCACCGCTTGCCCGCGCGGAATCCGGACAGACGGCCGCGACGATCGTGCGTGCCGACGGAACCGCAAGTTCCAGAAACGTGTTCGTCCCACGCGCAATCGTCACGGGACGCGATGGGGGCGTGATGCCCATCGAATCGAGCGACGGATGGAAAAAACCAACCACATACGTGCCGGGCGGCAGCGTGTCGAGCTCGAAGTGAAATCGGCCGCCCGCATCGGAGACTGCGCTGAGCGTGGTGCCGGAGATGAGAATCGTGGCACCCGCGAGCGGCAGATTGGTCATGCTGTCCAGCACGAATCCCGAGAGCACGGTATGCGCGCCTCCGGTGTCGGCCGGCGTCGCGGATGGCGGAGCTGGCGCCGGAGCGGGCGTGGACGCCGGCACTGGTCGTTGGGATTTCGGACGTTGCTGCGCCGGAAGCGAGACGCCTGTGGCGCAGGAAAGCACGACTGCGAGCGCAAATCGGAACATCGGACGCGGAACGGGGGAATGCCCTGCCGAGGTCGAGTCAGAGGCAAACTGAATCATCTTACCCGGACACGAAATTCTCAACCTGGGTGACGCGCGCGGAACCGTGCGGACCGTGCGCAACCGTGCGGCACTCGTACCGCGGCGCGCCGCGCTCGGTTCCCGCCAGCTGCCGCGTGATCAGTTTGCCCGGACACGCGAAATGCCTCAGATTGCCGCGTGGCGGGGACGCATGGCGAGCGCTGCCAGTGGCTGGCCGGCGACACGGGTGGGCCGTTCCCCGGAGCTTCGGGAGTCGCGCATGATCACGTGGGACGGAGTGTACAAGGCGTTCGGCGCCAACCAGGTATTGCGGGGCTTCTCCCTGGACGTTCACGAGGGAGAGACCATGGTCATCATCGGCTATTCCGGCTCGGGCAAGTCGGTCGCCATCAAGCACGTGGTCGGACTGCTCGAGCCCGATGCGGGCACCGTGGTGGTCGATGATCACGATGTCCCCTCGCTGACGCGGCGCGAGCTCTATCAGTTGCGCGCGCGCATTGGCTACGTCTTCCAGTTCGCCGCGCTGTTCGACTCGCTTACCATCGGCGAGAATGTGGCCATGGGGCTGCGCAAGCAGGGACAGTTGAGCGAAACGGAGATGGCGAGCCGCGTGGACGAAGCGCTGGCTCTCGTGGACCTGCCCGATGTGCAGTCGCAATTCCCGGCTGAACTCTCGGGCGGCATGCGCAAGCGCGTCGGGATTGCGCGCGCCGTAGCACTGCGTCCCAAGTACATCCTCTACGATGAGCCCACCACCGGACTGGATCCGGTGACCAGCGCCGTCATCGATCAGCTCATGGTGCGCATGCGCGAGAAGCTCGGCGTCACGAGCGTGGTCATCACGCATGACATGCGGAGCGCATACACGGTGGGCAGCCGGATCGCGATGCTCTATGAGGGGAAGGTGCGGCAGGTGGGAACGGTCGCGCAGATTCGGCAGAGCCGCGATCCGGTGGTGCGACAGTTCATCGAGGGGCGCCCCACGCTCGAAGAATTGGAGCCTGCGGCCGATGCGTCCGCGGCGGCCAGTCCGGCTGCGCCTGCGGGAATCCGGCCATGAGCCCTGCGCGCGCTGCACGATCCGCCCGGTCGCGCGCGGTGGAGGAGGTGTCGGCGGGCGGCATCGTGTTCCGCATGGCCCAGGGGCAGCCTGTCTTTCTTCTCATTCGCGACAGTTATCGCAACTGGGGATTCCCCAAGGGACATCTCGAAGCGGATGAACCTGCGGATCGCGCCGCGCTGCGCGAAGTGGCGGAGGAAACCGGCCTCGGCGAGCTCGTGCTGCGTGGACCCGTTGACACGATTGACTGGTACTTCCGCTTTCGCGGCCGTCTGGTGCACAAGATCTGCCATTTCTTTCTCATGGAGTCCGCGTCGGCCGCGACCTCTCCGCAGCGCGAGGAGGGCATTACCGCGTGCCGGTGGCTGCCCCTGGAGGCGGCGTTGAAACGTCTCTCGTACGCGAACGCACGCGACGTGCTGCAGCGTGCTGCCGCGCTCGTGGGCGATTCCGCGGCCGCGTCATAACGCGCATGCCGGACGCCGCGGCACCGAGCGGGCTGCGTCCGCTCGTGGTGGCGCACGCACCGCGCGCGCGGACGCGCGCCGTGCTGCGCCGCCAGCTCTCCCGCCGTCACGCGCGGCTGGTCGTGACACACCGGGTGTCCGCGGTCGAGCAGGTGCTGCGCACAGCGCTCGTGGATGCGGTGATCGTGGATCTCGGATCTGCCGGGATGGATCCGCTCGGCGCCATCTCGCTGGCGCTGCACTTTCCGAGCGCGGCCTTCATCGTCGTGACGCCGTTTCGCTCGGTGGATGCGGAGCAGATCGCGGCGGCGGCTGCGGCGGGTGCGACCGCGGTGCTGGCCGACGGTCCGGACGACGGATTGCTCGCGCCTGTGGTCTCCGCGCGTGGATTCACGGGTCGCTTCACGGCCGCGCTTGGCGAACCGCCGGCGCCGCTGGCGCTCGACACGCCGCTCACGATCGCGGCATGGCGATGGATGGTCCAGCATGTGCAGCAGCCACTGCGCAGTGGCGATGTGGCGACGGCACTGTCAGTGACGCGCGAACATCTGAGCCGGTCGTTCGCTCGCGGAGCGGCGGCAAGCCTCAAGCGGATCATGGATCTGGTCCGTCTCCTCGCCGCCGCCGAGCTGGCCAAGAACCCGGCATGTGACGAGAAGGACGTGGCGCGTATTCTCGGCTTCCGGACGGTGGCGCAACTGTCGAACATGACGCAGCGTCAGTTGTCGGCCAGGCTGACGTCGCTTTCGGTGCTTCGGGGAGTGGATGTGATCGAGCGATTCGTGCTCGCGGAGCGGTCATGAGCGGGGTGAGGCTGCGGGGAGGCGGCGTGCGCGGCACGCCGCTTCCCGCAGCCGCACCGCCCCTTGTTCCTTTTCAGGCCTTGTGATATTTTTCACAAGCACCCGGACGACGAACTCAGCACCATCTCTCGAGATACCGTCAACCTCCCCACCCACAGCGTTCACATGGCTTCGCAAACGTCGCTCCGCCCGGCCGAGATCAAGGACATTCTGCTCCGCGAGATCGAAGCCGCGGACCTCCATGATCTCGACGTCGAGGAGGTTGGTACCGTCCTGGAGGTCAAGGACGGCATCGCTCGGATCTATGGTCTCACGAAAGCCATGGCGGGCGAGATGCTCGAAGTCGCCTCCAGTGAAACGGGCGAGAAGATTGTCGCGCTCGCCCTGAACCTCGAGGAAGACAACATCGGTGCCGTCATCCTCGGCGACTATCTCAAGCTCAAGGAAGGCGATGAAGTGCGCCGCACGATGCGTGTGCTCGAGGTGCCCGTCGGCCCCGAGCTCATTGGGCGCGTCGTGGACGCACTGGGCAATCCCGTAGATGGACTCGGTCCCATTGCCGCGACGCATTCGCGCAAAGTGGAGTCCGAAGCGCCGGGCATCATTGTACGTCAGCCGGTGAAGGAGCCGCTGCAGACGGGGCTCAAGGCCATCGACTCGATGATTCCGATCGGACGCGGCCAGCGCGAGCTGATCATTGGGGACCGCGCGATCGGCAAGACCGCGATCGCGATCGATACGATCATCAATCAGAAGGGTGCGGGCGTCATCTGCGTGTACGTCGCCATTGGACAGAAGAAATCCACCGTGGCCGCGACGGTGGAGAAGCTGCGCCAGTACGGCGCCATGGAGTACACCATCGTCGTGCTTGCCGCCGCGTCCGATCCGGCGCCCATGCAGTACATCGCGCCCTACTCGGGCTGCGCCATGGCGGAGTACTTCATGTACCAGGAGGGAAAGGCCACACTCTGCGTGTACGACGATCTGTCCAAGCAGGCGGCGGCCTATCGCGCCATCTCGCTGGTGCTGCGCCGCCCGCCCGGACGCGAAGCGTATCCCGGAGATGTGTTCTATCTGCACTCGCGCCTGCTCGAGCGCGCGGCCAAGATCAGCGAGAATCCGGGTGTGGTGGACAACACGCACATCTTCGTGCCCGGGGGCTCACTCACCGCGCTGCCCATCATCGAAACCCAGGCCGGTGACGTCTCTGCGTACATCCCGACGAACGTCATCTCGATCACCGACGGACAGATCTTCCTCGAGACGGATCTCTTCAACGCGGGCACACGCCCGGCGGTCAACGCCGGCATCTCGGTGTCGCGCGTGGGTGGAGCGGCGCAGATCAAGGCGATGCGCTCCGTGGCGGGCCGGCTGCGCCTCGACCTGGCACAGTATCGCGAGCTGGAAGCGTTCGCCGCCTTCGCGTCGGATCTGGACAAGGCCACCAAGGCGCAGCTCGATCGCGGCATCCGCACCGTGGAAATCCTCAAGCAGCCGCAGTACGAGCCCATGCCCGTGGAAAACCAGGTCATGATCATCTACGCCGTGACCAACGGCCATCTGGATGACGTGGAGGTTGCGACGATCCGCGACTGGGAGCGGGGCTTCCACGAGTTCATGGCGGCGGAGTATCCGCAGGTGGGACAGAGCATCCGCTCGGAGAAAGTGCTGTCGAAGGAGACCGAGGAAGCGTTGAAGCGCGGCATTGCGGCGTACAAGGGCACCCGAAGCGGCGCACGGATCGAACGCAATGGCTAAGGGGCGGGAGCTCATCGGTCGGATCAAGTCCACCGAAGGAACGCGCAAGATCACGCGCACCATGGAAATGGTGGCGACGTCGAAGCTGAAGCGCGCGCAGGACCGGGTGATCGCGGCGCGGCCCTATGCGAAGGCGTTGTCGGCCGTGATCGCGGATCTCTATTCTCCCGCGCTGGCGGAGAGCTTTCCCCTGCTGCGCCAGCCTACGCGGGTGAAGCGCGCGGGAGTGCTGCTCATCACGTCGAACCGCGGGCTCGCGGGCGCATTCAATTCGAACCTCATTCGCGAGGCGCGCACGCTGCTCGACCGTCTCAAGCGGGATGGCGCGGAGACGGAGCTGCACATCGTGGGACGCAAGGGGATCGGCTTCTTCCGCTACATTGGCGTCCCGGTGACGTCGTCGCGGGTGGACATCGGTGATCGCCCCGCATCGTCGCACGCGAACGAGCTCGTGGATGGCATGATGGCCGACTTCGTGGGCGGCCGGCTCGACGCCGTATACGTCGTGTATTCGCGCTACGTGTCGCCGCTCTCCACGCCGCCGGTGGCGGAACTGGTGCTGCCGGTGACGCCACCGGAGCGCAAGGGTCCGGCGCGGGACTATCTGCTGTTCCCGAGCGCGCAAGCGATTCTCTCGGAGCTGCTGCCGCTGTACGTGCGGAACAGCGTGTATCGCGCGCTGGTGGAAACCGCCGCGGGCGAGCAGGGCGCGCGGCGCACGGCGATGAAGAGCGCAACGGACAACGCGGGCGAGATGCTCAACGTGCTGCGGCGCACGTACAATCGCGCGCGTCAGGCGCAGATCACCCAGGAGATCGCGGAAATCGTGGGCGGCGCGGAAGCGCTCTAGCGCAGGTCCCAACGCTGGTTCACTGACTCACCAATTCAGGATCATTTCATGGTTTCCCAGAATATCGGCAAAGTCGTCCAGGTCATTGGTCCGGTGCTCGACGTGGAATTCGCGGCGGAGCATCTCCCGGAGATCTATAACGCGCTCACCGTGGATCAGGACTCCGCCAGCGGCAGCCGCATCCACCTGGTCGCCGAGGTGCAGCAGCATATCGGGCGCAATCAGGTGCGCGCCGTCTCCATGTCGACCACGGACGGCATCGAGCGCGGCATGGACGTGGTGGATACCGGGGCGGCGATCTCGGTGCCGGTGGGCGAAGCGGCGCTGGGTCGCATTCTCAACGTGCTCGGCGAGCCGGTGGACAATGGTCCGGCCATTCCCGCCGATGTGCCGCGCTGGCCGATTCATCGCGCCAGTCCGCTCTTCGTGAACCTCGAGCCCAAGACGGAGTTGTTCGAAACCGGCATCAAGGTCATCGACCTGATCGCTCCTTTCGTCAAGGGCGGCAAGATCGGACTCTTCGGCGGCGCGGGCGTCGGCAAGACCGTCGTCATCATGGAGCTCATCAACAACGTCGCCAAGGGACACGGCGGCAAGTCCGTGTTCTGCGGTGTGGGCGAGCGCACGCGTGAGGGGAATGACCTGTATCTCGAAATGCAGGAGTCCGGCGTCATCAAGTCCGCCGCGCTCATCTACGGTCAGATGAACGAGCCGCCGGGCGCGCGCCTCCGCGTGGGTCTCTCGGGTCTCACCGTGGCCGAGTACTTCCGGGATGTGGAGCACCAGGACGTGCTGGTGTTCATTGACAACATCTTCCGCTTCACGCAGGCCGGCTCCGAGGTGTCCGCGCTGCTGGGACGCATGCCCAGCGCAGTGGGCTATCAGCCGACGCTCGCCACGGAAATGGGCGATCTGCAGGAGCGCATTACCTCCACGAAGGACGGCTCGATCACGTCGGTACAGGCGATCTACGTGCCCGCCGACGATATCACCGATCCCGCGCCGGCCACTGCCTTCGCGCACCTCGATGCGACGGTGGTGCTCTCGCGCGCGCTCACGGAAATCGGCATTTACCCTGCCGTGGACCCGCTGGCGTCCAGCTCCCGCATTCTCGCCGCCCAGTATCTGGGTGAGCGGCACTACAAGGTGGCTTCCGAGGTGCGCCGCATTCTGCAGCGCTACAAGGAGCTGCAGGACATCATCGCGATCCTCGGCATGGAGGAGCTCTCCGAGGACGACAAGCGCATCGTGGCGCGCGCGCGCCGTGTGCAGCGCTTCCTGTCGCAGCCGTTCGCGGTGGCCGAGCAGTTTACCGGCATCACGGGCAAGCTCGTCCACCTCGAGGAGACCGTCGCGAGCTTCGAGCGGGTCGTGGCCGGCGAGTTTGACGAACTCCCCGAGCAGGCCTTCTACATGGTGGGCGGCATTGACGACGTCGTCGAAAAAGCCAAGACCCTGAAGAGCTGAGCTGCCGATGCTCAAGGTTTCGCTGATTTCGCCCGAAGCCACGCTGTTCGAGGGAGACGCCACCCAGGTGGTCGCTCCCGCGTTCGATGGCGAGGTGGGTATTCTGACCAGCCATGCACCGATGATCACCGCGCTTGGCCGCGGCTCGCTGCGTGTGCAGGGCGACGGCGCCGAACGCAGGTTCCAGGTGTCGGGCGGCTTCTTGCAGGTCGTGGACAATCACGTTCGAATTGTCACGGAAACCGCGCGAGCGGAATAGTTCCTGCATGTGTCGGAAGCACGTTAATGCGTCGGTCGCGGTGTCGAGCTGTGACCGGCGCAATCTCTTGCAGGGAAACCAACATATCAGAGGGGAAGGCATGAGGGGATTCGGTCTCGTGGGAGCGCTGCTGGCAGGCGCAGTCATGGTTGTCGCGGCGCCGGCCGCGTCCGCACAGGCCTGGGGCTATCCGGCCTGGCAGCCGTCGAATCTCACCTCTCGCGAACTGAACTTTGGCGTTGCCGGTGGTGATCCAGGCACGAGTGGGGTATTTCAGTGGCGGGAAGGCTTGAGCTCGGAGAGCCAGTTCAACCTTGACGTGGGCGTTGCCTCGCCTGGTCACCATGCAGACACGCGATTTCTGCTGGGGGGAGGCTTTACGCAGCGGCTCGTGCGCGCCACGAAGGAAACACCGATCGACGTGCTGTTCACCGCCGGCCTGTACGGGTCGTTCGCGGGACGCAGCCTGGGGCGTATCCCCATTGGCGTCGTCGTGGGACACCGATTTCCCACGGAAGGGGACGTCTTCATCACGCCGTACGTGCACCCCCGGCTCTCCATTGATTTTGGCGGAGGCGACAGTCAGTTGAACGTCAACTTCGACTTCGGCGCGGATTTCGAAATGACGCATACCCTGTCGCTGCGTCCGGCGATTTCGGTGGGGTCCATTGGCGGCTCGGGGAGCGACGTCTCGTTCGGTCTGTCCCTTGCTTATCACCCGCTGGCGGCAAGAAGCCGGTAACGGCGCGGTCGAATCAGTCCGCGCGCCACGTGCTTCGTCAGCGGCCTGGAGGTCGGAATGCCGGATCCGGACAAGGAAAGGGCGACCCAACCAGGTATTCTGGTTATCGATGACAATCGGGACTATGCGCAACTGTTGCAGCGCTTTCTCGAATCGCGGGGCTACGCGGTCCGCGTGGCGCGCTGCGCCGACGAGGCGCTCGCGTCGTTCGACGAGATGCGGCCATCACTCGTGCTGCTCGATCTCATGATGCCCGGTGTGGACGGACGGGACATCTGCCGCGCGCTGAAGGCGCACGCCGAGCACGGGTCGCGCGTGCGCGTGATCCTGCTCACCGGACTGTCGGAAGCCGGCGCGGCACAGGCGGCGGAAGAAGCGTGCGTTGATGACTACGCCACGAAGCCCATCGAGCTGCAGGAACTGCAGGCCCGGGTGGAACGCAATCTGGCGCTGATCGCGAACTCGTAGCGGCGCGCTAGGCGTCGAACAGTGCTTCCACGAGCGCGGCGGATCGCTGCGCCGCACCAAGGCCGTCATGCACGAGCCGGCGCGCCTGCTCGCCGGCATCGTGCCGCGCGCCGGCGCGGGCGAACCAGTCGCCGAGCGCCGTGACTGCTTCCGTCGTGTCGGATACGGATCGCGCGCCGCCTGATCGCAGGAGAAGCACCGCGTCGCGACTGTCTGCGTGGCGCGGCCCGACGAGCACAGGCGCGCCGAACGCCGCGGGCTCGAGCACCGAGTGCAGACCGGCCGCGTGGAAACCGCCGCCCACGTACGCCGCATCGGCCAGCGCGTAGAGTTCGCCGAGCACACCGACGCGATCCACGAGCACCACATCGCTCGTGCCGGCGGTGGCGGCCCCCAGCCGCGCGCACGACAACCCGGCGCGCGCGGCCCACGATTCGATTGCGCTCAGCCGGGCGGCGTGCGGTTCGTGCGGCGCGACAATCACGCGCGCGCCGGGGAACGACCGGTGTACCTGTTCCCAGGCGGGGAGCAGCACCGCTTCATCGGCGGGCCAGGTGGACCCCGCCACGAGCGTGAGCCGCGCGGTGCGGAGCGGCGCGAGCTGCGGATTGTCGGGGCGCACCGTCTGGGCGCGCGCCCACACCTGATCGTAGCGTGTGTCACCGCTCACGGTGATCACCGCGCGGCGCGCCCCCAGCCCGGCGAGACGCGCGGCGTCGTCCGCGTCAATGGCTCCCACGGCATCCAGCCGCGAATACGCTTCACGCAGCAGCGCGGTGGCGATTCGTCCACGGCGACTCGACCCGGGGGCCAGTGTCGCGCTGATGAGCGCAAGGCTCACGCCGCGCTCGTCGGCCTCGCGCACGAGTGTCGGCCACACATCCAGCTTGCTGAAGACGATCGCGCGCGGGCGCAGCGCATCGAGCGCGATGCGCATGTCGCCCGTCGTGTCGAATGGGAGATAGTCGGCGAAATCAGCGTCGAGTGATCGCGCAAATCGCTCGGCGCTGGGCGAGAAGAACGTGTACGCGAACTGCCAGCCGGCATGACGGGCGCGCAGGATGTCCAGCACGGGTCGCGCCTGCAGCCCCTCGCCAACCGAGGGCGCGTGCATCCAGAGGAGCGGCCGGTCGGGGTCGCGCGCGGTCCGACCCCACGCGATGTAGCGCTGCCGAATGCCGCGCCGGGCACGCAGCGCCCGCCAGGTCTTTCCCTCTCGCGCCGGCGCGAGCGCTGCGGCGAGACGCGCGAGCTGGGTGAGGGCGGCGTAGAGGATGGGTTGCGGCTCGCGGGTTGCCGGAGCTGGCGACGGACCGGTCGTACCCGTTCAGCGGGTTGCGCCCGCTCCATGACGGGCCAGCGCCGAATCGATTGCCTTCCGGAACACTTCCGTGGGCTGCGCGCCGGCGATCATCTCGCCACCGATGTTGAATGATGGCGTGGAGTTGACCCCCGAAGATGTGGCGCGATCGATGTCGGCCTGGATGAGCGCACGCATCTCGTGCTTCGACACGCAGCCGTGATACGCGGCGGAATCCACGCCAATGCTCACCGCCAGCGAGTCCAGATAGCGGGAGGGATCAGACAGGGTTTCCCATGATTTCTGCGTGGCGAAGAGCGCGTCGTGCATGGGCCAGAACTTGCCCTGCGCAGCCACACACATGGCCGCCTCCGCCGCGGGCCAGGCGTTGCGATGCCCGGGAAGCGGAAAGTTGATGTAGGCGAAGCGGATCTTGCCCGAGTCCACGTAATCCTGCTTCACCGCGGCGTACGTCTCGTCATGCCACTCCTTGCAGAAGGGGCACTGGAAGTCGCTGATCTCCACGACCCACACTCTGGCGCTGTCGCTTCCCTCGATGCGGGCGTGATCGGCCTTGCGCTCGAGCACCGTATCGCGCACGGCAGGCGCGCTCTGGTCCGGCGACGCGGAGCGGCTGGCCCGGCTCGAGCGCGCGGCATCCGAGGGACGGCAGGCGGCGCCAAACAGGGTGGCGCCCACGGCGATCATTGCAAGTCTGGCGAAGCGCATGCGGATCTAGAAGCGAGAGAGGATACGGCGGAGGGAGTTGGTACGCCTGTCGAGAATGTAGGTATACCCGCGGTCGGACGCGAGCGCCGTGACGAATCCCAGTCCGCGTGCCACACCCAGCGCGCGCGGCGCTCGCGCGCGGAGCTCGATGACAAAGACCCCCTCCGGACCAGCCGCGATGAAAAGCCGGCCACCGTCCAGTGCAACGTCATAGGCGAAGCGCGCGTGCGTCCAGGACAGGATCGGCACGGGCGCTGCGGGATCGTGCGCGTCGAAGAGTCGAACCCCGCCGGTACCCAGAGCAACCGCGACGGTGTCGCCCGAGAGCGCGAGGCGAAGTCCGGCTCCGCCCAGCGCCGCGCCGCCCACTCGAACGAGCGAATCTCCGGTTGCGCGAAAGGCGAGCAGGTCCCGATCGGTCACGGCCCACAGCAGCGCCCGCGCCGCGTCCCACTGGAGATCGCTCACCGCTGACGACACGGGTGTGCCGCGCAGCGACACCAGCGTGTCTTCTGCCAGAGACAGGGGTACGACGCCAAGCTCGCCGGGCAGGGCGACGAACGCGCGCGTGGACGCCGCCGCCACGGCGCTCACATCGCCTTCGTGCGCGAGCGCTCCGGGCCCTCGTCCGGGGGGAAAGAGGTAGAGCCCCGAGGGCGACCCCGCCACGAGCCAACCGGATTCAGGCGCAAGAGCAACGTGGGTAATGCGGTGCAGCCCACCTGCGCGCACGGCTTGCAGGCGCAGCCCCGAATCGGAGTTGAACAGTTGCACGCCCGCGCTGCCGGCCACCGCCACGTCGCCGGCGGCTACGGCAATCGCCGTGGGGGCGGCGCCGAGCGGAGCGGTGAGAGTCCTGATGTCGAGCGGGCCGATTCCTCCGCGATATCGCAGCGCATAGCGGCGGTCCGACTGTCGCCCGATGAGATAGCCGATTCCACCGCCGGCAGCCGCCGAAGCGATGGAGAAGCAGGGAACGCCGCACCCGCCATGGCCTGGCGATCCACCCGCTTTCGAGAAGAGCACGCCAGCGACACCGCCCAGCACGGCGCCGGCGATCGCGTATATGGTACTGCGCCTGTGCCGCGGCGCTGTCTGCACCGAATCCTGCGCGACGGCGCGGGCGGCCCCCGCGCTCTGAACGAGCGAGACTCCCAGCGCGACCGCCGTGACTGTCCGGCGGAAGTGCGCAGCCCCTGGGGCAGCCACAACAAGAGGACGCACGGCGCACCACCGGGCCCGCTTTCTGCAGCGACTTCCTGCAGCCAGTTCGTTGTCCGGACGCCTGCGCCCGATCGCCCCGATCACGGCCGGCCCGCCCGGCGACCTTGCACGCTGCATCCTCTCAACTCTCGAGGCGACCGTCATGCGCATCATGCCGTTTGTGATGATACCGTGTCTCCTCTGCGGCTGCTATCTGAGTACCCCGATCACGACAGCCGCACCGCAGGCCGGCGATCAGGTCGTCGTGGACCTCACCGACAACGGCTCCAGCCAGCTCACGCAATATCTCGGCGCGAACGTCCAGTCGGTCGATGGTGATCTCCTCTCGAGCAGTGACACCACGATCACGCTCGCGGTGCGCCACGTGAACGTCCGCTCCGGCAACGACCAGAGCTGGAATGGCGAGCAGGTGATGCTGCCGCGAGATGCCATCGCCTCCATGCGGGAGCGCAAGCTCTCGAAGTGGCGCACCGGGTTGCTGGCTGGCGCCGCGGTGGCCGGCGCGCTGGCGATTCGATTTGGCGGGATCGGCAATGGCATCCTCGGCCGGCAATCGCCTCCCGGCGGACAAACCAAGTAGCGGCAGTCCCCGCGACATCGGCGGCGCGTCCCGCATGGACGTGCGTTGGCGCAGTGCGCGTTCGCGACCTCGCAGCGCTGTGCGGCGCGATGTGCGGCGCGCGTCTTGCTAAGTGAAGCGACAATCGGGTGTTGACCTCGGCACCGCACAGGCGTCATGTCAATATGGGGCGCACTCCGGGCGTTGTGTGTTCGGCTGTAAATATTTGACGCACGCCGTTCAATCCTGCATTATCACCCAACCATTCGGAGCGGGACAACCTGTCAACCGTGACTCTGGAGGAGTTCATGCGTACGACGCGGTCGGGGATCGCCCTCATCGCGTGCACGCTTGTCGTGGCGCTGATCGCGGTTCCCGGGCTGCCGGCGCAGCAACAGGCCGATCAGCTCTATCCCGCCACGCTCAGTTACGGGACGGGACTGATTGATATTCCCGTGGCCTGGGTTTCGCCTACCTCCGGGGACATCTGGCTGGCCACGACGGGCCGCCACATTCCGTACAACGTCGCCGGCCAGCAAAGTCTGAACACGGCCTCGCAGTGGAACACCAACCTCGCGATCGATTCCCACTGGGGCGGTCGCGTGTCGGTCGGCTTTTCACTCTACAGCCAGAATCCCGAGTGGGGTTTCTTCGGGCAGGTGCTCGCGCTCAAGGAGCAAGCGGACAAGCCGTGGCCGGCCATTGCCGTCGGGTTCCGCAACCTGGGCAACTGCGATCATGAGGAACGGTTCCTCATCGGCTGCGACATTTCGTTCACGGGGGGTGGTGCCGCGAAGGACGTCACGTCCTCCTTTGCGACGCATTTTCATACGGCGCCAACGGTGTACGGTGTCGCCACCAGGTCGTTCCGCCTGGGCAGTGGATCCGGCAGCCTCAGCCTGGGTTTCGGGAGCGGCGTGTTCTACGACAATGGCAAACTCGGTGACAGCTACAACGACAAGGGGCAGATCGCGCGTGGTCTCTTCCTGGGGGGGCGCTACGCGATCAATCCGACACCAAATACGCGCATAGATTTCCTGGCGGAAAACAACGGCTGGGACTGGAATGCCGGTGTGGTGGGCAACTGGCGCGGGATTTCGCTCGGTATCTACGGTACGGAGCTGGAGGAGGGTTCGAAATCCGCGTCGAAGGGTCCGCTCTACAACGTCTACAACTACACCAAGGTGAACCTGTCGCTCGGCTACAGCGGCAACGTGTACGACATTTCCAGGGGGCTGTTCCTGCGTTCCCGGGTTGCGGAGCTGGAGCGGGAACAGAATCAGCTTCGCGCCGAGATCGCGGCGCGTGACAAGCGGATTGAGGCACTGGAGGCGCAGCTGCGGCAGGCGCAGGCCGGCGAGCTGGCCGATATCGCGCGCCGCCGGCAGGCGCTGGAATCCCAGATCCAGGAGGAGCGCGACGCGATCCAGCGCGCCGAAGACCGGCTCAAGAAGCTGCAGGAAGGACAGCCGCCGGCTTCGCCGCCCACCAAACCGCCGTCCACCACCCAGCCTCCGCGCTGACAGAGAGACATGGTCATGTCCAGAACGCATGGAAGCTGCGCGGTTGCTGCGGCGCTATTCCTGGCGGCACACGCGATGTCTGCCCAGCAAAGCTATCCGCAAACCCTGTACTGGGGGTCCGGGCTGGTGGACATTCCGGTAGCCTGGGTGTCGCCGCTGTCCGGAGATTTCGGCCTCGGATTCTCCAGCAAGACCATCAAGGGCTCCCAGATCTCATCGGGATTCGGCAAGGGGATGAACACGAACCTGGCGATGTCAGCATCGCTCTGGGGCCGTGCGGAGCTGGGCTGGTCGTTGTACTCCGATGATCCCGAGTGGGGATTTTTCGGTCGCGCACTGCTCATCAACGAGGAGGATTACCGTCTGAAGGGTGGTGTGGCGGCCTGGATTCCGAGTCTGGCGGTCGGCATGCGAAACGTGGGGCCCTATTCCAAGGTGGATCGGTTCGGCCTCGGATATCATCTCGGCGTTCCAACGAACCAGGATCCGAACCGCGAGCACGTGGTGGATTCGCTGCACCAGAACTTCTCCACGGCGGAGACGGTCTACGGGGTGGCAACCAAGTCGTTCAGCCTGAGTGACGTAAATCGCAACTGGCCGAACGTGGGACTGAGTTTCACGCTGGGCTACGGGAACGGCCTCTTCAAGAATGACGGGGGGCTGGGGTCGGCATACGCCAGGCACAGCACGGGCGGAGTGTTCGGTGGCGCCAAGGTGGAGTTCTATCCGAGCAGCCGCAGCGCGGTTTCGCTCATGTTCGAGAACAACGCGTGGGATTATAATCTGGGCGCCGTGCTGAACTATCGGGGGATTCTCGCGGGGGTGTACTGGACGGAAATGGGGGCGGGGAGTGCGGGCAGTTCACCGGCCACGCCGTACAATTACGACAAGTTTGCGCTCACGCTGGGATGGCAGAACAACGTACTGGCACTGCTGCGTGGTAACTTCCTGCAGGAGCGAGTTACCCAACTGGAAAAGGAACGCGCGTCGCTGCTGGCAGAAATGGGCAACCGGCAAAAGCGGATCGCGTCGCTGCAGCTCGAGATTGACCGGTACAAGGCACAGAGCCTGCTTGAACTGGAAACACGGCGCGCGCAGGCTGAACAGGAACTGAAGGCGGAACGGGAGGCCTTGCAGCGGCTGCAGGAGCGATTGCGCCGCCTCGAGCAGACCATTCCGCCTGCCGAGCAGAAACCGCCGCGGTAAGAGGGGCGGCGCTCACCATCTCCGGGACTGGATGAACATGTCTACGAGACGCACGTGGTGGACTGGTCTGGCGCTCTTGTTCGCTGCGCCGGTTGTCCTGTGCGCCCAGGTTCCTGACACCCTGTCTCCACAGGCCCAGGACTCCGTTTCGCAGCAGGCATACGAGACCCATCGCGCAGAGCTCGTCAAGCAATTGCAGGAGACGCAGAATCAGCTGAGCGAACTGCGGAGCCAGCGCGTGCAGCTCGAAGCGAACGTGGAGAATGCGCTGGCGCGCGCCATGCAAGGGCGTGCGCAGATGCTGCTCATGAGCCCGGAGCAGAACGCGCTCGTGCAGCTGGATGGGTTGCTCGCCACGGCGCAGGACAACATTAGCGCACAGCGCGATCGGATGCAGGCGCTCGGCGATGCGGTGCGCCGCCACACGGGCGCAGTGCTGGTCGTGCTGCTGCGCACCGATACCGCGTACGCCGGCCCGGTGGCGAGCGCCGGTCTCGAGGTGGATGGTGCCGCCGCCGGGTCGCGCACCTATTCGGCCATCGCCGTGGATGCGCTGCACCGTGGTGCGGTGGACGAGCTGTATCGGGCGCCGGTGCTGCCCACCGCGCACACCGTGGCAGTGACCATCACGACCTCGGGCGAACCGCTCACGCAGAGCGTGAGCGTCAATGCGCAGGGTGAGACCGTGACGTACGTGCAGTTCGTGGTGCGCGGGGCGCAGATCGTGCCAAGCACGTGGACGAGCAAGGGTACGACGCCGTTCTGACGTTGCGCATCATGCCGATCTGCCCACGGCTCGCGGTGTCATTCGCGCTCGCAGTCACGATCGCGGTGCAAGCACGCGCGCAGCAACCCGCCAGAGATACGGGGGCGGCACGCCCGGACAGCGCGCTCACTCCAGTCGAGGATCAGGCCAGGGGCGTCTCGGCCGAGCTCGGGGTGGCGCTGTTCAACCTGACAGCTGGCCAACCGCTGCGCGCGCTCGACCGCCTGGAGTGGTTGCGCTCCGCGCCGCTGAGCCAGAGCGGTTCGGGCGCTGTCTCGGCGCGGCAGCGGGCCGATCTGCTCTTTCTGCTCGCGCAGGGTTACTACCGGCTCGGCATGTCAGCGCAGTTCCGTTCGGCCGCGGCCGAGCTGATGTCGCAGGCGCCCGACACCCGGTACACGGGAATCGTCTCGACCGAGCTCATGCTCGATGCGTACCGGCAAGGCGATTATGCCCGGGCGCGCGCCCTCACGAAAGCCGCCGGCACCGGTGAGGATCGCGGACTGGTATCGCTGGTGGGCGGGCTGGCGGCATACGACGCTGGTGACTTCACCGCGGCGCGGGCGGCGTTCAGGGATGCGCGCGCCGCGGGTGGTGTGTATGCACCCTACGCGCAATATCTGGACGCGATGGCCGCCATGGGTGGCGATACGGCGCGCGCCGGAGAAGCGCTCGGCGTACTGCGGTCGCTCAGCCAGGTGGCCACCGGCTCGTTCGGCGATCAGGTGCGTCTCATGGAAGCGGAGCTCGCGCTGCTGAGCGGGCACTACGATGCGGCAATCACCGCCGCCGGCGGAGTGAGCCCATCGAGCGGGCTGGCCGCGCAAGCACAGCTTACAAAGGCATGGGCGCTGTATCGCTCGGGCAAGCTGGATGATGCCCGCGCCGCGTTTATCGATGTGGCGGCGCACTATCCCATGCTGCCGCGTCGCGATGAAGCCCGCGTCATGGCCGGCCAGGCGATGCTGGAAGCGAAGCAGACGATGGAATCGGAACGCTACTTCGACGCCATCACGGATTCCGTGTCGAGCGAAGCGGCCCTGCTCAAGTCGCGCGTGAATGGCCCGTGGAACGATGCCGCGCAGCGGCTCGTCTCGCAGCGCGCGGCCGGGCTGCTGTTCCTGGACGATCCGGAGCACGGACGGACGCTGGCGTTGCCGGACGCCGCTGGAGCGGAGCCGTCCATCGTCGCGGCGGCTTACGCTGGCGCCGCGCCGCCGCCCGCGGCAGACGCCCCGCGCATCATCACGCTGACGGATGTGCAGACGCGTGTGGATTCGGTCGCTCCTGCGCTGGGCGCCGACTTCCCGCGGCGCATCCTCTATCGCGGCGTCTCCGCGCCCGCGTCGCGCGCGGCGTACGCTACGAGCGCGGAGGCACTCGATGCCGCCGATGCCGCCGTGGCGCTTGCCCGATTCCGGCTGCAATCGCAGCAGGGGACACAGGCGCTGCGGATTGGTGCGCTCCAGGAGTTCCAGCACCTCATCGCGGACAGTCGCGCCGTGCTGGAGGAGAACGCGAGGACGCTCGGTCTCGTGCGGGATTCGCTGGGGCGCATGACGGCCGTGCTCACGGACAGCCGCCGCCGCGTGCGCGAGGCACTGGGAAAACAGGTCACGCTCACGAAGGAAATGGCGACGGAGAACGTCGCCATGCTGGACAGCGTCAAGGCCTCGCTGGGCAGCAGTCTGACGCCGCACGACTCGGCAGTGCTCGAAACCGAGATCCAGACCGCGCATACCTACCAGCAAATCAGCCAACTGGTAGACAGCGGGCTGGATGCCATGATCGCCCGGAATCCAGTGTTCGCGTTGCAGGATTCGCTGGGTGTGCGCCTTGCGCGCGCGCAGGCGATGCACGACTCCGCGGTTGCGCTCCTCGCCGCCAACGATCGCATGGTGAACGCCAACCTGGATTCTCTGCAGGGACATGAATCGAACCGGGTCCGGGCGATGCGCACCATTCTTGCCGCCGCCGAATCGCAGCAGGCGGCGGCCGAGCAGAAGGTGGTGAGCCTGGTGGAAGCCGAGCTTGGCGCCCGTGCCGCCTCGGCGCTGGCCGCGCTGCAGCGCGATCGCGAGGCCGCGGAGTACGGATCGGCGAGCGCGGCGTTCTTCCGGGCGCTGGACTCCTCGAGCGCGGCGCAGGGCACGTCCAGCACGACCGGCAGCGCCTCGTCCGCCGGCACCAACACTCCGCCACGGTAGCGCGCATGCCATCGCAGCGGTTTCGCGTGTTCGCGCTCGTGGCGCTGGCGCTGATCTGTCTCCGGCCGGGCGCCGCCCGGGCGCAGGCGACCGGCACCACGCGCCTGGCGAGCGCGATGGCGGACGATGACACGGTTCGCGTGACAGCGATCTCAAAGCTCGAGTCGTTCGTGCAGCGCTACCCCGACAGCCAGCGTCGCGCGAACGCGCTGTTCGAGCTGGGTGAGTTGCTGGTGCGCCAGGCGGATGATGCATTCGCTGCGGCGCAGCGCGGCGGCGGCGCCAGCGTGCCCGTGCATCCGGACTATCGTGCGGCGATTGATCGGTACGCGGAGCTCGTGAGCCGCTACCCGCAGTTTCCGCGGGTGGATGCGGCGGCGTACACGCTCGGCACGTTGTACTTCGCGGATGCCCAGTTCGCGAATGCCGCGCGCATGTTCGAGCTGGTGACGTCCAGGTCCCAGTCCGCGTACCGGCCCGAATCGTTTTTCCGGCTGGGCGATGCGCGCTTCGAGCTGGCATCGCAGGAGCGGGAAGCCGCGCGCAAGGCGATGTTCGTCCAGGCCGCGCAGGCGTACGACAGCGCGGCCAGAACGGCGCCGGCCGGCAGCGACATCCATCTGCTCGCGCTGTACAAGCTCGGCTGGTCGTACTACAGCCAGGCCACGCGTCCCGAGCAGCCGGAGTACCGGCAGGCGGTGGACGTCTTTGGTCAGCTCGCGACGGAGTACGATCAACTGAGTCCCGAGCGTCGGGCGCGATTGGGGCTGCGCAGCGAAGCGCTCGAGTACATGGCGGTGGCGCTCACGCAGGTGGGCGGGGCGCCCGCGGCGGACCAGTACTTCGCGACGCACTCGGACGCCAGCTTCCGGCTGCCGGTCATGCGCCGGGTCGCGGCGAGTCTGCGCGATCAGGGCGACTTTCCCAAGGCCGTGGCGGCATATGCGGCCGTCGAGCAGCTCGCGCCAACCGATTCGGGCGCGCTCGCGGCGCAGCGCGAAATCGTGGACATCTATCAGAACCGGATGCTCGATCCGGTGCAGGCGCAGCAGGCCCGGCTGGTTCTGGTGAACACGTTCGCGCCGGAGTCGGCATGGGCGAAGGCGAATCCCGAGCTGGCGGACACGGTGAAGGTCGTGCGCGAGCAGGCATTGCGGCACAGTGCGCAGTACGAATTGTCGCTGGCACAGGGCAAGCAGCAGGACCGCTCGCACTTCAACGCAGCGGCGGAGCTCTACGGGCGATACCTCGGCGAATTTCCCCAGTCGGACAGCGTGCAGTCGGTCGCGTTCTTCTCCGGCGAGGCGTTGTTCGGCATGGGCGACTATGCGCACGCGGCGCAGGCATATACGCTCGCGGCCTATGGCCGCAAGGGGGACGACAAGCTGGCCGCGCAGGCGGGACAGAACGCGATCGTCGCGTATGATTCCGCGCTCGTGCACAATCGCGGCGACCGCGCGGCGCAGGACTCATTGTTCGGCGCGGTGGACCGCTTCGTGGCGGCGTTCCCCGGCAACGATGCCGCCACGAAGGCGCTCATCGAGAAGGGGAAGCGCGCGTCCGAGGCGCAGCGCTGGGACGTGATGGAGAAGACGTTCCGCACATATGCGGAGCGCTATCCCAACGATCCGTACACGCCCACCGCGCAGAAGCTGGTGGGTGATGCGATGTACCGGGAAGGGCGCTACGTGGAGGCGCAGGGACAGTGGGAGCAGGCGCAAACGCAGGCGGCGCAGTCCGGCAAGAGCAAGCTGGCAGACTCCATTCGCACCATTCGCGATGCGGCGGCGGTGACGTTCGGCGACTCGCTCGTGAAGGCGGGCGATTACCGGCGCGCCGCGGAAGAAGTGTACGTGGCGTTCGCGGATCGCAACCCGACGTCGGACCGCGCTCCGGACGCGCTGCGCAATGCCGTCGAGACCTACATGCTGGCCGACAGCGCCGCGCGCGCCCACAACGACACGGCGGCGGCGCAGAAGGCGAAGACGCGTGCCCTGGAGCTGTCGAGCCGGCTCGTGAAGGACTATCCGAAGTACAAGTATCGCGTGCAGTATCAGGCGCTCGGTGCACAGTTGCTGGCGGATCTGGGACGGCGCGACGAGGCGGTGCAGGCGCTGGATGCGCTGGTGCAGGAGAATCCCACGTGGAGCGGGCGGGCGGATGCCATGGTGCGGCGCGCCGTGATGCTGGATTCGCTCGGCAAGCATGAGGACGCGGCGTCGGCGTATGAAGCGTTTGCCACGGCATACCCCAAGGACAGGCGCGCAGCCGATGCGCAGTTCAACGCGGCGGTGACGTACCTGGAGGCACCGGATTCCGCGGCGGCAGCGCGGGCGTACGGCACGTTCGCGACGCGCTTCCCACGGGATTCGCGCGCGGGACAGGCGCAGCAGATGCGGGTGGCGCTGCTCAAGGCATCGGGCGACGTCACTACGGTCAACACGGAGCTGGCCCGTCTGTGTCAGCATCCGAGCGCCGCGTTGCGTGCGGACTGCGCGGAGCGGAAGGGCGAGAGCGAGTTCCGGTTGGGCGCCGGGCTCTTCTCCCGGTACAAGGCCATGCAGCTCGTGATTCCGAGCGTGGGGAATCTCACGCGCCGGGGCGTGGACCGCCTGTCGAAACCCAAGCGCGATCTGCTCAGGACCATGAGCGATCACTTCACGGCGTCCATCGCCACCGGTGCGCCCGAATGGCTGGCGGCGTCGTCGTACTATGTAGGGCTCGCGCAGTGGGAGTATGGGAATTTTCTGAAGAACGTGACGCTGCCCAGGTCACTCACGGCTGATCAGCGAGCCGCCGCGCAGACGGGGTCGGCGCAACAGGCGGAGCAATACTACACGGCGGCAAAGAAGACCTGGCAGACCCTGCTGGACAAGGCAGCGAAGGATTCCATCACGAATGCATGGGTGGACCGCGCCCGTGCGGCGCTGGCGGGAACCGTGGATGAATCACCACCCACCAGTTTCCGTGACGATCCGCACGCCGCGCGCGTCGGAGGAGAACGATGAGACGCATGGGCAACTGGCGGACTGGCCTCGCGCTTGCTACATCGATAGCGCTGATCGTCCCGCTCGGTGCGGCCGCCCAGCAGCCGAAAAGGTCGCGCACCGGCGAGACGATCATCATTCACGGACAGGTCCCCACGCCGCAGGTGGTAACGGTGCGGCCGCGCGCGGTGCCCGAATACTCGCGCCAGGTGCTGGGTCCGGAACTCTACGAGCAGTCGCACGCGGCCATGCTGGATTCCGGCTATAATGTCGTGCCACTGCGACAGGTGACTGGTCAGCGGCTGGTGGACACGACCATGGCGCCGCTGGCGACGGCTGACAGCACCGCGCTCGCGGCGCAGCGGGAGGCGATTCAGCACGCCCAGACCCGGCTCGACTCGTTGCAGCGGGCAGCCGCGGCATCGGCTGCGGCCAGATCGGCCGCCGGAGACAGCGCCGCCGCCCGGGTCCGCGCCGCGGACGTGGCACGGACGCAGGAGATTCAGGAACTGTTGCGGGAGCTCCGGTTGCATCGCGAGCGTCTCGATTCGCTTTCGGCGGCCGTCGAAACCGTCGGACGGCCGGATACCAGTCGAACACCGCGTGACAGTACGCGGAAGCCGCGCTGACGTACTCTCTCTCGATCCTTCCCGTGGAGGACTGTTCTCGATGTTGACGAAAATGCTGGAATACTACCGGGCCGGCGGCCCCGTCATGTACTTCATCCTCATCGTGGCGGTGGCAGGACTCGCCGTATTCATCGAGCGATTCTACACGATCGTCATCCGGTCGAAGATCAACGGACGGGAATTCATCGAGCGTGTCATCCAGCTCGTGCGTGCCGGCAAGATCGATGACGCGATCAAGCTCTGCCAGCAGTCGAACGCGGTGCTGCCGGACATGGGGCTGCTGATTCTTCGCAGCCGCAGCCGCGACGAGGCGGACCTGCAGAACGTGGCCGATGCGGCGTCGCTCAGCGTGTTGCCGCGACTCACGCGGCGACTGCACTACCTTCCCATGCTGGCCAACGTCGCGACGCTCATCGGTCTGCTCGGCACAATCTTCGGTCTGCGCGCGGCGTTCCAGTCGGTGTCGCTCTCGGCGGCGTCCGAGCGGTCCGCGGCGCTGGCGTCGGGCATCGCGATCGCGCTGAATGCCACGGGCTTCGGTCTGCTCACGGCCGTACCGCTTTCCGTGGCGCACGCCTATCTCGTGAGTCAGGCCGAAGGCATCATCGAGCAGGTGGACGAATTCCAGGTGCGTCTCATCAACGCGCTCATTGACCGGCCGGACGTCCGGCTTGGCAACCGGTGACGGCGCAGTTTCTCCGTCGCCACGCGAGCAGGTGAGTCGGAATGGCGTCACTCTTTCATCGATCCAAGCTGCGTCGCGCGGAACGCGCGTCCGCCACGTGGTCGGGGAACATCAACCTCGTGCCGCTCGTGGACACGCTCACCTCCATCGTGTTCTTCAGCCTCCTCACCTATCAGGGGGCGACACTGATGTCGCTGACATCGTTCGATCTCGCGCTGCCGCCGGTCGTGGTGACCACGCCGGAACAGGCCGCGAAGGTGAAATCCGAGCAGGACGTCCTGAATCTTCTGCTGGCCGTCCGGGTAGACAACGACAAGCTCGTGGTGGAGCATTCGGGAGGGGGTGGATTCCGCCAGGAGATCACCGGTCTCGACACCGCATCGCTGGCCACGTTTCAGACCCTGATGATGCAGATCCGACAGCAATATCCGCAGAACAGTGATGTGCTGGTGATTCCGTCCGATGACGTGAATTACGACAACATCGTGCACGTGCTCGAACGGTTGCGCCTCGCGCACTACTCGGGAATTTCGCTCGGGACGCGCGCGCGTGGCGCCGCGCCGGCGCAGGGAAAGTAGACCATGAGTCGCGCGAGAGATCGCCGCGCGCTCCGGCGCGCCCAACAGTTCGCCAAGTTCCGGATCACGGAGCTCAACCTGGTGCCGCTCGTGGACACGCTGGTGAGCATCGTGTTCTTCGCGCTCACCACGGCAACCGTGGGTGAGCTGGCGCCCGTCGTGCCCGGCGTGCGGTTGCCGGAGGCGCGGGTGGGTGAAACGGCGCTGCAGCAGCTCACGTTGGGCATTGGCCGCACGGTCACGCTCGCGGGTCATCCCATCATGAGCACCGTGGATGCCGCGGCGGTGCGCTCCACGGACCCGTCCCAGCCACTGCTCATCCCGCCGCTCTACAGCGCGCTGCGCCAGGCGGCGGATTCCATCCGGAGCACTCAGAAGGTGGCCGCCGCGCAGCCACTGGATACGCCGCTCGCCATTCAGGGCGACAAGAGCATGCGCTACGATCTGCTCGCGCGCATGATGCAAACGGCGCGGCTGGCCGGATTCAAGAATCTGTCGCTGCAGGTGAACAAGGTGGAAGACCGGCCACCAGCGGGGGCGAAGTAGCATGCCGGTCATGCAGCCCGCGCCGCGGCCCGCACGCCGCCGTGCGCCGGACGATGCGTCCTTCACGCGCAACATGCGCTACGAGTTCGCCAGCGAGGAAGGGCGGGCGATCGTGTCCTCGTGGATGCTGTCCGCGGCGCTGGGCATCGTCTGGCTGCTGCTTGTCATTTTCGGCCCGAAGATTCCGCCAGCGATCTCGCTGCTGCCCACGGAGCCCACTAAACCCATCGAGGTGCAGTTCGAGCCGCCAACGACAGTTCCTGCACCAAGTGCGGGTGCACCGGTGGCGCCCGTGAAGACACCTGCTCCCGCGGCCGGTGGGCGCCGTGCGGGATCGCAGACCAACGACACGAAGGCGATAGGCAATGCCTTCGGCGGCGCATCCACGAACGCGGGCGGCGGCATGGTTGGCGACGTCTCCGGCGTGCTGCGTGGCGTGGATGTGAATTCCGGGGCCGGGGCCACGCCGGGGCAGACGGGCGGCAAGGCCGTGATCGGCTATGGACAGGGCGGCCAGGGATCGCGTACGCCCGGCCGCGGCGGACTGGGCGAAGGGCTGGGCAACACGCCCGGGGGCGGTGGAATTGGCGGTGTGGGCGGCGGTGGCGGCGTTGGATTTTCGACGGTCCGAGTCACGGCGCCGAGCGTGATTCGCGCGGAGAAGATCGGCGGTCCCGGGCGCAACGTGTCCGACCTGGGCAACTACGTGCGCAGTCGCCAGTCGCAATTGCAGTTCTGCTATCAGGAGTACGGCCTCAAGACCAATCCGTCGCTTGCGGGCACGGTCTCCGTCGCGGTGACGCTCACCGGTGGCGGCGATGTGACGGGCGCGGATATCACGCGGCGCACCTGGTCGGGTGCCGGCGCGTCGGCGGCGGAGTCCTGCATCCACGAACGCATCATGGGGTGGAAGTTCCCTGCATCGCAGCAGGGAGGCGGGACGTACAGCTTCTCATTCGTCTTCAGCAAGTAGCCGTGCCCGCGCCAGCCGTCCCGTCGGATGTGGCATAGCCTCTTTCGGCTGGCCGGCGCGCTGGTGCTGCTGCAGCAACTGCACGGGCTGCAGCTTCCGGCACCACAGGGATACGTCAACGATTTCGCGAACGTCATCCCGGCCGACAATCGCCAGACGATCCAGCGCATCATCGACGACGTGCGCGCCAAGAGCGGCGGCGAAATCGTCGTCGTGACATTGCCCGACATCGGACAGAACGACCCCAATACGGTCACGCTGCAGATTGGCCGCACCTGGAAGGTCGGCAAGTTCGGCAAGCCCGGCGATCAGACGCGCAACACGGGCGTGATCATCCTCGTCGTTCCCAAGGAGACGAGCTCGGACGGCCATGGGCATTGCTACATTGGTGTGGGCTACGGCGCGGAGGGATTCATCACCGACGCCACGTCGGGCACCATCTGCCGCGCGGCCACGCCACTGTTCATGCAGAAGGACTACGGGCCGGGGATCGAGCAGGTCACGCTGCAAGTCGCGCAGCACTACGCGGAGAACTTCAACTTCACGCTGGATTCGTCGTTCCGGCCACCGCCCACTCCCGTTGGACCGGGCGGCGGGAATTCCAGCTTCGTGATTCCGCCGTTCGCTCTTTTTCTTTTCATTCTGGCGGTAGTCTTCATCATCAACGCCCTGACGCGGAACCGGCGCGGCTGCGGTGGTGGTGGCTGCATTCCGCTGTTCATTCCCATGGGGGGCGGAGGATTTCGTGGTGGCGGGTGGGGCGGTGGTGGGTGGGGCGGTGGTGGTGGCTTTGGTGGATTCGGTGGCGGCGGCGGGTTCGGTGGCGGTGGTGGTGGCTCGAGCTGGTGAGATCCCATGGCGAAAATGACACTCGATGAACTGGTGGAGCAGCTTCGCGCTGCCTTCGGCGGCGGATTGCGCGCGGTGGTGCTCTACGGATCCGCGACCGCGGGCGAAGTGCTGGGACGCTGGTCCGATCACAACGTGCTCGTAATCGTCGATGCACTGAATCTGGAGCTCCTGCAGCGCGAAGCCGCGATTGCGCGCGCGTGGATGGAGGGCGGCAATCCGCCGCCGCTCACGCTCACGTTCGGGGAGTGGCAAGGGTCGAGCGATATATTCCCCATGGAGTACGCGGACATCCTCGATCGGCACCGGGTGCTCTACGGCACCCCGCCGTTCGACGGCATTACGGTGGATCGCAAGGACCTTCGATTGCAGCTCGAGTTTCAGGCGATGGGCAAGCTGCTGCAGCTCCGGCAGGGTGTGCTCGCGGCGGGCGGGGAACGCCGCCGCCTGCTCGATCTGCTGAGCGCCAGCCTCAGCACGTTCATGGTGCTGTTCCGGTCGCTGCTGCGATATCATGGAGATGCACCGTCCGCCGACTACGAGGAATTGTCGCGGCAGACGGCGGCGCGGAGTGGCGTGTCGGCGGATCCATTCGTGCGCGTCGTGCGCCATGTTCGTGGCACGGAGAAGATCGCGGCTGCCGATGTCGAGACCGTGCTGGCGGCCTACCTCGCGGGGGCACGGCAGCTCGTTCACCATATTGATCAGCTGGGTGCGACATGAGGCGTATTCTGATCCTGCTTCCGGCAATGCTGGTGCTGGCCGCCTGTCCGCGCGACAGGAAGGCCACGACGGCGCAGGTGCAGGAGGACACGATGCCGTTGAACATGGATTCGTTGAAGACTGCCATTCCGCCGGCGGAGCCGGATTCGTTCAAGCCGGTGAAGGCCGAGCCGGTGCGTGCGCGTCCCGCCATTCCGCCGGCGCCGCCTGCGCTCGTGGAGGTCGTGCAGCGCGAGCAGTCGTTCACCAGATTCTGTTATCAGGAGTTCGGGCAGAAGGTGGATCCATCGCTCAAGGGTGGCGTCGCCATGGTCGTGACAGTGGCGAACGATGCCATCGCGGCTGCTCGCGCGGTGGACGATACCTGGTCGTCGCGCGCCGGGAAGGCGGTGAATTCCTGCCTGGAGGACAAGGCGCCGACCGCCTGGAAGCCCGCCACCGGATCGGTGCCGGCGGGCAAATACGTCGTGCAGCTCAGCTTCCGGCCGTCCTGAGCACGCTGATGGATCGCTCGTACCTCAACCGCTCTCGGAGGATGTCCTTCATGCGCAGACGATCGCTTTTCTTCCTCGTGCTGCCCGTGCTCATGGCCGGATGCGGCTACAACAGCATCCAGACCATGGACGAGCAGGCCAACTCCGCGCGCAGCCAGATCGAGGTGCAGTTGCAGCGGCGCGCCGATCTCATTCCGAATCTCGTGAGCACTGTCAAGGGCTACGCGGCGCATGAAGAGCAGATCTTCACGCAGGTGGCGCAGGCGCGCGCCGGGTTGATGGGCGCCATCCAGACGCACGATCCACAGCAGATGGCCGACGCGAACCAGCAGCTTACGGTGGGACTGGGACGGCTGCTCGCGATCTCCGAGAACTATCCGAATCTCAAGGCGGACCAGAGCTTCCTGAAGTTGCAGGACGAACTGACAGGGACGGAGAATCGCATTGCGGTCGCGCGTGGCGACTATAACCAGGCTGCCCAGCAGTACAACGCGTACATCCGGCAGTTCCCCCAGGTATTGACGGCCAAGGTGATCGGTTCGAAGTCCAAGCCGTATTTCGAGGTGACGAACGCCGCCAATCGCGAGCCGCCCAAGGTGGACTTCTCCACGCCGGCTCCAGCCGGTAGCAGTTCCTCGCCGACTTCGGCCCCGCCCAAGGTTCCATGAGCGGCTGGTCGCGCCATGTGGGACGTGTGGGAGCGGCGAGCGCGGGGTGGCTCGCCGTTCTCGTCTTGCTGGTTGCGTGCGTGCCGGCCTCGCGCCCTGGCGCCGTAGCGCCGCGCGAGGTCGTGGTGCCGATCATCTTTCCCCTGGCGGCCGACTCCGTGCGCTTCACGAGTGGATTTGGCGACGCGCGTGATGGCGGGCGGGTGCACCGGGGCCAGGATCTGTTCTGTCCGCGCTGGACGCCGATTCTCGCGGTTGTGGATGGAACGGTGGACTGGATCGCGACGAGCCGGCCGAAGAAGGGGAAGAGCTACGAGCTGCTGCTCCGCGGCGCCGATGGCAATCTCTATTTCTATGATCATCTCAACAACGATGATCCGGGCACCCGTGACGACGCAGCGCTGCCGCGCTACGCCTACGCCCGCGGGCTGAAGAACGGCGACCACGTCCATGCCGGCGACATTCTTGGCTACGTCGGCGACTCCGGCGATGCGTCCGGCCCGCATCTGCACTTCGAGATCCATCTGCGCACGTGGGGGAATGCGGTGGATCCGGTGTATTCATTGCGGGAAGCACTGAAGCGGCGGGACGCGCCGCGCTGAGCGCGGCTGCGGGAAGCGGCCGTGACGCCAGGCGGCCGTTGGCCGCCACTTCCCGATTCCGGATTGACCTGTGGCGCGATGCGCCACGGTTCAATCCGGAATCGCGTCCGACGGCATCACGTAGGTCAGCGGATCCACCACCTTGCCATGCACATGGATTTCATAGTGCAGATGCGGACCCGTGGACAGGCCGGTGCTTCCCACGTTCGCGATGATCTGTCCGCGCTTCACGTGCTGGCCCACGCGCACGTCAATGCGGGAGCAGTGCGCGTACTTGGTGACGATGCCATTGCCGTGATCGATTTCGAGCACATTCCCATAGCCGCGCTGCTGTGTCACGAGTGTCACCGTGCCGGCTGCGGGCGCGACGATCGGGGCGCCCATGGGGGCGCTCACATCAATGCCTTCGTGCGGTCGCGCGATGTGCAGAATGGGGTGGAAGCGTGACCGGCTGAACGCGCTGGAGAGCCAGCCGGCAGTGGGCATGATGCTCGGAATGCTCGCGTACTTCTCGACATTCTGCGCCAGCGTGTCCGACACGCGCTCGAAGCTTGCGGCCAGAACGTTGGCGCGCGCAATGAGCCCATCCACGTGCGTCAGCCCCGCCATCGCCGTGCCGTTCTGCGGTGTGCCCTGCGCGGCTCGTGCGGAATCCAGAGAGTCGGCGAACGGCGTCTGCTCCGATGGAAGCCCCGCGAGCAGGCGGATCTGGTCGTCGCGTCGCTCGAGCGCGGCGATCGTGTCATCCAGGGTCCGCAGCCGCGCCTCGAGCTGCACCGCATCCCGGCCGCTGAATGCGCTGCCAATGATTCCACTTGCCTGATGCTGGACGACGCGTCCGAGCGCCGCGCCGGTGAAGAGCAGCAGCGCCGAGGTGAGCACCGCACCGGTGATCAGCATGCGCTTGACCAGCCGTTCGCTCAGCGACCAGGTGCGAGGCTCGTCGCATCCTTCGGGCACGAGCATGAGCGTCCAGCGACGGGAACGGGGCATTCGGCAACTCCGCGAATCCGGGGAAGGGGCTACGCTCCACAGACTCCCGGCCGTATGCTTGCGTAACCGGTGCGCCAGGGGTGGTGCATTCTGTTCCAGCACCTGTCTCGGTGTGGCCGGCGGCAGCCACAGCCCACGGGCTCCTAGCTGTCCCGCGGTGCGTCTTTCGGGAAGAGTGGGGGACCCTTGTGGACGTGCCAGGCGGCAACGTCGCATGACGGGAGGATGGCGTCGGAACCGGAAGGCCAGACGAAATCACTGAGCGCACGCGGCGCGCCGAGCTGCTCCCACAGCTCGCGCGCCTTGGCGGGCATCACCGGCGACACCATGATCGCAAGCCAGGCGAGAACCTGTGCGAGCACGGCGAGCGTCGTGTCCAGCTCGCCGGCGCGCTCAGGATCCTTCGCCATTTTCCACGGAGCCTGGCGGTCCACGTATTCGTTCGCCCAGGCCACCATGCGCCACGCGGCCGAAAGTGCGTCATGGAGAAGCTGATGGCGCATCGCCAGTTCGTAGGCCGCCACGTGCGGCGTCATCCATTCCGCCGCGTGAAGCATCGCCTGCGCACTCGCCCGAGGGACGATGCCGCCGCGATATCGCTCGATCATGGCGATGGTGCGGCTCGCGAGATTGCCGAACGCATTCGCCAGGTCTGCGGTGTAGCGATCCTCGAACCGCTCCCACGAGAAGTTGCCGTCCGCGTCGAACGGGACTTCGCGCAGCAGGAAGTAGCGGAGCGCGTCCGCGCCGTGGCGATCCACCGCCTCGCCCAGATCGAGTCGTACACCGGCGCTCTTGCTGAAGCGCTCACCGCCGAGCTGCACGAAGCCGTGCGCGAACACGCGCTCCGGCAGCTCGAGGCCGGCGGCCTGCAGCATCGCGGGCCAGATGACGCAATGGAAGCGCGTGATGTCCTTGCCGATGACGTGAAGCTGGGCGGGCCATACGGCGCGTGATCCCGGGAAGCGTGTCGCGGTCCAGTAGTTGGGGAGCGCGTCGAACCAGACGTAGGTGGTCTGCCGCTCGCCGTCACTCGTGGGTCTGGGGAAGGGGACACCCCAGGAGAATCGCGCGCGACTCGCGGACACATCCTCGAGTCCCTGGCGCAACAGGCCGAGGATCTCGTTGCGGCGGCTCTCCGGCTGCACGAACTCTTCGTGCCGCGAGATGTGATCGAGCAGGAACTCGCGGTAGCGTGAGAGCCGGAAGAACCAGTTGCGCTCCTCCACCCACTCCAGCGTGCGCGTGGGGTGCAGGATGCACCTGCCATCCACGATTTCGGCATCCTGCTTGAACGCCTCGCATCCCACACAGTACCAGCCGTGATAGGGCTTCTCGTAGAAGTCGTCCGGATTGCGCTGGAAGATCCGTTCGATCAGCTCCCGGACACCGGTCTTGTGCTCCGGCGCCGTAGTGCGGATGAACTGATCGTAGGAGATCCCGAGCCGGCACCACATGGCCTGAAAGCTCGCGGCAATCCGGTCGGCGAGCTGCTGCGGCGTGACGCCCTGTTCCACGGCGGTCTGTGCAACCTTCTGCCCGTGCTCATCCATGCCAATGAGGAACCAGACGTCATCACCGCGCAGCCGGTGATAGCGGGCGATTGCATCGGCGCCGATCTTCTCGAAGGCGTGCCCATGGTGCGGTTCGCCATTCGCGTAGTCAATGGCCGTCGTGATGAAGAAGCGCGCCACCCTATGACTCGCGCGACGAATCGTCCGTCGGCTCACCGCCCGAGCGGTGGCGCCGTCCGCCGCGCCGTCCGCGGCGTCGCGGTGCATGGCGCCGGTGTGTCTCGCTGGCGTCGGGCTCCGAGGCCTGTTCGTCCGGCACCACGTGCGCGTGCGGGGCGTCGTCCGCTTCGAGAATGGTGTCCTCCGCCACATCGTCGGCGTCCGGTACGTCTGCGGAGTCCTCCTCGGCGGCCGTGTCCTCCACCGCGCGTTCCGCACCGAATGGACGGCGCCGTTCCAGCTCGCGCTTGAGCTCCGCCAGCGGGACGATACGCGTCTCGCCTTCCGCCGTCCGCAGCGTCACGCAGTCGCGAAAGATGTCGTTCAGCACCACCATCTCTTCGCCCACCGAGGTGATGAGCGTCCGCCCCTCCTTGGGAAAGCGCTTGCGACTCTGGACGTAGAACGCGTGCTCGTAGCGCAGGCAGCACATGAGCCGGCCGCACGCTCCGGAAATCTGCGAGGGATTGAGCGACAGCCGCTGATCCTTGGCCACCTGCAGATTGACGGGGCGCAGTTCCGGCAGCCACGACGCCGAGCAGTACTCGCGGCCACACCGCCCAATGCCGCTCAGCCGTTTGGCCTCGTCACGCACGCCGATCTGCTTGAGCTCGATGCGTGTGCGAAACGCGGATGCCAGATCACGCACCAGGGCGCGGAAGTCCACGCGCCGCTCGGCCGTGAAATACAGCGTGAGCTTCTTCCGATCCCATTGCCACTCTGCATCGGACACCTTCATGACGAGCCCGTGCGCCTTCACCCGCTCCATCGCGCGGCGGCGCGCGTCCTCGTCCTGGGTGCGAAGCTCCGCCGCCCGGCGCTCCTCCTCCGACGAAGCCCGGCGGAGCACTCGCCTGGCCGGCGGCGCGCTTCCGCACCCGTGCGCGCAACCCGTGCAGCGCCGCTCGGCGAGGTCGCCGACCGCATGCACGCGCCCGAGATCCTCACCGCGGTCGGCTTCGACGATCACCGGTGCCGCCGCGCGCAGCGGCTCGTCCCCGTCCCAGAGGAAGAATTCCTTGCGGTTTCCCTTGAAGGCCACTTCGACCAGACTCGCCATTGTCACTCCGCGTACTGTCCCATCGCGAGGAACTTCCTGCGGCGGCGCCGCACCAGCTTTTCGGGGCGATGGCGCCGGAGCTCATCGAGGTTCCTGACCAGCGCCGCCTGCAGGAACTGCGCGGCTGCCTCCTGATTCGAGTGCGCGCCCCCAACGGGCTCCGGGACGATCTCGTCAATCACGTGCAGCTCGAGCAGATCCTGCGCGGTGATGCGCATGGCGCTCGCCGCACGCTCCTTCATCTCCATGCTCTTGCCATCCTTCCACAGGATCGATGCGCACCCTTCCACCGAGATCACCGAATACACCGCGTTCTCGAGCATGAGCACGCGATCGGCGAGTCCCAGCGCCAGCGCGCCGCCCGAGCCGCCCTCACCGATCACCGTCGCGACAATGGGCACCTCCAGCCGGCTCATCTCGAACAGGTTCCGCGCGATCGCTTCCGACTGGCCGCGCTCTTCGGCGCCAAGCCCCGCCCATGCGCCGGTCGTGTCAATGAGCGTGAGCACGGGCACGTGGAACTTCTCCGCGAGTTTCATGAGGCGGAGCGACTTGCGGTAACCCTCCGGATGCGGCATGCCGAAGTTGCGCCGCAGGTTTTCCTTGGTGTCCCGGCCGCGCTGGTGGCCCACGAGCATGACCGTCTCGCCATCCAGCCGCGCCCATCCGCCCACGATCGCGGCGTCTTCCCGATAGAGCCGGTCGCCGTGCAGTTCGATGAAATCGGTGAACGCCAGTTGAATGTAATCGAGCGTGAACGGCCGCTTCGGATTGCGGGCCACCTGTACCCGCTGCCATGGCGTGAGATGCCGGTACACTTCCGCGCGCAGCTCGTCGAGCTTGCGTTCCAGCGGTGTGATCTCGTCCTCCATGCTGAGCTGACGCCGGCCGGCCGTCTTGCGCAGCTCGTCGATCTGCCGCTCCAGTTCCACAATGGGCTTCTCGAACTCCATGGTGCTGGATGTGGCCATGTCAGCTCCCGCGTACGAGGCGAACGCGCTCGCTTCCGAGCAGCGCGCGCAGGTCGTTGAGGGCGGAATTGGTTACCGCAATGCGCAAGCTGCGTGAACGCAGGCGTGCCGTGCGGCCCGTCGCATCCTGCCAGCACAGCTCGATCGGCGACGATCCCGCGTGCGCCGAAACGGTCTCGCGCACGTCATGCATCACGTCCGCGGAGATCGGTGCGCCCGCCGCCAGTTCGATGGAGACCGCCACGTTTCCCGTGGCGCGCAGTTCCGCGAACGGTGTCACGGATTCGACGATGAATGTGGGAGTGTCCGCGTCCTGATCGCGGCGCGAGTATCCACCCTTGAGCAGCACGGGGACATCCGCCCGGATCCGATCGGCCAGCAACGTCCAGGCTTCCGGGAAGACGAGCACGTCAGAAGATCCCGAAAAATCCTCCACTGTCAACCGGGCGAACTCGGCACCGCTGCGTTTGCTGAGCTGGCGCCGGATGGCCGTGACCACCACGCCCAGGAGAATCGGCTGATCGGTCCAGCTCCCCAGCTGCGCCACGCGATGGGTCGCGAAGAGCTCCACCTCCGTGCGATACGGCTCGAGCGGGTGCCCCGAGATGTAGAAGCCGAGCATCTCCTTCTCCTTCGCGAGCCGCTCGGTATCGGTCCAGGGCTGCACGTTGGGCAGGGGACGCGGCGCATGCGCCTGGGTCGCGGCGCCGCCGGGATCGCCGAACAGCGATCCCTGTCCGCTCGCGATCTCGTCCTGCCGGAGCGCTGCTTCCTGCAGCGTGTTGTCGAGCGCGGCGAGCAACTGCGCGCGGTGCGCGCCCAGCGAATCGAGCGCGCCTGATGCGATGAGCGCTTCCACCACGCGCTTGTTGCACGAGCGCAGATCCACGCGATTGCAGAAATCGTGCAATGACGTGAACGCGCCGTCACGCCGCGCCGTGAGGATCGCGTCAATGGCCGTGCGTCCCACGTTGCGGATCGCGCCGAGGCCGAAACGCATCCGGTGCTCCCCGACCACCGTGAACTTGTAGCCGGATTCGTTCACGTCGGGCGGGAGCACCTCGATGTCCATTTCCCGCGCTTCGTTGATGTACTTCACGACGGCGTCGGTGTCGCCGATTTCCGACGACAACAGGGCCGCCATGAACTCGGCGGGATGGTGCGTCTTGAGCCAGGCCGTGTGGTACGAGAGCACCGAGTACGCCACGGAGTGCGACTTGTTGAATCCGTAGCGACCGAACGTCTCGATCTGCGCGGCCAGATCCTCGATCACGCGGCGGTCGTAGCCCCGTGCCACGCTCTTCTCGACGAACTTGCCGAGCTCCTCGCGAATCAGCTCCGCGTTCTTCTTCCCCACCGCCTTGCGCAGCACATCGGCTTCGGCGAGCGAGATGCCCGCCAGCGTCTGCGCGATGCGCATGACCTGTTCCTGGTACGTGATGACGCCGTACGTGGAGGAGAGGATCGGCTCCAGCTCGGGGAGCGCGTACGACACCGGTTCCTCACCGCGCTTGCGCCGGATGAACACCTTGTGCATCCCCGCGTCGAGCGGGCCGGGCCGCATGAGCGCGTTCGACGCGACCAGGTCGTCGAACCGGTCGCAGCGCATGCTGCGCAGCATGTCGGTGGCGAGCGCCGACTCGAACTGGAAAACGCCCGCCGTCCGACCCGCCCGCAGCGTACGGTACGTCTCGGCGTCGTTCAGCGGCAGCGCCTCGAGAGAGAGCGGCGTGCCGCGCTCCGCGATCATCGCCAGCGCATCATGAATCACGGTGAGCGTCGTGAGGCCAAGGAAGTCCATCTTGAGCATCCCGGCCTTCTCGAGGTAGTTCATGTCGTACTGCGTGACGACCACCGATTCGTCGGCGCCGCCGCCGGCGCCCCGGGTACTCTGCGTGCACACCGGCACGTAGTCATCCAGCGGGCCGGGCGCGATCACCACCCCGGCCGCATGGACGCCCGCATGGCGCGCGAGCCCCTCCAGTGCGATCGCGTAGTCGAGCAGCCGGCGATACCGCTCATCGGTGCGATAGAGCTGCTTCACCTCCGCGATCTGCGCGGTGGCTTCCTTGACGGTGAGCGAGAAGTTGGGCTGGTTGGGGATGAGCTTCGCCAGCTGGTCGGTCTCCTGCGGGGTGAAGCCCAGGACGCGCCCGACATCCTTGATCACGGCGCGCGACTTCATCGTGCCGAAGGTGATGATCTGGCCCACGGCGTCGCGCCCGTACTTCTGGCGCACGTAGTCGATCACCTCGCCGCGGCGCTCGAAACAGAAATCCACGTCGATGTCCGGCATGGACACGCGCTCGGGATTCAGGAACCGCTCGAAGAGAAGATCGAACTCCAGCGGACACACATCCGTGATGCGGAGCGCGTACGCGACGATGGAGCCAGCCGCCGAACCACGTCCCGGTCCCACCGGGATGCCGCGCGCCCGCGCGGCGGCAATGAAATCCGCGACGATCAGGAAGTACCCCGCGTAGCCCGTCTTCGTGATGACGGCCAGCTCGTAGTCGACGCGCTCGCGCACTTCGTCCGGCAGCGGGTCGCCGTAGCGCTCGCGCGCACCCGCTTCGGCCAGTCGCACGAGCAGCGCGTTCTCGCTCTCCACGCCCTCGGGCAGCGGGAATGACGGCACGTGATACGTCTTGTCGAGCTCGATGCAGACGCTCTCGGCGATGCGCAGCGTGTTCTCCAGCACGTCGGGGCGGTCGGGGAAGTGCGCCCGGATCTCGTCAGCGTTCTTGAAGTAGAGGCCGTTGTCGTAGCGTAGCCGGTCCTGCTCCGAACGGTCCTTGCCGAGCCCGATGCACAGCAGCACGTCATGGGCATCGTGGTCCGTGCTGCGCAGGAAATGCGCGTCATTGGTGGCGACCACGGGCAGGTTCATCTCGTCGGCCAGCGTCAGCACCCGCGCATTGAGCCCCGACTGCAATCCTCCGGAGTCATGCGCCTGTACTTCCAGATAGTAGCGGTCGGGGAAGACCTCGGCGTACCAGGCCGCAGCGGCCCGCGCTTCGTCGAAGCGCTCCGCGAGCAGGTGCGTCGCGATCTCTCCCGCCATGCAGGCCGACGACACGATGATCCCGTCGGCGTAGCGAGCCAGCAGCTCCCGATCCACCCGCGGCTTGGTGTAGAATCCCTCGGTATAGGCGAGCGATGACAGCTTCACCAGGTTGCGGTAGCCGGTGGCGTCCCGGGCGAGCAGTACGAGGTGGAAATAGGGTTTCCCGCCGCCGCGGGGCCGGCCGCGTTCGCGCCGATCGCCCGGCGCGACGTACGCCTCCATGCCGATAATGGGTTTCAGGCCGGATTTTCTGGCCCGTTCCTGGAACGCCCATGCCGCATGCAGATTGCCGTGGTCCGTGATGGCGAGGGCCGGCTGTTCGAACTCCAGCGCGCGATTGATGAGGTCATCAATCCGGTTCGCGCCGTCCAGAAGCGAATATTCGGAATGGCAATGCAGGTGAACGAATGACATGAGCCTGGCGGAGGGTTGCTGCTAATAATATCCCATGGGGAAGACCCTGCCCATGCCGAGGGCGTGCTGGCGGGCAGGAGTGGCACGGCAGCGGTACCGCGTGCACATTGTCTCACCCGCATTCCTGTCTCGTTCGGACCCTTTCTCCATACTCGGGATGACCCTTCGCAGTCCCTGGCTGGCAGGCACGCTGTGCTGTCTCGTCGCCGCGTGCTCCAGCGATTCCGGTGGTCCCTCGCCGTCGCAGTGCGGCCCCGCCACGCTGGCCATGTCCCGTATGGGCTCCTCGGGCGTCGAGGGGGCGCTCACGCTTTCGCCGCTCAACGCCACGACGGTCAACGCGCAGGAGCTCGCGGCCTGCCTGTCGCTCCCCGCCGATTCCGGTACGTATGTCGTCATCCCGCAGTTCGCGACGGGTTCGGGTCCGGTGGCGCAGAGCGGGATCTCCTATCAGCTCAGCGCTGGCGCCTTCGCATCGGGGCGCGTACTGGGTGACGTTGCCCTGAGCGCTCAGGCGGCCGCAACACGCGCCACGCCGCAGCAGCGGCTGGACGTGACGCTGCGCACGCGGGAGCATCGGCTCGCCGGCGAATCGCCTGCCGCGCTCGCGCGCTTCAATGCGGACCGCGGCGTGGTCTCGCGCGCCGCCACGCTGCCCGCCGTGGGCAGCACGCGGACGTTCGACGTGCTCAACGACATCAACGGCAATTCGTTCGTCGTGGATACGGCGGTGCTCCGCCTGATCGGGACGAACATCATGATCTACGTGGACAAGAACGCGCCGCCGCCGCCGCAGGGCTTCACGGATGCCCAGCTCACCGCGTTCTCCAACCTGTTCGATCATGAATTGTACGGGATTGACGTGAACCTCTTCGGGCCGCCGTCTGATATCGATGCCAACGGCCACGTGATCGTGCTGTTCACACCCACCGTCAACCGGCTGACACCCGCCGCCGAGTGCAGCACGGCGGGGTATGTCTCGGGCTTCTTCTACGGCCTCGATCTGCTTCCGGATCAGCACGGCTCGAACGGGGGAGAGATCTTCTATTCCCTGGTCCCGGACTCGTCGGGCGTGTTCAGTTGCTCGCACCCCATCAGCCAGGTGGACCGGACGACGCCGGCCACGTTCATCCACGAGTTCCAGCACATGATCTCGTGGAACCAGCACGTCATCCAGCGCAATGGCCAGGACGAGGCGCTCTGGCTCAACGAAGGAATGAGTCACATCGCCGAGGAGATGGGCTCACGCTACTTCGAGCACAAGTATCCGCCGCCGCTCGACCGCACGAACCCCGCGCAGCTGTTCCCGGATTCCGCGGAAGGATTCATCATTGGCGATCTATCCAACGCCTACCAGTATCTGCTCACGCCGGAGCAGTATTCCATTACGCAGTTTCTGCAGGGCGGCATCACCCAGGAGCGTGGTGGGATCTGGCTCTTCCTGCGCTGGCTGGGTGATCTCAAGGACAGCACGATCTACACGAAGCTCGAGCAGACGAGCCTGACCGGCGTCAACAACCTGCAGACGCAGACTGGCGAGAGCCTGCCGCAACTGTTCGGCGATTTCTCGGTGGCGCTCTACGCAGACAGCCTGGTGGGCGTATCGCGCTCGGTCATTCCCGCGCGCTGGCGTTTCCAGTCCCGCAACCTGCGCGAGATATTCCAGGCACTGTACAACGCCACGTCGGATGATCGCGCCGATTTCCCGCGTCCCTTTCCCATTCTGCTGGGGACACTGGCGCCGAATGGCACGCAGAGCTCGAGCATGGTGCCGGGAACCGAACAGTTCTACCGGCTGCAGTTGACCAGGACGGGGTCGAACGTCGCATTGAAGTTCACGGATCCGGGTGGCAACGCGTTCACGAGTCAGCTCCTGGGTGCTCAAGTGAGTGTGTTCCGCTGTCCATCGCCGCAGGCATGCCAGTAGTCCGCTGCATGGGGCTGGCAGTTTGATCCGTTCAGGGTGCCGCGGCGTGCGTTTCGCCGCGGCGCGCGATATACTTGGGGGGAAATCACGGGGCCTTCCCATGAGACGACGTGCTGCCATGGCCGCGGTCGCGGCCAGCTTCGTTCCCCTGATGGGACTCAGTGCGCAGAGTGGCGGTACGCCACCCGTGGCCGTGCTCGAGCTCCCGGCGAGCACGCGCGCCCTCGCCCTGGGGAACAGCTTCGTCGCGGCGGGCACGGACGAGGCGGCCATCTTCTACAATCCGGCACAACTGGCCGTCATTCCGCACACCTCCGCGGGGCTGTCGGTGCAGCAATGGTTCCTGTCATCCACGGTGGGAGCACTGGCCGCGGCGACACGGCTCGCCGGCGGCACGGTGGCTGTCGGCCTGCAGGTGATTGACTGGGGGAGCTCGGAGCGCGCGTTCGGTGATCCGTCGACACAGGCTGATGACGGGACCGGCGCGACGGTATCCGCCGGCGACTATGCCGCATCGGTGGCGTATGCGCATGCGCTTGGCGGATTGCGCCTGGGCGCCACGGCCAAGTACGTGAACCAGCGGTTGGTGAACGAGAGCGGTGGAACGGCGGCCGTGGATGTGGGCGCAGCGTTCGACCTGCTGGGTGTGACCTTTGCCGCCGCGCTGCAGAACATGGGCGGCTCCATCTCGCTGGCCGGCAACCAGACGCCACTGCCGCGCACCGTGCACGTTGGCGCCGCAGTGCCCGTGCACAACGTGGGGCCGGTGGATCTGCTCGCCACCGTGGAGGTCGCGCACGTGCGCGGCGGGGATACGCAGCCCGCTGGCGGACTCGAAGTGTCGTACCAGGCGACTTCCACCATCAGCTTCGTGGGACGCGTGGGCGGCCTCGCGCGACCGGTGGGGGCAGCCATCTCCCCGGTGTCCTTTGGCGGCGGCCTGCGGGCGCATCACCTCGCCATTGACTACGCCTACGAAGGCTCGGCGGTCCTGGGTGCCACGCATCGCATAGGCGTGCGCTGGTGGAAGTAGCGCGCCCCGAATGAGGCGCGCCGCGCGCATCGCGCGCTGGACTCTGCTCGCTCTCCTGCTGGTCCTCGTGGCCTTCCTGGCATTCGTTCCGGTTGGTCGCTATCTCGCCCGCGCCGCATGGGAGGAGGGCGGCATCCTCGCGCGGCGCCGTCCCATCAGCGCGCTGGTGACGTCACCGTCGACCGACCCGCACACGCGCGCGAAGCTGCAGCTCGTGCTCGCCGCGCGCGCGTTCGCCGTGGATTCGGTGAAGCTCGACGCCAGGCAGAGCTTCACCACGTACTCTGCACTTCGCTCGGATACGCTCGTGCTGGTGGTCTCGGCGGCGTATCGCGATCAGCTCGAGTTCTACACATGGTGGTTCCCCATCGTGGGGAGCGTACCGTACAAGGGCTACTTCAAGCCGGAGGATGCGCTGGCGGAAGCCCGCGATCTCGAGCGGCGCGGCTACGACACGCTGGTGCGTCCCGCATCCGCGTTCAGCACGCTGGGGTGGTTCAACGATCCGCTGCTGTCATCCACGCTGGAACTGGATTCCGTATCGCTCGCCAACACGGTGATCCACGAACTCACGCACAATACGTTCTACGCGTCGGGTCACGCGGTGTTCAACGAATCGTTCGCCAACTTCGTGGGCTCGCACGGCGCGACCTGGTTCTTCCGCACGGTTGGCGACAGCGCACTGGTGCGCGAGAGCGAGGCTGACTGGGCACGCGAGCGACTCATGGGCGACTTCTGGGCGCGCACCTACGACGCGCTGGACTCCGCGTTCAAGGCGCACCCTGACAGTCGGGCGGCGCGGCTCGCGGCGCGCGACACGGTGTTCGCGAGTGCCCGCGCCCGGTTCGCGCGCGATGTGGCGCCGCTGCTGCCCGGCTACCGACCGGGCATGACGCTGGCACTCCACCTCGACAACGCCACAGTGCTCTCCCGGCGCATCTACCGCACGGGACTGGATCTGTTCGATGGCGTGCTGGCGCGCGAGGGCGACCGGCTGCCGGATGCGGTGCAGCGGATCATCGCGCTGGCGAAGTCGAAGCCCGATGCGCCCTACGCCGCGGTGCGCGCCTGGCTCGCGTCAGCTCCCGCCGAAACGGCCGCGCAGTAGCGCGCGCAGATCAATGGGCTCGCCGCCGTGTCCGGGCGCGGCGGCGCCCGGCGCGACATCGGGAACAGCGACCATCCGTTGCGTGTACGCGCGAACCCGTTCGTCGAGGAAGCGCGAGATCTGATTGATGGCGTAGCCGCTGCCGCCGCGCGCGCCGTACGCATCGAGCGGGTGGACGAGGAACAGGGCGTCGCGCGCGCGTGTCATGGCCACGTACATGAGGCGGCGTTCTTCGTCCGTGTCGTCGTCCGAGCGGAGCGCGCGAGCGGACGGGAACCAGCCGTCCACGGCCCAGATGACGAACACCGCATCCCACTCGCGACCCTTGGCGCTGTGCGCGGTGCTGAGAATGAGCGCGTCGCTCTCCGAATCTGCGGCGCCGGCGAGATCCTGCGTGCCGGAGGGTGGGTCGAGGGCGAGCTCCGACAGGAACGCGGACCGGTTGGGGAACTGGCTGGCGATCGCCTGGAGCTGGTCGAGGTCCGCGAGGCGCGGTTCCGCGCGGTCGTAGCGGTCACGCAGGATCCCGTCGTACATGGTGCGGAGGAGTGCGATCTCCTCGCTCACGGGCAGCGGCCCGTTTCCGCCGGGCGCACCCAGGCGATCGAGGAGGGCGACGAGCGCCGCGTGTGCCGCGCGGGCGGCCCGGGGCGGCGTGAACGCGGCAAAGGCGCGCGGATCCCACGAGCGACCGGCGAGCAGTTCCACCGCGGCGCGCGCCGTGACGTCGCCAATGCCCGGGAGGAGGTGCAGAACGCGGTACCAGCTCACGTCGTCGCGCGGATTCTCGAGGATGCGCAGAAACGCCAGCACATCCTTCACGTGGGCCGCTTCGAGGAATTTGAGCCCGCCCCACTTCTCGAAGGGAATCTTGCGGTTGGTAAGCTCGATCTCGAGATCGGCGGACATGTATCCCGCGCGGAAGAGCACCGCCATTTCGCGCAGCGGCGTGCCCTGCTCGTGCAGCTCGAGGATGCGATCCACGACGAACGTCGTCTGTTCGTGCTCGTCGTGCGCGGCCACGAGCGCCGGCAGGTCGCCACCACCGCGCGTGGTGAACAGCTTCTTGCGGTAGCGCTGGCGCGCGTGCTCGATGAGCGCATTGCTCACATCGAGAATGGGCTGGGTGGAGCGATAGTTCTGTTCGAGCGTGACACGCGTGGCGCCCGCGAACTGCTCGGGGAAGTCGAGGATGTTGCGCACCGTGGCGCCGCGGAACGAGTAGATGCTCTGGGCGTCGTCGCCCACCACGGTGATGTTGCGATGCGTCCGACAGAGTCCGCGAAGAATGCGGGCCTGGAGCAGGTTCGTGTCCTGATACTCGTCAACCAGCACGTGATCGTAGAGCGCCGCGATGCGCGTGCCCAGGTCGCCGGGCGCTTCCAGCATGGCGGCCCAGAAAAGCAGCAGATCGTCGTAATCCACCAGGTTGCGGCGTTCCTTGCGCGCCGTGTAGTCCGCGAAGACCCGAGTGATCTCGTCGATGTGCTCCTCGAATTGCGGGAACTCATCGCGGAGAATGTCGCGGACGGTGATCTCGGTGTTGACGTGGCGCGAATAGACGTGGTGCAGCGTCTCCTTGCGCGGGAAGCGCGACTTGCGCTGGCCAAAGCCAAGCTCGGCACGCGAGATGCCCATGAGATCCACGGCATCGCCCTGGTCGAGGATCGTGAAGGCGGGCGCGAGGCCGGCCTGTGGTCCATGACTCCGCAGCAAGCGATGCGCGGTGGCGTGAAAGGTGCCGCCATGCACGCGCGCGCCGCGGCTGCCGGTAAGCGCTTCGACGCGGCGCAGCATTTCCTGCGCGGCGCGGCGCGTGAAGGTGAGCAGCAGGATGCGCTGTGGCGCCACGCCGCGCTCAATGAGGTGCGCCACGCGATGGACCAGCGTGCGCGTCTTGCCCGTCCCCGCGCCCGCGATGATGAGCAGCGGCCCGTCACCGTGCGTGACGGCGGCGTGCTGGGCGGGGTTGAGCTCGTGCGAGGCAGCGGGCATGCAGCGGGGCGAGGAGACGCGTACGGTGGAATTGTCGCAACGGGTGCGTGCATGTAAATCTACGTTCCGTGCGGCGCCGCGCCTAACCGATAACTGGAGCCACGTCATGATTGTATTGCAGCGCGTGACCCTCGAGGGGCACGGAGTGCGACTGGAGCCGCTGGTGCCGGGACACGGTGATGCGCTGGCGGCCGCAGCGTCTGACGGGCGGCTGTGGGAACTCTGGTTCACGTCCGTGCCGACTGTACAGGAGGTGCCGGCGTACATCGCGCTCGCGCTCGCGGGAGAGCGCGAGGGCAGCATGCTGGCCTGGGCCGTGCGCGAACTGGGCACCGGCACCATTGTGGGCACGACGCGCTACCACGACGTCGCTGCCGCGGTTCACCGGCTGGAGATCGGCTATACGTGGTACGCCGCGCGCTGGCAGCGCAGCCATGTGAACAGCGCGTGCAAGCTGCTCCTGCTCGCGCACGCATTCGACGATCTGCGCTGTGGCGTGGTGGCGCTGCGGACCGACCGCTTCAACTTCGCGTCGCAGCGCGCCATCGAGGGACTGGGAGCGCACAAGGATGGCGTGATCCGGCAGCATCAGCTCCGTCGCGACGGTACGGTACGGGACAGCGTGTTCTACAGCATCCTGGCGGAGGAGTGGCCGGACGTGCGGCGTCATCTCGAACTCAGGCTGGCGCGGCATCGGACGCGCTGAGTCTCGCGCCGGCCGGCGTCGCGACGGAGCATTGCCAGCCTCCGGGCCCACGGCGTCGCTGACCGCGATCGCGCGCACGCTCCGTCGCGACACGGCCGCCATGCACTTTGCGCCGCCGGTAGCGTACGTGTATCGCCCGCTGGAGTACGCGTGGGGGCCGCATCGCGTCTACCTGGAGCGCTACGGCGTGGCGCGGGACGGCGTACTCTTCGTCGGGATGAATCCGGGGCCGTTCGGCATGTCGCAGACCGGCGTGCCATTCGGGGAAGTGGGCATGGTACGCGACTGGCTCTGCATCAACGGACGCGTGACCCGGCCCGCGCGGGAGCACCCGAAGCGTCCCATCCTCGGTTTCGCCTGCACGCGGAGCGAAGTGAGCGGGACCCGGTTCTGGGGGTGGGCACGCGAGCGCTTCGTGACGCCGGAACGATTCTTCGCGCGCTTCTTCGTGTGGAACTACTGTCCCCTGGTCTTCATCGAAGCAAGCGGGAGAAACCGGACGCCGGACAAACTGCCGGCCGCCGAGCGATCCGGGTTGTTCGCGGCGTGCGATGGGGCCCTGGCGCGCGTGATTGACGTGTTGTCACCGCGCGTGATCGTCGGACTCGGCCGCTTCGCTGAGCTGCGAGTGAAGACTGTGGCGCAGGGGCGCGACGATATTGCCGTGGGCGGGATCCTGCATCCGAGTCCGGCGAATCCGCGGGCGAACGCGGACTGGGCGGGGGAGGCGGAGCGGGGGCTGGCGGAGCTGGGAGTGCACGTGGCCGATTGAGAGTGGCGAGCGGCGAGGAGCCGGCGGCTATCGCGCGAGGTGATGTGCCGCGGCGCGTGCGCCCACATGAGAAGGCGTGATTCCGTGAGCCAGGCTCACTCCACGATCTCCTACTCTATCGGATGTCGGCAGCGCAGTCCCGGATACCGCGCAAAGCCACGATCCGTAGTCACCCACTCGTTTCCTTCTCGATTGCCAGGGTACCGAGGTACGCATCGAGCACGTGATTTCCTCTGGCTCCTGCACGGCGACAGAGGTCGGCGAAAATTTCCCAATGCCGCGCCCCGGGTTCGATGATGACGCATGCGGGTTGTAGCCGAATTTGTTCGACGAATTCGAGCACCTGCGTCAACGGGGAAGGATGGTATGGTCCCGCTCTCCCAATGCTGCGTCAGATGTCGATTCATCCGCACTGCCTGCCGCTCAATAGCGATCCAGGTCCCGCCCCACTGCCACGCGTCCCGTGAATCCCCCCTTGCGGACGCCGGCGATCAGGTCGGCGTCCGTGGCACCGACCCGGCCGACGTGGGTCAGGACGAGCAGCTTGGGCTGCACGCGCGCCGCGATGGCGCCGAGCTCGACATCGGACGTGTGAAACTCGTGCATGTACTCCTGAAACGATGCGCCGCCCGGCGCATTCGGCGGCGGCGCCACGCCCGCGTGGTGGACCTCGTGAACGAGCACGTCGCAGCCGCGCGCCGCCGCCACGAGCGACTCACTCGGCCGCGTGTCTCCCGAGATCACGATCGAGCGATCCGGTGTGTCAAAGCGGTAGCCGTAGGAATATTTCCAGTTTCCGTGCTGGACCGGGAATGCCGTGACCCGCACGCCACCCTCGTCGTAGACGACACCCGGCTGCACCTCGTGGACGTCCACGCCATACGATGGGGGCCGATGCTCGAGGCCGTGAACGCGGATGTCGATGTCCTCCGACCAGGCCGCGAGGATGTGATCGGTCATGTCGCGGATGCCCGGCGGGCCGAAGACGGCGAAGGGCCGGGTGCGACCCATGACCCAGCTGGTCAGCATCAGATCGGGGTAGCCGAGTGTGTGATCGCTGTGCAGGTGCGTGACGAAGAGCGCCGTGATGCCGGTCATGGGGAGGCCGGCGGATCGCATCCGTCGTGTGATGCCCGCACCGGCATCGATGATGAAGACTCGATGACCCACGGTGA
>DASVWN010000129.1:0-19733 GCA_036393195.1 Gemmatimonadaceae bacterium | reverse complement strand
GCTTCCACCTGCAGACCCTCGTCCATGGTCAATGGAGAAGAGGTGCCGAGCGATTGCGGCACGCTCGGACGCGACGACACCCAGCCGACGACTGCCATGGCGCCGAGACCGGCGACAACGAACAGGGGGAAGGCCCATCGTCGCGGGCCTTTCCCGGTGCCCAGCATGGCATCGACGATCGGCACTGGCGTGCTGATCGCTGCAGAAACCGGTGACTCGGTGAATGCGGGCGCCTCCATGACCGCCGGCGTGTTGCTCTCCGCTGGGGGTTGACGGATCGCCGGCGATTCGCGAATTGGCGCATGAGATCGGGGAGCGCTCCGCATCCGGGCCGCGAGGGCGGTGGTCTCGGAAGACGGCTCTGCCTCGAAGTCCGCGGCGAGACGGCTCCGATACGTCTCGAAGGCCTGCAGCCCCCCGGCCGTGTCGCCGAGCGCTTCGTGCAGCGTCATGACGCGCCGCACGATGGTCTCATCGTCGGGCTGGATTTCAAGCATGCGACGAGCGGTTGCGAGAGCCTGTGAAAATTCCTGACTGCTCTCGAGCTCATTGAGCCTTCCGACCGCGGCTGACGAGACCGAGACTTTCAACCTGGTGCGCTCCGAATCGAGCCAGCGGTGAAATCCGTCGCTGTCCGCGGGAATGAGTCCCGGCAGCAGCTCGCCGCCGTACGCCGCAAGCGCGTCGTCTACCCGTCCCTCGCGAAGGGCGGCAAGGACCGCCGCGAGATCGCTCCGGAGAAGATCCGGATTGACGGAAATCTCTTCGTCACCCCGTGAGCGAATCACCTCGTCGCCGAGGGCTTGCCGGAGGACGTAGAGCGCGTTGCGCAGGGATGTGCGCGCGTGCGCCGTGTCGAGCTCCGGCCAGAAGAGGGCGAGCAGCAGGTCCCGCCGATGCCAGGTTCCGGGCGCCGGGGCCGCCAGATAGGCGAGCACCGCGAGCCGTTTCGGCTGGCGCAGGATGGCGTCGAGATCGCTGCCGTCCGCGGCCCGGAGGCGGATTTCCCCCAGCATTCGGAACTCGATCATGCGGATAATGATGGGTTTCGGGGAAATTTCCGCAATAAAGCGCCGAACTCACACTCCGGAGACGCTCGACGGACGGCCTGCTCACGGACCCGGCCTATCCTCCCGCCACGGTTGGCAACCTTCACCACAACGGAGGAGATGGCTCATGCATTCACACGCACATCCCGGGTACCTCATTGCGCTGCTCGTCGTCGTCCTGGCGGCCGCGTGCAACCCGGACTCGATCGCAACGGCGCCCGGCGCGTCGGCTGCCACGGGAGGTCCGGCCTACAACGCCGGAGGCGTCCCGAATCCGCAGCAGGCGGCCGCGCTCAGCGCCGTACTCGCTGGCAACGCCGAGGCAATCAGCGCGGCGCCCGCACTCTTTCCACCTGGTACGCCGGTGTCTCCGTTCGTCGAATCACGCATGTTCGCGATCGCGAATGTCGCGATGCACGACGCGCTCAACGCGATCGTTCCCCGCTTCGAGCGATACGCGGACACGGGTCCGCTCGACAGGGATGCAGACATGGCTGCCGCCGTGCTGACCGCGGCACACGATGCGATCGTCGGTGCCGATCCCGTCTCGACGAGCGACGTGGATGCCTGGTATGCCGGAGCCATTGCGGCGGAGGCAGCGAGTCCCGGATACGCCGAGGGCGTGACCATCGGGCATCGAGCTGCGGCCGCGATTCTGGCGCGTCGCGCGTCCGATGGAACCGCCGGCGGCGGCGTTGCGCCGTATACTCCGGGGCCGAATCCGGGCGACTATCAGTTCACTTTTCCGTTCAATACGCCCGCGTTCGACCTCTTCGGAACCGGCGGCTTTGCCGATGGATCGGTCTGGGGCGCGAGCGTCACTCCGTTCGTCGTGAACAGCACGTCGCAGTTCCGTGCGCCCAGGCCATACGGCGCGGCCTCGAATGCGGCGGCCGTGTTGACGCGCGAATACACGGACGACTTCAATGAAGTCAAGCGACTTGGCTGCGCCGGGTGCACCGCGCGGACGGCGGAACAGACCGAGATCGCGCTCTTCTGGGTGGAGCAGTCGCCCGAAGCGTTCAATCGCATCGCCCGCATCATTGCGGAACAGCGGCATCTCGATGCCTGGGATTCGGCGCGGCTCCTGGCTGTGCTCCAGATGGGCGAGTTCGATTCGTACGCGACGAACCTGGAGTCGAAGTACTACTACAACTTCTGGCGTCCGGTCACAGCGGTGGCGCTTGCCGATGGTGACGGAAATCCGGAGACGAGCGCAGCCGCGGGATGGGAGGTGCTCTCGTTTCCGACGCCGCCGGTTCCCGACTATCCCAGCGCGCACTCGAGCGCCGGCGCAACGGCGGCGGCCATCATCGATGGCCTGATTCCGGGAAAGGGCGAGCAGTTCTCGACCCCGAGCACGTCACTGCCAGGCGTGACTCGGACGTTCCGCGACATCGATGCCGCCGCGAGAGAGAACGCCGCATCACGAGTCTATGTCGGCTACCATTTCCGGCTCGCGACCACGGCGGGGCTGAAGCAGGGCACGGACCTCGGCACCTTCGTCGCGCAGCACGTTCTGCATCCGATTCACGGGCAGTAGGCGGGATTGGGGGCAACGGGGTCAGAGTCGATTGAATTTCAATCGACTCTGACCCAATTGCTTCACCATCGCTGATGCGCGACGCGTCAGGCCCTTCCCACGACCTCGGATTCAGTTTTTCCGAGGCCGGCAGGAACGGGGCGCTTCATTCTCCGGGATATCGTCACCAGTCCGTACATGAACGCGCCGAGCACCACTGCCAGCGGAACGAGGAAACCGAGCAACGCGATGAAGCCGGCTATGAAGCTCACGAAGTTGCGCCACATCTCCCGGAACGACTCCGCAATCACGCCGCCGCTCCCCTGTTCGCCCACGATCGGCACGGGCTCGTGCACGGTCACCGAGAAGGTGCTCATGGCGACATGGGCGCGAAGCTAGCGCAGCCGTCCCTCCGCGCTATCGATCTCACCGCGCACGCGCGACAGCTCTGTTTCCACCTCCAGCACGTCGGACAGCTTGCCGGTGCGCGTCGCGAGGAGATCGAGTAGTCGCGTCTCGAGGCGGCGGCCGTTGGCCACGCGGGCGCTCACGTCCACGTATTCCTCCCCCACATCCTCGGCGGTGACGTTGGTGGATTCCAGTTTGCCTATGGGCTTCAGCCCCGCGAGCGCTTCGTCAAAACGCGCCGCGGGAATCTTGAGCTGAAGGGTGGCGGAGTGGCCCTGCTCGTTCCCGGCCTGCATGGACGTATTGGCCACGTACCCGCGGAGTCTGCCCGCGAGCGCGCGGACGGCGGCCATGCCCTGGTTGAGCGAGTCGACTTGGATGCTCGCGTCGCCCGTGCGGATGATCATGGGCGCGACCGTGGAGTCCGTGCTGGCCGAAGTCGCAGAGCTTGCGGCCTGCTCCGGCTGCAGCAACCTCTCCGCGGCGGGCGCTGTCGCGAGTGCAGCTCCCGCGGACGGCGTGTTCGAACGATTCCTGCGGACAGTATCTTCTCGACATCCCGTAACCACGAGCAGTACGATCGCGATCGAACCCACCATGCCGAGCTTCATGGAGTCTCCTTTGGCGGTGTGGTATTCAACTCGCGCAATCAGGCTGGGGCGCGGGTGCGGAACCGCGGGCAACCCCCATCGCCGCTGTCATCAGGATATTGAAGCCTGTATCACCCGCAGCAGTGCCAACGAATTGTGATACGACGCAGACTGATCAAGCGTTGTAATCGACGGAAGCGGGCACGAAAATACCTGGTGCTCTCGTCGAGGCGGAACTTGCCTGGTCGCCGTGGATGTCTTACATTGTCATACATGAAATCCTCTGCTCTTACCATTCGGCTCGACCGCGCCCTCGCCCGCCAGCTCGCCGCGCTCGCGAGGCGATCCGGCCGCTCGCGCAGTGACATTGCGCGCGATGCCCTTCGCCGCCAGCTCGCCATCCTGCAGTTCGAGGAGGCCCGGCGTTCGGTGATGCCCTTTGCCGAGGCGCGCGGTTATCTGACGGATGAGGACGTGTTCCGCGCCGTGTCGTGAGGGTCTGCCTCGACACGAATGTGCTGGTCGCTGCTTTTGCTACGCGCGGGCTGTGTGCCGATGTCTTGCGCGCGGTCCTCGCCGAGCACGATCTGGTCATCGGCGACGTGATTCTCGAGGAACTGCGCCGGGTCCTGGCCAGCAAGCTCAAGGTGCCGCCGGATCGCATCGCGGCTATCGACGCCGTGTTCGCACCGTTCCCGTGCATTCCGAAACCGGTGGCGCCCGGACCGAGCACAATTCCGGATCCCGCCGATCGATTGGTGTTCGCCACGGCCGTCGCGGGACATGCCGAGGTGCTGGTCACCGGTGATCGCGATCTCCTGGCGATTCAGGACACGGGGTCGGTCCGGATTCTCTCTCCCCGCGCGTTCTGGGAGTTGCTTCGAGCCGGCGAGAAGGGCTAGCGTTTCAATCGGCTCTGACCGCACTGCTGACCCCACTGAAATCCACGGTCTCCACGTGCCGCAGCGCCAGCGCGAACATGACCCACACGAACCCGTGCACGATCAGATCGACGGCTATCGCGACGCCGATGAACCAGAGCCCTGATTCCGGCCAGTGCACGCAGAGCATCACACCCAGCGCGACGGTGATGAGGCCACCCAGCATGCCCCACCCCCAGTTGGGGTAGCGCAGCCCCAGCGCCGCCATGAACCGGAAGGCGCCGCTGAACAGGAAGAACGCCGCGAACAACAGCGTGAGCGCGATCGCGCCGGCTTCGGGCTGCGCGATCATGAGCGCCCCCACCACCAGCGAGAGAATCCCGGCCATGAGCTGCAGAAAGATCGCCGCCCCCCCGCTGCTCTCGCGCGCGAACGGTGACGAGAGAATCTGCACGCCTCCCGCAATCACGAGCACCCACCCAAAGAAGAGCACGGAGATGATCGTCACCAGTGGCAGAAACGTCTCCCACAGCGCCGCGACGCCGAGCCCGATCAGGATCAGCCCGAGCACCAGGAACCACCCCCAATTCCGGCGCGCGCGCCGGAGTCCCGCCACGAATACCGGATCGGTCATGATCCCGTCCTCCGCCGAATGGTAGGCCGTCACATCCCGCGTTCGTGTTGCGTTGAGCTTCGCCCATGCATACCTTCCCTGCAAGCCGCGATCCTGCAGCGCGCCGGAACTGGACACAATTCGGCCGTTCTGGCATGAACTCTGTATAGCCGAAAGGAACCCAGAACGAGCCCGCCGAATGACGCGGCACAGAGCCGCCCGTTCGGCACGATCACGATTCCGCCATGACCGCGCACTCCATGAGCTGACCGGTTGCCAGTGGAACTCTCCCGTCGTGATTTTCTGCGGTACGCGGCCGGCACGGGCGCGGGAACCGCCCTGGGCGGTCTCGCGGGACTGGGCCTCTCGCTGGCGCCCGCCCGCGCCCGGGCCCAGGCACTGCGCATCAGGGAGAGCCGCGCGGTCCCCAGCATCTGCCCCTTCTGCTCGGTGGGATGCGCGACCCTCATCCACGTCAAGAACGGCGAGATCATCAACATCGAGGGTGATCCGCGTGGCCCCCACAACGAGGGCACGCTCTGTCCCAAGGGCGCGGCCATTCTCCAGCTTCACAAGAATGTGAATCGCCCCACCAGGGTGCTACACCGCAAACCCGGCGCGGCGGACTGGGAAGTGGTGAGCCTCGACTGGGCGCTGGACCGTGTTGCCGAGCTCGTGGGCACCACGCGCGACGAGACCTTCATCGAGCGGCTGCCCAACGGGAAGCTCGTGAACATGACGCCGGCCATCTTCGCCCTTGGCGGCGCGACGCTCGACAACGAGTTCAATCACGTGGCCCAGAAGTTCTGCCGCGGGCTCGGCATCGTCGCCGTGGAAAATCAGGCCAGGATATGACACAGCTCCAGCGTCCCCGGTCTGGGGGCACGGCTCGGACGAGGGGCGGCAACGATGTATCCGCGGAACATGGTGGATTCGGATTGCATCGTGATCATGGGCTCGAACATGGCGGAATGCCATCCGGTCGCCTTTCGCTGGCCGATGCAGGCGCGCCTCAAGGGCGCCACGCTCATTCACATCGACCCGCGCTTCACGCGCACGAGCGCGAACTGCGACATCCACGCGCCGCTGCGCGCCGGCAGTGACATCGCGTTCCTGGGCGGCCTGATCAATCACGTGCTCAACAGCGATCGCTGGAAGAACGATCCGTTCTTCCAGACGTTCGTCTCGACCTACACGAACGCGACGACGATCGTCTCGCCGGACTTCAAGGACACCGAGGATCTCGAAGGCATCTTCTCCGGCCTCGAGTCGTACAGCGAATCGCCGGACTGGCCCTACAACGGCCTCATCGGCAGCTACAATCCCGCGAGCTGGCAGTACGCGAGTTCCCTTGCCAGTGAAAAGAGCGCACGCGCCGGCACCCTGGCACCAGGCCAGCCGCGCGCGCGCGATAACGCAACAGCCGCGCCGGCCGCGCCGGCACCAAAGCACTGGGACGCGCTCGTACATTCGCTCCTCAAGCCGCCTCCCAGGCGCGACCCCACCATGCGGGATCCGCGCTGCGTGCTGCAGATCCTCAAGCGCCACTTCGCGCGCTACACGCCCGAAGTCGTCGAGCAGGTCACGGGCTGCCCGCGCGCGACCTTCCTCAAGGTGGCCGACGCCATACTGCGCAACTCCGGCGCCGATCGCACCACGAGCTTCGCCTACGCGGTGGCGTGGACACAGCACACCGATGGCGTGCAGATGATCGGTTGTTGTGCACTGCTGCAGCTCCTGCTGGGCAACATGGGGCGGCCCGGCGGCGGCATCATGGCGCTGCGCGGACACGCCGCCATCCAGGGCTCCACCGATGTGCCCACGCTGTACCACTCCATCCACGGCTACATGAACGCCCCGGCGTCTTTCAGGCCGCACGATACGCTGCGCGATTATCTCGCCGCCGAGACGTCACCCACGGGCTACTGGGCCAACCAGCCCAAGTTCATGGTGTCGTATCTCAAGTCGATGTACGGCGACGCGGCAACAGCGGAGAACAACTGGGGCTACGACTGGCATCCCAGGATCATCGGCGATCACTCGCACATGGCGGTCATGGCGGCGATGGCCGAAGGCAGGATCAAGGGAATGCTCTGCGTGGGACAGAATCCGGCGACGTCGCTGAACGCTGCGGCGCAGCGCGCGGCAATGCGGAAGCTCGACTGGCTGGTGGTGAAGGACAACTGGCTCACCGAAACGGCCATGCAGTGGAAGAACGGCCCCGAGATCACCGACGGCTCCGTCAAGGTGGAGGACATCAAGACCGAGATCTTCTTCTTCCCGGCCACGCAGATCGGCGAATACGACGGCAGCTTCACCAACACGCAGCGGATGCTCCAATGGCACTCCAAGGCCGCCGATCCACCCGGCGACTGCCGCACGGACACGTACTTCTATTACCAGCTCGGCAAACGGCTCAAGGCGAAGTACGCGAACAGCACGCTGCCGCGCGACGAAGGCATTCGTCATCTCGTCTGGGACTTCGAGCCCGACGCGAACACGCCGCCCACGTCAACCGAGGGACTGGACGAGCTCAAGATCCTGCGCGAGATCAACGGCTTCCAGACCGCGGATCCCACGAAGCATCTGAGCGGCTTCGGTGAGCTCAAGGACGATGGATCCACGACGTGCGCGAGCTGGATCTATTGCGGCGTCTTTCCGTCATGGAACAACAACCTGTCTGCGCGGCGCATTCCGGACCCACCAGGTGTGCGGGGTGCGGAGCTCGAGTGGGGCTGGGCATGGCCCGCCAACCGCCGCGTGCTCTACAACCGCGCCTCTGCGGACCCGCACGGCAATCCCTGGAGCGAGCGCAAGCGCTGGGTCTGGTGGGATGCCACCGCGGACAACGGTCGCGACCCGCACACGGGCGCACGCACTGCTCCCGGCCGGTGGATGGGATACGACGTGCCCGACTTCGCCCTGACCAAGGCGCCGAACGCCAAGGCCAAGCCCGGCGGCATCGGCCTCGATGCGCTCGCCGGCACCGACGCGTTCATCATGAAGACCGACGGCAGGGGGTGGCTCTACGTGCCCGCCGGACTCGTGGACGGCCCGCTCCCCGTGCATTACGAACCGCTGGAATCGCCGGTGCACAATCAGTTGTACAAGCAGCAGTCCAGCCCCGTGCTCAAGTGGTGGTCGCGTGGCAAACCGTATAACGCCATCGCACCCGTGGGCGACGAACGCTATCCGTGCGTCATCACGACCTATCGTCTCACGGAGCACTACCTCTCCGGAGCAATGAGCCGCTGGCTCCCCCATCTCGCGGAGCTGCAGCCGGAGCTCTTCGTCGAGATCGGCCGCGAGCTCGCCAGCGAGCGCGGCATCGCGAACCTGGATTTCGTGAAGATCACCTCGCCGCGCCACCAGATTCGCGCCCGGGCGCTGGTGACGAATCGCGTCGGCGCCATGATGATTGGCGGGAAGAAGATTCACCACGTGGGCATGCCCTGGCATTGGGGCTGGCAGGGTCTCGCCGTGGGCGATGTGGTCAACGACCTCACGAGCTGGTCGGGTGACCCGAACGTCTCCATCCACGAAGGGAAAGCGTTCGTCTGCAATGTGGAGAAGGCCTGATGCCCCTCGCGCTTCCGATCGTGCAACAGCAGCCTGCCGCGGCGCCTGCCCGCGCGGCGCACGAGCCGATGGGCTTCTTCACCGACACCACGGTGTGCATCGGGTGCAAGGCGTGCGAGGTGGCGTGCAAGGAGTGGAACCAGCTCCCCGCGCGCGGCGACGGCGGCGCGCACCTCGAGATGAGCGGGCAAAGCTACGACAACACACTGCGCCTGAGCGGCGATACGTGGCGGCACGTCAAGTTCATCGAGCAGTTCCCCGAGCCGTACCAGGGGCGCTGGCTCATGATGAGCGACGTGTGCAAGCACTGCGTACAGGCGCCCTGCCTGGAAGTGTGCCCCACCGGCGCGATCATCAGAACCGAGTTCGACACCGTCGTCATTCAGTCGGACACGTGCAACGGCTGTCGCGACTGCATCGGCGCGTGCCCGTTCGGCGTGATCGACATCAATCACGTGTCGGGCACGGCGCAGAAGTGCACGCTGTGCTACGATCGCATCAGCGCCGGTCTCGAACCTGCGTGCTCCAAGGCGTGCCCCACCGATTCCATCCAGTTCGGCCCGGTCCAGATGCTGCGCGATCGCGCGGCTGCGCGCGTGGAACATCTCCACTCACTCGGCGAGAAGGACGCCTACCTCTACGGCGCCGACCCGACGGGACCGCTCGGCGGCCTCAACGCGTTCTTCCTGCTGGTTGACGAGCCGGAGGTATACGGCCTGCCGCGCGACCCCAGACTGCCCACGCGCAACCTGGTGCGGTCGTCACTGCTCTCGACCATCGGCGCCATCGTGATAGCCTTCGTCGGCGCGCTCACGCTGCGCGCGCGCCGCATCACGCAGGTGAAAGAGACAACCGGGCCGGAGGCACCGTGATCATTCAGGCCGGCACGCCCAGCACGTACTTCACGGAGCCACCGCATTTCCGCTGGCTCATCATCCTGTATTTCTTCATCGGCGGAATCTCCGGCGGTGCGCTGGTGCTGGCATCGCTCATGCGGCTGTTCGGCCGCGTCGAAGATCGCCCTCTCGAACGGCTCGCCGCCTATCTCTCGCTGGGCGGAGCGGTGATCAGCGGAATCCTGCTCATCGTGGATCTGGGCGTACCTCTCCGCTTCTGGCACATGATGATCCAGAATCACACCGGGCTGCCCATGTTCAAGTGGTGGTCGCCCATGTCCGTGGGCGTGTGGGGATTGCTGGTGTTCGGGTTCTTCGCACTGCTGGCGTCGCTGGGCGCGCTGGCCCAGGAGGGGCGATTGCGCTGGGCGCCGCTGCGCGGCCTCGCCAGTCCGCCCATTGCGACATTTGGCGCGATTGGCGGACTGTTTGGCGGACTCTTTCTCGCCGGCTATACGGGCGTGCTGCTCGCCGTCACCAACCGGCCCATCTGGGCGGACTCCTCGTGGCTCGGTCTCCTGTTCCTGCTCTCGGCGGTATCCACCGGCGTCGCCGCGTTGCTGCTCGCCGCGCGCTGGCGTCGCATCGAGCGACCCGACGTTACGGCGTGGCTCGTGCGCTTCGACAGTATAACGCTGCTGCTGGAACTGGTGGTCATCATCTGCTTCCTCGTGTCGCTGGGTGGTGTCGTGCGTGCGTTTCTGAATGGGTGGGGAGTATTGCTCGTGGTCGGCGTGATTGGCCTCGGCATTCTCCTGCCGCTCGCGATCGGATGGCGGCGACTGGAACATGGCGCGCGCAGCGTGGCGCTCGCCGCGAGCTGCGTGCTCGCAGGCGGCTTCCTGTTACGCGTGGTGGTGCTGCTCTCGTCGGAGCAGATTCACGTGCTGGGCACGCAGGTATTCCGCTAGTGCGAGCGTTGCGTACAGTGGCGGCGTGGCGCAGAGTGGCGCCATTCCGCACCGGCGTCATTGTCGCATGCGCGGTGCTGCTGGCAGCGTGCGTGTCACCCGAGGCCAGGCGCACACGCGGCAGCGGCGCCGGCGCAGACGTCGGAAACCGCCAGTCCATTGTTCGAATGCACGGCGGCTCATTGATGTACTCCCGTACACCCTGTCTCCTCCCCAAGGCAGAATGCCCCGGCCCACTCCCGAGCTCCGGTCTCTCCGGGGATTTCCCGGCGCCACGAGCGACCCGTCGATAGATCCGGCCTGGCAGCCGTGGGTGCAGCTCGTGCGGATCACGCTCGCCGAGGCGAACGATCCCGCGTGGTCCTCGGTGGTGCAGTCGAGCGCCGAGCGACCCGCGACCGGGCCGCTGCTGCAGGGGGCCACGCTGCGCGTCGACGCAAAGCGCACACGCGCGCAGTTCCTGCACCTCGCGCAAGCGATCCCGCTCACCCGCGTGACGCTGGCCGACGTCCTGGCGATCATTCGCGCGGCAATCGCATACGATGACGAGACGCTGACACGCTTTGCGGATCGCGCCGATGTGAGCGCGCCGGCGCTCACCATCATCGCGCAGCTCGCCACCCTGCCGGTGCTGTGCGCCTGCTGGCGCGAGCTGGCCGCGCAGGTTCCGCCGTCGTTCCAGCGCGGCTGGTGCCCCGTGTGCGGCGCGTGGCCGCAGCTCGCCGAAATGCGCGGCATCGAGCGCCGGCGCCGTCTGCGCTGCGGGCGCTGTCTGGCGGACTGGTCGCTTCCCGTGCTCCGCTGCGCGTTCTGTGGCGAGATGGATCATCGCCGGCTTGGCTCACTCGTGGTGGAGGGACAGGAGCAGAACGACCGCGTGGAGACGTGCGACAGCTGCCACGGGTATCTCAAGACCGTCGCGACACTGGGCGCCCTCTCGTCGGCGGACCTCTCCTTTCGCGACGGCGAGACCGTGCCGCTGGACCTCGCCGCGCAGGAGCGCGGCTACGCGCGGCCGACCCGTCCCGCGTTCACCGTGAACGTCACCCTGGTGACCTGATGCTTTCGCCTGCCGCGTTCTGTCAGGGTTTGCTCGGCGCACTCGACGCGAGCGAGGGCCGGCGCCGGCGCCGCAAGCGCAACACGACGCCGGATGCCATTGGCATGGCCATCCAGCGCGAGCTGCTCGAGGGCGCGGTGCGGGAGTCACCTGGCGCGGAGGACTTCGAACGCTGGCTCCTGGCCCGGTGCCTCGCCGAGGGCGAGAGCGACGGCCCCGTGCGCGCGATGGCGCTCTTCATCTGGCAGGAGTGGCGGCTGGCGTGCGAGACCGGGAGCTATGAGGCATGGCTCGCGAACGGCGCACCATCGGATGACCGCGTGGACGCGTGAGCGGCTGGGCGAAATCGTTCACGCGCGCGTCGAGCTCCTCTCGCGTCTCATCGCGCCCCGCGTTTCCCGGCCATCGCGCGCGGCCACTCCGCGGCCGGCCGGTCCAGACTCGCGCGATCCCAGTGCGCAAGATCGGCAGCCGCCTCGTACGTGGACTGGAGAAACTCCAGCAGCACGTCGTCCGGCGCCGCAGCGGTGCGCACCGATTCATAGGGAAGAATGAACTCGCCCATCTGCGTGCTGTAGTATGCAGCCGCCGGTCGAACAGCGTGCGCACCATATCCGTCGGGCGCCGGATAGGCGTACGCGTAGAACGCCGGCTCCGCGATCGCGCCGCCTCCCGGCCAGAATCCGCAACTGCTGCACTCGTGCGAATAGGCCTCCTGCATCACGTAGTCCGGACAGTTCGGTGCGCCACCCGGATGCAGCGGCGCCCGCCGTCCCGAGAAGCGCGTCGTGGCCAGGTCGAAGCTCCCCCAGAAGAAGTGCGACGGACTCTGTTTGCCGAGGAAGCGCCCGCGGAATTGCTTGAAGACGCGATCGGTCTGCACGAGAATCCGCCAGCAGCGCTGCGCCGCGTCCGCGTCGTACGACGCATGCGTGCGATCCTCGGCGAATGGAATGGCGGTCTCGATCTCCACCGGCACGGGGCGGATCGTCACGTCGAGCCCCAGTGCCCTCAGGGCGTCGCCGTACGCACGGTAGAAGTCCGCCACGGACTGGGAGACGAGCGGCAGCGCGCCGCCGCTGCCGTCGCTCGCGCGCACGACAAGCTGGTGATCCAGGAAGTCGAACGTCACCGCGAACGTGCGCGATCCGAGCGGCATGGGCGACGTCGTGAGGCCGCGCGGTGTGAGGTAGAGCGCCACCTGCCACCAATGATTCTCCATGGGAGCCAGCGCGAGGCGTGTCTTGCCGACGATCTGCGTCCACATGTGCAGCGTGGCGTACGTCTCTTTCCACGCATCGAGCGGCAGTGGCGGCCATATTTCTTCCCGGTGCCGCGTCAGATCCGGACGCTGTACGGACATGGTAGACCTCCCAAGGGCGTGAAGGGCGCAGCCGTCACCACCGTTGCGCCCAAGCGAGCTGATCCTGGCGCGCTTGCAGCCGTGTGCGTTCAAGCTAGCATCCGATCGCGCCGGCGAAACTTCAACCAGTCGGCTCACGTAGCATTCCTGGAGAATGATCGGCATGACACCCTCACACGCTTACCGGTTCGCCCTGTCCATGGCGGCGGCGCTTGCGCTTGCGGCCGGCAGCGGCGCGACACGCGGCGCCGCACAGACCGCGGCCCAGCCTGCCTCCACAAGCCAGGATGAAGCCGCCGCCATTGCCGCGGCCCGCGCCGACAGCGCCCGCTACCCCTATACCGCCGCCGACATCCGCTTCATGACCGGCATGATCCCGCACCATGCGCAGGCCATCGTGATGGCCGGATGGGCGCTGAGTCACGGCGCCAGCGCGTCGGTGCAGACGCTGGCATCGCGCATCATCAACGCGCAGCAGGATGAGATCCGCACCATGCGGAACTGGCTGCGCGATCGCCGGCAACCCGTGCCGGATTCGACATCCACGATGATGTCCATGCCGATGAACGGCGCCGATCATGAAATGCTCATGCCCGGCATGCTCACCGAAGCGCAAATGAAGCAGCTCGACGCGGCGCGCGGAGAGCAGTTCGACCAGCTTTTCCTGCGCTTCATGATCCAGCATCACCGCGGCGCGATCTCCATGGTGCAGGATCTCTTCAACAGCTATGGCGCCGCGCAGAATCCCACCGTCTTCAAGATCGCGTCCGACATCAACGTGGATCAGACCACCGAAGTCGCGCGGATGCAGAAGATGCTGGCGTCGCTGCTGTTCGGCACGCCAGCGCAATGATCACTCCGTCATTCACCGTTCGCCCGCTTCACTCCGATTCCGCAGAGGACTTTTCCATGCCATTGGTGCCTTCAACACGCCGCGCGAGACCGCGGCTCGACTCTGGTCGCGCGCTCGCTTTCGGGCTCGGCGCACTCGCCATCGCGGGCTGCTCGCGCACGACGTCATCGTCGCTGGCCAGCAATTCGGTCGCCCCCGTGTCGCGCATGACGGCCGGCGCGCCGAACCCCGATCCGCGTGTGGGCCTCAAGGCCGGACTGACCAATGCCGGCGAGGCCGCGTGGAACATGAAGCTGCTGTCGAACACGCCGCAGGAAGGACAGTTCGAGCATGGCGTCAATTCCGACCTGGCCTTCACGGGCCACTACGCCATTCAGGGCAACTTCAACGGCTTCAAGATCTGGGACATCTCGAATCCGGCCGCGCCCGTATTGGTGAAGGCCGATTTCTGCCCCGCGTCGCAGAGCGACGTGTCCGTCTACAAGAATCTGCTATTCGTGTCGGCCGAAGGACTCGAGGGGCGCCTCGACTGCGGCGGTGAAGGCGTGAAGGACACGGTGAGCGCCGATCGCATTCGCGGACTCCGCATCTTCGACATCAGCGACATGGCGAATCCGAAGTACATCGCCAACGTGCAGACGTGCCGCGGTTCGCACACGCACACGCTGCTCGTGGATCCGAAGGATCCCGAGGACGTGTACGTGTACATCTCCGGCTCCGCGGGCGTGCGCTCGCCGAGCGAGCTGCCCGGATGCTCGAAGGGGCAGCCGGCGAACGATCCCAACACCGCGCTCTTCCGCATCGAGGTCATCAAGGTGCCGCTCGCGCACCCGGAACAGGCCGCGATCGTGAGCTCGCCGCGCATCTTCAACGATCTCGTCGCGCCCGAGCATCACGGCGAGGCGCCGGCGGACAAGGCTGCAATTGATTCGGCGAAGGCGAAAGGCGCGTTCATCGCGTCCATCTTCGGCGAGCAGATGGTACTGCCGCCGCGCTTCACTGGACCAATGCTGGACAGCGTCGTCAAGGCGCGCGGCGGCAGTGGCGCGGCGACGGCGGCGGACAGCGCCGCACTGCGGCAGGCGCTCCCCGGCATCATCGACAAGTTGATTGGCGCGCCGGCACCGGGCAGCGGCCCGCGTCCCGGACCCACGCAGTGCCACGACATCACCGTCTATCCCGCGATCGGCATGGCCGGCGGCGCTTGCGAGGGGTACGGGTTGCTGCTCGACATCAAGGATCCGACGCATCCGGCGCGTCTCGCCGCCGCGTCGGACTCCAACTTCTCCTACTGGCACTCGGCGACATTCAACAACGACGGCACCAAGGTGCTGTTCTCCGACGAGTGGGGCGGCGGCAGCCAGCCGAAGTGTCGCGCGACCGATCCGAAGGACTGGGGCGCCGATGCGATCTTCACGGTGGCCGATGGACAGTTGCACTTCCAGAGCTACTACAAGATGCCCGCGGCGCAGACGTCATTCGAGAATTGTGTGGCGCACAACGGGTCGCTCATTCCGATTCCGGGGCGCGACGTGATGGTGCAGGCGTGGTATCAGGGCGGCGTATCGGTATTCGACTGGACCGACGCCGCGCACCCGAAGGAGATCGCCTTCTTCGATCGCGGGCCGATCGATTCCACGCGGCTCGTCCTCGGCGGCTCGTGGTCGGCGTACTGGTACAACGGCGTGATCGTGAGCTCGGAGATCGTGCGCGGGCTCGACATCTACGAGCTGCAGCCGAGCGCGCTCCTGACACAGAACGAGATTGACGCCGCGAAGACGGCGCACCTGGACTACCTGAACGTGCAGGGCCAGCAGAAGTACGTCTGGCCGGCGAGCTTCGCGCTGGCGCGGGCGTATACGGACCAGCTCGAGCGCTCGGGCGGGCTGAATGCAGCGAAGATCGCGGCAGTACGAGCGGCGCTGAAGGGGGCCGAGCAGGCGTCCGGGTCCGCGCGGTCCGACGCGTTGACGAAGCTGGCCACGCAGGTGGAGAGCGATGCCAACGGCTCCAGCGACGCCGCCAAGGTGCACATGCTGGCGAGCGCCGTGAAGGAGCTGGCCGGGGCGTAGGGCTAAGGGGGGCTAAGAGTGCATTTCAGAACCCGCATGGGTAAACTACGGGAGGTAACGCAGTCGTAGGTGTCGTATGAAGGTGCTGGTCACGGATGAGCTGTGGGCTATCGTCGAGCCGCTGTTGCCCAAGCAGCGGCGCCATCGCAAGGGCGGCCGGCCGCCGGTGCCGAACCGGGCGGCGCTCACGGGCATTCTCTTCGTCCTCCAGACGGGCATCCCCTGGGAGTACTTGCCGCAGGAGATGGGCTGCGGGAGTGGCGTGACCTGCTGGCGGCGGTTGCGCGCCTGGCAGCGGCGCGGCGTGTGGAAGCGGCTGCACCGAACGCTTCTCGATCGCCTCGCGGCCGCCGACCAGATCGACTGGAACCGGGCCGTGGTCGATTCGCGCAGCGTCGCGGCAAAAAGGGGGGCCGGTGCACCGGCAAGAATCCGACGGATAAAGGCAAACCGGGCTCGAAGCAGCATGTTATTTCGGACGCCCAGGGGATCCCGCTCGCCAGCCGCGTGAGCGCCGCCAACGTCCACGACTCGATGATGTTCGAGCCGATGCTCGACGCGATCCCCCCACTGAAGACCGGGCGGCGCGGCCGGCCGCGGCATCGGCCCGACAAGGCGCACGCCGACAAGGGCTACGACTACCGAAAGTGTCGCGCCGCGTGTCGGCGGCGCAAGATCACGCCTCGGATTGCCCGCAAGGGGATGGAGTCGAAGGAGAAGCTCGGGCGCCATCGCTGGGTCATCGAGCGAACCCTCGCGTGGCTCGCCCGCTACCGGCGGCTCACGATCCGGTATGAACGGCTCCCGGCGATGCACCAGGCCGCGCTTCATATCGGCTGCGCTCTGATCTGCTTTAAGTTCTTACAGCGGTTTTGAAATGCACTCTTAGCTCGACTTTGGCCAATTCAGGCCGCGTAGCAGAGTAGTTCACTGAAGCGGGCGAGCATCTCACGCTCGGGTTTTCGCATGTGCGGCGTGCGCTGGGATGTGACAAAACCCTCGGTGGCCAGGTTGCGCCACAATCGCCCACGCACGAGTGCGAGCGTGTCGCTGAACGTCGGCACAGGCTTCTCGTACCAGGCGGCCCCTCTCGCCCGGCGGCGGTCTCCTGGCGGGAGCTGAGCGGCCAGCAGGGTGACGAGCGAGAAGAGCGCGAGGAGGATGGGCGTCGTTCGCGCGATGGCGCGATCGCTCCACTCGCGCTGGGTCTCCACGCCGAGATGCCGCCTCGTCTCCTCAAAGGTCACCTCCACTTGCCAGCGGCGCACGTAGTAGCGCACGATCTCCTCTGGCGCGAGCGCCAGGTCCGTGGAGAGCAGGGCCTGCGGATCGAAGCGGCTCGTGGGATCGCGCATCAGGACCCAGCGGATCGGCAGGACCGGCAGACCGCCATGATACCAGACGGCCGTGTCGGTGGCGAGCTCGATGACCCGTGCCGCCTCGCCATACCAGCCCGCGACACTCACGCGCTGCCAGCGCGTGCGCGGATCGGCGAGCACCCGATCGAGCTTCGGCAGGCGACGACCCTTCTTGCGCGGGCGGCCAGGCGTCCCGGATGCCCGCTCGGGGGCCGGCGCGTAGAGCTGTGCATCCAGACGGACGCGAGTGATGCAGGTCATGCGTTCCTGCAATGCATGGAGGAGTTCCAGGGCGGCGAAGCCCGAATCCGCCACCATGATCACGGCGCGTTCACGCGGCAGCCAGCGCCGGGCCTGGAGCAGGAGTTGCCGCGCGTAGTCGGTCAGCCGCTTGTAGCGCATCCCGCGTGCCTGGTGGTAGCGCTCGGAGGGGGCAAGGACGGTCAGGAAGGGCAAGGCCCACACGCGCCTGGCCCAGGGGACTGGGGCGAGCAGCATGAGGGAGAGCCACCGGAGTCCGCTCGCCTTGACGAAATGTGAGTGACTCGAGTGCACGGGGTCGCGATAGATCCCTTTGGCGCTGATGCGTTTGCCCCGTCGCCTCTCGATGGTGTCATCGATGCCCAGCACGATGGGTCCGCTCGGCACGAGGTGCCGGATGAGGAGCCCGAGCAGGATGCGGCTGGCTCGGCGGGTGTCCCACACCGCACGATTCACGACGCGATGAAAGTTGACGAAGTGCCGATCCCCTCGGTGGCCCATGACGCGCAATACGCTCGTGACCGTGCGAGCGCCCGAAGCCAGGATGGCGCCGACGAGCAGCACCTGGGCGTGGTGCCAGGTGCGACGCTGGCGGAAGAGAGAGGAAAAGGGTAGGATGATAGAGGCAAAGCGGGACGGCAGCGACGGCATGGCAGAGCACCTTTTGCGGGGTACTCTCGCAGTCTAACCTGCCTCCCGCTTTGTCTCATCCCGCCAAGCGAATTGGCCAAAGTCGAGCTTATACCTCTGTACGATTCCGAGTTGGGAAGGTGAAGTCGCTTCGGTTCTTAGCCGCTCACCTTTTCCGTTTGGCGTCGTACTTCGAGTGTCAAGGCCCCGAGGTGCACTTTTCAGCCTTGTCCGGCTGACGGGCACGCAGCGACAGATGCGTGGCCGCGCCAGCGGTCGACGTGCTCCATCAGGCGCGCGCGCGGAAGCGCGCGGAGCGAGCCGCGCAAACGAGAGATCTATCCCAGAGCGTGCACGTGTCGTCTCGATATGTTCACGACACTGCGCCGCATCTTCCAAGTGACGCCATAGCTGGACCAGGGCCACTGAAACTTGAAGCGATTCAAAGCGCGCCTTTGATATTCACATGGATTTGATCTCAGAGCTTCTCAAGAATGAGTTCCGCCGAACCGTCCTCCAGGGCATTGGAAGCATCAAGATGTACGTGCGCGTGAGTTGGAACTTCTGCCTGCTGCATGGTCAAGAGATGGCGAGCAAGTGATCGTAGGCCTGCGGCGTTTGCAGCGATGACGACTTCATTTGCATCCACATTGACGCGGATTTCAAAGCCCTCATCCCATTGAAGATTTATTCCCCTGGCAGGGTCATAACCCGGCACATCGACTGAGATTTCCATGCGCTTCACTGGATCAGATAAATGTGGAGGTTGTTAACGATCATATTCGTCCCCGGCTTCTTCGGATTCGGGGCAAGGACCTCGAAATTGATGTGCGGTCCTCCGCCGTGGTTGCCAAGGATATCGGTGCTTCCCATGCGCACCTGTCGCAAGCCGTCGGCAGAAACGTATCGCCCAGATCCCGCCACCGCTTCGCTATACCCGTCACCCAAGAAGCGCGTTGCCGCATCAAGTGCTTCGCCTGTCTTCAGCGACATGCCATCTGTCAGTCGAAGTGCGCTTCCAGCCTCCTCGCCGCCGGGAATGAGAATGGTCGCCGCGCTGACAGCTGCGATCGCTCTGTCGCCCTTCCCTTGAACGTTTGGATTGAGACCGCCTGCTGTGTAGAGGTCACCGAGGCCGGTAACGAGATTCATCGCCCCGGCGAATATCTTCAGCGCGGCTTCAGCGACGCCAGCGACAGCATCCTTCATGCGCTGGTTTACGTCGTCGACTATCTGTGCGGTGGGGCTGCAAGGACTTCCGTCCGGATTCGGGCACAGCCCAAACGGGTCACTGAAGTCGACCGGATCGCCACTCGCAAAGCCATAGACATTGAGCCCGCCGCCGAGCCCCAGGGGGTCTTCCTGGGTGAAGCGCGCCGTGTTGGGGTCATAGCTCCGGTTCCGCCGGTAGTATGTGCCCGTCGCATCGGCCTTGTCGAGCAGCAGCGTTCCCTGCCACGTGCCGGGATCCGCCCCAGAGCGCTCGAAGGGGAAGACGCCGCGGTCAAAGGCCATCACCACGCAGCGCCCGGTCGGGACATCGGCACAGAGGTTGTCCTGTCCCGGGGCCGCTGAGCCACCCATCACGGCGCGGTCCGTCCGGCCGTCGTGGTTCCACTGCGGCAGGATGCTATAGGGCGCATACTCAGCCCACGCGACGGCGCCGGTGCTGTCGTTACTCGCATCG
>DASVWN010000128.1:0-17363 GCA_036393195.1 Gemmatimonadaceae bacterium | reverse complement strand
GCCGTCATCTGCGCCAACCCCTTCTTCGCCTGGATCGCCGTGATCGCCGCCGTCAACGTCGTCTTCCCGTGGTCCACGTGCCCGATCGTCCCCACGTTCACATGCGGCTTCGTCCGCTCAAATTTCGCCTTGGCCATTGCTGGTAGCTCGTTGCTGGTAACTGATTGGAGGTGGCTGGTGGCTGGCTGCCGGTACCGACACGCGACCAGCTACCTGACCTTGTTGATGATCTCTTCCGCCTTGCTCTTCGGCACTTCCTCGTAGTGGCTGAACTCCATGCTGTACACCGCGCGGCCCTGCGACGCGGAGCGCAGCGTGGTGGAGTAGCCGAACATCTCCGACAGCGGCACGCTCGCCCCGATCACCTGCGCTTCGCCCCGCTGCGTCATGCCGCCGATCTTGCCGCGTCGCGCCGAGAGATCGCCGAGGATGTCGCCCATGTAGTCTGCGGGACACACCACCTCGACATTCATGATGGGCTCGAGCAGCACCGGATGCGCGCGCTTGGCCGCCTCCTTGAACGCCATGGAGCCCGCGATCTTGAACGCCATCTCGCTCGAGTCCACGTCGTGATACGACCCGTAGATGAGCTGCACCTTCACGTCCACCACGGGATAGCCCGCGAGCACGCCGTTCTCCATGGCTTCCTTGATCCCCTGTTCCACCGGGCTGATGTACTCACGCGGGATCACGCCGCCCACGATCTTGTCCTCGAACACGAAGCCCTGCCCCGCGCCCGACGGCTCCATGTTGATCACGACATGACCGTACTGTCCCTTGCCGCCTGACTGGCGAATGAACTTCCCTTCCACCTTCTCCACGCGCTTCTGGATGGTCTCGCGATATGCCACCTGCGGGCGGCCAATGTTCGCGTCCACCTTGAACTCGCGCTGCATGCGATCCACGATGATCTCCAGGTGCAGCTCGCCCATGCCGGAGATGATCGTCTGTCCGGTCTCGGGATCCGAGTGCACGCGGAACGTGGGGTCTTCCTCGGCCAGCTTCTGCAACGCGATGGAGAGCTTGTCCTGATCCGCCTTCGTCTTGGGTTCAATGGCGACGTCAATCACCGGGGCCGGGAATTTCATGGCCTCAAGGATGATCGGCTTCTCCTCGAGTGAGAGGGTATCGCCTGTCCGTGTGTCCCTCAGTCCGATCGCGGCCGCGATGTCGCCGGCGCGAACCTCTTCGATCTCTTCGCGCTTGTTGGCATGCATCTGCAGCAGCCGGCCCACGCGCTCGCGCTTGTCCTTGGTGGAGTTGTACACGTAGGAACCGGCGGACAGTACGCCGGAATACACGCGGAAGAAGGTCAGTTTTCCGACGAACGGATCGGTCGCGATCTTGAACGCGAGCGCCGCGAAGGGCGTCTCGTCCGATACCGCGCGCTCCTCGAACGTCTCATCGTGCAGTGGCAAATGCCCCACGATGGGCGGCACATCCACCGGCGCCGGGAGGTAGTCAATGACCGCATCCAGCAGCGCCTGCACGCCCTTGTTCTTGAATGACGCCCCGCACAGCACGGGAACGAACTTGCCGGCAATCGTGGCGCTGCGAATGGCGCGCTGGATTTCCTCCACCGTGAGCTCCTCGCCCCCCAGATACTTCTCGAGCAGCACCTCGTCGTGCTCCACCGCGGCTTCCACCGCCGCATGCCGCGCTTCCTCCACCGCCGCCTTGTACGGCTCCGGTACCGGCTCCTCGGTGAAGGTCTTGCCCAGCGTCGCCTCATCGAACACCACGGCCACGCGGCGCAGCACGTCAATGTGGCCCACGAACAGCTCGCCGGATCCGATCGGGAGCTGCAGCGGGAACGCGCGCGACGTGAGCCGGTCACGAATCATCCGGACACAGCGCGTGAAGTCCGCGCCCACGCGATCCATCTTGTTCGCGAAGATGATGCGCGGGACGCCGTAGCGATCAGCCTGCCGCCAGACGGTTTCCGTCTGCGGCTCCACCCCGGCCACGGAATCCAGAAGCGTGACGGCGCCATCCAGCACGCGGAGCGAGCGCTCCACCTCGACGGTGAAGTCCACGTGGCCCGGCGTGTCGATGATGTTGATCCGGTAATCGATATCGTGACGGCGCCAGAAGCAGGTGGTGGCGGCCGACGTGATCGTGATGCCGCGCTCCTGCTCCTGTTCCATCCAGTCCATGGTGGCCGCGCCATCATGGACCTCACCAATCTTGTAGCTCTTCCCCGTGTAGTAGAGGATGCGCTCCGTGGTGGTGGTCTTGCCGGCATCGATGTGCGCCATGATGCCGATATTGCGATAGTGCTCGAGCGCTGTGGTGCGTGCCATGTGTCGTCGCTATATCCAGCTCGGCCGGGCCGAGAAACGCCAGCAAAAAAACGGGTGGACCGGTCGCTCCCAGGGGAGCCGGTATCCATCCGCTGCCGCCGGGTGCGCTTGCCACTGCTGCGCGAGCGGGGACCCAAGGGCGCGCCGAGGACACTGTCCTCGACTGATTGTCGTGTGTGCTACCGCCTTCAAATCATTGAGCGGCGTAGCCTTGATAAGTTATCGGGGTGTTGCCGTCTGTCAATGGGGACCAGAACCAAAGCGGTCCGGGTCGATTGACGTTCAATCGACCCGGACCCCCTTGCTCCCCATCACCAGCCGGGCATAGTCGCGCCATTCCCGCAGCCGCCCCAGATGATCGCGCATGCGCCCGAGCGCCGGCCCCGCCTCCCCCTGCCCGACAAACGCGTCGCTCCGCTCCCACGGGCGCACCGCGCCATGCCCGCTCCAGCGCGGCCGGATGCCCACGCCCCACATCGCGTAGCCCACCCGGATGGACGGACACATGGCCTCGGTGGGCAAGAGGTTCTGCACGAAGTGCCGCTCCACACGGTCGAGCACTGCGTCCGGCAGTTGCGGCCGGAGCGCGCCGAGCACGGATGCGGGAACCTGCACGCCGCTCACCACCCCGGCGAGCCGGAACGTCCAGTAGCAGCAGCTTGCACCCCGGGTCCGCACGGCCAGGGGAATGAACCGCTGCCACTCCACCGCCGAGCTCCCCAGCAGCACATCGAGATCGCGGAACGTGCGCCACGCGCCGCTCCCCATCATGTGCGACCAGGCGAAATGCAGGCAGAGATGCAGCAGCTGATCCAGCTCGCCCGGCACCCATGCCTGGCGCCCCTGCACGTCCACGCGCTGCGCACGCTCCCAGATATCCCGTGGCTCGAGCCGGAAGGGATGCCCCCGGAAGAAGAGCGACGTGTGAATCTCCAGCTTCACGTTCGTGCCCTGCGCGTCCACCAGCGCCGGGAGATGATGATGATCGGCGAAGAATCCCTCGAGCTGCTCCAGCCCCGACATCGCCCACCCGGCGCGCAGCAGCGCATCACGCGCGTCCTGCGCCGCACCGCTTCGTACCATGAGATCGAGATCGGACATTGGACGCCGCGCGAAGGAACCGTACCGCGTGACCGCCAGCGCCGCACCCTTGAGCAGCATCATCTCGATGCCGCCGCCCGGCGCATGCGCCAGCGCGTCGAGTGACTCCAGCATCCGCTGCTCCAGGTACTGCATGCGGAATTCCGCGACCATGGCCAGCCGCTCGAGGTGCGCGGCCTCGGGCGGCAGGCGCGCGCCCCCCACCGCCTGCAGCCGGTCCCGCAGCACCGGCGCGGCCCGCTCCCGCTCCGCCAGCCAGCCGAGCTTCTCCCAATCCAGCGGCGCGGCGAGCCGCCGGCGAAGCGCGGCATCATTGCGCGCTCCGCCTGCGGACAGCAACAGCACTTGCGCCTCGGCCGAAAGCATCGAAGGCAGGTTCCCGAGCGGCTGAAGAACGGTCAGTACTGCGCGAGGGTGCCGGTCCGGCGCGCGTACTGCAACGCCGCCGCGAGCGCGAACAGGCTCACGGCCAGCAACAGGATCACGAATCCCAGCAGCGTGACGACGTCGGCGCTCACATACGCCAGCGATCTGCCGTCGAGTAACGTCTGCCGGATGGCCCGCAGCCCGTACGTGAGCGGAATCGCCGCCGAAAGCTGCTGGATCCACGACGGAATGATGTTCGTCGGATAGTACACCCCCCCAAGGAGTCCCGACAGCACGAGAATCGCCTGTGGCAGCGGACCCGTGGTACGAAAGGCGAGGACGAGCGCCGCCATCATGAGACCGAACGCGAGATAGGCGAGCGTGAGCAGCGCCAGCACGAGCACGGAGAGCAGCGCGGAGCCCCACGCGATGTGAATGCCCAGCGCGATGCCCGCCGCCAGCAGGAGCAGCGTACGCGCACCGGTCCAGATGAATCCGTAGCCAACGAGTCCGGCGAGCAATTGCGGCAGCGACGCGCGCGTGGCGAGCAGCGCTTCCAGCGTTCCGTTCGCTATGCCCGAGGAGAAGATATGCGGCACCAGATTCACGGCGGCGGAGATGAACCACAGGCCAATGAGTCCCACGAGGAGAAACGCGAAGTACTGGCCGCCCTGGTTCACGATGTGCGTCGCCAGCACGGGCTGCAGGGCCTTCGCCACGTAGTAGATCGGGACCACGCTGAACAGCAGCGCGGCCAGCGAGAGGACCACGGACACGCGATAGCTGAGCGCCATTTGCCAGCTCACGCGAATGAGGGCCCGGATCTCACGCATGGGCGCCGTCCGTACCGGCCGCGCTCCCGCGACGCTCGACAATGCGCTCGATCAGATCCGCCAGCGACAGGGTCACGCGTTCGAACCGCGCCACGCGGACGCCCTGCGCCGTGAGAAACGCAAGCACCTGCGCCGCGTGCTCCGATCCGCCCGTCACTTCCAGGCTCACCGATCCCCAGCCATCCGGTTCCATGGCTCCGCGGTGCACATCGCGAATCTCCCCCCGCTCTTCGAGCACCAGGAACGCGCCATGCTCGACGTCCCGTGTCCACGCCGTGTAGCGATCGTCACCGATCTCGCGCTCGAGCTGGCTCGTCGTGCCCACCGCCAGCAGTCGTCCGCGATCCAGGATGCCCACGCGATCGCACAACTCGAGCGCCTCTTCGGTGTTGTGCGTGGCGAGGAACACGGTGCATCCCTGCCGTGCAGCGATCTCTTCGCGCAGAAAGCGGCGGAACGCCCGGGCGGAAATGGGGTCGAGGCTCCTGGTCGGCTCGTCGAGCAGGAGGACGCGCGGCTCCGCCACCAGCGCGCGCGCGATCAGCAGCCGCTGCTTCATTCCGGAGGAGAACGCACCGACGATCTTGTCACCGGCGTCGTGGAGTCCCACGATGCGCAGCAGCTCCACGGCTCGCGCGCGCGCCGCACGTCGGTCGAGCCCCTGCAGCGCGCCATAGAGCTCGAGATTCGCCATGGCGGAGACGCGCCAGTACAGACTCCGCTCGTCCGCGATCACGGGCGACAGGATGCGTCGTACCGCCCGGCCGTTGCGCATCACATCCTCGCCACCAACGATCGCAACGCCATCATCCGGCTCGATGAGTGTCGCCAGGATCTTGAACAGCGTGGTCTTGCCAGCGCCGTTCGGACCCAGCAGCCCGAAGAACTCCCCCTGCGCGATCTCGCACGTCACGCCGTGCAACACCGTCGTCTGCTCGTGCGCGAACGGATGGCGCATCATCGCCAGCCAGCCGCGTCGCGCCGGAAAGCGCTTGGTCAGCCGGTCAAGCACGATCATGGGCGCGCGTGTGCTCACGTGCGGCGCGACCGCGCCGCGCGGAATGCTGGCGATGCCCGTCATTGCTCCACGCCCGCCGGCCTGCCCGCGGAATCCCCGTGCCACGCGAGCATCTGCGCCACCACATGGGGCACCTGCTCCAGACCCGGCGCGACATCCAGACGGTACACCGGCACGCTCCGCGCAAGTACCGTCGCCCAATCGAGCAGCAGTGCCGCCCCGGAGGCGCCCAGCAGCTCGCCCAGCGTGGCGTGACGCACGAGCGCCATGGTCGCCATGCTGCTCGCGATCGGAGCGCGAGCGCAGGGCCGGCCGCCGGGCGCGGCCGCCCCGGCCGGAGCCAGCAGGTAGATCGCCGCGAGCGGCGACGCCTCGAACATCAGCATGTCATCCGGAAAATCGTGTACGAGATGCTTCTCGAGTGCACCCGTGTCCGGCTGCAGGACCCCCATCATCGCCGCGCTGTCCTCCCACAATTTCACCTGGTGGATCCCGGGCAGCACCCGTGCCGGAGGACCGGCGATCACGGGCAGGACATCGTCCGTGATGAGCCGGCCGCCACCGCGCGCGAGCGCCAGCGCGAGCGTTGATTTCCCATGGAACTTGGGCGCCAGCAGTGCCACCGCACCCCGCCCCAGCGCCACACCGCACCCATGAAGACAGAACACCCCGCCGGCGTGCAACGCGGTAGCCAGCACGCGTCCCGTCACGTCCGATCGAACGACCGCCGGAAGTGCGCTGGAGCCGCTCGACCAGACGATCTCGCGCCCGTCGGCCGACACATCGTAGCAACCGGTGTCATCGTACTCGAGACGATAGCCGTGCGCGTGGCGATACAGGCGCACGCGGCAACCGGGCGCAATCTCGGATTCGCCCAGCCGTTGGACGGCGATGAGTGGCGCGGCGGCGGGGGTGGTGCGCAACGTCCAGTCAATCGCGCAACCGGTTCGCTCGCGCAGCTCGGGAAAAATCAGCTCGGAGCGGAGACAGCCGCCAAAGGCGGCGTAATCAGGCATCCATTAATGCGAGGCGGGAGGCTGTCGGTCTCGCCGACGGCCTCCCGCCGTGAAGCTCACGACCCCGTGCGGCAACCGGGCGCAGTGATCGAGGAGCACGTCTCGTTCCCGATCCCGCTGACGGTGTATCCGTCGCTCGTCCCGTTGAATCCTACCTGGGTGAGTTCGCGGAACGTCCCGTAGCGCTCCACCTTCGGCTTCTGATACACGCGACCCCTCCCTGATCTCGAGTGGCGCCGGGCAAGCCGCCCGGCACTGTTCCGGCCCCCGTGGCCGTACAAGATAACGCTCCCGTAGGCCGGTGCAATATCCTACTCGGTTCCGGCCTCCGGCTGAATCTGGCGGCCGCTCTCATCCACGCTGGACGATGTATGGGCTCGCAACCAGAGCTCAGCCTGCAGTGTGGAAAAAAAATTACCGCTGGGCTCCTCGCCATCCGGGCCGAGATAGCTGCGCCACGCTGCGCGGAATCGTTCTGCATCGATCATTCCAGCGGCTGCGAGTGCGGACCCTGAGAGCGCCCGCTCGACGATCGGGCCGGCCTCCGAGCGCAGTGACCGCGCAAAGTACGCGCTGGTGATGCCGGTGCGCCGCGCTCGCGGCGCCAGCACCGGCGCCGGAACCAGATCGCGTACGGCGTGCCGCAGCAAGAGCTTAGTACCACGGCGCGAGGCGCGCTCGCGGCGTGGCCGGCGCACCGCGAATTCGATGATGCGCCGGTCGTAGAGAGGCGAGCGGAGCTCCACACCTTCCTCGAGCGCGATCGCGGCCACGCACCCGAACACGCGGGGAAAGTACGGGTGCGAGAGATACCAGTGCGTCTCGTACGCAGCAGAATTGCGGCGCCCGCGCATCGGAATGGAGACATGCTCTCGATCGAGCAGTCCGCGCATGCGGAGAAAGTCCTCGCGCATCCATCCGGGCACCACCGGATCCAGATAATTGCTGAGCCCGCGACCGCCACGGCTCCTGACCAGCGGCGCGCCCGACAGGCCCGACACCAACGGCTGCACGACCTGGCGAAGCAGACGGCGGGTCGCGCGCGCGTCAAGCCGCCTGGCGCGCGCTTCGCGCGCCAGCTCCAGCCAGCGAAAGCCACGCACGAGATCGGCGAGATACACGTCCGACACCTGAAAGAGCTGGTCGCCGCCCATCCCGTCGAGCGCGACATGTGATCCCACGGCGCGGCTGCCGCGCGCCAGCGCGCGCAGCCACATTTCGAAGGCGTGCGCGAAGGGCTCATCCCGCTCTGCCGCGCGCGTGAACGGCTCGTGAAAGAGCGGCACATCCGCAATGTCCATCCACTGCACCGGCACGTGCCACGCGCCGGCCACCGCAGTGATCAGCTCGTCCTCCCGTCCCGGATCGCCCGGCGGGTAGCTCATGGACACCGGCAGCAGCGCGCCCGCGTGGCGCCGCGCGCGCAGCACCTCCTGCCCCGCGCCGAACACGGCAGGGGAGTCCCATCCTCCACTCAGCCAGATGCTCGTGGGCGAATCGGGATCCAGCCGCTCGCCCACGGCGCACTCGAGCAGCCGGCGCAACTCGACCGCGGCATCGTCGAAGGAGAGGGAGGAATCCTCCTGCACCGGCGGCGGGCTCCAGTGCGGCGCCACGCGCACGGCCTCTCCGGCGGCGGCGCCAAGCGTGTTCCCCGCCGGGAGCCGCTTGATCGCGCTACGGCAGGTGGCGCACGGCGCGCCGAAGAGCCCGGCCGCCGTGGCGCCGATTTCATCCAGGTCCAACGCAGCCGGACAGCCCGGGTATGCCAGCACCCCGGCGATCGTGGACGCGACGATGAGCACCTCGCCAACCTGCGCGTGGAACAGCGTCCGCTTCCCGCCGAAATCGCGTGCCGCGCACACGCGCTGATGTATGCGATCCCATATGATGAACGCGAAGTCCCCTTCGAGATGCGCGGCGGCGCTGGGGCCCCAGGCCCGATACGCGGCGGCCACCAGGTGGCTCGCGCTCGCGCCACGCACCGGAACGCGCTGCTCACCGAGCCGGCGCCGCAGGTCGTCGCGATAGTACAGCGCGGCGTCCGCGGCGACCACGAGCTCGTCGTCCGCCAGCACCAGGCTCGAGTCTGCCGGCGCACCGGGCTGCTCCCAGCGGAAGCGCGACACGCCAAGCGCCGCGTGATCGCCGCGCCAGAGGTCCGCGACATCCGCCCCACGCCGTCGCATGGCGTGCTGCATGGCCGCCAGAGTGGCTTCAGCGGGACACGCGGCGGCGCCGGTAAAGACACCAAGGATCGCGCTCACGGAGCGTCCAGCAGCCGGACTCCGGTAAGGTCGTCAAAGCCGCGCGCGATCTCCGCGGGATCACCCAGCACCTGCCCGTGATACTCCACCCATGCGTGCGCGGCAAAGCGGCCCTGGCGCATGCGAACCCCGATGCGGATGCGACTGCCCGCGATGCCACGGTGTTCGAGCATCCGGTGGAGCGCCACGGCCTGCACCAGACAGAGCGGCCGGAAGATCCCATTCTCGGCGGCGCGGCCCACGGCGAGGGCGAGGCGGAGCGCACGCGGATCCATCGCCGGCGCGTCGGCCGACCCGGCGGCCGACCCGGCAGCCGGCGACCTCGTGTCAGGCGCAAGGGAAGCCGCGGGAGACTGATCGCTCGAGACGAGCCGGCCGGTGGGACGCGTCCAGACGAGCACCTGTGCCCAGATGAGGGCACCCTGGGCCTGGAACAGCTCAGCCCAGTCGCGAGGGCCCAGCGTCACCAGCCTCTGAAGGATTCGGCGCGTCGCGCGCATTGGGGTGTCCGGCATCACGCGGTATGAGGAGCCCGTGCGAAACGAGATCGGCAATGAGTTGCGTCACATCCGCATGGATGACGGCCGGATCCACCTCGGGATAACGCGCCGCGAGGGCATCGCGGATCTCCTCCACCGTATTGGAGACCGGTGGGAGCAACGCCCAGATCTCCGCGCCCACTTCGTTCAGACCGTAATACACTTCGTCGTCCATCGAGAAGAGTACGGCGCCGTCGGATTGCTCCTTGAAGATGACCCTCGGATTCACTTGGGGCAGCATTCACGCTCCAGCGATGCATGGATGGACGGGCACAACAATGATGGGCTCGCTGCCGGGATGCGGCAAGATCAACTCTGAACCGTCGCGACGTCATCGAGGAGATCACGCACTGCCTGCACGAACTTCTCGATGGTGAAGGGTTTCTCGATGAACGCCGCGCCCTGAGCGAGCACGCCGTGCGTCGCGATGGCGTCCTCGGTGTAGCCGGACATGAACAGCACCTTGAGCTCTCCATGCCGCGCACGGATGCGCTCCACCAGCTCCTGTCCGCCCATCTCCGGCATCACGACATCGGTCACGACCAGATCCACATGGCCAGCCGCCTGGTCATAGAGCCGGAGCGCTTCCGCGCCGTGATGGGCCTCGAGGACTGAATAGCCGTGACGTTCCAGGATTCGCCGCACCGGCATGCGCACCGCATCCTCATCCTCGGCAAGCAGCACCGTTCCGCTGCCAATGGCGCGAGGCCGTGGCGCGACGGGTTCGATCTGCTCCACCTCCTCCACACGCGGCGTGCTTGGGAGGTACAAGGTGAATACGGTCCCGAACCCCGGAACGCTGTCCACGTAGATGTGACCGTGCGACTGCCGCACGATGCCATACGCCGTGGACAGCCCCAGTCCCGTTCCCTTCCCCGTCTCCTTGCTCGTGAAGAACGGCTCGAAGATGCGCTGCCGCATGTCCTCCGCCATGCCGATGCCCGTATCGCGCACGCGCAGGCGCACGAACGGTCCCACGTGCAGACCGGGGAACCGTTGGGCAAGCGCCTCATCCACGATCACCAGCGCCGTGTCAATGCTCAGCGTTCCACCATTCGGCATCGCATCGCGCGCGTTGACGACGAGGTTCAGCAGAACCTGCTCGAGCTGCCCCGGGTCCGCGGTCACCATGGCGATCGTGGGATCGAGTATCGTGATCAGCTCGATGTGTTCGCCGATGAGGCGGCGGAACATCCGCTCGGCATCCGCGATGACCGTGTTCAGGTCAAGCACCTTGGGTTGCATGACCTGACGACGGCTGAACGCGAGCAGTTGTCGCGTGAGCGCAGCCGCGCGCTCCGCCGCCCGTCGGATTTCCTCCACCTCCGCATGCTGCGGCGTGCCACGGGCCAGCCCCGCCAGCGCGAATTCCGCATTGCTCGTGATCGCCGTGAGCAGGTTGTTGAAGTCATGCGCGATGCCACCCGCCAGACGTCCCACAGCCTCCATCTTCTGTGCCTGGCGGAGCCGCTCCTCACTTTCCTGCAGCGCGGACTCCATCTGCCGGCGACGCGTAATGTCCCGATTGACGCCAAGCATGCCGGCGAACCGGCCTGCGGAATCATGCAGCCGAACCACTACCTCCTCCACCGTCCCGCCGTCGCCGTCCTTGCGCTGAAAGCGGAACTCTCCCTGCCACCGTCCGTCGAGGATCACGCGCTCGAAGATCTCCGACTCCAGATACGGCCGTTCGTCCGGATGCTGCAGCATGCCCGGGCTCCGGCCGATCATGTCATCACGCGTATAGCCGAAAATGCGTTCGGCCGCCGGATTCCAGTCCACGATGAAGCCGCCTTCATCCATCAGGATGACGCCATCGTAGAGGTTTTCGAAGAGCAGGGCCTGGCGGCGCAGCACGTCCTCGGACGCCTTGCGATCCGACACGTCGCGTGAGACGGTCACGAACTCGCCCACCGTGCCATCGTCACCCACGACCGCGCGGCCCCGGGTGTCCACCCAGACGTAGTTGCCATTCTTGTGCCGCAGGCGAAAGCGTGTGCTCCCGCGCCGAATGCCCATGAGCATGTCGCGATGCGCGTCGCGCACGAGTTCAATGTCATCCGGATGGATGAACTCGAATGGATTCCGCCCGATCAGGTCGCGCGGTTCGTAGCCGGTGAGCAACGCGATGGACGGCGATACGTATTGATAGCGACCGTCCGTGGAGTGCCGCGCAATGAGATCCGTGGCATGCTCCGCCAGCAGCCGGTAGCGCGCCTCGGATTCCGCCAGCGTCCGTATGCGGAGCGAGCGGGCCGCGTAGCCGAATCCGGTGGACGCCACGACCGCGAGCGCGAAGACGGCGAGAGCGGCGAGCGCATCACGGCGCAGCTGGCCGCGCACTTCCGCGTAGGCCACACTTGCATCGATGCTGCGGACCACCCGCCAGTCCGTGCCGCGCACCCGCCGTGACCCGGCGAGAATCTTCGCGCCATGTTCGTTGACGAACGCGCCGACGGTGTCGCGCGACCGAAGGGCGAATTCCGGCGGAAACGGCGCGTGCGTCCATTTCTCCGTCATGACCTCCGAGTTGCCACGCTCGAGTCGGCGCTCCACGACGAACAGACTGTCCTGCACAGGCATGACGATATCGACTCGCGCGCCCGCCACGATGAGCTTGGGTCCCAGGGCGACAGGGATGAGCTGCTCGCGCGGATCGTACTGCATGACCACCGCGCCCGCACTCTGGCCCGCCGGCTGTCCTGGAACGGGCTCGATTGTCGCGATCCGCAACTGGCCCGAATCTGCCGGGTAGGGCCCGAGCGTCAGCCCGGTGGACGATCGGGACGCCGAGAGGGCGCCTGCGGAGTCCGAGACCGAGAGCGGCGGCGCATTCCGGGATGCGGAGATCACGCGCCCCTGTTTGTCCAGCACCCATGCAGCGGAGTAGCGGTACTCCGCCGTCATCAATGTGAGCAGTGTGTCGAGTCGAGCCCGCGCCATGAGAAAGGTCTCTGGGCTCCCGAGCCCGCCGATCTTTTGCAGCGCCAGCACGTGCGCCGCTTCGCGTGCCGCGACCTTCGCGTCGCGCTGCCGCTCCCGCAACCACGACTGTGCTCCCATGCTCGTGGCGGATGCACTCGCGACAAGCCGGTCCTCCCACTGCAAGCGCGTGTCTTCCTGCAAACGCTCCGCGCGTCGCTGCGCGGCCCAGCCGGCGAGCAGGCCAAGCACCGCCGCCGACAGCAGCAAGGCGCTTGGGCCGGCGTACCGGCGAAACGCCGACCTGGTGGGCGAAGCGCTTACCGGCGGCATGGGCAGGAGTGAACGCGGAGCATCATGGATGGAACGAAGCGACCCATCTCCCTGTCCCGTCAGCCTGTTCCGAATCGGACGCCCGGTTGGAAGATGATTGTGCGCAATGTAAGACATTCGGGCCGGACCGCCCATAGCCATGGCCCGTCAGGCGTTCACACACCGCCGGAATGCGACGTTGGCCCCGCCCGGGCTGCCTGCTCCGGGCGGGGCCAACGTCATCCTGCGGCGGCACAACGCTACCAGCGATAGTGTGCGAAGGCCTTGTTCGCTTCTGCCATCTTGTGCGTGTCATCCTTCTTCTTCACGGCGTTCCCTTCTCCCTTGGACGCCGCAATCACTTCCGCCGCAAGCTTCTCCGCCATGGATTTCTCCGTGCGGGCACGCGAGTAGCTCATGAGCCAGCGCATGGCCAGCGCCGTGCGTCGTTCGGGACGCACCTCCACCGGCACCTGGTACGTCGCGCCGCCCACGCGGCGGCTCTTGACCTCGACCACCGGCTTGAGATTCTGAAGCGCCGCCTTGAAGACGTTCACCCCAGGCTGCCCGGTGCGTGATTCCACGAGGTCCATGGCACCGTAGAAAATGTGCTCCGCGGTGGACTTCTTGCCCTCGAGCATCAACGTGTTGATGAACTTGGACACGGTCTGGCTGTCGTAGCGCGCATCCGGCAGAACCGGACGCTTGACGGATTTCTGACGACGGCTCACTTCCTTCCTCCGGCGGTGGCGCCCTTGGGCTTCTTCGTTCCGTACTTCGACCGGCTCTTGTTGCGTCCATTGACGCCGGATGCATCGAGCGATCCGCGAACGATGTGATAGCGCACTCCCGGCAGGTCCTTCACGCGACCGCCGCGAATGAGCACAATGGAGTGTTCCTGCAGGTTGTGTCCCTCACCGGGGATATAGGCCGACACCTCGAACCCGTTCGTCAACCGCACGCGCGCGACCTTGCGCAGCGCGGAATTCGGCTTCTTGGGTGTAGTGGTGTAGACCCGCGTGCAGACCCCGCGCTTCTGGGGGTTCCCCTTCAGCGCCGGCGCCTTCTCCTTCTTTTCCACGTCCTGGCGACTGCGCCGGACAAGCTGATTGATCGTTGGCATAGTCTGGAATGATAACGAATATTGGTGCGCCGCTCCAGTCGCCCGCCGCCGGTGTCCGCGCTCCGCAGCTATCGGAGCGGGACCACCAGCATGGGGTGACGCAAGCTCAGGGACTCGGCAGTTGTTCCTCGTCGTCCGCGCCGGCCAGGATGTGCGCGAACGGCTGCTCGGCCGGCGGCAGGATCGGCTCCTCCGGCGGCGTGGGAACTTCCACGCCTTCGATCTCGACGTCCGAATAGCGATACTGCCCCGTCCCGGCCGGGATCAGGTGGCCAATGATGATGTTCTCCTTGAGACCCAGGAGGTCATCCTTGGCACCGCGAATCGCCGCGTCCGTGAGCACGCGCGTGGTCTCCTGGAAGCTCGCCGCCGAAATGAACGACTGCGTCGTGAGACTCGCCTTCGTGATGCCGAGCAGCAGCGGCTCGGACGTGGCCGGCTGCGAGCCTTCCTGCATGGCCCCCTCGTTCACATCGCGGAACACACCCTTGTCCACGTGCTCGCCTTCGAGCATTTCCGTGTCCCCCGGGTCCAGGATGCGCACCTTCTGCAGCATCTGCTTGACGATCACGCCAATGTGCTTGTCGTTGATCTTCACGCCCTGCAGGCGGTAGACCTCCTGCACTTCGTTCAGCAGATACTCCTGCACCGCGCGCGGGCCCTTGATCCGCAGAATGTCGTGCGGGTTCACCGGCCCTTCCGACAGCCGGTCGCCGGCGCGCACGCGATCGCCCTCGTGCACGCGCAGGTGCTTGCCCGCGGGCACCTCGTACAACTGCGCCGGCTGCGAATCATCGATGACGGTGCTGCCGTCGTCCATCAGCCGCAGCGGATGCACGTTGATCTCGCGCTTGCCGCGCTTGATGTCGCCGAACTTCACCACGCCGTCAATCTCGGAAATCGTGGCGGGATCCTTCGGCCGCCGCGCTTCGAACAGCTCAGCGACCCGCGGCAGACCGCCCGTGATGTCGCGCGTCTTGTACGCCTCGCGGCTGATCTTCGCGAGAATGGTGCCGGCCGCCACCCGGTCGCCGTCATCCACGGTGAGCTGCGCGCCCACCGGAATCACGAAGTCACGAATGCGCCGCTCCTTGCCGCTCTTCTCCTGCATGATCTCGATATGCGGGTGGAGCTTCTTCTCCCGGTCCTCGATCACCACACGCTGGCGCAACCCCGTCAGCTCGTCCAGCTCCTCGGCCACCGTCTCGCCTTCCACGATGTCCTCGAAGTGGATGGTGCCATCCACATCCGCAATGATCGGATTGGTATACGGATCCCACGTGAACACCACGGCATCCTTGTGGACCGCCGCGCCATCCTCGACCATCAGGAAGGCGCCGAGCGGCACCTGGAAGCGCGAGACCACCGCCGCGTTGGCGTCGGATGAGGCGCGAATGATGATTTCGCCCTCGTACGACGTGACAATCTTCTGCCCCTCCGGATTGGTGACGTACACCAGCCGGTCGCCGAATTCCGCCACGCCCGCCACCTTCGACTTGCGCGCCGTCTGCTCCGCGATGCGCGCCGCCGTGCCACCAATGTGGAACGTCCGCAGCGTGAGCTGCGTCCCCGGCTCGCCAATGGACTGCGCCGCCAGAATGCCCACCGCCTCGCCCAGATCCACCATCTGCATGGTGGCCAGGTTGCGGCCGTAGCACATGCGGCACAGCCCGCGCTTGGCCTCGCAGGTGAGCACGGACCGAATGCGGACCGTCTCGATGCCCGCATCCTCGATCGCGCGCGCGGCTTCCTCGTCAATGAGCTGGCCCGCCTCCACGAGGAGCGTCCGCCGCCCGGCCTCATCCACCTCGTGCGGATCCTCCACGTCTTCCGCCGCCACGCACCCGACGATGCGCTCCGACAGCGGCTCGATGATGTCCTCGCCTTCCTTCAGCGCGCCCACCTCGAGGCCCAGGATCGTGCCGCAGTCCTCCTCGGTGATCGTCATGTCCTGCGCGACGTCCACGAGGCGGCGCGTCAGGTAGCCGGCATCGGCCGTCTTGAGCGCCGTGTCGGCCAGGCCCTTGCGCGCGCCGTGCGTGGAGATGAAGTACTCCAGCACCGAAAGCCCTTCGCGGAAGTTCGACTTGATCGGGCTCTCGATGATCTCGCCGATGCCGCCGGTGAGCTTCTTCTGCGGCTTGGCCATGAGGCCGCGCATCCCCGCCAGCTGGCGGATCTGGTCGCGTGAGCCGCGTGAGCCCGAGTCGAACATCATGAACACCGGGTTGAGCCCGTTCTTCGACTCGCGCATGGCCTTCACCATCTCATCCGCGACGTCGTTGTTGGCGTGCGTCCAGGTGTCGATCACCTTGTTGTAGCGCTCGCCGTTCGTGATGTTGCCCGTCTGATACGCACGGGTGAAGCGATCCACCCGCGCCTCCGCTTCCTGCAGCAGCGTGGCCTTCTCCGACGGGATCTCCAGGTCCTCGATGCCAATGGAGACGCCGCCCATGGTGGCGTTCCGGAAACCGAACTCCTTGAGCCGGTCGAGGAACTGCACCGTGGCCGCGAGCCCCTGCGTGCGGTACGCATCGAAGACCAGCTCGGAGAGCGCCTTCTTCTTCATGTCCCGGTTCTGATAGCCCAGCGCCGGCGGCACGATGCTGTTGAACAGCACCCGCCCCACCGTGGTCCCCACCCACTTGCCGGCCGCCCCGGTGCCATCCACCAGGAAGTGACAGGCACTGTGGTACGTCACCTTGCCCAGCGCGTGCGCCATCTCCACCTCCGCGAGCGTGGCGAAATACGGCGCACTGGCGAGCTGCTGCTCCAGCGCACGCGGCCCCTTGGTGAGGAAGTAGCAGCCGAGCACGATGTCCTGGCTCGGCTCCGCCACCGGGCGTCCGTCCGAGGGCTTGAGAATGTTGTTCGACGACAGCATGAGGAGCCGCGACTCGAGCTGCGCCTCGAACGACAGCGGCACGTGCACCGCCATCTGGTCGCCGTCGAAGTCCGCGTTGAACGCCGCGCACACGAGCGGGTGAATGCGGATGGCCTTGCCCTCCACGAGCACCGGCTCGAACGCCTGGATGCCCAGCCGGTGCAAGGTCGGCGCGCGGTTCAGGAGCACCGGGTGATCGCGGATGATCTCTTCCAGGATCTCGAAGACCTCGGGGCTCTCCCGCTCCACGATCTTCTTGGCCCGCTTGACCGTCTCGGCAATCCCCTTGTCCACGAGCTTGTGGATGATGAACGGCTTGAACAGCTCCAAGGCCATGGCCTTGGGCAGCCCGCACTGGTGCAGCTTGAGCTCCGGACCCACCACGATCACCGAGCGGCCCGAGTAGTCCACGCGCTTGCCGAGCAGGTTCTGCCGGAAGCGGCCCTGCTTGCCCTTCAGCATGTCCGAGAGCGACTTCAGCGGACGCTTGCCGCGGCCGCGAATGGCCTTGGAGCGGCGGCCGTTGTCGAACAGCGCGTCCACCGCCTCCTGGAGCATGCGCTTTTCGTTCCGGAGAATGACCTCCGGCGCCCGGTGCAGAATCAGCTTCTGCAGCCGGTTGTTGCGGTTGATGACTCGGCGATACAGATCGTTCAGGTCCGACGTGGCGAACCGGCCG
>DASVWN010000127.1:0-11722 GCA_036393195.1 Gemmatimonadaceae bacterium | reverse complement strand
CCGTCGAGAAACGACTTGAAGTCCATGGCGACGATGGAGCCATCGCGCTTCACGCCGGTGCGAATCCACATGAGCGCGGGGTGACGGCCGCGGTGACAGTAGAAGACCTCCTCGCGCGTGAGGCAGATCTTCACTGGGCGCCCGGTGCGCCGCGCGAGTGCGGCGACGACGATCTCGTGGCCGAACGGGTCGGACTTGCCGCCGAACGCACCGCCGTTCGGCGTGGCGATCACGCGCACGTGCGCCGGCGGCATCTCGAGCACCTTCGCCAGCGCACGATGCACGTAGTGCGGCGTCTGCGTACTCGACCAGAGCGTGATCTTGCCTTCGGGCGCCCAGTGCGCGAGCGCCGCGTGCTGCTCCATGGGCAGGTGCGTGTTACCCTCGTAGAAGAACATGTCCTCGCGCACGAGATCGGCCTGCGCCATGGCCTCGTCCACGCCGCCAAAGTCGAGCGCGATCACCTTGTGGATGTTGCCATCGTCGGCGTAGTCGTGAATGCGCGGCTCGCGCGTGTGAATGGCCTGCTCGATGGACTCGATGGCGGTTATCGGCGCGTACTCGACGTCGATCAGTTCGCAGGCTTCCAGTGCCGTGTCTTCATCCAGCGCGGCGACGGCGGCTACCGGGTCGCCCACGAAGCGCACGCGGTCCTGGCAGAGCGCGTGCTCGTCCTGCGAAATGGGGAGAATGCCGAAGGGAATCGGGAGGTCGCGCCCGGTGAGCACGGCCACGACGCCCGGATGATGCCTGGCGCGACTCGTGTCGATGCGGACGATCTGTGCGTGCGGGAGCGGCGAACGCAGCAGCTTGCAGTGCAGCATGCGCGGCAGCGAGAGATCGTCCGCGAACCGCAGTTCACCGGAGACCTTGACAGCGGCGTCGACCTTCGTCCGCGGCGTGCCAACCACGGATGACCGCGGTGAGCGGGTTGCGGGCGACAGCACATCAGTCATCCGCGCCCCGGCTTGCATCCCCATGTTCGCGTGCCACCTGTTCGATGGCTTCGTAGATCTTCAGATACCCCGTGCAGCGACAGAGATTGCCGCTCAGCGCATCCCGGATCTCCTCGCGCGTGGGGTGCGCGTTGGCGTCGAGCAGCGCCTGCGCCACGAGGAGGAAGCCCGGCGTGCAGTAGCCGCACTGCGCAGCACCGAGCTCCGCGAAGGCTCGCTGCAGCGGGTGCAGCGTGCCGCCTTGCGCCATGCCTTCAACAGTCTGGATGCCATGCCCGGCGTACGCCTGCGCGAGCGCGAGACAGGAGAGCATCGGCACGCCGTCCACGAGCACGGTGCAGGTGCCGCATTCGCCCAGCTCGCAGCCATGCTTCGTGCCGGTGAGCCCGATGTCCTCGCGGAGCACTTCGAGGAGCGTCTTGTGAGGTGCGAACGCCACCTCGCACGGCTCGCCGTTCACCGTGAAGGTTGCCTGGATCTTCCGCCGGGGCGGCGGCTCGAGCTGCACTGGGTGCGACACGACGCGTGAGGTGAGAGGGTAGGCTCTCGTCGCTCGCGCGGCGACCGGAGCCACTGCATCAACGATGTCGTCGTGCGCGCGGCCAATGCAAGGCTGGCTCTGCGATCGTTCGAGCTTGAAGGGCGACGGCGAACGGCCACGGGGGCAGAGTCGATGGAAAATCCATCGACTCCGCCCCCGTGACGCCCCGCTGCACCTTCTCCCTAGAACGCTGTGAACGCCGACCGCTCCACGCGGGTGCTGTCGCCGAGATACACGAAGTGAATGTCGCGGAAATAGCGGTCCGCCGCGGCGCGCATGCGGGGCAGACTCACCGAGCGCACCTCATCCATGGCTTCGGTGGCCTTGTGATAGTCGCCGCGGTAAAGCTGCGCCCGAGCCAGAAAATCCGCCTGCGCCTCGTCCGTCATGTTGTCACCGTAGTAGTCCATGATGAACTGGTCGGTGAAGTCGTTGAACCCCAGCAGGTCCACGGGAATCTGGCGCACGGAATCGATCTGCGCCTTGATGAGCGGCAGCACGCGCTCGGGTTGGGTGGTGGTGACGTATATCCCTCCAGTGGATACCCCGAGCTCGGTGAACGGCGCGCCGGCGGCATAGCTCAGCCCATGCTCCTCGCGCACCGCGCTGCTGATTCGGCCCGACAGGTACTCCGTCGCAACGCGAAAGGCTTGCAGCTCCGCCGCCGACGCGGGCGGCCCCTCGAAAAGGCCCAGGATATAGTTGGTCGCGACGGGCCGCTGGAAGAACGTTACGCTCGTCTTCGCGCGCGGCGGCATGGACGGGAGCGTCCACGCGTACGTGCCATGCGGCAGCGACGCCAGTGTCCGTGTTATCGCCGCCGTGACCGCCGCACGGTCCACGGCGCCCACCACCACCAGCAGCATCCGCGACGTCACCATCTGCGACCGCGAATACGCGGACAGCGCCGCAGAATCCAGCGTGGCGAGCGTCTGCTCCGTGCCGGCAGGCTGCAGTCCGTAGGGATAGCCGGCGAACGTGATGCTGTCCGCGAGCATGTCGATGTACGTGTCGGGGTCGTCGCGCGAACGGCGCAGCGCCGAGACCATCCGGCCGCGCACAAGCGACACTGCGCTCGTGCTGAGCGTGGGATGCATCAGGCGGTCCGCCCAGACGTTCCATGAGGAATCGAAGTCCTGCCGGATGCCCATGAAACCGTACACCGTCCAGTCTTCTGATGGATCAATGATGATCTCGCTCCCCGTGTGCCCCCACGCCTCGCGCGTGGCCCCGCCGGGATAGTGCGTCGTACCGTATTCGGATGCGCGCAGCAGCAACGCCTCGATCCCCTGCGTGGCGGGCGTAAGCTGCCGGGTACCGCCCAGCAGGTACAGATGCACCGCGACGACGTCATTCGCGTAGTTGGGGCGCTGAATGACCTGCACGCCGTTCACCATGTACGAGATCGTCACGCTGTCGAATCGGACCGTGTGTCCCTCCGCGGACGTCACGGTCATCTTCTGCTCGGGATGCGACGTAGCGCAGGCAACGAGTCCCGCGATCGCGGCGGCGCCACTCACCACGCGCATCAGCCGCCGGCGGGCGGCACCACGGACGGCGTTCACTGGACCTCCGTCATCTGAATGTACTGTTGCAGCGTGGCGGCACTCACCTGCGCATCCTTTGCCGGTGTCAGGATTCCGATCACGTACGGCTTCCCGGTGATGTACTGATTCACGAAGGCGCGCACGTCCTTCACGCGCTGCGTGGAGAGATTGTCGGAGTAGCCGAGGTAGTAGTCCAATCCGGCGACGGCCCACCAGTAGCCGAAGGTATGCGCCAGTTGGGCACCCTCCTCGAACTGGAACGCGGTGCGCACCGCGCGGCGCTTCTCCGCGATCTGCAGATCCGAGGGCTTGAAGTAGTCTTCGCCGCCCATTCGCGCGAGCTCGCTGTTCAGCACCGTGAGCGCCGCGGGCAATTTGTCCGTGGTCGTGGTGCCCCAGAACGTGATGGGTCCGGTGTGGTCGAGTGACTGATACGACAGCGACGCGGCGTGAAAGAGTCCCGCATCCACGAGCTCGCGCTGGAATTGCGACTCCTTGTCTTCGAGCAGACCGGAGAGCACGTCGGCCGCGTACGTGGCGTTGGGTTCCTTGCGGACGCTCGGACCCTGCCACTCGATCTGCACCGTCACATCATTCACGTCCCCGGGTACGACAACGCCGCGCGTGCTGTCCAGCGCGGGCATGGGTGGCACGGGTGCCGCCGCAAAGGGATCGGGACCCTGCTTCCAGCCGCCGAAACGCTTCTCGGCCATCGCGAAGACCGCGGGAGCGGACACGTCACCGGTAACAATCAATGCCGAATTGTTGGGAACATACCATTCGCCGAAGATCTTTTTGAGCTGGATCGGCGTGACCGCCATGAGTGAGAGCTGGTCGCCGAGCGGATTCTTGCGCGGCCAGCCGGCGCCCCAGAGGCGGCGGTTCATTTCGAGATCGAGATGCTCCTGCGGCTCTGACAAATCGCGCTGCATCTCACCCAGGACCACGAAGCGTTCCTTCTGCAGGTCGTCGTTGTCGAAGTTGGGATCGCGCACGAGATTCGCGAGCACTCGCACGCCGGCATCCGTGTTCTCCGATGGGAGCGTGACGTAGTATGTCACGTCCTCCTCGGCCGTGGTGCCGTTGTAGCCGCCGTGTATTGCGCCCATCTCTTCACCCCACGAGCGACTGAGCGGGCCGTGGTACCCCTTGAACAGCATGTGCTCGAAGAGATGCGGCACGCCCTGATCGTCCTCGGTCTGCGTCATGGCGCCGGTCTTCACGACCACTTCGACGGTGGCGAGCGGCACGGCGTGATTCTCGAAGACGATCACGTGCATGCCGTTGGCGAGTGTCTCCTGGTGCGTGAGCCGCTCGAGCGATGCGCGTTGCGCAAGGAGCGGCGTGGGAATGAGGAGCGCAACGCCGAGCGCGATGCGCGGCGTCGTCCATCTGGCGTGAGGTCTCACGGTGGGGTGGGTTGCGAGGAGACGACAGGCAGGCGGTGGAGCGGAGAGGGTCCGGCAGCGACGCCAATCTCGGATGGGCTGGCTCAGCCCGCAAGACCTGCCTCGGCACCGATGTGACGAATGCGCAGGAGAGGGGCAACAGGGCGGGGAACGGGTAATGGTGAGCTCCCGGGCGGCTTCGCCGGGGAGCCTCGGCGCCGGTCAGTTCCGCGCCGGCCCGTTCCTCGTTCGCCTCCACCGCGTGATCGCGACGGCGTAGACCGCGCCGGTCAGAAAAAGGACGATGGTCCCGAGCACGATCTGCACCTCGCGGGTCAACCCGTTGGGGTAGAGTATCTTCAGCACGTAGTGCTGCAGAAATCCCCCGGAGTAGCCGCCGTCCGCGGCGCGTTGACGAAGCGAATCCTCGAGCGGTGTCAGTGGACAGATCCAGTTCGCGTACTCGACGAGCATACCCCAGACGGCGCAGGGGATGTGCACCCACGCCACACGCGGCCAGCGAAGCACGAGAAATCCGCCGAACAGGACAAACGCCACGAACAGGGCGTGTCCAACGACAACCAACGTCGCAAGCCAGGGGTAGATCATGATTGCACTCGCCAGTGGGAAGACTGTGCCTCGATGAACGGAAGCCGGTCAGCGCGCGACGTGCACGCGTGTGCCGCACCACCGTCGGGCAGTGCATTTGGTTAGATTACAGGTCAACACAGGCGGAGACACCATGACGAAGGCATTCGAGTTCGAGAACGATGGCCGCACGTATACCTGTCGCGTGGAATCGGTGCGCGGCCCCGGCTCGCCGGACTGGTGGTGGTTCGGCGTCTCCGGCGACGGGCACCGCTACGCCCCCTTTCAGGCCGCGAGGGGTGACACGCAGGATTCGGTGCGCACACGCATCGTGGCGTACTACACCAATCATCTGACCAGGCGCTCGGAGCCGTCTTCCCACGGACACTGGTCGTCGCGCAGAAAGGAAGCGTAGCAGAAAAGCAGAAACGAACCAGCCCCGGACGGCGTCGCCGTCCGGGGCTGGTTCGTTCCTGCTCACTACTCGTATCGCAGCGCGACGATCGGATCGAGCAACGACGCCCGCCGCGCCGGCCAGACGCCGAAAATCACTCCCACGATCGCCGAGAAGACGAACGCCAGGATAATGGATGCCGTGGAGACGTCCGTGCTCCAGTGCATCGTGTATTTCATGACGGCTGCGCCGCCGGCGCCGACGATCACGCCGATCAGCCCGCCCAGCAGACAGAGCACCACCGCCTCGATCAGGAACTGCAGCAGCACGTTCATGCGCGTCGCGCCAAGTGCCTTGCGCACGCCAATCTCGCGCGTGCGTTCGGTGACGGACACCAGCATGATGTTCATGATGCCGATGCCGCCCACCAGCAGACTCACCGTGGCGATGCCGGCCAGCAGCAGCCCGAAGACCTGTGTGGTTGCCTGCGATGCATTCAGGAAGTCCGACTGGTTGCGGATCTCGAAGTCATCGGGGCGGTCGCCCATGAGGCGATGCGCCCGCCGCAGAATGCGCTGGATGTTCGCCATGGTCTGCGGAATCGCCGCCTCGCTCGTGGCCAGCACGTTGATGGACCGGATGTATTTCGTGTCCATCACGCGGAATTGCGCGGTCGCGAGCGGGATGATCACCTGGTCGTCAGGGTCATTGAAGCCCGACGCGCCGCCCTTCGGCTGGAAGATGCCAATGACCTGGAACGGCGTCCCGCTGATCCGGATGGTCTGTCCCAGCAGCGAGATCGGGTTGTCCGGGTTGAGATTCTGCGCCGTCGTCATGCCCAGCACGGCGTAGCGCTGCCGCCCCTGATCATCCTCCTCCGTGAAGATCCGCCCGGCGGCGAGCGTGTACTTCCGGACGTCCGCATAGTTCGGCGTGGTGCCAATGATGTTCGTGGACGTGTTGGCGTTGCGGAACTGCACCTGCAACTGGCGCGTCATCTCCGGTTCAACGGCTCCGAGCGTGGAGGATTGTTCCTCGAGCGCCGTCGCGTCCGATACCTGGAGTCGGGCGCGGTCCGTTGACGACGCCACTCCACCCTGGAACACCTGTCCGGGCACGACCGTGAGCATTGTCGTGCCGAGGTTGCTGATGCGTTCGTTCACGGCCTGCTGCGCCCCACGGCCCAGCGCGACCACGGCAATCACCGCGCCCACGCCAATGACGATGCCGAGCATCGTGAGCAGCGAACGGAGTTTATTGGCCCGCAGCGCGGCCAGCGCAACGAGCAGCGTTTCACCGAGTAGCATGGTTAGAACCCTCCGCGGCCCCCTCCACCACGACGGCCGCCGGAACTGGTGCTGTTGCTCTTCTGATTCTGATTCGAATTCATGCCGGGAAGTGACATGAAGCCCTGGATGCGCTTCATCCGCTCCTGCTGTGCCTGCATGAGCATGGCGGTGGTGACGATCGCGACCTGTTCACCTTCCTTGAGCCCGGAGATCACTGCCGTCACATCGTAGTTGCCGATGCCGAGCACAACGAGCCGCGGCACGAACGTCCCGTTCTGCGCAACGAAGACGAGACCCATGTGCTGTCCGGGGACGCCTCCCGGCCCGCCCATGCCGCCACGACCCTGTCCGCGCATGAACCCGCCGCGGTTGCCTGCGCCACGACTGAAACCACTGCGCCCGCCAGCCGGCGGTCCACTGCCCGGACTGCGCGGCGCACCCGCCGCCGCGCCCTCGGCGCCACCCGGCGCGCTCTGTCCACCCTGTCGCCCGGGTCGGGAGCCATTGCTGTCCGTGCCGCGCGACGCGATGGCTCCCGCCTGCGCCACCTCCGTCGTGCCCGGGCGCTGGCGACCACCGCCCAGCGTGGTCAGCTGCTGCTGCACCGACTTGGTCACATCATCGGAGTTCAGGTTGAGCGCCTCGGCCACGTTGGCCGCGTCACGCGGCTGGCGGACGGCGTCGTTGGACACGACCAGCGCGTTCGTCTCGTGCGAGACGAGAATGGAGACGTCGCTGTTCATGCCCGGCATGAGCGCCCGATCCTGATTGTCCAGATGGATGAGCACGGGGAACATTGTCACACTCTGCTGCACCGTGGCCTGCGGCGCGATCTTCTCCACCGTGCCGTGAAAGGTGCGGTTGGGATACGCATCCACCTTGATGGACGCGGTCTGTCCGGGCTGCACGTGGCCGATGTCGCTCTCACCCACGAGCGCGCTGTCCATCACCTGGCTCAGGTCCGCCATCTGCATGAGCAGCGTGCCACCGCCCGCGTTGTTGACGGCGGATGCGATGACCTGTCCCGACGAGACGTCCTTCTCAATGACCGTGCCCGCGATCGGTGCACGAATCGTCGCGTCCTCGAGCGCGATGCGCGCGTTTTCGAGGTTGGTCCTGGCCGCGGCCAGTTGCGATTGCGCGTTGGCGTAGTTGAGCGTCGCCGTTTCCAGTTCCGGCGCCGTGATCACGCCCTGCTTGGAGAGGTCCTGCGCGCGAGCGAGCTGCGCCTTCGTCACGGTGAGGTTGGCCTCCGCCGCGGCACGCGCCGCGACCGCCTGATTGTAGCTGTTCTGTACCTGGCGCGGGTCGATCTGTGCGAGCAGATCGCCGGGTTTGACCTGCGATCCCATGGAGACCGGCAGCTTCATGATCTGCCCTGACGCCTTGGAGCGCACCTGGACGGTGTTGATGGGCTGGATGACGCCGGTGGCTTCCACATCGATCGTGATATCCTGACGCGTGACCGGAGCCGTCTGGATCGCGGTGGAGGCGTCGGCCTTCTTCTTGTTGCAAGCCGCCAGGCCGAGGCCCAGGGCTGCGATCGCAACCAATCGTTTCACGGAGTTCTCCTGGTATCGCAAGCGGCCTAGAGGTCCCGGCCGATGAGCGCTTCGAGCTGCGCCTTGGCCACGCGTGCGTTGTAACGGGCTTGAATGAGCGCGGCGCGCGCCTGCACGAGCGCCGTTTCCGATGTGAGGACATCGAGAATGGTGGAAGCAGACAGATTGTAGCGCTGCTTCTGGACGCGCAGGTCTTCTTCGGCGGCCGCGACCGACAGGGTCTGGATGTCAACCTGCTGCTGCGCCGTGCGCAGGGCGGCGAGCGTCTGCACAAACGTCTGCTGGGCGCCGAGCTTCGCGTCACGCAGCTGCGCGTCGGCATTCTGTGCCGCCACGTCGGCGTTCACGATACCCTGTTCGCGCTGCAACTGATTGAAGATCGGGTAGCTGAGCCCGAAGCGCAGGTTGTTCTGATACGCGTACCTGTCCGCGAACGCGGTGAAGGAATCGTTGCTCCCGCTGCCCGTGAGGCTGAAGCTCGCGGTGAGCGTGGGCAGATACGGCGCCCGCGCGGCCTTCGCGGAGGCATGTGCCGCCAGTTGCGAGGCCTGCGCCTGCTGCACGAGCGGCCCGTTGAGCGCCAGTTGCGCGAGAGTGGCGCTGTCCACGGGTGCGATGGCCTGCTGGAGCGTGTCCTCGGGGAGCGCGGTAACGGTGAATGGCGTGGCCACGAGTCGTGTGAGTGCCGCGTTGGCTGCCGTCACGTCGTTCTTCGCCGTGAGAATCGCGAGCTGCGCGTTGCCGACCGCGATCACCGAACGGAGTGAGTCCGACCGGGTCACCATCCTGGCGCGCAGATTCGCGATGGACGTCTTGAGCTGCTCCTGCGCCTCACTGAGCTGGGACTCCGCCGCAGACTCTGCCTCCCGTGCCGCCAGCACGGCGTAGTATTGCTGCTTCACCTGCAGCGCGACCTGAAAACGTTGCTCGACATCATTCGCCAGCGCCGCGTTCTCGGTGGCCCGGTTCGCGCGCACCGAGAAGAGTCGCTGGCCGCCGTTGAACAGGTCCAGATTGAGCGACAGCCCGTGGTTGTACTGCCATGAATTGCCGGTGAACGGGACGAGCTGGCCGCTCGGGTCGAACCGGTCGCCGCCCTGGCGCGAGGCACCGGCGCTCAGCGCGACGCTCGGGATGAACGCCGCGTAGGAGCCTCTCACCTGCTCGTGCGAGACACGGACCTGGCCGCGTGACTGCACCGTGGCCGGCGCGTTCTTCTGCGCGAGGGTCACGGCCTCCTCGAGCCCAATGGGATGCGTAGTCGTATCAATCACGCCCTGTGCCGCCAGTGTGCCGGGCAGCGCCAGAGCGAACAGGAATAGCAACGGTCTCATTTTCTGTTTGCCGCGTTCTCTCGTTTGGACTCTTCAATGAGTTGCTGAAAGCGCGGGCGCTGCTGGTCCGTGAGCACCTTGGAAATCTCCATGCGTGCCGCATTGCGGATGGAATCGAGCGCGGGGCGCACCGGCGCGAACGCCGCACTCATGTCGCGGTGACGCTTGTCGAGAATGCTGTCCACCGATGCCCGTTGCGCCGCCGTCAGCTCCAGCTCCTGCGCCAGATAGCGGCGCAGATTGACGCGGCTCGCGGGTCCCGAGCAGACGTCGCGTCCCACGAACCGGTCGAGGCTGAATCCGACCGCGCCGCCCACGACCAGCATGCCGAGCAGTGCAATCAGCGCGAGCACTTTCGAGCGCTGCATGTCATTCCCTCAATCAGGGTGAGATCACGTACCGCAGGGTAGCATCGCGGACCGAGCCCGAGCCGTGCTCGGTGGCGATCTGCAACGGCGCCGTGCGAGGCGTTTCGATGATCGTATCGTACGCCAGGCGTGCTTCCGCCTCGCGGCTCTTCGTGAGCGCCAGCCCCGCCACGATCACCGCCACGGCCGCGGCGACGATGCCGACGCGCGCCCAGTCCGCCAACGGCGACCACCAGGACTCCGCTTCCACCGCGCCGGCGATGCGGCTCATGATCCGCTGCGCGAGCGTGCTCCAGTATCCCTCCTCCACCGGCGCGGCGTAGATCTGCCGCAGCGTCCGCGTGAGGTCGTCGTCCCGGCCATCCGGGCCAATGCGCGGTTCGTACGTCATGGGTGGCTCCTGAATTCGCTCAACTGCTTCCGCAATGAGGCGCGGGCATGATGCAAATCGCTGCGTGCCGTCCCTTCCGGTATACCCAGCATGCCGGCGATCTCGCCATGCGTGAATCCCTCTACATCGTGTAATACGATTACCGCCCGTTGGCGTTGCGAAAGCAACGCCAGCCCATCGCTCAGACGCCGCCGCAATTCGTCCTGCTCCGCCGGGTCGCGAAACGGAAGCGAGACGCTTTCCGTCAGTGCTTCCGAGTCCCGCACCTTCCGCCGCCGCCCGATGTCGAGCGCCGCATTGGCCACGATCCGATGCAGCCAGGCGCCAAATGCCTGCTCCGGCCGGAACCGGTCCAGCGCCCGGAACGCGTGCAGAAAGCCATCCTGCACAGCGTCCTCGGCGTCCTCATGGGTCGCCGTAATTGCCCGCGCAACGGCGTACGCACGCCGTTCGTGCAGTCGGACCAGCCCCGCGAACGCTTCGCGATCGCCGTGCTGCGCCGCCAGGACCAGCTCGCGCTCCTGTGCGCGAGCCTGAGCCTCACCCGGCGGCTGCGGCTCTGACACGATGGTATGCAGCGGGAGAGCAGCGAGCATGAGCAACCCCGAGTGCGTTCACATTAAATACGCCGCACGTGCCGCGAACGTTGAACATCGTGCTCACGGCCGGGAGTTCGCGCCGTCCAACCCGAGCGCAACGGAGGAGCCCTGCATGGCCTCGATCACGAACTGGATATGCGCGTCGAGATCCTCCCCCAGCTCGGCCGCGCCCTGCACGACATCCTCGCGATTGACGCCCCGCGCGAACGCCTTGTCCTTCATCTTCTTGCGGACGGAGCGTGCCTCCACGTCGTGCACACTGCGCGTGGGCTTCACCAGCGCGGTCGCGGTCACGAGCCCCGTGAGCTCATCCACGGCAAAGAGCGCGCGCGCCATGCGCGTCGTGCGCGGCGTGAGCGTGTACGATGCGTGACCCAGTATCGCGTCCAGAATGTCGTCCGGATATCCGTGATGGCGCAGGATCCGCACGCCTTCCGCCGGATGCTCCTCCGAGGGCGAATGTGCGGCGTTGGGGAAGCGCTCATAGTCGAAGTCGTGCAGCAGACCGGCCAGCCCCCAATGCTCGGGATCCTCGCCGTATTTCACGGCATACGCGCGCATGGCTGCCTCGACGGCGAGCATGTGCTTGCGCAGCGAATCACTCTGCGTGAATTCCTGCATGAGGGCGAGAGCGTCGGAACGGGAGGGCATGGCGGGGAGTGGGTGCGGGGTTGTGAGGTTGGACACGGATTCCAGCGCGGTGGTTCACCCCTGCAAGCTACAACCTCCGACGTGTCCGCCGCCCCTGTCCGCTCTTCACTGCAT
>DASVWN010000126.1:0-58362 GCA_036393195.1 Gemmatimonadaceae bacterium | reverse complement strand
AAGTACCCGGGGAACGCGGGGCTGCGCACGAGGTTGTCGAGGTAGAGATGGACGATGTCGCGGAGCTTGTCCTCGAGCGGTGCATCGGAGCCCATGATGTGGAGGACCGGCGGAATGATGGCGCGGACGACGCGGCGGAAGACGGCCTCGGCGAGCTTCTTCTTGGAGCGGAAGTAGTAGTGGAGCAGCGCCTGATTGACGTCGGCTTCGCGGGCGATCTCCTGCATGCGGGCGCCGGCGGTGCCGTGGCGGAGGAAGACGGCGTGGGCGGCATCGAGGATGCGGCCTTCAGTATCGCGGTCGCGGGGGGTGGCCGGGGCGGCGCGCGGGGTGCCGGTGTGTCGCGGGCTCCGTGTGGTCCGCCTGCGTTTAGTAGCTGGTTTAGTCGTCATATTTAACTGGTCAATTAAGACGACTGCACGATAGTTCCCCGGGGTGGGGTGCGCAAGGGAGGCTGGCGAGGCGGCGGGAGAGCCGGACGGCTCAGGCTGCCGGTGGCATCACGATGGGACTGCGAGGCGGTACTGAAGGAGCTGCGCGCGGTGCACAGCACCTTCCTGAAGCACGTGCCCGATACGATCGACCAGATGAACGTACGGTTTCGCCATGGCTGATCATGCAGGGCCACAACACCATCGTGACGCCGCAGCCCGCATCGTCGGTTCAGCCCCTCAGTGCACCCCGCCCATCAACCGGCGCACCGGCTTGATGATCAGGAACGCGACCACCGATGATCCGAGACAGACCGCGGCCACGACGCCGAACAACTGCGGCAGCGGAGCCGACGAGATGAATCCCGCCGCATAACCCGCCACCTTGTTGCCCAGCGAGTCGGCCAGGAACCAGACACCGAGCATGAAGCCGACGATCTTGACCGGAGAGAGCTTGGTGAACACCGAGAGCCCCACCGGCGAAATCGACAGCTCGCCGAGCTCCTGGATGAAATAGCAGCCGATGAGCCAGAACGGACTCACGCGAATGCCCGGCGAGTCCTGCAGGTGGAACGCGGGGATGAGCAGCAGCACGAATGACATCCCGATGAAGAAGAGCCCGGCGGCGAACTTCGTGGGCGTCGAGGGCTCATGCTTCCCGAGACGTATCCACAACCAGGCAAACGCGGGTGCGAGCACGATGACGAAGATCGCCTGCACACTGGCGAACCAGCTCGATGGAAAGCTGACGCCCGCGAACGACGTGCGGGTGTAGCGGTCGGCGAACAGGTTGAGCGTGGACCCGGCCTGTTCGTACGCGCCCCAGAAGACGGCGGCGAACACGAAGAAGACGGCCATGGCCGCGAGCCGCTTCCATTCGACTCTCGTGAAGCCGCCGAAGGTGGGATCGGCGGGTGGATCGTCCAGCGCGGTGCTTCCTGTCGCGCCCCGTCCTGCCTCCTTCGCAGTGCTCTCCGCGGCGTGCGCCGCCGCGCGTGCCTCGTTCGCTTCACGCCGCTGCCGCTCGAGGCGATCGATGCCGGGCTGCAAGTGCTTCCGGCCGGCAACGTACTGGATGAGTCCGAGCGTCATCCCCACGCCGGCGCAGGCGAAGCCGAGGTGCCAATCGACCTTCTGCGCGAGACCGCCGGCGATGATCGGCCCGATCGCCGCGCCGAGGTTGATACCCATGTAGAAGATCGAGAACCCGGCGTCGCGGCGCGCATCATTGGTCTCGTACAGCGAGCCCACGATGCCGCTCACGTTCGGCTTGAGCAGCCCGGTGCCGATGACGATCAGTCCGAGGCCGGTGTAGAAGAACGGCAGCGGATGGAACGCGAGAGTGAAGTGGCCGAGCGCGATGATGATGCCGCCAATGAGCACGCTCTTGTACTGGCCAAGCCAGCGGTCGGCGATAATTCCACCCACGATGGCCGCCGCCCACACGCTCGCCGTGTACGTCCCGTACAGCGAACCGGCCCGCTGATCGGTGAAGCCGAGCACGTGCACCATGTACAGGATGAGAAACGCACGCATCCCGTAGTAGCTGAACCGCTCCCACATCTCGGTGAAGAAGAGTGTGGAGAGGCCGCGCGGGTGTCCGAAGAACGCATGCGATTCGCTTGCCGCGAGATCAGTGCTCATGCGCTGTTACCTGCCGACTCGGCCACGATCTGCACGAGATGCACCAGCGTCTCCGTTGCTTTTTCCAACCCGCGGCGCGAATTGAATTCCAGCTTGCTGTGAAACTCGTGGCCGCCGGTGAAGATGTTGGGGCAGGGGAGTCCGCGGAACGTGAGCTTCGAGCCATCGGTGCCGCCGCGAATGGGCTTCGTGAACGGCTCGAGCCCCGCACGCCGCACGGCCTCGAGCGCGTACTGCGTGATCTCCGGATGCTCCCTGAGCACTTCCTTCATGTTGCGGTAGTTCTCCGCCACGTCCACGCTCACGCTGACACCGGGAAATCGCGCTTCAGACTCGCCGGCGAGGCGGCGCAGCAGTTGCTCCTGTGCCTCGATGCCGCTCACGTCGAAGTCGCGCAGCAGGACCTTCACACTCGAATGCTCGATGTCGAGCACGCCGGTGTACGGGTGCACGAATCCCTGGCGCCCTTCGGTGGTTTCGGGGAGCATCTCGCCCGGCATGTGGCTCAGAAAGTCGGCCATGGCATACATCGAGTTCACCATCACGCCCTTGGCCGTGCCCGGGTGTGCGCTCTTCCCGTGAAACGTGACGGTGGCCGAGCGGGCGCTCCATGTCTCATCGTTCACCTCGCCCATCGTGTCGCCGTCAACGGTGTACGCGAAGTCGGCGCCGAAGGCCGCGATATCGAACTTGTCGATGCCGATGCCCACTTCCTCGTCGGCGGTGAACGCCACGCGGACCGGGCCGTGCAAGATCTGCGGATTGTGCAGGAGCACGTCCACCAGCGTCATGATCGCGGCGACGCCGGCCTTGTCGTCCGAGCCGAGCAGCGTGGTGCCATCGGTCGTGATGATGTCATCGCCGATCATGTCCTTCAGCACCGGGTGCTGCGCGACGGTAATGACCTGCGAGGCATCCGCCGGGAGCGTGATGTCGCCGCCCTGGTAGTTCCGGTGGACGATGGGATTCACGTTCGCGCCGGTGACCGCCGGCGAGGTGTCCACGTGCGCGAGAAAACCCACGGTTGGAATGTGCGCGCTCCCGGAGACGGTGGCGGGAATGGACGCGTACACCATGCAATGCTCGCTCACGCGCACGTCGCGGGCGCCGAGCTGCTTCAGCTCCTCGGCAAGGAGATTCGCCAGCGTCCACTGCGTGGGCGTGCTGGGTACGGAGTCCTGGTCTTCACGGGACTGTGTCTCGATGCGCACATAGCGCAGAAACCGGTCGACGACGCTTTCGCTGGGCGGCTGGAGGGCGGTGGGCATGACGGTCAAGGTGGCAAGGCGGCATTCGCGGCTGGAATGCCAAGTCTAATGCCGGCGGGGGGATGCAACAGGGGCAGCCCATGGGGCAGCCCATGGGGCAGCCCCATGGGCTGCCCCTGTTGCACTCTGTTGCTCCCTACTCGTTCCGGATCGCGATCACCGGGTCGACGCGCGCCGCCCGCCGCGCCGGCACGAGCGCCGCGACCGCAGCCACGAGCGCGAGCGTCAGGGCTACCACAACGAATGTCGCCGGATCGTCGGGTCGCACTTCGTAAAGCATCGAGCGCGCGAACCGCGCGAGCCAGAACGCCGCGACAAGACCCATCGCTACGCCGGCGGCCACCATGGGTGCCGTCTCCCGAGCCACGAGTCGCAGCACATCGGAGCGCTGCGCGCCCAGCGCGATGCGGACGCCCAGTTCGCGTGTGCGCTGGGCGATGGCGTACGCCAGCACGCCGAATACGCCAATGGCGGCGAGCAGCAGGGCGAGACCCGCGAATGCGCCCAGCAGGATCGCGATCAGCCGGTTGCTGGCCATGCTGCGCGCCATGGCCTCGGTCATCGTGGACACGTCGGCGAGCGCGATGCTCCCATCGAGCGCACCGAGCTCGCGCCGCACGATGGGCAGTGCATTGAGCGCACCGCCGCGCGCGCGCACCGTGATGATGCCCTGACGCCAGGCGTTGTTCTGCGCGTATGGCACCCACACCAGCGCGCGACTCGAATCCGCTGCGCCGTAGTACTTCACGTCGCGCACGACGCCAATGATCTCGCGCTCCACGCGCTCGTCGCGCGACGACATCGCGCGACGGCCAACGGGATCCTGGCTGCCGAACATGCGCTTCGCGAACGTCTCGTTGACGATCATCACCGGCGGAGCGGCCGAGTCATCCGTCGCCCGGAAATCACGGCCGCGCAGGAGCGGCATCCGGAGCGCCGCAAAGTAGCCGGGCGTGGTGACGTTCCAGTTCACCGACACTTCATTCGCCGGCGAGGGTTCGCGCCCCTCGGCCACCATTGACCGTCCCAGATAGAAACCGCCGCCGCCGAGCGGGCTCGCGCTGGCGATGCCGGCGGCCTCGATGCCCGGGGCACGAGCCAGACGGTCGCGCAGCTGATACATGAAGCTGATCACCTTCGCCTTGCTGTCGTAGCGGATGCCGGGCAGCGAGATCGATGCGGTGAGCACGTTGCGCGGGTCGAAGCCGGTGTCCACCTGGCGAAGCCGCGTGATGCTGCGCACCGCGAGCCCTGCGCCCACCAGCAGCATCACAGACAGAGCGAGCTCCACGGTCACGAGTACGCGCCGCGTGCGTGCGCCGCCGCGTCCGACGCTCGTGCGCGTGCCGCCGTCGCCCAGGGCAAGATGCTCCCTGCCGCGCACCGCGTAGGCGGCCGGCGCGAGGCCGAAGAGCACAGATACGCCCATGGAGATCGCGAACGCGAAGCCGAGCGTCGCGAGGTCGAGCGAAGCGGTCTCGATGCGCGGCACATCCTGCGGCGCGATGGCGACGATCGCCTTGACCATCCAGATCGCGATGACTACACCCAGCGCGCCGCCCGCGACGCCGAGCGTTACGCTCTCGATGAGACTCTGCGTGATGAGGCGCCAGCGACTCGCGCCGAGCGCGGCCCGCACCGTCAGCTCGCGGCGGCGCGCAGCGGCGCGCGCGAGCTGCAGGTTCGCGACGTTCACGCAGGCAATGAGAAGCAGCAGTCCCACGGCGCCGAGCAGGATCCAGAGCGCCCGCGGCGTGGTGGGGCCGAGCATCCACTGCAGTACCGGTACCGGCACCGTGGTGACGTCAGCCCGGATGTCCGGATGTTCCAGCGTGACGCGGTGCGCCAGCGCGGCCATGGCAGAGCGCGTGCTCTCGAGCGTCGCGCCCGGCGCGAGTCGCGCGATCGCCTCGAAGACGAAGTTGTCGCGGCGCTGCAGGTCAGGATCGAGCTCGGTCGTGAAGCGCAACGGGTACCAGAGATCGGCGTCGATCGGCCAGCGCGCGGTCCGTGGGAGGATGCCGACGACGGTGCGCTTGATCGCGTTGATTTCCACAGTTTGGCCCACGATGTCCGGGCGCGCACCGAATTGCGTCCGCCACAGCCGGTCCGAGATCACCACCGCGTACGGAGCGTCCGCGGGGAAGTCGAACGACTGGAGCACGCGCCCATGGGCCGGCGCCACGGCCAGCGCGCCGAAGAATTGCGGACTCACAGCCGCGGCCTGCACACGCACCGGTTCGGCGGAACCGGTGAGATCCATCGGCGTGGGCAGATAGACGGCGACCTGGCCGAACACGTGCTGGTCGCGCCAGTCCATGAAGTCCGCGTAGGTGACGGACCAGCTCCCGCCGGTGGTCGTGGAAGTTGACTGCGGGACGACGACACGGTCGGACTCGGGAAATGGCAGGGGCGCGAGGAGCACCGACCGTACGACGCTGAAGATGGCCGTGGTGGCGCCAAGCCCGAGCGCGAGCGTCAGAATGGCCGCGACGCTGAAGGCTACGCTGCGGCGCAGGGACCGGATGGCCTGGGCGATTTCCTGGACGAAGATCGGCATGGGCTTCGCGCGGAGGGCTGCGGATATATGGGCAGAGGCCGGAACTTATAGCGCTTGGACAGCCGGCTGGCAGAAAAGGTTGGGGGACAGGGGCAGCCCATGGGCTGCCCCTGTTGCGCCCTGTTGCCTGGCGCTTGCGCCAGATGCGCTCACGCATACGTTCAGCACTATTAAAACATGATGCCATTGTCTTGAATAGCGATCCGGCCTATTCAAGTGAGTTTCTTCACGCCTTGGAGGCAAATGAAGCGCGGATCGACGGGCCGATACGTGGTAACCAAAGCTGGTGGTGAGGCAGTCAGGGCCTTCATTCCAGCTCCCCTGCCGCCCAATCCACCGCTGATCATTTCAGGATCGCTTCATCAGCAGCTCGAGCAGGCTACCCTCTCGCTCGGGCGTCTCGACGCTCTCTCCACCGTCCTGCCCGACATCGAGATTTTCCTGTACACGTACGTCCGCAAGGAAGCCGTGCTCTCCTCGCTTATCGAGGGGACGCAGTCGTCACTTTCCGATCTACTGCTCTTCGAGCTTGACGAGGTCCCGGGCGTTCCACTCGACGACGTGGTCGAAGTTTCCAATCACGTTGCCGCCCTGAACCACGGGTTGCGCCGTCTGCGTGCGGGTTTTCCGCTATCGAATAGACTGATCCGGGAAATCCACGGTGTGCTCCTCTCCCGGGGACGCGGCAGCGGCAAGGAGCCCGGAGAATTTCGGCGCTCCCAGAACTGGATTGGCGGCAGTCGACCGGGGAATGCCGCCTTCGTCCCGCCGCCACCGGCCATGGTCGCAAACTGCATGGGCGCGCTCGAAGATTTCCTGCATGGCAGCAGCGACGGTCTGCCGGTGCTGGTGCGTGCTGCCCTGGCCCACGTCCAGTTCGAGACGATCCATCCCTTTCTGGATGGAAATGGTCGCATAGGACGTCTGCTCATTACCTTCCTGCTGTGTCACGCAGGCGTTCTGCGCGAGCCCCTGCTATATCTCAGCCTCTACTTCAAGCAGCACCGCGACGAGTACTACCACCTCCTCGAAGCAACTCGCGCCGACGGGGACTGGGAAGGATGGCTTGCTTTCTTTCTCACTGGCGTGCATGAGACCGCGGACGGCGCAATCGCCGCGGCGCAACGACTGGGAACCATGTTCGGCGAGGACAAGGCCAGAATTCTGCCAGCAGGCAGGCGGGCCGGTTCGATGCTTCGTGTGCACGATGCGCTCAGGACGAAACCAGTCACATCCCTCCCGGAGGTTGGCAGGATGACCGGCTTGACACCACCGACGGCCGGGGCCGCAATGGATGGACTTGTGTCTTTCGGCATCGCGCGCGAGATCACCGGCAAGCAGCGCGATCGGGTATTTGTCTACGATCGCTATCTGTCGATCCTCAACGAGGGCACCGAGCGCCCATGAACGCCGCAACCGTACCGTGAGACAACTGTTCGCCCGCGTCAGTCTCCTCGTCCTCTGCTGCGTCACGCTCGCCGGCGCAACTGCCGCACAAACCGGAACGCACCACGATTTCCGCATCGCGAACGGCGCGTTTCTCCTCGACGGCAAACCGTTCCAGATCATCTCCGGCGAGCTGCACTACGCGCGCATCCCCAGAGAGTACTGGCGCCACCGGCTGAAAATGGCCAAAGCGATGGGGCTCAACACGGTCGCCACGTACGTCTTCTGGAATTATCACGAAGTGCGCCCCGGCGTCTTCGATTTTCACACGGGCAATCGCGATCTGGCGGCGTTCATCCGCATCGCACAGGAAGAAGGACTGTGGGTGATCCTGCGCCCAGGTCCGTACGTCTGCGCGGAGTGGGACTTCGGCGGCTTGCCCGCGTATCTGCTCAAGACACCGGCGGTCACGGTGCGGGGCAACGACCCGCGCTATCTGAGCGCCGCGCGGCGCTACGTGCGAGCGCTGTCCGAGCAGGTGCGCCCCCTGCTCGTGACGCACGGCGGCCCGATTCTCATGGTGCAGGTGGAGAACGAGTATGGCTCCTTCGGCGCGGACTCGGCCTACAAGGAAGCGACGCGCCGCATGCTCGTGGACGCCGGGATCGATGTCCCGCTCTTCACTGCGGATGGCGACTGGGCGTTCGCGAAGGGCGGAATCGCCGGTGTCTTCGCGGCCGCGAATGGCGAGACGAACTTCGATACGCTCGCCGCGCGCGCCGGCGCGTTCAATCGCAATTCCGGTCCGTACATGGTGGCCGAGTTCTATCCGGGATGGCTCACGCACTGGGCCGAGCCGTTTCCACTGACGCCGGTGGACAGCTTTCTGCCGGCGTACGACAGCCTGCTCGCGCACGGCGCGAGCGTCAACCTGTACATGTTCCACGGCGGAACGAATTTCGGCTTCACTTCCGGAGCGAACTATACGAAGTCGATGCCCATCGAGCCGAGCATGACGAGTTACGACTACGATGCGCCGCTGTCGGAGGCCGGATGGCCGACGCGGAAGTACTTTGCGCTGCGCGACGTGATCCGGCGCCACGTGTCGTACGCCATTCCGGATGTGCCGGCGCGCATTCCGGTCGTGGCCGTGCCGGCGATGCGGCTCACGCGCGCAGCCGGCCTGTTCGATCTCGTGGCGCACGTGACGCCGGTGCAGTCGGCGCAGCCGCTGTCGTTCGAGGACATGGACCAGTCCGGCGGGTACGTGCTCTACCGGCACCGATTCGCCAGCGCGGTGCGCGGGACGCTCGACGTGAGCGGCCTGCGCGATTACGGCGAAGTGTTCGTGAACGGCAGTCGTGTCGCGACGCTCGACCGGCGCACGAACGTGTTCGCGACATCGGTGGCGATCCCGGCGGGCGGCCGTCTCGACATCCTCGTCGAGAACATGGGGCGCATCAACTACGGCGCCGAGCTCGTGCACAATCGCAAGGGCATCATCGAACCGGTGACGCTCAACGGTGAGCGTGTCGCGGGATGGTCGATGTATCGCCTGCCGTTCGATACGCCGTCGCACGTGCGCGGCTCGACGACCGATGCCGCCGGCGTGCCGGCGCTCTATCGCGGCACGTTCACGCTCGAGCGTACCGGTGACACCTTTCTCGACATGCGCGGCTGGAGCAGAGGGATCGTCTTCGTGAACGGCGTCAACCTCGGACGATACTGGAACGTGGGACCGCAACAGACCCTGTACCTGCCGGGTGCATGGCTGCGGCGTGGCGCCAATGACATCGAGGTGTTCGACCTGAACGGCCACGTCGCGTCGCCGATGATCGCGGGGCGCATCGCGCCGATCCTCGATCAGCTCGCGCCGACCTCATGAGGTGATCCGCTCCGGGCTTTCGCGACCGCCATCCAGTGGGAGTGTGCTGCGAGAAACGTCATGGCGCATGGTACGACCAGACCATAGCGCGTGGCATGTGTAATGCGGCGCTTTCGCGCAGAGGAGTGTCGGCAACTCAGCAGCGTCACGCTTCGCGTCTTCTGAATTCCGCGAAGGAGGAATGCAATGCAGCCCATGATGTCGCGGCGCGAGCCGGTTCGAGGATCACGTCGCCAGGCAGGACACGACGCACGTTCCGTTAAACAGGGCGTACAGGCGCGCCGCGGGTTGTCAGACATAGCGGGTCTCGCGCTTGGCGCACTGGTGGGCGTATTGGCATGGGGAACGGCGGCGCAGGCGCAAGCGACGCTCGCCATCACGGCGCCGCACGCCTCCAGCGCGAGCGCCGCGGCTGCCGCGCCACCCGGCGACAGCGCGGGCACGTGGGTGTCGCCAGGGAAAGACTACGCCAACACGCGCTACAGCCCGCTCGACCAGATCACGACGGCGAATGTTGGCCAACTCAAGGAGTTGTGGAGCTACACCACGGGAATCCAGGATGGCCACGAAGGCCAGCCGTTGGTCGTGAATGGGACGATGTACATCGTCACGCCGTTTCCCGACAAGCTCATCGCGTTCGACCTGAGCAAGCCGGGACCGGCGAAGAAGTGGGAATACGATCCACCCGTCAATCCGGTAGCGTTTGGCAAGGCGTGCTGCGATGATGTGAACCGCGGCGCCTCGTATGCCGATGGGAAGATCGTCTTCAACACATTGGACAATCACACGGTGGCAGTCGATGCCGCGACCGGGAAGCTCGTCTGGAGCACGAAGCTCGGCGATCCCAACACGGGCGAGACCATGACCATGGCGCCGCTCATCGTGAATGGGAGAGTGATCGTGGGCGACAGTGGCGGCGAGATGGCCGTGTGGGGGTGGGCGCAGGCATTGGATCTCAAGACCGGCCGTGTGCTCTGGCGTGCACGGAATACCGGCCCCGACCGTGATGTGCTGATCGGCCCGGGATTCAAGCCGTTCTATTCCTGGATGCAGGGGAAGGATCTGGGCACGACGAGCTGGCGCGGCCAGCAATGGAAGATCGGCGGATCCGCCTCATGGGGCTGGGTGAGCTACGATCCGGAGCTCGACCTCATCTACTTTGGTACCTCGAACCCCGGCGTCTGGAATCCCGACATGCGCCCGGGCGACAACCTCTGGTCCACCACCATCTGGGCGCGTGATCCAAAGACGGGCGAGGCCCGTTGGGCATACCAGATGACGCCGCACGACCAGTGGGACTATGACGGTGTGAACGAGAACATCCTGGCCGACCTGCCGATCAACGGCACGGTGCGGAAGGTACTCGTGCACTTCGACCGGAACGGGTTCGCGTACACGATCGATCGCGCCACCGGCGAAGTGCTCGTCGCGGAGCCATTCAAGACGGTGAACTGGGCGTCGAAGGTGGACCTCAAGACCGGCCGTCCCGTGTTGAACGCGGACAAGGCAACGCATCAGGGCCGGCTGACCAAGGACGTCTGCCCGTCGTCGTCGGGTGCGAAGGACGAGCAGCCCGCTGCCTTTTCGCCGCAGACAAAACTGTTCTATGTGCCGTCCACCAACCTGTGCATGGACTACGGCGGCATCGAGGCCAGATACATCTCCGGCACGCCCTACGTTGGAGCGGCGGTCCGGATGTACGCCGGTCCTGGTGGAGACGGGGCGCGCGGTGAATTCCTGGCGTGGGATGCGGCCACCGGGAAGAAGGTGTGGGGCATCACGGAGAAGTTCCCGGTATGGAGCGGCACGCTGGTGACGGCGGGCGGCGTCGTGTTCTACGGCACGCTGGATGGCGATTTCAAGGCGGTGGACGCGAAGACCGGAAAGGTCCTCTGGAAGACTCACTTCGAGTCGGGCATTGTCGGGAATCCCATTACGTATACGGGCTCCGACGGCAAGCAGTACATCGCGGTGTACTCGGGCGTCGGCGGCTGGATGGGAGCGATCGTGCCTGGCAAGCTGTCCATCGATGATCCCTGGGCGGCGCTGGGCGCCGTGGGCGCGGTGCCGGACCTGCCGAGCGTGACCAAGCCCGGTGGGATGCTCCACGTGTTCGCCGTCCAGTAAGCCTCACGGGCCGGAGCGACGGAACATGCGCGTGCGCATCCCTGGAGGAGCGGCACTGATGGCAATCACGGGTCTGTTGCTTCCAGGTCCCGTGCATCGGATCCAACCGGCCGCTGCGGCGCCGCGCGCGTTCCGCGTCTGCGCGGATCCGAACAACATGCCGTTCTCCAGCTCGCGCCGTGACGGCTTCGAGAACAGGATCGCCGAGCTTCTGGCGCACGACCTCAGGCTGCCCGTGGAATATGCGTGGCTCCCCCAGGGTCGCGGATTCATACGCAAGACGCTGAATGCCGGACTGTGCGATGTCGTCATGGGCGTTCCGCGTGATTACGACATGGTGCGAACCACGCATCCATACTTCCGCTCCACGTACGCCTTCGTGTTTCGCGCGGCCAGCCCGTACGCCGTACGAACGATGGATGACTCGGTCCTGCGCCGCCTGCGCATCGGCATTCACGTCATTGGCGATGACTACCAGAACACGCCGCCCGCTGAAGCATTGGCGGCGCGCGGCATTATCGACAACGTCGTGGGATTTCCCATTTTTGGCGACTACGGCAAACCAGACCCCGCGGCCGCGATCATCCATGCGGTGGCGCGCGACAGTATCGACGTGGCCATCGTCTGGGGTCCGTTCGCCGGCTACTTCGCGACGCGCGAGCACGTGCCGCTCACGGTGGTGCCGCTCGAGCACGCGGTAGATGCGTCGGGGCAACCATTCGCATACGACATCTCACTTGGTGTTCGCCACGCTGATTCCGCGTTTGCCGTACTCCTCGACTCGCTGCTCGTGCGAGATCGGGCAGCGATCACCGGCATCCTGCGGACGTACGGAGTGCCGCTGCTTCCCGTTACAGCGACGCGGTCAGCCGCCGGCCACGAGCATCTGACCGTACCTGTCGCTCACTCATCTTCAACGCACGAATGAGGAAGTCCGCCATGTCTGCTTCAGCAAAGGCAGTACTTCCGGCGCTGTGCGCCGCCACGCTGCTCGTTCTGGCTGTCGGCTGCAAGGGCAGGGAAGGCGCGGCTCCGGCAGCCGGGGGCGCCGGGGCGTCGACTGCGGCGATGGATACCACAGCGGGGCACGAGGCGCTGCACCCGTTCACTGGCGACACCACGATGGCGAACGCCGGGCGGTTGGTGTTTCTCCAGCACAACTGCTATAGCTGTCATGGCGGACTCGCCGGCGGCGCCATGGGGCCAAGTCTGCGCGACACCACGTGGAAGTATGGAGGCTCCGATTCGCTTATCTTCCGTTCCATTCATGACGGGCGCCCCATGGGAATGCCCGCCTGGGGAAACCAGCTTTCCACGCAGGAGATCGACGATATCATCACGTACATTCACTCGCTGCGTACGCCGGCCGAGCCACAGTTCTTCTTCTGGTCGGCGCAGACCGCGGGAAAGGCGGGCCCGACGTAAGCTGACGTGAACCCGCACTTCGTCCTCGCGATTCTCCTCGCGCTCGGCACGATCTGGACCGCCGGATGGGCGTGGATTCTCGTGCAGTCGCGGCGGGCGTTGCCGTCGGACTCGCTCGAACGCTCGGAACGGCGCGTACGGGTCGGCTTGCTGATTGCATTCGGCGTCATCGGCATCGGGCTCTTCGTCCTCTCGTTCCGGTGGCTGCCGTACCGGGCCACGCGAGTCGCCGAGTTTGGTGCGCCGCGGATCGACGTCAAGGTGATCGGCGTGCAGTGGGGATGGTCAGTCTCGCGCGACCGTGTGCCCGTCGGCGTTCCCATCGAATTTTCCGTCAGCTCGATCGACGTGAATCATGATTTCGGGATCTACGATCCCGACGGCGTGCTGCGTGGCCAGGTTCAGGTGATGCCCGGATATACGAATCGGCTCATCTACGTATTCCGGCGATCCGGCACGTATACCATTCGGTGTCTGGAGTACTGCGGCCTGGGCCATCACACGATGACCACTCCGCTCACGGTCACGGCGGCAACGGCGAAATGACGATGTCGCCGCGCGCGCTCGCCGCATCGGACGGTGCTGTTGTTCGTGCCGCCATTGCCTGCATGCTCGCCGGTTTCGGCGGATTCCTGTTCATGGGAGTACTCGGCCTCCTGATGCGCCTCGATCAGGGCGGGCTGCTCGCGATGCCACCGGAGTGGTTCTACCGGATCATGACGCTCCATGGCAGCGGCATGGTCGCGTCCGTGCTGCTTGCGGCGCTGGGCGGGCTGGCCGCCGCGGTGAGCGAGACCACCCGGCTCAGTGCGCGCACGCTCTGGATCGCACTGCTCATCTATCTCTTCGGCACCGGGTTCGTGGACCTGGCGACGCTGGTAGGCGGCTTTGCCGGTGGCTGGACGGTGCTGCACCCGCTTCCATTCCATGGACACGACTGGACGCTGGCGGCGGCGCTGCAGATGTACGCGGGATACCTGCTCGTTGCCATCGGCCTGGCCGTGTTCTGCACGCACTTTCTTGTCGCCACGGCGAGAACGTACGGCGGGGTCACGAAGGTGCTCGCCTGGCGCTTCGTGCTCACCGGTCGCCGACCCGAGGAGCCGCTTCCGCGGCCAGTGGAGCTGATTGCCGCGGTCATAGCGATCGATGGTATCATCTGCGCCCTGGCCGGCGCGATCTATCTGATCCCGCTGTTCGGGCTGGCGGCGGGGATGGTGGGCAACGTCGACGCGCTGTTCGCCAAGAACTTCGTGCTGCTCTTTGGTCATACGATCGCCAATCTGAGCATCTACACCGCCGCCGGTCTCGTCTACGCCACACTGCCGCTGTACACGAATCGCGAATGGAAAACGACCTGGCCGGTCGCCTGTGCATGGAACCTGATCATCGTGCTCATGCTGGCGAATTACTCACATCACCTGTATCAGGATTTTGCCCAACCGCTTGCCCTTCAGCTCCTTGGCGAGATCGGATCGTACGCGGTAGGTCTGCCATCGTTCATTGTCACGATCATCGGGGCGCTCGCACTCATGTACGGCTCGCGCATGCGGTGGACCGTGACGACGATCCTGATGGCGCTTGGACTCTGGGGCTGGGTATTCGGCGGCCTTGGCGCGTTGCTGGACGCCACGATCCCGATCAACCAGGTGATGCACAATACGATGTGGGTGCCGGCGCACTTCCATACGTACTACCTGCTGGGCGCTGCGGCGTTCTGCTGGGCGTATCTGTACCACGTCGTGACTACCCTCAGCCATGCGCCCGACAGCGGGATCAGCCGGGCGGCGGCGTGGTTGTATGGGGTTGGCGGTGCGGGGTTCGTGCTGATGTTCTTCATCGCGGGCGCGAACAGCGTTCCGCGCCGCTACGCCGTTCATGCTCCACAGTGGCAGGTCTATCCCCGGATTGCCGTTCCCTTCGTCCTGTTGCTGACAGCCAGCCTTGCGTGGCTCACGTGGGACATGTTGCGGCACCTTGGGCCGGCATGGGGCAGTACGAGGGGGATCGCGAGCACGGAATGATCGTGCCGTTGCCGGTCGCATCGCTCTGGCACTGGAAGTGGGAAGCTCCGATCGCGATTGCGATCGTGGCCGCCCAGGTCGCGTTCACGGGGATGTGGATCCGCCGCCGGGCCAGCTCGCCGGACGCGCGTCCACGGCGGTCGGCGCTGGTGGCATTCACGATCGGCCTTGCGGTGATCGGGTTGTCCATCATGTCGCCCATTGGGGCGAACGACGAGCTGCTGCTGTCCATGCACATGCTCGAGCACGACCTGCTCATCTGGGTCGCGGCGCCGCTCCTGCTGGTGGGGGTGATACCGCTCCGGGAGCGCGGCCGCGCGGCCCCGGCTCGGGAGCGCTCGCTCGTGCGCGTGGGCACGCATCCTGTTGTCGCCCTGGGCATCTCCAGCGCCGTGTTGTGGGCGTGGCACCTGCCATGGGCCTACGACCGTGCGTTGCGGAGCGAGACGGTGCACGCGCTGGAGCACGCGTCCTTTCTGGGTGCATATGTGCTCTACTGGTGGCCGATCATGGCGCCCGCATCGCTGACTCTCTGGCTGCGCGGCAATGCGTCGCGCGTCGTGTATCTGCTGGCGGGAGCGACGCAGTCTGCGATCCTCGCCTCGCTGATCGCGTTCCATGCCGACGTGCTGTACGCAACCTACACTGTCGCGCCGCGTGTCACCTCACTTTCGCCACTGGCGGATCAGCGCCTGGCGGGCATGCTCATGCTCTTCCCCGGCGTCGTGGTCCATGTCATCGCCGCGATATACCTGCTGAAGGACGAGTGAGCGCGCCGTGACTGCTGTGCGTCAGCAGGCAGCGATCCACTCAGATGAGTTTGCGCCGGTTCGCGTGAATGACCGCTTCGAGCCGATGGTGCGTCCCCACCTTCTGGTTCACTTGATGCAGGTGGTTGCGAAACGTCTGGGCGGAGATCCCGAACTTCTGCGCGATCTCGCCCGGCGTCTTCTTTTCGCCGAGCGCGGCGAGGATTCGCGCTTCCTGCTTGGACAACGGCGTCACCGGAACCAGTCGCGCGGCGGTTCCGCGAAGGACGGGTCGTTCGGATAGACTTCAATCAGATCGAGTTCGGATCCCACGACTGCACGAGGCCCCACGGTGCCATCCCACACGCATTATCTCTGGTTCAACACCAGGCAGCGCCAGGAGATCATCGACATCACCGACGACGTCGCCGAACAGGTTGCGGCGAGTGGCATCCGTGAGGGATTCGTGCTCGTGTCGGCCATGCACATCAGCGCGTCCGTCTTCGTGAACGACCACGAGTCGGGACTCTGGCACGACATTCTTTATTGGCTGGAGCACACCGTGGCCCCGTGGGACCCGGCGCGCTACCGGCACAACGACACGGGCGAGGACAACGCGGCGGCGCACCTGCGGAGTCTCACCATTGGGCATGAAGTGGTTGTCCCCATCACCGATGGCCGTCTCGACTTCGGCCCCTGGCAGCGCGTGTTCTATGGCGAATGGGATGGCCAGCGGCGCAAGCGCGTGATCATCAAGGTCATGGGCGAGAAGTAGCCGGTCACTCCACGCGCAGCGCCACCGTCGGATCGAGCGATGCGGCGCGTCGCGCGGGGAGCCAGCACGCCAGTCCCGCAATCACCAGGAAGAGCAGCGCCATGGCGGCGAACGTCGCCGGATCCGCAGGGTGCACACCCACGAGCATGCTGGCGATCACCCGTGTGAGTGCCAGCGCTCCCACGATGCCGATCACCAGCCCCACGACGCTCAGCGTGAGTCCCTGGCCGATCACGAGGCGGAAGATGCGCTCGCTCGACGCGCCGAATGCCATGCGCACCCCGATCTCCGCCGTACGCTGTCGCACGACAGTCGACAGCACGCCGTACAGTCCCACGGCCGCGAGCACTGCGGCGACCACCGCGAAGATTCCGATGAGCGTGAGCGCGAAACGGGTCGGCGCCATCGCGCGATCCACGAATGCGGTCATGGGCTGTACTTCGCTCACGGGGTCCAGCGGGTCCAGCTCGGTGAGCACGGCGCGCACCTGGGGCATGAGCCGCGCCGGGTCGCCGGTGGTGCGCACCGCCCACCGGTTCACCGTGCCGTGTCCCACGAAGCCGTCGGTCACGAACAGCGCCTCGCGATCCAGGCGGGCGAGCGTCTCGTGGCGCTCGTGCGCGACCACGCCGATCACCTGGTACCACTCGGCTTCCTGCGTCTTGATGCGCGCGAGCAGTCGCTGGCCCACGGCGGAGCGGCCGGGGAACGCCTTGGCCGCGAGCTCGTCGTCAATGATCACGTTCTTGGTGTCGGGCGTGTTGTCGTCCTCGGTGAACGTGCGACCCGCGATGAGCCGCGTGCGCATGACCTGGATATAGCCAGGCAGCACGACGTGAATATTCGCCTGCTGGAAGGCGCTCGGGTCCGACAGCGCGCGCTCGGTGCCCCAGCGCGCGTTGGCCGTTGCGCCGTCGAGCGGGAGCGGATTCGCGGCCGTCACGCCGGTCACGCCAGGCAGTGCGGCGAGCCGGTCATGGACCTGCCGGACGAATACGGCGTCTTCGTCCGGATTGCGCGTGTGCGAATTCCGGAACAGGAACGTCAGCACACCCGAGGGATCGAAGCCCGGATCCACGTGCTGCAGCGCGATGAAGCTGCGCAGCATGAGTCCCGAGCCGACGAGCAGCACGAAGCAGAGCGCGACCTCCGCCATCACGACGCCGTGGCGGAGCAGCGAACCACTGCGCGGGCCCACGGCGCCGCGTCCACCCGAGCGCAACACGTCCATGACGTCCGGTCGTGAAGCGCGCAGCGCGGGCGCCATGCCGAAGATCACGATGGCGGCGAGGCCGGCCACCGCCGTGAACGCGAGCACCGCCGGATCGATCGCCACCAGGTCGAGTCGCGGCAGATTGGCCGGCGCCAGCGCAATGAGGAGCTTGATGCCGAGCGCCGCGAGTCCGATGCCGAGCAACGCACCGGCTGCGGCGAGCATCAGGCATTCGGCGAGCGTCTGCCGCACCAGTGCCATCTGGCTGCCGCCCAGCGCGGCGCGCACAGCCAGCTCGCGCTCGCGCGCCGACGCACGCACGAGCAGCAGATTCGCGACGTTCGCGCACGCAATGAGCAGCACGAAGAGTACGGCGCCCATGAGCGCGAGAATCGCCGGGCGCACGTCGGCCACGAGATCCTTGTGCATTGGCTCGAGCCGGATGGCGAAGCCGGCAGATGCCTTGATGGGGACCAGCTCCCGCAACTGCGCCGCGACGCCATCCATCTGCGCCTGCGCCTGTGCGACCGTCACGCCCGGCTTGAGCCGGCCGATCACGCGCATGAAGACGTTGATGCGCGATGCGCTGGCGTAGTTCACACGCAGCGCGGTGTAGATGTCGGGCGTACTCTCGATGCCCGCGCTGGGCGGGAAGAGCAGCTCGAATCCAGGCGCGAGCACGCCGACGATCTGCGCCTGCGCATTGCCCATGTCGATGGTGCGGCCGATCACGCTCGCGTCTCCGCCGTAGCGCCGCTGCCAGAAGCCGTAGCTCAGGATCGCGATGGCCGGGAGCCGGACGGGGCGCGTGGTACTGTCCACGGACGTTCCGGGTCCCACGGGGACGAAGGACTGCGGCGCCCCATCGCCGGCGGTGAAGTCGCGGCCCACCGCGATGTGCGCGCCGAGCAGGGAGAAGAGATTCGTCGTGGCGCCGGCGACGCTCACACGCACCGGGTGGCCGTCGGTGCCGAGAATGGACCCGTTGCCGGTCGTGACCGCCGCGAGCCCCGTGAAGAGGGTGCCGCCGCGCTGCATGTCGGGATAGTCGCCCGGAGCGACCGGGAAGTCCGTGACGTTCCGCGCGCGCATGTCGGTCCAGACGAACACGAGCTGGCTCGCGCTGGAATAGGGCAGTGGCCGCAGCAGCACGGCGTTCACCACGCTGAAGATCGCCGTGCTTGCACCAATGCCCAGCGCGAGCGTGAGGATAGCCGTGGCTGTGAAACCGGGATTCTTGCGCAGCGTCCGCCACGCGTACCCGAAATCCCTCGTCAACGCGCCCATGGTGTGCTCCTGGCTTGCGCGGGAAAGGCCGCCCCGACATCAGCGTTGGATGGGGAAATGTGGAGATTGGTTGCCACAGGGGAAGGGGCATGGCCATTCCGCCCGGGTCCCTCCGGCTTCATTCTTCACGGTGTGATGATGCCGCTCGCACACCTTGCCGAGGCGCTCGCGGACCGCTATCGCGTGGAACGTGAGCTTGGCGCCGGCGGAATGGCCACGGTGTATCTGGCCCACGATGTGCGGCACGGTCGCCAAGTGGCGCTCAAGGTCCTGCGGCCGGAGCTGGCGCTTGCGCTTGGCCCTGAGCGTTTTCTGGCCGAGATCCGGCTCACCGCGCAGCTGCAGCATCCGCATCTCGTACCGCTCTTCGACAGCGGCGTGGCGCAGGGATACTTCTTCTACGTCATGCCGTACGTCCAGGGAGAGACGCTCCGCGATCGCCTTGCGCGCGAGCGCCAGCTTCCGCTCGACGAGACGCTCCGCATCAGTCGCCAGGTGGCCGACGCGCTCCAGTATGCGCATGATCTGGGCGTGGTGCATCGCGATGTGAAGCCGGCGAACATTCTCCTGGCCGGCGGCCATGCCCTGATTGCCGACTTCGGCGTGGCGCGGGCCGTGCGCGCCGCCGCGAGCGACCGACTCACCGAGTCGGGAATGGCCGTTGGGACACCGAGCTACATGAGTCCCGAGCAGGCGATGGCCGAAGCGGACATTGGTGCGCGCAGCGATCAGTACAGTCTCGCGTGCGTGATCTACGAGATGCTGGCCGGCGAACCACCGTTCACGGGGCCCACGGCGCAGGTGATCCTCGTTCGACGGCTCACGGCGCCGGTACCCTCGCTGCGCGCCATCCGCGAGGGCGTTCCCGACGCGGTGGACCGCGCACTGGAACGCGCGCTCGCCCGGACGCCCGCAGATCGCTTCCCCAGCGTGAAGGCGTTCGCGGAGGCACTGGTCACGACGGTATCGCCCGAAGCGCGGCCTCGCTCCATCGCCGTGCTGCCGTTTGTCAACCTGAGCACGACGCCGGAGAACGAATACTTCGCCGATGGCATCACCGAGGATGTCATCGCGCAGCTCGCCAAGGTTCGCACGCTGGATGTCATTTCGCGGACCTCGGTCATGCGCTTCAAGGGACACCAGCAGGGCATCCGCGACATCGCCGCGCAACTGCAGGTCGCGACGATTCTCGAAGGCAGCGTGCGGCGCGCGGGAGACCGCGTGCGCATCGTGGCCCAGCTCATCGATGCGAAGACCGACCAGCATCTCTGGTCCGACACGTACGACAGGGATCTCACCGACATCTTCGCCATCCAGATGGAGGTGGCGCTCAACATTGCCGCCGCGCTGCGCGCGGAGCTGTCGCCCGATGAGACGGCTCGTATCGGGCGCGAGCCGACGAGCGATCTGCGCGCGTACCAGCTCTACCTGCAGGGGCGGCACTCCCTGATCACGTTCAGTGAATCGGGGCTCCGCCGCGCGATCACGCACTTTGAAGCCGCCGTGGATCGAGATCCGCGGTACGCGATGGCGTGCGTGGGCGTGGCCCTGGCGCTCACCGAGCTCGGCGAGCTCGGCGCGATGCCTCCCGAGCAGGCGTATCCACGGGCGCGTGCCGCGATCACCCGGGCGCTGGCGCTCGACCCGGAGCTCGGCGACGCGCACACCACCGCGGCCTACCTCAAGTACGTGGACGAATTCGACTGGGAAGGCGCGGAGACGGAGTTCAAGCGTGCGCTCGAGCTGAATCCGGGGAGCGCAGACGCCTACGACCTCTATGGGCGCCTCTGCAGCGCACTCGGCCGCCATGATGAATCGATCGTGCTGCTGGAGCGCGCGCAGCAGCTCGATCCGCTCGTGCATCGCGTGGACGTCGCCACGGCGTACCTGCGCGCGGGGCGGTACGAAGCCGCACGGGCGGCCGCCGAGCGGGCCGTCGCTGTTGACGATGCCGATCCGCGCGGCCACTTCACGCTCGGCTGGGCGCTGATCGGGATGGGGAACGTTGACGCGGGACTGGCGGCGATGGAGCACGCGGTCGCCCTTTCGCCGGGCGACACGCTGTGGCTCGGTCAGATGGGACAGGCATACGCGCAGACAGGGAGGCGCGAGCAGGCGTTGCGCGTGCTGCACGATCTCGAAGCGCTGTCGCGTACCCGGTACGTCGCGCCGTACCATCTGGCCTACGTGTACACGGGACTCGGCCAGCAGGATCGCGCGATGGATCATCTGGAGCAGGCGTACGAACGGCGCTCCGGCGCCGTGTACGGCATTGGCGGGTCGTTCCTGTTCGCGCCATTGCGGTCGAATCCGCGGTTCACGGCGCTGTTGCGGAAGATGCATCTCGCGTGACCAGTGGGCGTGCAGCGAGCCGGCCAGTTCTGTCTCACGAAAGGCCCGGCGGCCGCCACGACGGATCCTGCGGGCGCGCACCCACCATGAATCCAACCATGGCGCCGCGCGCGAGGTCGAGCGCGCGGCGCCGGCGCGCGCTCTCGCTCTGTCTGCGCGTGGTTCCGCGAGGCATGCCGTCCAGCGCGTCGGCAATCGTGAGCGTGGCGAGGCCGTGTGCCTGCGCCCACATCTGCGCTGCAATGCGGTCGGCGCGCTTTCCCGCCATCACGTTCTCGCGCTGCGCCTCACTCACCGCGTCGGCGAATACCTGCAGCACCTCCGCGTGCCGTGCCAGGATCGGTGACCCGCGGTCGCCCGGCGGGAGCGGCGGCGTGCCGTACATGAATCGGAAGCGCGACGGGTTGTCCACCGCATAGCGCACGTATTCCACGCCAACCGTCACGATGCGGAAGAAGGCCGCCATGCGTCCCGTGAACGGATGCGTGGTCACCGGCTCCCGGATCGCGGTGAGCAGCAGCGAGAATCCCTCGTCGGCTACCGCGAGCACCAGTGCTTCCTTGCTCGCGAAATGGTGATAGGCCGCGGCGTGCGTCACGCCCACCGCGCGTGCCACCTCACGGAGGCTGATGCCCAGCGGACCGTGCTCGGGCTCGAGCGCCAGCGCCGCCTCGATGAAGGCGTCGCGGAGGTTGCCGTGATGGTACGGGTGGTCGCTCAGATCGCTCCCCTTGCGCGAGGTCACCGGGCAATCTAGTCTTACCACCGGTAAGTTACCATTGGTAAGATTCTTCAACGGCGCTTCGGAGCCGCCCAATCCGACCCATGCCCATCCAGGAAATTCCGCTCACCCTCGCCGCGGGCGGCTATGCCATTCCCGCCATGCTCTCGCTGCCCGGCGTAGCCGCGCCGCAGGGCGGCCTGCTGCTGGTGCCCGGTTCACTCTTCGCCGACGTCAACGGTGATTTTCCGGCGTGGAACGTCTATCCGCACGTGTACGCTCACCTGGCTCGCCAGTTGGCCGAGCGCGGACTCGCCGTCTATCGCTTCGCCAAGCTCGGACCCGGCACGGGCAGCGAGATCACGGACCCCGACGCGGCGGCGAACATCCGCACGTGGGCCGGCCGCATGACGATCGCCCGCGCCGCGCTCGAGGCGTTTCGCAGTGCGCTCGCCGAGCGCGGCATCACGGTGCCCAGGCTGGTGCTTGCAGGCCACAGCGAGGGCGCGGTGGTGGTGTCCGTGATGGCACGCGACGGCGTCGCGGCCGATGGCGTCGTGCTGCTGGCCGCGCCGTCCGTCGGGATACTCGATGTGATGCGCGAACAGGTGCCGGCGCAGCGCCCACCGGAGGATCGTGAGGCGATCGCGGTGGACCTCGACCGTGTGATCGCCGCCATCCGCGCCGGACAGCCTGTCCCCGATGAGCTCCGCGGTCGTGAGGGCATTGGTGGCCTCGCGGCGATGCCGCCCGACGGCCTCCGCTACATGCGCGAGTGCGATGCCACCGATCCCGCGGCCGCGATCGCGAACTTCGCGGGCCCGGTGCTCATCGTGCACGGCGGGCGCGACCCCAACCTCGGCACGCACCACGCCGAGCGGCTGCGGGCGGCCCGGGGATCACGCCCGACAGTCATGACGATCTTTCCGGAGCTGCAGCACATGCTGAAGGTGCTGCCACCGGGCATCACGGGGCAGGACGCGTTCGCGCTGCCGGGGGAGACGGATCCGCGAGCGGCCGAGGCGATCGTGGACTGGGTATGCCGGCTCCCTGGTGGCGGGCAGGCGCGGACGGGCGAAGGCTGACGGGCGAGCGCTGACGGGTGCTTCGCAACAGCACGCATCGATGTAGCTTCCTATGGAAGCTCACGAAAACCTCTACCCGCGCCTCCCATGCCCGCCGTCGGAAAAGCAGCTCCTGCGTTCACGCTCGACACAGATACCGGTGAGCGTCTCTCGCTGCGGGATCTCAAGGGGAAACCGGTCGTCCTCTACTTCTATCCGAAGGACGACACCAGCGGCTGCACCGCGGAAGCCTGCGAGTTTCGCGACGCGTTTCCGCGGTTCGACAAATCGAAAGCCGTGATCCTCGGCGTGTCGCCCGATCCGGTGAAGAGCCATCAGAAGTTCAAGGCGAAGTACGAGCTGCCCTTCACGCTGCTGGCGGACACCGATCATGCGGTGGCGGAGCAGTACGGTGTGTGGAAGGAGAAGTCGATGTATGGGCGCAAATACATGGGTGTCGACCGCACGACGTTCATCATCGATGCGGCGGGGAAGATCGCGAAGATCTTCGAGAAGGTGAAACCGCAGGGACACGCGACGGAGGTGGAGGCCGCCCTCGCGACGCTGCCCGCAGCGGGCGCACGTTCGGGCTGACACCGCGCTCGCAATTCCATCGGCTTCCCGTTCCCGTGGCGCACGTGGTTGCTTTCCGGCGCTGGCACTGGTGCGTGATGCTCGCGGTCGCCGCGGGGTGCGGTGCGCCACCCCGCGCGCACGAACCGGCGCGCACGGCACCCGTGGCCGGCGCCGCGTCCGCCGGCCAATGCGTGATCGCGCCGGCCTTGGCGCCCACCAGCGCAGCGACGCTCGCCCCCGCGTCACCGGCCACGCCGTCAGGCGACTCGCTGGTGCTCGTGATCTCGGACCCAGCCGTTCGAGCGCCCGCGCCAGATTCAGAGCCAGCGGGCAGCGCTCCGGTGTTCGATCAGAGTGCGGCGATTGCGCCGACTGTCGAGTGCGGCCAGGTGCACGCCGCCGTGTTCGCGCGCATCTGGCGCACCGATTCTGCCGCCGCACGCTGGCGCATTGCGGCGCCGCGGCATGATCTGGCCGCGACGCGTCCGAACGTGCTGCGCCTCTCGCCACCGCCAGGCGACAGCGCGCCGGCCCTCATTGTTCGGACGATCGAACCGCGCGTCGGCCGCGATGCGCTGGACGCCGGCGCGGACGTGCTCGTGACCAGCGATCCCGATGCGGTCGCCTACGCGCATTCGCGCGCCGATCTCGAGTCGGTGGCGCTCCCCTGGGACCGCACCTGGGTTCTGGCTGTGCCCTCCGCGTCTCGGCCCCAACCCGCACCGCGTGCCGACTCCGCTGCCGACAGTCTGCGCGCCGCGCTCGCCGCCGGCGCCGTGCGCGAAGATGCCCGTGCATCGAGTGGCGCTCAGTGGTGGAATGACGCGCCGCCCTCGTGCATCGCCGCCGTGATGTTGCCTCCCGACAGCGGCGCGGCGTCAGTTGCCACCGACGATCGCATCGCGTACCGCGAGGGCGACACGGTCGCGCGCGAACTGGCCGAGCGACTCGTGGCGCTCGCCGCCGCAGGCTCGCCAGCGCTCGCTGCGCTGGCGCCCTCGCTTGCCGGCCGCAGCCGGCTCCGTGCCACCGCAGTCGCGCGCGATGCCTTCGCTCATGCAATGGCAACGGGCCGGGACGCCGGTTACGTGCTACCGCTTCCCGTACGCGCGCCGACCGCCTGTCAGACTGCCGGTGGACCGTCCACCGATTCGCCCGCGCGTGGTGCCGCGGCAGGGTCGCGGTCCATTATTCCGCTCGTGGACACGCGCGCCCACGTGATCGTGCGACGCGGCAGCATGGGGCTCGCCGTGGACTCACTCGGCGCGTTCACGCTGCTCGCGCCCGCGCCTGCGCCTGACCGGCCGTGACGTTCCGCACGCGTCTCGTGCTCGCGTTCAGCGTCGTCGCGCTCGTGCCGCTCATCGTGCTCGCGCTTGGCGTGCGCCGCGAGATGGACCGCCGGCTCACGGCGCAGTACGACGCGCGCGTTACCGCACTCGCCACGCTCACCCGCGGCGAGCTGGCGCGTCAGAGCGCCGCCATCGGTGATCGGCTCGCATCGCTCGAGGATGCGCTCGCCGATGACAACCGTTTCCGCCTGGCCGCCGTCGCGGGCGACCGGGCGGAGCGCCCGTACCTGCTCGACTACGCCGGCCGCGCGATGCGCATGACCGGATTGTCCATGCTGCAGATCCAGGATTCCAGCGGGCGCATTCTGAGCTCGGGACAGTTCCGTAACGAGTATGACCGGCTGGAGCCGGATCTGCCGCCACTGCTCAGCAGCGCGGCGGGCGGCGCGGCGCTCGTGCGCGCGCGAACGCCCGACGGCCCGATACTCGTGCTCGCGCGCAGCGACTCGCTGCGCCTGGGCGCACGTGCGTTCACGCTCGTGGGTGGCGTGGCCGTGGGACCCGCGTTTCTCCGCCGCCTCTCGCCCGGCGGCGAACTTTCCCTCTCGCTCGTACTTCCCGATTCGGTGATCGCCGCCGATTCGCTCAGCGTCACCGCGCCGCGGCCTCGATCCATCGTGGCCGAGGTGCCTGTGTCCTATGTGATGACACCGGCCGCCGGTGGCGCGCGCACACTCGTCCCCGGGCGCATCGTGATCGCCCACACGGGCGCCGAGCTCGCCGCACTGCGCGCGAGCCTGAACCGCTGGTTTTTCATCGTGCTCCTTGCCACTGGTGCGGCGGCGCTGCTCGCCGCGGCATGGCTCTCGGCGCGGGTGAGCAGTCCATTGCGCGCGCTCGCGGAGCGTACCGCGAAAGTGGATCTCGACCGCCTTGACGTGGATTTCCCTGTCGAGCGCGACGATGAATTCGGCGCGCTCTCGCGACTGCTGGGCGCGATGACGCGCCGCCTGCGCACGAGCGCCGCGAATCTGCGCGATGCCGAACGGCGCGCGACTACCGGCGATCTCGCGCGGCAGGTGAATCACGACATCAAGAACGGCCTCGCGCCCATCCGTCACGTACTGCGCCACCTCGCGCAGGTGCAGCGCGACGAGCCGGAGAAACTTGGCGCGGTATTCGCCGAGCGACGCGGCACGCTCGACGACAGCGTGACGTATCTCGACACGCTCGCGCGCAATTATGCGCGGCTGACGCCGCGGCTGGATCTGCGGCCCTGCGATGCCAATGCCGTGGCGCGCGAGGTTGCCGCCGCCGTGACGGGTGGCAGCGGCGTCGCCGCGCCAAGCCTCGCCGGAGAATCGAGCGGCGCTCCCGCCGCCGTCGAGCTGCAACTCGATCCGCATCTCCCGGCTATCGCCGCCGAGCCGCTCGTGCTGCGCCGCATTCTCGAAAACCTCGTGACGAACGCCATCGACGCGCTCGACGGGACCGGCGGCCGCGTGACGCTGCAGACGGAAGCGCTCGCCGATGGCCGCGCACGCGTGAGCGTGGCCGACACGGGACACGGCATGACGCGCGAACAGCTCGACCATGCCTTTGACGATTTCCAGAGCACGAAGCCCGGCGGTACCGGGCTCGGACTGTCCATCGTGCGCCGTCTCGTGGCCGATCTTCACGCCGACTTGCGCGTGGAAACGGAACCCGGCGCCGGCACGCGCATGAGCATCACCTTTCCCGCACGTCACGCACCCACCTCATGAGCACGATTCTCGTCTGCGACGACAACGCGACACTCGCCGGCCAGTATGCGTATGACCTGAAACGCCTCGCCGGTCATGATGTCCTGCTCGCCGCGTCTGGCGAGGAGGCGCTCGACACGCTCGCGCGGGAGACGGTGGACTGCGTCGTGCTCGATCTCGAGATGCCCGGCACCGACGGCTTCGCGGTGCTGCGCGTGCTGCGCGAGCGCAGCATCGCGACGCCCGTCATTGTCTACACCGGCACGGGCAGCTACGAGCGATGCGTGCAGGCCATCAAGCTTGGCGCGTACACGTTCATTGACAAGGACGAGCCCATGGAGCGCGTCGCGCGCGAGGTCGAAAATGCGATCGAGCGACGCCGCATACTCGATGAGGTCGCGCTGCTCCGGCGCTACGCGGACGACGAGAGTGCGCTGCTGGGCTCGAGCGCGCCCATGCGCGCGCTCAAGGATGCCATCGCCCGCGTCGCGCCGATTCCGAGTCCGGTGCTCATCACCGGCGAGAGCGGATCGGGGAAGGAACTGGTCGCCCGCGACATCCACCGGTTGAGCGGCCACGCGCGCGAACCCTTCGTCGCCGTGAACTGCGCGGCGCTCCCGGAGCAGCTCGTGGAGAGCGAACTGTTCGGCCACGAGCGCGGCGCGTTCACGGGTGCGAACGCCGCCCGCCGCGGCGCATTCGAGTCCGCGGGCCGTGGCACGCTCTTCCTGGATGAGATCGGCGAGCTGCCGCTCGCCGCACAGGCCAAGCTCCTGCGCGTGCTCGAAGAACGACAGGTCGTCCGGCTCGGCAGCACGCGGGCGATCGACGTGCCGGCGCGCGTGGTCGCCGCCACCAATCGCGATCTGACCACTGAGGAAAAAGCCGGCCGCTTCCGGCGCGATCTGCTCTTCCGCCTCAATGCGCACACGCTGCCGGTGCCTCCGCTGCGCGAACGACTGTCGGACGTGCCCGAGCTGGCCAACCGGCTGCTGGCGCTCACCTGCGAACGATTCGGCGTGCGTCGCAAGCAACTCGCGCCCGACGTGCCCGCCCTGCTCATGCAGTACGACTGGCGCCTCAACAACGTGCGCGAGCTGCGCAACGCGGTGGAGCGAATGGTGATCGCCGCAGACGGTGACGTGATCGGCGCGGAGCATGTACCCGCCGAGATTCGCGAGAGCGCGCCGGACACACGGGCCACAGGTACACCGGCCGCGCGCACCTTCCTCGAGCGACGCGCCGAGGCGGAGCGTCAGATCGTGATCGCCGCGCTCGAGCGGAACGAGTGGCACATCACGCACACGGCGCGGGAGCTTGGGCTCGCGGATCATGCGAGCCTGCTCCGCATCATGCGGCGTCATCGCATCGAGAAGGAGTAGCGGACCCGCAGTCGCGGCATGTGACCGTCCGGACACAATTCGCGATCCAGACGCGTGACCGACGGGACACGATCGCGCCGCACGGCGCGCCGCCCGCCGCGGCGTGATCGGGCGCAACCGCCAACGTCACAACGAGTTCACCGCGAAGTGCGCGCGTGGTCCGCGCGTGGCCACGCGCTTGCCTTTGGGAGTGCCGTCCACGACGCACTTCACCGGCGTCCCGCTTCCGGCGGCGGCGCCACACCAGAGGAGAACTCCCATGCTTCGCTCCCTGCATTCGCGCGCGTTCGCGCTCGGCACCCTCGTCCCCTTCTCGCTGTTCGCTGTCGCCGCGTGCGGCGGTTCCAACGACAGCGCGCCGAACCCCGCCGGCGACACCGTGGCCACGACGTCGCCCGTGGTCGCCCAGCCGGGCACGACCGTCGCGACCGGCGTCGTCGTACCCACAACCGTCACGTACGCGCAGGCCGATTCCGTCTTCCGGACGCGGGATTACGCCAGCGCCGCCACGATGTTCGCAGCCTACACGCAGCGCCGCCCCGAGAATCCGTGGGGGCATTACATGCTCGGTTTGTCCGACTGGAAGTCCGGCCAGCTCGACAGCGCACGCGCGGCGTTCGAAGATGCGCTCAAGCTCGATCCGAAGCACGTGAAGAGCATGATCAACCTGGCGCGCGTGCTGCTCGATGAGGACAGCGCCGCCGCTGCGCTGCCGCGCGTGCAGCAGGCCATCGCGCTCGACTCCGGTTCCACCGACGCATGGCGCGTGCTGGGCCGCGTGCAGGCGCAGCTTCGCAATACCGATGCCGCGCTCGATGCGTATCACACCGCGCTCGCCCGGGATCCGAACGACGTCTGGTCGATGAACAACATGGGACTGCTGCTCATTCGCAGCGGCCGCTATGACGAAGCACTCGGCCCGCTGGCGCGTGCGGTGCAGCTCGACGAGCACGGCGCGGCGTCCTTCCGCAACAACCTCGGCGTCGCGCTCGAGCGGACGGGACATTACGCGCTGGCCGCCGACGCGTACCGCCAGGCGCTCGACGCGGACAGCAGCTACAGCAAGGCGAGCAGCAGTCTGGCGCGCGTGGATGGCCGGCAGGACGAGCCGGGCATCGAACCCGTGACCGTGGCCAGCCTGGGCGACGCCTTCGCGAAGGAGGTGGACGCGTGGCATTCGGCGGCTGACATCGCCGTGGTGCCGCAGGCGGCGGTGAAGCCGGATTCGTCGAAGCCGTAAGGGCAAACGGGTCAGGAAGCATAAGGGTCAGAGGCTCATGAGCCTCTGACCCTTATGCTTCCTGACCCGTTTGCCCTTACGGCTTCGACGAATCCGGCTTCACCGCCGCCTGCGGCACCACGGCGATGTCAGCCGCCGAATGCCACGCGTCCACCTCCTTCGCGAAGGCGTCGCCCAGGCTGGCCACGGTCACGGGTTCGATGCCCGGCTCGTCCTGCCGGCCATCCACGCGCGCCAGACTGCTGCTCGCCTTGCTGTAGCTGCTGTCCGCGTCGAGCGCCTGGCGGTACGCGTCGGCGGCCAGCGCGTAATGTCCCGTCCGCTCGAGCGCGACGCCGAGGTTGTTGCGGAAGGACGCCGCGCCGTGCTCGTCGAGCTGCACCGCACGCGCCAGCGGGCCGAGTGCTTCGTCATAGCGGCCGCTGCGAATGAGCAGCAGTCCCATGTTGTTCATCGACCAGACGTCGTTCGGATCCCGGGCGAGCGCGGTGTGATACGCATCGAGCGCGGCATCGGTATTGCGAAGCTGCGCCTGCACGCGGCCCAGCACGCGCCATGCGTCGGTGGAACCGGAGTCGAGCGCGATGGCCTGCTGCACGCGCGGCAGCGCAGCGGCGGCGCTGTCCTCATCGAGCAGCACGCGCGCCAGGTTGATCATGCTCTTCACGTGCTTCGGATCGAGCTTGAGCGCATCTTCGAACGCCGCGCGTGCGCTGTCGAGCTGGCCGGACTTCCAGTCGGACAAACCGAGCATGTAATGCCCCCACGGATTCTCGGGGCGGCGCTGCGTGTAGGCTGCGAACATCGTGGCGGCGCTGGCGTAATCCCGCGTCCGGAAGACGGAATCGGCCTGCGCGTACGTGACGGTTGTGGGTACGACGACGCCGGTCGCGACGGTCGTGCCCGGCTGGGCGACCACGGGCGACGTCGTGGCCACGGTGTCGCCGGCGGGGTTCGGCGCGCTGTCGTTGGAACCGCCGCACGCGGCGACAGCGAACAGCGAGAAGGGGACGAGGGTGCCGAGCGCGAACGCGCGCGAATGCAGGGAGCGAAGCATGGGAGTTCTCCTCTGGTGTGGCGCCGCCGCCGGAAGCGGGACGCCGGTGAAGTGCGTCGTGGACGGCACTCCCAAAGGCAAGCGCGTGGCCACGCGCGGACCACGCGCGCACTTCGCGGTGAACTCGTTGTGACGTTGGCGGTTGCGCCCGATCACGCCGCGGCGGGCGGCGCGCCGTGCGGCGCGATCGTGTCCCGTCGGTCACGCGTCTGGATCGCGAATTGTGTCCGGACGGTCACATGCCGCGACTGCGGGTCCGCTACTCCTTCTCGATGCGATGACGCCGCATGATGCGGAGCAGGCTCGCATGATCCGCGAGCCCAAGCTCCCGCGCCGTGTGCGTGATGTGCCACTCGTTCCGCTCGAGCGCGGCGATCACGATCTGACGCTCCGCCTCGGCGCGTCGCTCGAGGAAGGTGCGCGCGGCCGGTGTACCTGTGGCCCGTGTGTCCGGCGCGCTCTCGCGAATCTCGGCGGGTACATGCTCCGCGCCGATCACGTCACCGTCTGCGGCGATCACCATTCGCTCCACCGCGTTGCGCAGCTCGCGCACGTTGTTGAGGCGCCAGTCGTACTGCATGAGCAGGGCGGGCACGTCGGGCGCGAGTTGCTTGCGACGCACGCCGAATCGTTCGCAGGTGAGCGCCAGCAGCCGGTTGGCCAGCTCGGGCACGTCCGACAGTCGTTCGCGCAGCGGAGGCACCGGCAGCGTGTGCGCATTGAGGCGGAAGAGCAGATCGCGCCGGAAGCGGCCGGCTTTTTCCTCAGTGGTCAGATCGCGATTGGTGGCGGCGACCACGCGCGCCGGCACGTCGATCGCCCGCGTGCTGCCGAGCCGGACGACCTGTCGTTCTTCGAGCACGCGCAGGAGCTTGGCCTGTGCGGCGAGCGGCAGCTCGCCGATCTCATCCAGGAAGAGCGTGCCACGGCCCGCGGACTCGAATGCGCCGCGGCGGGCGGCGTTCGCACCCGTGAACGCGCCGCGCTCGTGGCCGAACAGTTCGCTCTCCACGAGCTGCTCCGGGAGCGCCGCGCAGTTCACGGCGACGAAGGGTTCGCGCGCGTGGCCGCTCAACCGGTGGATGTCGCGGGCGACCAGTTCCTTCCCCGATCCGCTCTCGCCGGTGATGAGCACCGGACTCGGAATCGGCGCGACGCGGGCGATGGCATCCTTGAGCGCGCGCATGGGCGCGCTCGAGCCCAGCAGCGCACTCTCGTCGTCCGCGTAGCGCCGGAGCAGCGCGACCTCATCGAGTATGCGGCGTCGCTCGATCGCATTTTCGACCTCGCGCGCGACGCGCTCCATGGGCTCGTCCTTGTCAATGAACGTGTACGCGCCAAGCTTGATGGCCTGCACGCATCGCTCGTAGCTGCCCGTGCCGGTGTAGACAATGACGGGCGTCGCGATGCTGCGCTCGCGCAGCACGCGCAGCACCGCGAAGCCGTCGGTGCCGGGCATCTCGAGATCGAGCACGACGCAGTCCACCGTCTCCCGCGCGAGCGTGTCGAGCGCCTCCTCGCCAGACGCGGCGAGCAGGACATCATGACCGGCGAGGCGTTTCAGGTCATACGCATACTGGCCGGCGAGTGTCGCGTTGTCGTCGCAGACGAGAATCGTGCTCATGAGGTGGGTGCGTGACGTGCGGGAAAGGTGATGCTCATGCGCGTGCCGGCGCCGGGTTCCGTTTCCACGCGCAAGTCGGCGTGAAGATCGGCCACGAGACGGCGCACGATGGACAGTCCGAGCCCGGTACCGCCGGGCTTCGTGCTCTGGAAATCGTCAAAGGCATGGTCGAGCTGTTCGCGCGTCATGCCGTGTCCCGTGTCGGCCACGCTCACGCGTGCGCGGCCATCGGCGAGCGCTTCCGTCTGCAGCGTCACGCGGCCGCCGGTCCCGTCGAGCGCGTCGATGGCGTTCGTCACGAGGTTTTCGAGAATGCGGCGCAGCACGAGCGGCTCGGCGGCGATAGCCGGGAGATGCGGATCGAGTTGCAGCTCGACGGCGGCGGGAGCGCCGCTCGATTCTCCGGCGAGGCTTGGCGCGGCGACGCCGCTGCCACCCGTCACGGCGGCGGCAACCTCGCGCGCCACGGCATTGGCATCGCAGGGCCGCAGATCCAGCCGCGGCGTCAGCCGCGCATAATTGCGCGCGAGCGTGTCGAGATACGTCACGCTGTCGTCGAGCGTGCCGCGTCGCTCGGCGAATACCGCGCCAAGTTTCTCCGGCTCGTCGCGCTGCACCTGCGCGAGGTGGCGCAGTACGTGACGGATGGGCGCGAGGCCGTTCTTGATGTCGTGATTCACCTGCCGCGCGAGATCGCCGGTAGTCGCGCGCCGTTCGGCATCGCGCAGATTCGCGGCGCTCGTGCGCAGGCGGCGCGTCATCGCGCCCAGCAGTCGCGAGAGCGCGCCGAATTCATCGTCGCGCTCGACAGGGAAATCCACGTCAAGGCGGTCGAGATCCACTTTCGCGGTACGCTCCGCGAGCGCGCGCAATGGACTGCTCACCCGCGCCGAGAGCCATGCCGCGGCGAGCAGCGCCGCCGCACCAGTGGCAAGGAGCACGATGAAAAACCAGCGGTTCAGGCTCGCGCGCAGTGCGGCGAGCTCGGCGCCCGTGTGGGCGATCACGATGCGCCCGGGGACGAGTGTGCGCGCGCCACCGGCGGCCGGTGTCATCACATAGGACACAGGCACCTCGGCCACGATGGATCGAGGCCGCGGCGCGGTGACGCTGAGCGAATCGGCGGCGATCACCGAATCGGGAAGTACGAGCGAGAGGGAAAGTTCGCCGCCGGGCGAGAGGCGGCGGAGAAACGCGGGTCCCACGGCCACGCCACCCACGAGCGTGAACGCACGTGCGCCCAGGCGCAGCGAGTCGCTGCGCGCGAGCACGAGTATCGGGCCGTCGGGCGTTCGCGCGCGCACGAGCGCCGCGCCGCCCGCCGCGCTGCTGAGCAGTGGCGGCAGATCCGGCTCCAGCCGGTCATACTCGTTACGGAACTGTCCCGAGCTCAGAATGCGCCCGCTGGAATCCTGGATCTGCAGCATGGACAATCCGGTCATGCGCATCGCGCGGCCGGCGTAGTCGAGCAGGTACGGGCGCTCCGCCCGGTCGCCCGCGACGGCGGCCAGGCGGAAACGGTTGTCATCGGCGAGCGCATCCTCGAGCGATGCGAGCCGATCACCGATGGCGGCGCTCTGACGCGCCAGCTCGCCGCGGGTGAGCGTGGCGAGTGCGGTAACGCGCGCGTCGTACTGCGCCGTGAGCCGGCGGTCCATCTCGCGGCGCACGCCAAGCGCGAGCACGATGAGCGGCACGAGCGCGACGACGCTGAACGCGAGCACGAGACGCGTGCGGAACGTCACGGCCGGTCAGGCGCAGGCGCGGGCGCGAGCAGCGTGAACGCGCCGAGTGAGTCCACGGCGAGCCCCATGCTGCCGCGTCGCACGATCACGTGGGCGCGCGTGTCCACGAGCGGAATAATGGACCGCGACCCTGCCGCGGCACCACGCGCGGGCGAATCGGTGGACGGTCCACCGGCAGTCTGACAGGCGGTCGGCGCGCGTACGGGAAGCGGTAGCACGTAACCGGCGTCCCGGCCCGTTGCCATTGCATGAGCGAAGGCATCGCGCGCGACTGCGGTGGCACGGAGCCGGCTGCGGCCGGCAAGCGAGGGCGCCAGCGCAGCGAGCGCTGGCGAGCCTGCGGCGGCGAGCGCCACGAGTCGCTCGGCCAGTTCGCGCGCGACCGTGTCGCCCTCGCGGTACGCGATGCGATCGTCGGTGGCAACTGACGCCGCGCCGCTGTCGGGAGGCAACATCACGGCGGCGATGCACGAGGGCGGCGCGTCATTCCACCACTGAGCGCCACTCGATGCACGGGCATCTTCGCGCACGGCGCCGGCGGCGAGCGCGGCGCGCAGACTGTCGGCAGCGGAGTCGGCACGCGGTGCGGGTTGGGGCCGAGACGCGGAGGGCACAGCCAGAACCCAGGTGCGGTCCCAGGGGAGCGCCACCGACTCGAGATCGGCGCGCGAATGCGCGTAGGCGACCGCATCGGGATCGCTGGTCACGAGCACGTCCGCGCCGGCGTCCAGCGCATCGCGGCCGACGCGCGGTTCGATCGTCCGAACAATGAGGGCCGGCGCGCTGTCGCCTGGCGGTGGCGAGAGGCGCAGCACGTTCGGACGCGTCGCGGCCAGATCATGCCGCGGCGCCGCAATGCGCCAGCGTGCGGCGGCAGAATCGGTGCGCCAGATGCGCGCGAACACGGCGGCGTGCACCTGGCCGCACTCGACAGTCGGCGCAATCGCCGCACTCTGATCGAACACCGGAGCGCTGCCCGCTGGCTCTGAATCTGGCGCGGGCGCTCGAACGGCTGGGTCCGAGATCACGAGCACCAGCGAGTCGCCTGACGGCGTGGCCGGTGACGCGGGGGCGAGCGTCGCTGCGCTGGTGGGCGCCAAGGCCGGCGCGATCACGCATTGGCCGGCGGACGCGGCGCCGGCCACGGGTGCCGTGCGCGCCGGTTCGTGCGCGCGGGGTGGCGCACCGCACCCCGCGGCGACCGCGAGCATCACGCACCAGTGCCAGCGCCGGAAAGCAACCACGTGCGCCACGGGAACGGGAAGCCGATGGAATTGCGAGCGCGGTGTCAGCCCGAACGTGCGCCCGCTGCGGGCAGCGTCGCGAGGGCGGCCTCCACCTCCGTCGCGTGTCCCTGCGGTTTCACCTTCTCGAAGATCTTCGCGATCTTCCCCGCCGCATCGATGATGAACGTCGTGCGGTCGACACCCATGTATTTGCGCCCATACATCGACTTCTCCTTCCACACACCGTACTGCTCCGCCACCGCATGATCGGTGTCCGCCAGCAGCGTGAAGGGCAGCTCGTACTTCGCCTTGAACTTCTGATGGCTCTTCACCGGATCGGGCGACACGCCGAGGATCACGGCTTTCGATTTGTCGAACCGCGGAAACGCGTCGCGAAACTCGCAGGCTTCCGCGGTGCAGCCGCTGGTGTCGTCCTTCGGATAGAAGTAGAGGACGACCGGTTTCCCCTTGAGATCCCGCAGCGAGAGACGCTCACCGGTATCTGTGTCGAGCGTGAACGCAGGAGCTGCTTTTCCGACGGCGGGCATGGGAGGCGCGGGTAGAGGTTTTCGTGAGCTTCCATAGGAAGCTACATCGATGCGTGCTGTTGCGAAGCACCCGTCAGCGCTCGCCCGTCAGCCTTCGCCCGTCCGCGCCTGCCCGCCACCAGGGAGCCGGCATACCCAGTCCACGATCGCCTCGGCCGCTCGCGGATCCGTCTCCCCCGGCAGCGCGAACGCGTCCTGCCCCGTGATGCCCGGTGGCAGCACCTTCAGCATGTGCTGCAGCTCCGGAAAGATCGTCATGACTGTCGGGCGTGATCCCCGGGCCGCCCGCAGCCGCTCGGCGTGGTGCGTGCCGAGGTTGGGGTCGCGCCCGCCGTGCACGATGAGCACCGGGCCCGCGAAGTTCGCGATCGCGGCCGCGGGATCGGTGGCATCGCACTCGCGCATGTAGCGGAGGCCGTCGGGCGGCATCGCCGCGAGGCCACCAATGCCCTCACGACCGCGGAGCTCATCGGGGACAGGCTGTCCGGCGCGGATGGCGGCGATCACACGGTCGAGGTCCACCGCGATCGCCTCACGATCCTCCGGTGGGCGCTGCGCCGGCACCTGTTCGCGCATCACATCGAGTATCCCGACGGACGGCGCGGCCAGCAGCACGACGCCATCGGCCGCGACGCCGTCGCGTGCCATCACGGACACCACCACCGCGCCCTCGCTGTGGCCTGCAAGCACCAGCCTGGGCACCGTGATGCCGCGCTCGGCGAGCGCACTGCGAAACGCCTCGAGCGCGGCGCGGGCGATCGTCATGCGGCCGGCCCACGTGCGGATGTTCGCCGCCGCGTCGGGGTCCGTGATCTCGCTGCCCGTGCCGGGTCCGAGCTTGGCGAAGCGATAGACGGCGAGTCCGCGCTCGGCCAACTGGCGAGCCAGGTGAGCGTACACGTGCGGATAGACGTTCCACGCCGGAAAATCACCGTTGACGTCGGCGAAGAGTGAACCGGGCACCAGCAGCAGGCCGCCCTGCGGCGCGGCTACGCCGGGCAGCGAGAGCATGGCGGGAATGGCATAGCCGCCCGCGGCGAGGGTGAGCGGAATTTCCTGGATGGGCATGGGTCGGATTGGGCGGCTCCGAAGCGCCGTTGAAGAATCTTACCAATGGTAACTTACCGGTGGTAAGACTAGATTGCCCGGTGACCTCGCGCAAGGGGAGCGATCTGAGCGACCACCCGTACCATCACGGCAACCTCCGCGACGCCTTCATCGAGGCGGCGCTGGCGCTCGAGCCCGAGCACGGTCCGCTGGGCATCAGCCTCCGTGAGGTGGCACGCGCGGTGGGCGTGACGCACGCCGCGGCCTATCACCATTTCGCGAGCAAGGAAGCACTGGTGCTCGCGGTAGCCGACGAGGGATTCTCGCTGCTGCTCACCGCGATCCGGGAGCCGGTGACCACGCATCCGTTCACGGGACGCATGGCGGCCTTCTTCCGCATCGTGACGGTTGGCGTGGAATACGTGCGCTATGCGGTGGACAACCCGTCGCGCTTCCGATTCATGTACGGCACGCCGCCGCTCCCGCCGGGCGACCGCGGGTCACCGATCCTGGCACGGCACGCGGAGGTGCTGCAGGTATTCGCCGACGCGGTGAGTGAGGCGCAGCGCGAGAACGTGATGGCGGGAAAGCGCGCCGACCGCATTGCAGCGCAGATGTGGGCGCAGGCACACGGCCTCGCCACGCTCACGATTGCCGACGCGCTGGACGGCATGCCTCGCGGAACCACGCGCAGACAGAGCGAGAGCGCGCGCCGGCGCCGCGCGCTCGACCTCGCGCGCGGCGCCATGGTTGGATTCATGGTGGGTGCGCGCCCGCAGGATCCGTCGTGGCGGCCGCCGGGCCTTTCGTGAGACAGAACTGGCCGGCTCGCTGCACGCCCACTGGTCACGCGAGATGCATCTTCCGCAACAGCGCCGTGAACCGCGGATTCGACCGCAATGGCGCGAACAGGAACGACCCGCCAATGCCGTACACGGCGCCGGAGCGCCGTTCGTACGCCTGCTCCAGATGATCCATCGCGCGATCCTGCTGGCCGAGTCCCGTGTACACGTAGGCCAGATGGTACGGCGCGACGTACCGGGTACGCGACAGCGCTTCGAGATCGTGCAGCACGCGCAACGCCTGCTCGCGCCTCCCTGTCTGCGCGTATGCCTGTCCCATCTGACCGAGCCACAGCGTGTCGCCCGGCGAAAGGGCGACCGCGTGCTCCATCGCCGCCAGTCCCGCGTCAACGTTCCCCATCCCGATCAGCGCCCAGCCGAGCGTGAAGTGGCCGCGCGGATCGGCATCGTCAACAGCGACGGCCCGCTCGGCGGCCGCCCGTGCGGCTTCGTACCGCCCCGCGCGCAGGTACGCCGTGGCGACGTCCACGCGATGCACGAGCGGATCGAGCTGCTGCGCGCGCTCCAGCAGCACGATCGATTCATCATGGCGGCCGAGTGCGCTGCAGAGGCGCCCATAGAGGTCGTAGGCGTCTGCGCTCCCCGGATTCAGCTCGAGCGCACGCTTGAACTCCGTCTCCGCGCCTTCCCAGTCGAATTCGTCCACGTACTTGAGGTAGGCCGCGGTGGTGTGCGCGTCGCCGAGCTCCGGGTCGAGCGCCAGCGCCCGGGTGATCGCGGCACGCGCCCGTGGATACGCCTGCTCGGGAGGCATCGCGCCGAGCTCGCCGAGCTCGGTGAGCGCCAGGGCCACGCCCACGCACGCCATCGCGTACCGCGGATCTCGATCCACGGCGGCTTCAAAGTGCGTGATCGCGCGGCGGAGCCCCGATTCACTGAACGTGATCAGGGAGTGCCGCCCCTGCAGGTAGAGCTGGTACGCGCGCAGATCGCTCGTCGGCTCGCGCCCGATACGAGCCGTCTCATCGGGCGACAGCTCCGCGCGCAGCGCGGCGGCAATGTTGAGCGCCACCTCCATCTGGATGGCGAAGATGTCGGTGAGATCCCTGTCGTACGTGTCGGACCAGAGATGCTGGTCGGTCTTCGCATCGATGAGCTGGGCCACGATGCGCACGCGGTCTCCCGCGCGCCGCACGCTGCCTTCGAGAATCGTCGCGACCTGCAGTTGCGCGGCGATGTCGCGGATGCCCTGCTGGTGTCCCTTGAAGCGCATGACCGAGGTCCGCGAAATGACATCCAGCGTGCGAACCTTGGCGAGCTGCGCGATGACATCCTCGGTGATGCCATCGGCGAAGTATTCGTTCTCCGGCGTCGTGCTCAGGTTGACAAACGGCAGCACGGCGATGGAGCGAGGCCGCGCTTCGGGCGATACCGTCGTGACCAGTGCCTCCGCGAACGCCTTCACGCTGGGGAAGCGATCTGCGGGCGTCCGGGCGAGCGCGCGTTCCAGTGCGCGGTCCACCGCGTCGGGAACGCCCTCGCGGATGGCGCGCAGCGAGGGTACCGGCGCCGTGAGCCGTCGAACGAGGATCACCTGCGCCGTGGGCCCCGTGAACGGTGGTTCGCCGGCCAGCATCTCGTAGATCACGCACGCGAGACTGTACTGATCGCTGCGCGCACCAATGTCCGCTTCGGCCATCGCCTGCTCGGGACTCATGTAGCTCGGTGTCCCAACGGCCATTCCCGACTCGGTGAGTCGGTCGCTCGCGGCGGCGCGCACGGCCCGCGCCACGCCGAAGTCGGCAATCAGGGCATGGCCGCCGGCCAGGAGAATGTTCGCCGGCTTCACATCGCGATGCACCACGCCCAGATCATGCGCATACTGGAGCGCGTCGGCCACCTGGCGACTGATGCGGAGCGTCTCGTCGAGCGGAAGCTGGCGCTCGCGCGCAAGGCGATCGCGGAGCGTCTCTCCCTGGACGTACGGCATGACGTAGAAGAAGTATCCCTGCGCCACGCCGCTGTCGAAGAGCGGTACGAGATGCGGATGCTGCAGCTGCGCGGTGAGCCGGATCTCGGCCAGAAAACGCTCAGGGCCAAGCGCAAGCGCCAGCTCCGGCCGCAGGACCTTGAGCGCCACTTGGCGACCGTGCCGCACATCGTGGGCCAGATACACCGTGGCCATTCCGCCGGCGCCAAGCTCACGTTCCACGCGATAGCGGTCCGCGAGCGCCTCGGCAAGGTGTGCGAGCGGCATCATCACACCGTGAAGAATGAAGCCGGAGGGACCCGGGCGGAATGGCCATGCCCCTTCCCCTGTGGCAACCAATCTCCACATTTCCCCATCCAACGCTGATGTCGGGGCGGCCTTTCCCGCGCAAGCCAGGAGCACACCATGGGCGCGTTGACGAGGGATTTCGGGTACGCGTGGCGGACGCTGCGCAAGAATCCCGGTTTCACAGCCACGGCTATCCTCACGCTCGCGCTGGGCATTGGTGCAAGCACGGCGATCTTCAGCGTGGTGAACGCCGTGCTGCTGCGGCCACTGCCCTATTCCAGCGCGAGCCAGCTCGTGTTCGTCTGGACCGACATGCGCGCGCGGAACGTCACGGACTTCCCGGTCGCTCCGGGCGACTATCCCGACATGCAGCGCGGCGGCACCCTCTTCACGGGGCTCGCGGCGGTCACGACCGGCAACGGGTCCATTCTCGGCACCGACGGCCACCCGGTGCGTGTGAGCGTCGCCGGCGCCACGACGAATCTCTTCTCCCTGCTCGGCGCGCACATCGCGGTGGGCCGCGACTTCACCGCCGGCGATGGGGCGCCGCAGTCCTTCGTCCCCGTGGGACCCGGAACGTCCGTGGACAGTACCACGCGCCCCGTCCGGCTCCCGGCCATCGCGATCCTGAGCTACGGCTTCTGGCAGCGGCGCTACGGCGGAGACGCGAGCGTGATCGGCCGCACCATCGACATGGGCAATGCGCAGGCGCAGATCGTCGGCGTGCTCGCGCCTGGATTCGAGCTGCTCTTCCCGCCCAGCGCGGGCATCGAGAGTACGCCCGACATCTACACCGCGCTGCGTGTGAACTACGCCAGCGCATCGCGCATCAACGTCTTCATGCGCGTGATCGGCCGGCTCAAGCCGGGCGTGACGGTCGCACAGGCGCAGGCGCAGATGGATGGCGTCGCGGCGCAGTTGCGGGAGCTGGTCCCCATCAAGGCATCTGCCGGCTTCGCCATCCGGCTCGAGCCAATGCACAAGGATCTCGTGGCCGACGTGCGCCCGGCGATTCTCGCGCTCATGGGCGCCGTACTCTTCGTGCTGCTCATTGCGTGCGCGAACGTCGCGAATCTGCTGCTCGTGCGTGCGTCGGCGCGCGAGCGCGAGCTGGCTGTGCGCGCCGCGCTGGGCGGCAGCCAGATGGCACTGGTGCGGCAGACGCTCGCCGAATGCCTGATGCTCGCCGCAGCCGGTGCGTTGCTCGGCATCGGACTCGCGGCGCTCGGCATCAAGCTCCTCATTGCGCTGGCGCCGGCCAATCTGCCGCGACTCGACCTGGTGGCGATCGATCCGGCGGTGCTCGCGTTCACGGCGGTGGCCGGCCTCGCCGCCATCGTGATCTTCGGCATGGCGCCCGCGCTGCGCGCTTCACGACCGGACGTCATGGACGTGTTGCGCTCGGGTGGACGCGGCGCCGTGGGCCCGCGCAGTGGTTCGCTGCTCCGCCACGGCGTCGTGATGGCGGAGGTCGCGCTCTGCTTCGTGCTGCTCGTCGGCTCGGGACTCATGCTGCGCAGCTTCATCGCGCTGCAGCACGTGGATCCGGGCTTCGATCCCTCGGGTGTGCTGACGTTCCTGTTCCGGAATTCGCACACGCGCAATCCGGACGAAGACGCCGTATTCGTCCGGCAGGTCCATGACCGGCTCGCCGCACTGCCTGGCGTGACCGGCGTGACGGCCGCGAATCCGCTCCCGCTCGACGGCGCAACGGCCAACGCGCGCTGGGGCACCGAGCGCGCGCTGTCGGACCCGAGCGCCTTCCAGCAGGCGAATATTCACGTCGTGCTGCCTGGCTATATCCAGGTCATGCGCACGCGGCTCATCGCGGGTCGCACGTTCACCGAGGACGACAACACGCCCGACACCAAGAACGTGATCATTGACGACGAGCTCGCGGCCAAGGCGTTCCCCGGCCGCTCCGCCGTGGGCCAGCGACTGCTCGCGCGCATCAAGACGCAGGAAGCCGAGTGGTACCAGGTGATCGGCGTGGTCGCGCACGAGCGCCACGAGACGCTCGCCCGCCTGGATCGCGAGGCGCTGTTCGTGACCGACGGCTTCGTGGGACACGGCACGGTGAACCGGTGGGCGGTGCGCACCACCGGCGACCCGGCGCGGCTCATGCCCCAGGTGCGCGCCGTGCTCACCGAGCTGGACCCGCTGGACCCCGTGAGCGAAGTACAGCCCATGACCGCATTCGTGGATCGCGCGATGGCGCCGACCCGTTTCGCGCTCACGCTCATCGGAATCTTCGCGGTGGTCGCCGCAGTGCTCGCGGCCGTGGGACTGTACGGCGTGCTGTCGACTGTCGTGCGACAGCGTACGGCGGAGATCGGGGTGCGCATGGCATTCGGCGCGTCGAGCGAGCGCATCTTCCGCCTCGTGATCGGCCAGGGACTCACGCTGAGCGTCGTGGGGCTGGTGATCGGCATCGTGGGAGCGCTGGCACTCACACGGGTGATCGCCAGCATGCTCGTGGGTGTGCACCCTGCGGATCCGGCGACGTTCGCCGCCATGGCGCTGCTCTTCCTGGTGATTGCGGGACTGGCGTGCTGGCTCCCCGCGCGACGCGCCGCATCGCTCGATCCGACGGTGGCGCTGCGCGTGGAGTGACCGGCTACTTCTCGCCCATGACCTTGATGATCACGCGCTTGCGCCGCTGGCCATCCCATTCGCCATAGAACACGCGCTGCCAGGGGCCGAAGTCGAGACGGCCATCGGTGATGGGGACAACCACTTCATGCCCAATGGTGAGACTCCGCAGGTGCGCCGCCGCGTTGTCCTCGCCCGTGTCGTTGTGCCGGTAGCGCGCCGGGTCCCACGGGGCCACGGTGTGCTCCAGCCAATAAAGAATGTCGTGCCAGAGTCCCGACTCGTGGTCGTTCACGAAGACGGACGCGCTGATGTGCATGGCCGACACGAGCACGAATCCCTCACGGATGCCACTCGCCGCAACCTGTTCGGCGACGTCGTCGGTGATGTCGATGATCTCCTGGCGCTGCCTGGTGTTGAACCAGAGATAATGCGTGTGGGATGGCACCGTGGGGCCTCGTGCAGTCGTGGGATCCGAACTCGATCTGATTGAAGTCTATCCGAACGACCCGTCCTTCGCGGAACCGCCGCGCGACTGGTTCCGGTGACGCCGTTGTCCAAGCAGGAAGCGCGAATCCTCGCCGCGCTCGGCGAAAAGAAGACGCCGGGCGAGATCGCGCAGAAGTTCGGGATCTCCGCCCAGACGTTTCGCAACCACCTGCATCAAGTGAACCAGAAGGTGGGGACGCACCATCGGCTCGAAGCGGTCATTCACGCGAACCGGCGCAAACTCATCTGAGTGGATCGCTGCCTGCTGACGCACAGCAGTCACGGCGCGCTCACTCGTCCTTCAGCAGGTATATCGCGGCGATGACATGGACCACGACGCCGGGGAAGAGCATGAGCATGCCCGCCAGGCGCTGATCCGCCAGTGGCGAAAGTGAGGTGACACGCGGCGCGACAGTGTAGGTTGCGTACAGCACGTCGGCATGGAACGCGATCAGCGAGGCGAGGATCGCAGACTGCGTCGCTCCCGCCAGCAGATACACGACGCGCGACGCATTGCCGCGCAGCCAGAGAGTCAGCGATGCGGGCGCCATGATCGGCCACCAGTAGAGCACATATGCACCCAGAAAGGACGCGTGCTCCAGCGCGTGCACCGTCTCGCTCCGCAACGCACGGTCGTAGGCCCATGGCAGGTGCCACGCCCACAACACGGCGCTGGAGATGCCCAGGGCGACAACAGGATGCGTGCCCACGCGCACGAGCGAGCGCTCCCGAGCCGGGGCCGCGCGGCCGCGCTCCCGGAGCGGTATCACCCCCACCAGCAGGAGCGGCGCCGCGACCCAGATGAGCAGGTCGTGCTCGAGCATGTGCATGGACAGCAGCAGCTCGTCGTTCGCCCCAATGGGCGACATGATGGACAACCCGATCACCGCAAGGCCGATCGTGAATGCCACCAGCGCCGACCGCCGTGGACGCGCGTCCGGCGAGCTGGCCCGGCGGCGGATCCACATCCCCGTGAACGCGACCTGGGCGGCCACGATCGCAATCGCGATCGGAGCTTCCCACTTCCAGTGCCAGAGCGATGCGACCGGCAACGGCACGATCATTCCGTGCTCGCGATCCCCCTCGTACTGCCCCATGCCGGCCCAAGGTGCCGCAACATGTCCCACGTGAGCCACGCAAGGCTGGCTGTCAGCAACAGGACGAAGGGAACGGCAATCCGGGGATAGACCTGCCACTGTGGAGCATGAACGGCGTAGCGGCGCGGAACGCTGTTCGCGCCCGCGATGAAGAACATCAGCACGAACCCCGCACCGCCAACCCCATACAACCACGCCGCCGCCCGGCTGATCCCGCTGTCGGGCGCATGGCTGAGGGTAGTCACGACGTGGTACAGATACGCCCAGCAGAACGCCGCAGCGCCCAGCAGGTAGTACGTATGGAAGTGCGCCGGCACCCACATCGTATTGTGCATCACCTGGTTGATCGGGATCGTGGCGTCCAGCAACGCGCCAAGGCCGCCGAATACCCAGCCCCAGAGTCCAAGCGCCATCAGGATCGTCGTCACGGTCCACCGCATGCGCGAGCCGTACATGAGTGCGAGCGCCCCGATGATCGTGACAATGAACGATGGCAGACCTACCGCGTACGATCCGATCTCGCCAAGGAGCTGAAGGGCAAGCGGTTGGGCAAAATCCTGATACAGGTGATGTGAGTAATTCGCCAGCATGAGCACGATGATCAGGTTCCATGCACAGGCGACCGGCCAGGTCGTTTTCCATTCGCGATTCGTGTACAGCGGCAGTGTGGCGTAGACGAGACCGGCGGCGGTGTAGATGCTCAGATTGGCGATCGTATGACCAAAGAGCAGCACGAAGTTCTTGGCGAACAGCGCGTCGACGTTGCCCACCATCCCCGCCGCCAGCCCGAACAGCGGGATCAGATAGATCGCGCCGGCCAGGGCGCAGATGATACCATCGATCGCTATGACCGCGGCAATCAGCTCCACTGGCCGCGGAAGCGGCTCCTCGGGTCGGCGACCGGTGAGCACGAAGCGCCAGGCGAGCACCTTCGTGACCCCGCCGTACGTTCTCGCCGTGGCGACAAGAAAGTGCGTGCAGAACACGGCCAGGCCGATGGCAACGAGCAGGTATCCCGCGTACATCTGCAGCGCCGCCGCCAGCGTCCAGTCGTGTCCATGGAATGGAAGCGGGTGCAGCACCGTCCAGCCACCGGCAAAGCCGCCTACCAGCGTCGCCAGGTCCACGAACCCGGTGCCGAAGAGATAGATGAGCAGTGCGATCCAGAGCGTGCGCGCACTGAGCCGGGTGGTCTCGCTCACCGCGGCGGCCAGCCCGCCCAGCGCCGCAAGCAGCACGGACGCGACCATGCCGCTGCCATGGAGCGTCATGATCCGGTAGAACCACTCCGGTGGCATCGCGAGCAGCCCGCCCTGATCGAGGCGCATCAGGAGGCCGAGTACTCCCATGAACAGGAATCCGCCGAAACCGGCGAGCATGCAGGCAATGGCGGCACGAACAACAGCACCGTCCGATGCGGCGAGCGCGCGCGGCGACATCGTCATTTCGCCGTTGCCGCCGTGACCGTGAGCGGAGTGGTCATCGTGTGATGGCCCAGGCCGCAGTACTCCAGACACCGAATGGTATACGTGCCGGATCGCCGGAATACGTAGATGAGCCGATTCGTATATCCGGGCATCACCTGAACCTGGCCACGCAGCACGCCGTCGGGATCGTAGATCCCGAAATCATGATTCACGTCGATCGAGCTGACGGAAAATTCGATGGGAACGCCGACGGGCACACGGTCGCGCGAGACTGACCATCCCCACTGCACGCCGATCACCTTGACGTCGATCCGCGGCGCACCAAACTCGGCGACTCGCGTGGCCCGGTACGGCAGCCACCGGAACGAGAGGACGAAGAGCCCGATGCCGATGACGCCGAATGCAATCAGCAAGCCGACCCGTACGCGCCGTTCCGAGCGTTCGAGCGAGTCCGACGGCAACGCCCGCCGCGACTGCACGAGAATCCACGCCCATCCGGCGGTCCAGATCGTGCCGAGCGCGAGGAGAATCGCGAGGACGAAGTGCGGGTTCACGTCAGCTTACGTCGGGCCCGCCTTTCCCGCGGTCTGCGCCGACCAGAAGAAGAACTGTGGCTCGGCCGGCGTACGCAGCGAGTGAATGTACGTGATGATATCGTCGATCTCCTGCGTGGAAAGCTGGTTTCCCCAGGCGGGCATTCCCATGGGGCGCCCGTCATGAATGGAACGGAAGATAAGCGAATCGGAGCCTCCATACTTCCACGTGGTGTCGCGCAGACTTGGCCCCATGGCGCCGCCGGCGAGTCCGCCATGACAGCTATAGCAGTTGTGCTGGAGAAACACCAACCGCCCGGCGTTCGCCATCGTGGTGTCGCCAGTGAACGGGTGCAGCGCCTCGTGCCCCGCTGTGGTATCCATCGCCGCAGTCGACGCCCCGGCGCCCCCGGCTGCCGGAGCCGCGCCTTCCCTGCCCTTGCAGCCGACAGCCAGAACGAGCAGCGTGGCGGCGCACAGCGCCGGAAGTACTGCCTTTGCTGAAGCAGACATGGCGGACTTCCTCATTCGTGCGTTGAAGATGAGTGAGCGACAGGTACGGTCAGATGCTCGTGGCCGGCGGCTGACCGCGTCGCTGTAACGGGAAGCAGCGGCACTCCGTACGTCCGCAGGATGCCGGTGATCGCTGCCCGATCTCGCACGAGCAGCGAGTCGAGGAGTACGGCAAACGCGGAATCAGCGTGGCGAACACCAAGTGAGATGTCGTATGCGAATGGTTGCCCCGACGCATCTACCGCGTGCTCGAGCGGCACCACCGTGAGCGGCACGTGCTCGCGCGTCGCGAAGTAGCCGGCGAACGGACCCCAGACGATGGCCACGTCGATACTGTCGCGCGCCACCGCATGGATGATCGCGGCCGCGGGGTCTGGTTTGCCGTAGTCGCCAAAAATGGGAAATCCCACGACGTTGTCGATAATGCCGCGCGCCGCCAATGCTTCAGCGGGCGGCGTGTTCTGGTAGTCATCGCCAATGACGTGAATGCCGATGCGCAGGCGGCGCAGGACCGAGTCATCCATCGTTCGTACGGCGTACGGGCTGGCCGCGCGAAACACGAAGGCGTACGTGGAGCGGAAGTATGGATGCGTGGTTCGCACCATGTCGTAATCACGCGGAACGCCCATGACGACATCGCACAGTCCGGCATTCAGCGTCTTGCGTATGAATCCGCGACCCTGGGGGAGCCACGCATATTCCACGGGCAGCCTGAGGTCGTGCGCCAGAAGCTCGGCGATCCTGTTCTCGAAGCCGTCACGGCGCGAGCTGGAGAACGGCATGTTGTTCGGATCCGCGCAGACGCGGAACGCGCGCGGCGCCGCAGCGGCCGGTTGGATCCGATGCACGGGACCTGGAAGCAACAGACCCGTGATTGCCATCAGTGCCGCTCCTCCAGGGATGCGCACGCGCATGTTCCGTCGCTCCGGCCCGTGAGGCTTACTGGACGGCGAACACGTGGAGCATCCCACCGGGCTTGGTCACGCTCGGCAGGTCCGGCACCGCGCCCACGGCGCCCAGCGCCGCCCAGGGATCATCGATGGACAGCTTGCCAGGCACGATCGCTCCCATCCAGCCGCCGACGCCCGAGTACACCGCGATGTACTGCTTGCCGTCGGAGCCCGTATACGTAATGGGATTCCCGACAATGCCCGACTCGAAGTGAGTCTTCCAGAGGACCTTTCCGGTCTTCGCGTCCACCGCCTTGAAATCGCCATCCAGCGTGCCGTAGAACACGACGCCGCCCGCCGTCACCAGCGTGCCGCTCCATACCGGGAACTTCTCCGTGATGCCCCACACCTTCTTCCCGGTGGCCGCATCCCACGCCAGGAATTCACCGCGCGCCCCGTCTCCACCAGGACCGGCGTACATCCGGACCGCCGCTCCAACGTAGGGCGTGCCGGAGATGTATCTGGCCTCGATGCCGCCGTAGTCCATGCACAGGTTGGTGGACGGCACATAGAACAGTTTTGTCTGCGGCGAAAAGGCAGCGGGCTGCTCGTCCTTCGCACCCGACGACGACGGGCAGACGTCCTTGGTCAGCCGGCCCTGATGCGTTGCCTTGTCCGCGTTCAACACGGGACGGCCGGTCTTGAGGTCCACCTTCGACGCCCAGTTCACCGTCTTGAATGGCTCCGCGACGAGCACTTCGCCGGTGGCGCGATCGATCGTGTACGCGAACCCGTTCCGGTCGAAGTGCACGAGTACCTTCCGCACCGTGCCGTTGATCGGCAGGTCGGCCAGGATGTTCTCGTTCACACCGTCATAGTCCCACTGGTCGTGCGGCGTCATCTGGTATGCCCAACGGGCCTCGCCCGTCTTTGGATCACGCGCCCAGATGGTGGTGGACCAGAGGTTGTCGCCCGGGCGCATGTCGGGATTCCAGACGCCGGGGTTCGAGGTACCAAAGTAGATGAGGTCGAGCTCCGGATCGTAGCTCACCCAGCCCCATGAGGCGGATCCGCCGATCTTCCATTGCTGGCCGCGCCAGCTCGTCGTGCCCAGATCCTTCCCCTGCATCCAGGAATAGAACGGCTTGAATCCCGGGCCGATCAGCACATCACGGTCGGGGCCGGTATTCCGTGCACGCCAGAGCACACGGCCGGTCTTGAGATCCAATGCCTGCGCCCACCCCCACACGGCCATCTCGCCGCCACTGTCGCCCACGATCACTCTCCCATTCACGATGAGCGGCGCCATGGTCATGGTCTCGCCCGTGTTGGGATCGCCGAGCTTCGTGCTCCAGACGAGCTTCCCGGTCGCGGCATCGACTGCCACCGTGTGATTGTCCAATGTGTTGAAGACGATCTTCCCATCGGCATACGAGGCGCCGCGGTTCACATCATCGCAGCACGCCTTGCCAAACGCTACCGGATTGACGGGTGGATCGTATTCCCACTTCTTCGCCGGTCCCGGCTTGCTCAGGTCGAACGCGATGAGCTTGTCGGGAAACGGCGTGACGATGTACATCGTCCCATTCACGACCAACGGCTGGCCTTCGTGGCCATCCTGGATTCCCGTGGTGTAGCTCCACAACTCCTTGAGTTGGCCAACATTCGCCGTCGTGATCTGGTCGAGCGGGCTGTAGCGCGTGTTGGCGTAGTCTTTCCCTGGCGACACCCACGTGCCCGCGCTGTCGCCGGGTGGCGCGGCAGCCGCGGCGCTCGCGCTGGAGGCGTGCGGCGCCGTGATGGCGAGCGTCGCTTGCGCCTGCGCCGCCGTTCCCCATGCCAATACGCCCACCAGTGCGCCAAGCGCGAGACCCGCTATGTCTGACAACCCGCGGCGCGCCTGTACGCCCTGTTTAACGGAACGTGCGTCGTGTCCTGCCTGGCGACGTGATCCTCGAACCGGCTCGCGCCGCGACATCATGGGCTGCATTGCATTCCTCCTTCGCGGAATTCAGAAGACGCGAAGCGTGACGCTGCTGAGTTGCCGACACTCCTCTGCGCGAAAGCGCCGCATTACACATGCCACGCGCTATGGTCTGGTCGTACCATGCGCCATGACGTTTCTCGCAGCACACTCCCACTGGATGGCGGTCGCGAAAGCCCGGAGCGGATCACCTCATGAGGTCGGCGCGAGCTGATCGAGGATCGGCGCGATGCGCCCCGCGATCATCGGCGACGCGACGTGGCCGTTCAGGTCGAACACCTCGATGTCATTGGCGCCACGCCGCAGCCATGCACCCGGCAGGTACAGGGTCTGTTGCGGTCCCACGTTCCAGTATCGTCCGAGGTTGACGCCGTTCACGAAGACGATCCCTCTGCTCCAGCCGCGCATGTCGAGAAAGGTGTCACCGGTACGCTCGAGCGTGAACGTGCCGCGATAGAGCGCCGGCACGCCGGCGGCATCGGTCGTCGAGCCGCGCACGTGCGACGGCGTATCGAACGGCAGGCGATACATCGACCATCCCGCGACACGCTCACCGTTGAGCGTCACCGGTTCGATGATGCCCTTGCGATTGTGCACGAGCTCGGCGCCGTAGTTGATGCGCCCCATGTTCTCGACGAGGATGTCGAGACGGCCGCCCGCCGGGATCGCCACCGATGTCGCGAACACGTTCGTGCGCCGGTCGAGCGTCGCGACACGACTGCCGTTCACGAACACTTCGCCGTAATCGCGCAGGCCGCTCACGTCGAGCGTCCCGCGCACCGCGCTGGCGAATCGGTGCCGGTAGAGCACGTACCCGCCGGACTGGTCCATGTCCTCGAACGACAGCGGCTGCGCCGACTGCACCGGCGTCACGTGCGCCACGAGATCGAACAGGCCGGCTGCGCGCGTGAGCCGCATCGCCGGCACGGCCACGACCGGAATGCGCGCCGGCACATCCGGAATGGCGTACGACACGTGGCGCCGGATCACGTCGCGCAGCGCAAAGTACTTCCGCGTCGGCCATCCGGCCTCCGACAGCGGCGCATCGTAGTCGTAACTCGTCATGCTCGGCTCGATGGGCATCGACTTCGTATAGTTCGCTCCGGAAGTGAAGCCGAAATTCGTTCCGCCGTGGAACATGTACAGGTTGACGCTCGCGCCGTGCGCGAGCAGGCTGTCGTACGCCGGCAGAAAGCTGTCCACCGGCGTCAGTGGAAACGGCTCGGCCCAGTGCGTGAGCCATCCCGGATAGAACTCGGCCACCATGTACGGACCGGAATTGCGATTGAACGCGCCGGCGCGCGCGGCGAGCGTATCGAAGTTCGTCTCGCCATTCGCGGCCGCGAAGACACCGGCGATTCCGCCCTTCGCGAACGCCCAGTCGCCATCCGCAGTGAAGAGCGGGACATCGATCCCGGCGTCCACGAGCATGCGGCGCGTCGCTTCCTTGTAGGCCGAGTCCGCGCCGAAGGAGCCATACTCGTTCTCCACCTGCACCATGAGAATCGGGCCGCCGTGCGTCACGAGCAGGGGGCGCACCTGCTCGGACAGCGCTCGCACGTAGCGCCGCGCGGCGCTCAGATAGCGCGGGTCGTTGCCCCGCACCGTGACCGCCGGTGTCTTGAGCAGATACGCGGGCAAGCCGCCGAAGTCCCACTCCGCGCAGACGTACGGACCTGGGCGCAGGATCACCCACAGTCCTTCTTCCTGTGCGATGCGGATGAACGCCGCCAGATCGCGATTGCCCGTGTGAAAATCGAAGACGCCGGGGCGCACTTCGTGATAATTCCAGAAGACGTACGTGGCGACCGTGTTGAGCCCCATCGCTTTGGCCATTTTCAGCCGGTGGCGCCAGTACTCTCTGGGGATGCGCGCGTAGTGCAGCTCGCCGGAGATGATCTGGAACGGTTTGCCGTCGAGGAGAAACGCGCCGTTCGCGATGCGGAAATCGTGGTGCGTTCCGGTTTGTGCGGCAGTTGCGCCGGCGAGCGTGACGCAGCAGAGGACGAGGAGACTGACGCGGGCGAACAGTTGTCTCACGGTACGGTTGCGGCGTTCATGGGCGCTCGGTGCCCTCGTTGAGGATCGACAGATAGCGATCGTAGACAAATACCCGATCGCGCTGCTTGCCGGTGATCTCGCGCGCGATGCCGAAAGACACAAGTCCATCCATTGCGGCCCCGGCCGTCGGTGGTGTCAAGCCGGTCATCCTGCCAACCTCCGGGAGGGATGTGACTGGTTTCGTCCTGAGCGCATCGTGCACACGAAGCATCGAACCGGCCCGCCTGCCTGCTGGCAGAATTCTGGCCTTGTCCTCGCCGAACATGGTTCCCAGTCGTTGCGCCGCGGCGATTGCGCCGTCCGCGGTCTCATGCACGCCAGTGAGAAAGAAAGCAAGCCATCCTTCCCAGTCCCCGTCGGCGCGAGTTGCTTCGAGGAGGTGGTAGTACTCGTCGCGGTGCTGCTTGAAGTAGAGGCTGAGATATAGCAGGGGCTCGCGCAGAACGCCTGCGTGACACAGCAGGAAGGTAATGAGCAGACGTCCTATGCGACCATTTCCATCCAGAAAGGGATGGATCGTCTCGAACTGGACGTGGGCCAGGGCAGCACGCACCAGCACCGGCAGACCGTCGCTGCTGCCATGCAGGAAATCTTCGAGCGCGCCCATGCAGTTTGCGACCATGGCCGGTGGCGGCGGGACGAAGGCGGCATTCCCCGGTCGACTGCCGCCAATCCAGTTCTGGGAGCGCCGAAATTCTCCGGGCTCCTTGCCGCTGCCGCGTCCCCGGGAGAGGAGCACACCGTGGATTTCCCGGATCAGTCTATTCGATAGCGGAAAACCCGCACGCAGACGGCGCAACCCGTGGTTCAGGGCGGCAACGTGATTGGAAACTTCGACCACGTCGTCGAGTGGAACGCCCGGGACCTCGTCAAGCTCGAAGAGCAGTAGATCGGAAAGTGACGACTGCGTCCCCTCGATAAGCGAGGAGAGCACGGCTTCCTTGCGGACGTACGTGTACAGGAAAATCTCGATGTCGGGCAGGACGGTGGAGAGAGCGTCGAGACGCCCGAGCGAGAGGGTAGCCTGCTCGAGCTGCTGATGAAGCGATCCTGAAATGATCAGCGGTGGATTGGGCGGCAGGGGAGCTGGAATGAAGGCCCTGACTGCCTCACCACCAGCTTTGGTTACCACGTATCGGCCCGTCGATCCGCGCTTCATTTGCCTCCAAGGCGTGAAGAAACTCACTTGAATAGGCCGGATCGCTATTCAAGACAATGGCATCATGTTTTAATAGTGCTGAACGTATGCGTGAGCGCATCTGGCGCAAGCGCCAGGCAACAGGGCGCAACAGGGGCAGCCCATGGGCTGCCCCTGTCCCCCAACCTTTTCTGCCAGCCGGCTGTCCAAGCGCTATAAGTTCCGGCCTCTGCCCATATATCCGCAGCCCTCCGCGCGAAGCCCATGCCGATCTTCGTCCAGGAAATCGCCCAGGCCATCCGGTCCCTGCGCCGCAGCGTAGCCTTCAGCGTCGCGGCCATTCTGACGCTCGCGCTCGGGCTTGGCGCCACCACGGCCATCTTCAGCGTCGTACGGTCGGTGCTCCTCGCGCCCCTGCCATTTCCCGAGTCCGACCGTGTCGTCGTCCCGCAGTCAACTTCCACGACCACCGGCGGGAGCTGGTCCGTCACCTACGCGGACTTCATGGACTGGCGCGACCAGCACGTGTTCGGCCAGGTCGCCGTCTATCTGCCCACGCCGATGGATCTCACCGGTTCCGCCGAACCGGTGCGTGTGCAGGCCGCGGCTGTGAGTCCGCAATTCTTCGGCGCGCTGGCCGTGGCGCCGGCCCATGGGCGCGTGCTCCAGTCGTTCGACTTCCCCGCGGACGCTCCGTACGCGGTGGTGATCTCGGACCGGCTGTGGCGGACGCAATTCGGTGCGCGCCCGGACATCGTGGGCCAAACTGTGGAAATCAACGCGATCAAGCGCACCGTCGTCGGCATCCTCCCACGGACCGCGCGCTGGCCGATCGACGCCGATCTCTGGTACCCGTTGCGCTTCACGACCGAGCTCGATCCTGACCTGCAGCGCCGCGACAACTTCGTCTTCGAGGCGATCGCGCGACTCGCGCCGGGCGCGACGCTCGAGAGCACGCGCTCTGCCATGGCCGCGCTGGCGCACCGCGTCACGCTGGAACATCCGGACATCCGGGCTGACGTCACCACGGTGCCGGTACCGGTACTGCAGTGGATGCTCGGCCCCACCACGCCGCGGGCGCTCTGGATCCTGCTCGGCGCCGTGGGACTGCTGCTTCTCATTGCCTGCGTGAACGTCGCGAACCTGCAGCTCGCGCGCGCCGCTGCGCGCCGCCGCGAGCTGACGGTGCGGGCCGCGCTCGGCGCGAGTCGCTGGCGCCTCATCACGCAGAGTCTCATCGAGAGCGTAACGCTCGGCGTCGCGGGCGGCGCGCTGGGTGTAGTCATCGCGATCTGGATGGTCAAGGCGATCGTCGCCATCGCGCCGCAGGATGTGCCGCGCATCGAGACCGCTTCGCTCGACCTCGCGACGCTCGGCTTCGCGTTCGCGATCTCCATGGGCGTATCTGTGCTCTTCGGCCTCGCGCCGGCCGCCTACGCGGTGCGCGGCAGGGAGCATCTTGCCCTGGGCGACGGCGGCACGCGCACGAGCGTCGGACGCGGCGGCGCACGCACGCGGCGCGTACTCGTGACCGTGGAGCTCGCTCTGTCTGTGATGCTGCTGGTGGGCGCAGGGCTCGCGGTGCGCAGCATCACGCGGCTTCGCCAGGTGGACACCGGCTTCGACCCGCGCAACGTGCTCACCGCATCGATCTCGCTGCCCGGCATCCGCTACGACAGCAAGGCGAAGGTGATCAGCTTCATGTATCAGCTGCGCGACCGTCTGGCTCGTGCCCCGGGCATCGAGGCCGCCGGCATCGCCAGCGCGAGCCCGCTCGGCGGCGGCGGTTTCTATCTGGGACGGTCAATGGTGGCCGAGGGGCGCGAACCCTCGCCGGCGAATGAAGTGTCGGTGAACTGGAACGTCACCACGCCCGGCTACTTTGCGGCGCTCCGGATGCCGCTCCTGCGCGGCCGTGATTTCCGGGCGACGGATGACTCGGCCGCTCCGCCGGTGATGATCGTCAACGAGACGTTCGCGAAGCGCATGTTCGGCAGCCAGGATCCCGTTGGCCGTCGCGCGATGTCGTCGCGCGACGAGCGCGTGGAGCGCGAGATCATTGGCGTCGTGCGCGACGTGAAGTACTACGGCGCAGCGGATTCGAGTCGCGCGCTGGTGTGGGTGCCATACGCGCAGAACAACGCCTGGCGTCAGGGCATCATCACGGTGCGCGCGCGCGGCGGTGCGCTCAATGCACTGCCCATCGTGCGGCGCGAGCTCGGTGCGCTCGATGGGAGCATCGCGCTCGCCGACGTGTCCACGATGACCGAGGCCATGGCGCGCAGCATGGCCAGCAACCGGCTGATCGCGATCCTGCTGGGCGCATTCGCGGGTCTCGCCCTGCTGCTCGCCGCCATTGGCGTATTCGGCGTGCTGGCGTACGCCATCGCCCAGCGCACACGCGAACTGGGCGTCCGCATCGCGCTGGGCGCGCAGCGCTCCGATGTGCTGCGACTCGTGGCTCGGGAGACGGCACCCATGGTGGCCGCCGGCGTAGCGATGGGTCTTGTCGCGGCGTTCTGGCTCGCGCGGTTCGCGCGCTCGATGCTTTACGAAGTGCGACCCGACGATCCGGCGACATTCGTTGTGGTAGCCCTGACGCTCGCGCTCGTGGCTGCGGTCGCGGCGCTCGTGCCGGCGCGGCGGGCGGCGCGCGTCGACCCGGTGATCGCGATCCGGAACGAGTAGGGAGCAACAGAGTGCAACAGGGGCAGCCCATGGGGCTGCCCCATGGGCTGCCCCATGGGCTGCCCCTGTTGCATCCCCCCGCCGGCATTAGACTTGGCATTCCAGCCGCGAATGCCGCCTTGCCACCTTGACCGTCATGCCCACCGCCCTCCAGCCGCCCAGCGAAAGCGTCGTCGACCGGTTTCTGCGCTATGTGCGCATCGAGACACAGTCCCGTGAAGACCAGGACTCCGTACCCAGCACGCCCACGCAGTGGACGCTGGCGAATCTCCTTGCCGAGGAGCTGAAGCAGCTCGGCGCCCGCGACGTGCGCGTGAGCGAGCATTGCATGGTGTACGCGTCCATTCCCGCCACCGTCTCCGGGAGCGCGCACATTCCAACCGTGGGTTTTCTCGCGCACGTGGACACCTCGCCGGCGGTCACCGGCGCGAACGTGAATCCCATCGTCCACCGGAACTACCAGGGCGGCGACATCACGCTCCCGGCGGATGCCTCGCAGGTCATTACCGTCGCGCAGCACCCGGTGCTGAAGGACATGATCGGCGATGACATCATCACGACCGATGGCACCACGCTGCTCGGCTCGGACGACAAGGCCGGCGTCGCCGCGATCATGACGCTGGTGGACGTGCTCCTGCACAATCCGCAGATCTTGCACGGCCCGGTCCGCGTGGCGTTCACCGCCGACGAGGAAGTGGGCATCGGCATCGACAAGTTCGATATCGCGGCCTTCGGCGCCGACTTCGCGTACACCGTTGACGGCGACACGATGGGCGAGGTGAACGATGAGACATGGAGCGCCCGCTCGGCCACCGTCACGTTTCACGGGAAGAGCGCACACCCGGGCACGGCCAAGGGCGTGATGGTGAACTCGATGTATGCCATGGCCGACTTTCTGAGCCACATGCCGGGCGAGATGCTCCCCGAAACCACCGAAGGGCGCCAGGGATTCGTGCACCCGTACACCGGCGTGCTCGACATCGAGCATTCGAGTGTGAAGGTCCTGCTGCGCGACTTCGACGTGAGCGGCATCGAGGCACAGGAGCAACTGCTGCGCCGCCTCGCCGGCGAGTCTGAAGCGCGATTTCCCGGTGTCAGCGTGAGCGTGGACGTGGCGGAGAACTACCGCAACATGAAGGAAGTGCTCAGGGAGCATCCGGAGATCACGCAGTACGCGCTCGAGGCCGTGCGGCGTGCGGGGCTCGAGCCGTTCACGAAGCCCATTCGCGGCGGCACCGATGGCTCGAAGCTCACGTTCCGCGGACTCCCCTGCCCCAACATCTTCACCGGCGGCCACGAGTTTCACAGCAAGCTGGAATTCAATTCGCGCCGCGGGTTGGAAAAAGCAACGGAGACGCTGGTGCATCTCGTGCAGATCGTGGCCGAGTCGGCAGGTAACAGCGCATGAGCACTGATCTCGCGGCAAGCGAATCGCATGCGTTCTTCGGACACCCGCGCGGCCTCTCCACACTCTTCTTCACCGAGATGTGGGAGCGGTTCAGCTACTACGGGATGCGTGCGTTTCTCATCCTGTACATGGTGCACGTGCTCGGCTTCACCGATCAGCGGGCCGGTTCGCTGTACGGGACGTACACGGCGAGCGTGTGGGCGGCGGCCATCGTGGGTGGAATTATCGCCGACCGCTGGCTTGGCCAGTACAAGAGCGTGCTCATTGGCGGCATCATCATCGCGCTCGGCCACTTCACTCTCGCGTTCCATCCGCTGCCGTTCTTCTACACCGGCCTCGGACTGATCGTCATCGGCACCGGGCTGCTCAAGCCGAACGTGAGCGGCATCGTGGGCTCGCTGTACGAGACCAATGATGCGCGCCGCGACGCCGGGTTCTCGATCTTCTACATGGGTATCAACCTCGGCGCGGCGATCGGGCCGATCATCGCCGGCGGTCTCGCGCAGAAGGTCGATTGGCACCTCGGCTTCGCCTGCGCCGGCGTGGGGATGACGCTCGGACTCATCCAGTACGTTGCCGGCCGGAAGCACTTGCAGCCCGGCATCGATCGCCTCGAGCGGCAGCGGCGTGAAGCGAACGAGGCACGCGCGGCGGCGCACGCCGCGGAGAGCACTGCGAAGGAGGCAGGACGGGGCGCGACAGGAAGCACCGCGCTGGACGATCCACCCGCCGATCCCACCTTCGGCGGCTTCACGAGAGTCGAATGGAAGCGGCTCGCGGCCATGGCCGTCTTCTTCGTGTTCGCCGCCGTCTTCTGGGGCGCGTACGAACAGGCCGGGTCCACGCTCAACCTGTTCGCCGACCGCTACACCCGCACGTCGTTCGCGGGCGTCAGCTTTCCATCGAGCTGGTTCGCCAGTGTGCAGGCGATCTTCGTCATCGTGCTCGCACCCGCGTTTGCCTGGTTGTGGATACGTCTCGGGAAGCATGAGCCCTCGACGCCCACGAAGTTCGCCGCCGGGCTCTTCTTCATCGGGATGTCATTCGTGCTGCTGCTCATCCCCGCGTTCCACCTGCAGGACTCGCCGGGCATTCGCGTGAGTCCGTTCTGGCTCATCGGCTGCTATTTCATCCAGGAGCTCGGCGAGCTGTCGATTTCGCCGGTGGGGCTCTCGGTGTTCACCAAGCTCTCTCCGGTCAAGATCGTCGGCTTCATGCTCGGTGTCTGGTTCCTGGCCGACTCGCTGGGCAACAAGGTGGCGGGTTATGCGGCGGGATTCATCTCGTCGGCTCCGCTGCCGCAGTTGTTCGGCGTCGTGGCCGCGGTCTGTCTCGGATCATCGGTGGTCGCGTTCCTGATCATCAAGCCGGTGCGCCGGTTGATGGGCGGGGTGCACTGAGGGGCTGAACCGACGATGCGGGCTGCGGCGTCACGATGGTGTTGTGGCCCTGCATGATCAGCCATGGCGAAACCGTACGTTCATCTGGTCGATCGTATCGGGCACGTGCTTCAGGAAGGTGCTGTGCACCGCGCGCAGCTCCTTCAGTACCGCCTCGCAGTCCCATCGTGATGCCACCGGCAGCCTGAGCCGTCCGGCTCTCCCGCCGCCTCGCCAGCCTCCCTTGCGCACCCCACCCCGGGGAACTATCGTGCAGTCGTCTTAATTGACCAGTTAAATATGACGACTAAACCAGCTACTAAACGCAGGCGGACCACACGGAGCCCGCGACACACCGGCACCCCGCGCGCCGCCCCGGCCACCCCCCGCGACCGCGATACTGAAGGCCGCATCCTCGATGCCGCCCACGCCGTCTTCCTCCGCCACGGCACCGCCGGCGCCCGCATGCAGGAGATCGCCCGCGAAGCCGACGTCAATCAGGCGCTGCTCCACTACTACTTCCGCTCCAAGAAGAAGCTCGCCGAGGCCGTCTTCCGCCGCGTCGTCCGCGCCATCATTCCGCCGGTCCTCCACATCATGGGCTCCGATGCACCGCTCGAGGACAAGCTCCGCGACATCGTCCATCTCTACCTCGACAACCTCGTGCGCAGCCCCGCGTTCCCCGGGTACTT
>DASVWN010000125.1:0-4220 GCA_036393195.1 Gemmatimonadaceae bacterium | reverse complement strand
CTCGCCGACGGCGCGCGCCAGTTGCAGGCGACGTACTTCACTCCCTACCAGTCGCACGGCTCGATTGGCCCATCGTGCGCGGTGGCCGATGTGCGCGACGACGAAGCGACCGTGTGGTCGGGCACGCAGGGGAGCTACGCGCTGCGGGATGCGCTGGCGGAATTGCTCGGCATTGCGCCCGAGCGCGTGCGCGTGGTCTGGACGGAGGCATCCGGGTGCTATGGCCACAACGGTGCGGATGACGCAGCGGCCGACGCCGCGCTGCTCTCGCAGGCCGTGCACCGGCCGGTGCGCGTGCAGTGGTCGCGCGCGGACGAACTCGGTTGGGATCCCAAGAGTCCCGCCATGCGCATGGACGTGCGCGGGGCGGTCGATGCCCGGGGCAGGGTAGTCGTGTGGGATTATGCCGTGACCACACCCACGCACTCCACGCGACCGGGCGGTCACGCGGGCAATCTGCTCGCGGGACAGCTGCTCGGCTTGACTGGCCGCTCCGGATTCGGGGGCGGAGATCGCAATGCCAGACACAATTACATCTTTCCCGCCGACCGCGTGGTGAGTCGCCAATTCGAACACGGCCCGCTGCGGCCGTCGGCAATGCGCGGCCTCGGCGCGCCAGCCAATCTGTTCGCCACTGAATCCTTCATGGACGAGCTCGCGGCCGTCGCGCACGTGGACCCCATCCAGTTTCGTCTCGGCCATCTGCAGGATCCACGAGGCATCGCGGTCATCCAGCGCGTCGCCGAGCTCTCGGGCTGGGAGCCGCGGCCCTCACCGCGACGCATCGCACGAGCTGGGGACAGCGCCATGGAGGTCGGGCGTGGTATCGCCTTCGCGCAGTACGAGAATCAGTTTGCGTACATCGCGACGATCGCCGAGGTGGAGGTTCACCCTGCATCCGGTCGCGTGCGCGTACGGCGTGCCTGCGTGGCGTTCGACTGTGGCCTGATTGTCAACCCGGACGGACTCAGAAATCAGATCGAGGGCGCGACGATTCAGGGGATCAGCCGCGCGCTTCTCGAAGCAGTGCGGTACGATGACCGGGCCGTGACCAGCGTGGACTGGAAGACCTATCCGATTCTGGCGTTCCCGGATGTGCCCGATACTGTCGAGGTCGCGCTGCTGAATCATCCGGATCAGCCGGCGTGGGGGGCCGGTGAGCCGGCGACGTGTACCGTGGCGGGCGCGATCGCCAACGCCATCTTTGATGCCACCGGCGCACGGGTGCGCGCCGTGCCCTTTACACCGGAGCGGGTACGAGCGGCCCTGTCGTGAATGTCGTGCGACGCATGTCCGCGTTCATCCTGCGTGTCTTCTTTCGTGGCGTGAGCGTCGCGGGACTCGAGCACATCCCCCGCGATGCCCCCGTCATCTTTACGCCCAATCACCAGAACGCACTGGTCGACCCGCTCTTTCTCCTGGCGTTCGCGCCGCGCCGGGTTGCCTTTCTGGCCAAGGAGCCGCTCTTTCGCATCCCCCTCCTTGGATGGCTGGTGCGCGCGGCCGGTGCCATTCCGGTCTATCGCCGGCAGGACAACGCCGACATGACACGGAATCGCGAGATGTTCGCGCGCGTGCAGGCGCTGCTCGCGCGCGGTGGTGCGATCGCGCTCTTTCCCGAGGGATTGTCGCACAGCGATGCGCACCTGCATCCCTTCAAGACGGGCGCGGCGCGCATTGCACTCGGCGCGACCGCAGTGGCGCCGCCGGATCGCCCGGTCAGGATCATTCCGACCGGACTGTACTACACGGCGAGCGCGACATTTCGCAGTTCTGCTCTGGTGTACTTTGGCGCGCCGCTCACGGTTCCCCGGATTGTCCTGGATGCGCAGGGCGAGCCACCGGCCACCGATGTGCGAGAGCTCACGACGCGCCTCACAGGCGCGCTGGCGGACGTGACCCTGCAGGCCGAACAGCACGATGCCCTCGCGCTCATCACGCGCGCCGAGCGCATTTTCTCGTCGGGCGACGCAATGGGACGACACCAGCCCCTCGTGAATCACTTCGAAATGCGCCGGCGTTTTCTCGCCGCCTACGTTGCGCTGCGTGCGCGCGCGCCGGCGCGACTGGCTCGCATCGAAGCGATGCTCGCGCGCCACGAAGCCCGGCTTGTCGCGGCCGGACTGTCACCGGAGAACCTCGCGGCTGGGCGCCTGGACAAGTCGCGGCTCGTTCGCGCAGCGCTGCAGACCGTGACGGTGCTGCCGGTGATGCTGCCTCTCGCGCTGGCCGGTACTGTCATTCACTTTCCGGCTTATCGCGTGGTGGGCCCGATTGCTACGGGCATTGCTCGCGGGCGGGACGTCATCGCGACGAACAAGATCGCGGTGGCGGCGTTCGCGTTTCCGCTCACGTGGACGGTAGTCGCTGTGCTCGTCGGCGAACGGTGGGGCGCGTGGTGGGGTGCGCTGGCGTTCGTCGCAGCACCGTGCACGGGCTGGATCGCGCTCCGCTTCCTGGAAGGGCTGAACGGGGTGACAGGTGGGTTGCGCGCCATCGCGCTGCTGCTGTCGCGCCCCATGGCATTCCGCCGACTGCTCGCCGAGCGTCGACGGATTCGTGAGGAGATCCTCGCGCTGGCGAATGCGCAGGAGCAGGCAGCAGCGTCCGGCTCCGCGGAACCGCAACCGCTTCCGGGCATCTGACACGCCTCGGGCCCCTGCGAGGAAGGATTTGCCAGGGACAAAACGATTGAGCGGGCAAGGAATTGATGAGCCTGGGCGCGCGCGGTGACTGAATCCTTGTCACCGGGATGTTGGCACGGAGTCTGGCGGCCACTCCCGTGTTGTCGCATGCTTTACCAGTCACCCATTCCGCCCGGCGTCGTCCAATGCCGGCATCGTATCCACACCGCATCCGACTGGAGACTCCCCGAATGCCGCAGCAATCGCCCGCCACGGAAACCCCCGCTTCACTCGCGCGCCGCGCGACGCGGCAGCATCGTGTGTCGCACTATCTGCTCTCGCTCGCCACGCTGGCCGCGGTGGCGACCATGGCCGCTTGCGCATCGGCCAGTGGCGGCGGCTCATCGTCGTCCTCGCCGCGAACGGATGCCTACGTCATCACCGCGGCTGAGATCGCGAATGTGGGCGCGACGGATGCATATGAAGCAGTGCAGAAGCTTCGCCCCAACTTCCTGCGGGAGCGCGGTCAGACCTCGCTCAGCGATCCGGCTTCCACCGACGTCACGCCCAACGTCTACCTGAACGATACGAAGATGGGCGACATCTCGGCGCTCAAGGACATCCCGACGGACAACATCGTGACCATCAAGTACTGGAACGACAAGGAGGCACAGGCTCGCTTTGGTGTGGGAAACGTGAGCGGCGTCATTCAAGTCACGACCCGGTAGGGCTGACGTCAGGTTGATAGCAGGCGGGCGGTGTTCCCGCACGCCTGCCTCAGAACCCGCTCAGCTTCGTGATCCGCCCGTTCGGGCCAACGGCCCACCCCGCGCGCGGCGACGCGAATCCCACGGCCCAGTAGCCCAGCGTGTCGAGTGCGATCCAGCTCGAACCTGCATCGCGCGAGAACGCTGCACCCCCGGGCCCCACGATGACTGCGGCAGGCTGACGGGCACCCGGCACCCATGCCGTTCCGTAAATCGCGCCGGGGAAGGGCGGTTGCGCGCCAGGCGACCACGTGCTGCCCCCGTCGGTCGTGAACCACACGTTGTTGCTGTGCTGGAACGGCTGGGCAATGTCGCCACCTGCGGCCACGCCATGCGCATCGTCGCGGAACGCCAGCGACGTCACGCCCGCCGACGCGCCCGCGGGCATCGGCGTGGGGACCGAGGTCCAGATGCGACCGCGATCGGTCGTGCGGAGGACTCGGGCGATCGCCGCGCTGCCGGTTCCGATCCATGCGGTGGCAGGCGGCCGTGCGACAAGACACGTTCCGCTCGCGGCAAAGGCGCCCTCGCCTGGTTGTGCCGCCGGCAACGACTGCTCGGAGAGCAGCCGCCAGCGCTTGCCTCCATCCGCTGTCACAATGATCTGGATACGGCCGTCCACGGCGTCGCTCACCGCCATGCCCCGGTCGGCGTCCCAGAAGTCCATGCAATCGTAGAATGCCTTGGCGGCAGGATTCGTCCACTGCAGCGTCCAGGTGCGACCGCCATCGAGCGTCTTGTAGATGCGTGAGCGCGCGCCGGGTCCGGCGGCGAGGAGATACGCGACGGACGCGCTCACCGCGTAGACATCCCTGAACTCGAGCGAATC
>DASVWN010000124.1:0-11302 GCA_036393195.1 Gemmatimonadaceae bacterium | reverse complement strand
GGTCTCGACGTGCCACGTGCGCACTGCCGCCGCGACCTCGCGGTCGCGCACGAGCACCGCGTGCACCGTCGCACCCAGGAAGCGTTCGACGGTTGCCGCCCCTGACGTGCCGGCCGTCACGAAATCTGACAGCGGTCCGAGAATGGCCCCGTCTCCGAAGCGGTCCCGCTCACGCAGCAGTCGCGCCGCCGCGGGCGCGAGTCCCACACGCTCCCGTTCGAGCGCTTCGAGTGCGTGCATCTTTCCTTCAAGCGAGACCACCTGCTCTTCCGCAACGCGCAGATCGCCCCGGGCCGCTACCTCGGCGGTGCGTGCTTCGTCGGCGGCCTGCCGCGCCGCCTGCGCCGCCTGCGCCGCCTGCTCCACCGCGTGGGTGTGCTCGTCCACCAGTCGGCCGGCGTGCTCCGCTTCCGCGTGTGCCAGCTCCACGGCGTCCGCGAGCTGCGCGGTCTCGTGTTGGAGCGCGTCCGCGCGGCGCGAGAGCTCCTCCTGCTCGCGTTCGGCGCTCTCACGTTCGAGGGTGGCGCGCCGCATGCCGTCCTGCGCGTCGGCGATGAGCCGTTCGATGTCTTCGTGCGCGCGACGCGCGGCCGCGAGCGCGCTTCTCGCGGACTCCTCCATCGTGCTCCGCCGCGCCAGTTCCTCGAGCGCCGCGGCGAGCTCCGTCTCCACACGCGACCGCTCGCCACGCGCGGATGCATGGTCCTCGGTGAGCCGGCTGCCGAGCGTCTCGCCGGAGCGACGCTCTTCCTCCGCGCGCTGGCGGCGCAGGACGGCATTGCTGTGGCGCTCCTCCGCCACGCGCAGCTCGCTCTCGAGCCGCATGAGGTCCTGCTGGCGGGCGCCCACAACGCGTCCCAGCTCCGCGCGACGTGCCTCGGCGGCCGTGCGGGCGGCGTGCGCTGCTTCGCGCGTTGCTTCCGCTTCGGCGACGACCAGTTCGAGCTGCGGGAGCGCGGCGCGCAGCGCCTGCACGCGCTCCTCGAGCTGATCCAGCTCCTCGCGCCACGCCCGCATCTCGCGCGACGCCAGCGTGAGTTCCGCGGTGAAGCGGCGCGCGGTGAGCTCCGTGTGGCGCTCCGCGCGCTTGCGCTGGCGCGCCAGCGACCGCACCTGACTCTGCACCTCCGCGATCAGGTCATCCAGTCGCGCCAGGTCCGCAGTCGTCTCCTCGAGGCGGCGCTCCGTGGTGCGGCGGCGGTCGCGATAGAGGCCGACACCAGCCGCCTCCTCGAACAGCTCGCGCCGCTCGTCCGGGCGATCGGAGAGCAGCGCCTCGAGCATGCGCGCCTCGATCACCACCCCGGCATCTGCGCCCAGTCCCGTGCCGCGCACCATGTCGTGGATGTCGCGCAGGCGGCACGGGGTGCCATTGAGCAGATACTCGCTCTCACCGGATCGCGACAGTCGCCGCGTGATCACCACCTCGCGAAACGGAACGGCGAGCACGCCCTCGCTGTTGTCGAAGTGCAGCGAGACTTCGGCGATGTTCACGGGGCGGCGGGCGGTCGAACCCTGGAAGATGACTTCCTCCATGCGCGTGCCGCGCAGCGCACGGGCACGCTGTTCGCCGAGTACCCAGCGCACGGCATCCGAGACGTTGGACTTGCCGCATCCGTTCGGCCCGACAATGGCGGTGACGCCCGGCTCGAACAGCAGCTCCGTGGAGTCCGCGAACGACTTGAATCCGTTGAGTTGAAGCCTGGTGAGCCGCACTAGCGGACACTCCCGATTCGGTAGACGACACGCGGCTGATCGCCGCCGCGGCGGAGCGCCGCGAGCATGTCTTGCGCGGATTGCGCGGTGGGATAGGCGCCCACATACAGCGAGACCTTTCCGTTGGGCTGATAGAGCGCGTAGAGCGGGATGCCTTTGCTGCGATAGCCACGAATCGTGTAGCCCGCCTGGTCCGCGGGAATGTCACCGAACAGCATGAGCGCCACCGGCGCGTTCTCGATGTGACCCTGACCCGGCTTGAGCACTCCCGAGCGGCGCAGCGAGCGAAGCAGCGAATCCGCATCGGCGCGCGAGATGAACGCGCCCGTCAACACGAGATACGCGGTGCGCGCGCCGTCCGGCTTGTCGGTGTACGTCGTCGCGGGCAGATCCTTCACCTTGTCGCGCTCGAGCCAGGCGTTGGCATCCGTAATGGTGTAGACCTGCGCCATGGCGACCGCGTAGCGCGCCGCCTCGTTTGCATCGCCGGGGTTCGCGATGTCGCCTGAGGCGACCGCGGCGGTGGTTGCCGCGCCGGCGGGCGCCGCTGGCGCGGCCGCCGGAGCGGCGCTGTCCTGCGCGATGCCGGGTGCAGGGGCGCGCTTGCGCTGCACGGTCCAAGTGAGGATCGCGACGGCCGCGATCACCACCGCGGCGATCGCCACCCAGACAGGCTTGACGCGCGGGATGCGGCCCGCGACTGACGATACCTCGTCCGCCTCCAGGGCGTCGTCCGTCGTGGCGGCGTCTCCGAGATGGTCGCCGAGCACGTCCTCATCATCATCGGTCGCCGTCGCGGCATCCGCGTCGAGCGGCCTGCTCTCCAGCAGACGACGCAGCGCGGTGGAGGCTGCGGTGGGCGCGGCAGCGGCGGAGACGCCGGCCAGGTCGCCCGTCGCAGATTCTGCAGGGTGCAGATCCGGCGCCCGCGCGACCACGGGCTCCGCAGCCGCGGCGGGCTCGGAATGAAAGGCGGCGCCGGGAAGTGCCGCTGGCGACACGGCCGTGTGATCAGCGGGCGCGAGCGCCACCGGCGACGGCGACATCTCCGGGGCTACCAGCGCCACCGGCGCCGCGGCCGCGCCGGACCGGATGTGTGCGAGCACGCGCGTCCCGGCCGGAGGGTCCGCGTCGGCCAGAATCACGGCGCCGTCCACCAGTGGTGCCAGCGCGACCACCGCCTCCTCACCGGCGGGCACGATCACGAGCAGGAGGGCGCCGGCATCGCGAAACCCGGCGATGAGTGACGACCACCGGTCGCTGCGCAGAATCGCCTCATGGTCGATGGGCCCGACACCGCTCGGCAGCACGAACAGATTGCGCGCCGGATCAACGGGGTGGGCGATCTTCGCGATGGATACGCCATAGAGGAACGAGTCCATCATCCCGTAGGGCGATTCCGAGGGGAGCAGCGATTCAATGGGAGCGAGCTCGCCAACCACGTCGCCCACCGCGACGCGTCGCCGGCGCGCCTGGACGCGCGCAATACCCAGCGCGGCTTCCGCGGACGCTACCGCATCCGGACCGAGAACGAGCGCGCAGGCGCAGGAGTCGAGATCGGAAGCCACGAGCTCTCCCTCGCGCTCCCAGTCGGAGAAGTGTGTGCGATCGAGTGGCGAGCCCACTTATGGTTCTCCCGCGTAGATCCAGAATGATCGGTCCGAGCTTTTGGCCACACGCTCCGCATCTGCGCGCGTCGTGAACGGTCCCGCGACGACCCGGTAGATCGTGACGCCGGCGCGCTGCGTGGCGACGACGCGCGCCGCGGATCCACTGAGCTTGATATTCGCGGCAACGGCTTGCGCGGCGGTCGCCGAGCGCAGTGCCGCGAACTGGATGGTGAAGCCGGTGACTGCGGCCGCCGCACTGTCGGAACGCGGCACCAGCGTCCCGGCGCGCATCACCTGTGTATCGGACGGAGCGGACACGGCGCCCCTGGACGAGGGTGCCGGCGGCGCAGCGGTCGCGGCCCTGGATCCCGCGGCCGTGTCCGCGACGGAAGCGCTGTCGGCGGGCGCCGCATTGACGCCGGGAAAGCGCACTGGTTGATCGAGCGCCGCGGAGCGGGGCCGGAAGCCGTTCCACGCGACGAATACCCAGCTATCGGCGGCACCCTTCGCAATCGTGTCCTGGTCCTTGAGCGTCGTGCCATCGACGAATTTCACATCGTGGCCATCGAGCAGCGCGATCCAGCCATTGGGCGTGACGGCGGGCAGGTCCGCGCGCCAGGCAGTCGGCACGCGTCCCACCACCTTGTCGGTGCCGATGGCGATGACCCACGCCGAGTCACCCCGCTGGGCTCGGGCAAGCACGAAGCGGCCGGTCGGATCCATGCGCAGATCCGACGGCGTGCCGGGCATCGGTACCCGCGCCACGATCTTGTGGCTGTAGCGATCCACCACCAGCACCTCGCGGGTGGAGTCCGTCGCAATGTACAACCGGTCGCCACTTGGCGTAGTGGTGAGCGCGCGCACCTGATGGTCGAGATGCACGGCAGGGACGGGTTCGAGTCCGCGACTGCGCAGCCCGATCAGCCCGGAGTCCACGGTAAAATAGATCCGGTCGCCGACCACCGTCGTCGTGGCGTTCGCGAAGCGCGGGAGACGCGCCGTATCCGTGATGATGGAATCGGGCGGATGAATTTGCCAGATCGTCGTCCCGCCGGGACGGTCGGCCAGAATCAACAGCGATCCGTCCGGCTCGGGGAACAGGTTGCGCGCAGGCGCGGGCGGAGTGAACGACCAGCTCCCCGTGGGCGTCAGCCGCGTGACGCTGCCATTCGTTGTGATCCCATAGATCGTCGAACCGTCGTCGGAGGTGAGATGCGTCAGCTTGACCTTGCGGTCGCGCGTGATGTCATCGAGACGCAGGTCCACGCGGACCGGCGCACCCTTGTCGTCCACCGCCGTGACCATGCCGAGGTCCGGATCGAAGCCCAGAATGCGTGCTACGGCCGGGGACGAGTTCCCGGAAGTCCAGATCGCGGAATCGAGCCGCGGGAAGGCGTACGCACGCACGTGGCCACTCGTGCGCGGAAAGCGCAGCACGATCTGGTCGGGCCCGGACGCGGGCGTGGCAGCGGGGGTGGCGGCTGGCGTAGCGGCGCGCTCGGAGCCGCCGCACGCCGACAGTGCGAGCCCAAGCGCGAAAGCCACAGGGATGAATACGGTTCGCACCGCAGAAAACTACCGGGCGGAGGAAGGGCGTTCAAGAGGACGGGCCTCGCCCGCGGGCCGGTCCCCGAATGGAGCGTGGCTGCTCAGAATGGCGGATAGAGCGAGAACTGCCACACGCCCTTGTGACGCGGAGCATCCATGGGAATGGCGTAGTCCCACCGCAGGATCACGTAATTGAACAGATTGATGCGGAGGCTGAAGCCGTGGCTGGTGAGCAGGCTGCGCACGTAGGCCGGATCGGCCACGCTCGCGCGATGGAGCTCCACGCGCTGTCCCGAGAACCACGCCGTGCCGGCATCGAAGAAGAACGCGCCTTCCACCGCGGGTATGGGCACGACCCCCGCGATCGCTCCGCCGCGTACCAGTGGGAAGCGCAGTTCCGCATTGGCGAACGCGAGGCTGCTGCCCAGCACGGGTGAGCAGCGATAGAGGCGCTGCGCGCCGGTGAGGGGGCAGTTCTGGTCCGTCGCCTGGAAGGTATTGATGTCGTAGCCCCGGATGAGCGCGGTGTAGCCGAGGTACTTGCGCAGCGTATCGGCGTCGCGTCCGACCGACGAGTACACGGTGGCGCGCGTCGCCAGCGTCAGATAGTTGAACAGAATGGGGTCATAGCGCCGGTAGTCGCCGAGCAGCTCCGTCCACTTGTAGTTGCCGAATGCGGGCTGCACCTGGAAGCGATACCGCCGGCCATAGATCGGCGCGGTCGCACCCCACAGCACGTTGTCGGAGACGTACGCGAGCACCGGCTGGATGAAGTTCACGGTGCGGCCGTTGGCCTCGGTTTCGGTGTAGTCGGACGGGTTCGACTGTGTGGCGTCGAAGGTCCGCGAGAACACCAGATCCGCGCGATCCAGGCTGGTCGCGCGCAACCCGATCTCGGCCCGCGTGAACCGGTCGAATGGATACACCGACATCGCGAACGCCTGACGGACGAGATAGCGCGTGATGATGGTCGTCTCGCGATAGCCCGTCTGCGTGGGGTCGAGCGAGTAGCCGTTGCCGAAGAACTCCGGCTGCTGCATCACGCCCGTCGTGTACTGGAATCGTCGCGACAGGTTGGTGTACGCGGCGAAGAGCTGCGCTTCACTGATGCGACCGTTCAGCCCGAGGGCGAACGCGAGCTGGTCGTTGCCCACCATGTCGCTGAGGACGATGGCGGTGCCGCCGTACACGCCGCCCCCGAAACTGTTGGGCGTGTATCCAACCGTGGGCTGCGCGACGTAGTCGGGCGAGAAGCGGGTATGATAGCTGTAGCGCTTGAATCGCGTGGTGTCCGGGAGGACCAGAGCGCCGCTGTCCAGCAGCGCGGCCACGGTCATGCGGGCCGGCGGCGCCAGCGGCTTCGCCGCGCCGGGCAACTGGCCGGATGCACGGACGCCCGTATCTCCCAGGTAATACGAGCTGCCTGCGCGCGCGCCGGTTGGCGTCTCGCCCTCGGCGAGGCTTGCCACCGTGGCGCTGTCCGCCGGCATGCCGCGCGCGGCGATGGCCGCCGCCGGCGGACCGTCGCGGTAGGGCTCCCGGGCCAGTGTCCGCGGGTTGTCCACGGTCCACACCGAGTAGTCGCCGTTTTCGTAGTACGTGAAGGCCAGCCGATCGGCGTCGCGCGCCCAGGAGATCGCCGGGCTCACTTCGGTGATCGCCGTCACGCCACCAACCACGTGGGTGAGCTGATACTGCTGCGAGCTGTTCAGATCGTAGAGGAACAGATTCTCGATGCCCGAGCGATTGCTGACGTACGCCAGCGATCGCGAGTCGGGCGCCCACATCGGATTGATGTTGAGGCCGGCCTGGTTCGGGAGCAGCTCGATGTGCCCCGTAGCCATGTCGTACAGCGCGATGCGCAGCTTGGGGAAGCGCAGCGTGGCCAGATTGGCGGGCGAGCCGCGGTCCGTGGCGAATGCCAGTGTCGAGCCGTCGGGCGACCACTGCGGCTGCAGATCCGCGTACTTGTCGCTGGTGAGCTGGCGCAAGTCGCTGCCATCGGCGTTCACGGTGTACAGATCGGTGATGCCGCCGTGATCGCCGCTGAAGACGAGACGATGTCCGTCGGGCGACCAGCTCGGGCTCGTGATGCCATCCAGCGGCAGCTCGATGCGCGCGATGCGCTTGCGCCGCGCGACATCCAGGATGTAGAGCAGCTCCTTGCCCTGGCCGAGCGCCGTGAAGGCCAGCAGGCGGCCATCCGGCGAGAACGCGCTCTGCGAGTAGAGGATCTGCAGCTCCTGCACGTTGGGATCGAAGGTGCTCTTCACCAGACGCGTGATGCGCTTGCCCGTGCGCGCATCGGCCAGCCAGAGATCAATGAACACCTGGCCGCGCAGGAAGCTGCCGGTGGAGAGGAACGCAACGTACTTGCCGTCCGGCGAGAGCGACGGCGCGAGGAAGATCTCGCCGCCCGTGCGCCGCGTGCTGAGCAGCGGTTTGGCGAAATGCCGCGGCCGCTCGAGCGATGCGATCTGCGGCAGGTGCTGCACCTGCATGGCCTCGCGCCACTGGTCGCCCAGATCGTCGAGGGACTGTCCGGTCTCCAGCTTGAATGCGCGCTCGATGCCCATCGCCGGCACGTCGCTCAGGACCGAGCCCACCACGTCATCGCCCCAGCGCTGCGCCACGTACGCCCAGAACGCCTCGCCGTACCGGTACGGGAAATACAGATCGGGGCGGCGCGTCATCTGCGTCATGGTGGGCAGATTTCCGTTGAGTGCCGCGTCGCGAATCACCGTGGCGGTGTGCGGGTCATCGGGTCCGATGGACAGATACTCCGCCATGCCTTCCATGAACCAGAGCGGCGGATTCACCTGCGAAAGCGACTGCAGTGCGCTGCCCGGGCCGTGTCCCCGCTGGAAGATGTCGAACTGGAATTCGTGCACCATCTCGTGCGTGAGCACGTGCTCGAACGAGCGATAGTCGCCGGTGAAGGGCAACAGCATCCGGTCGCGCCCCGGTTCGGTCACGCCGCCCGTGCCTTCACCCAGATCGCCGGTCACGTTGTTCTGACCGAAATCCGCGCGCGAGGCAAACACCATGATCGGCTTCTTCTCGCGGAAGTCGTGGTGCAGGATGCGGGAGAGGCGCGCATAGGCGCGCTCGGCCATGCGCGCCGCATCCAGCGCGGCAACGCGCTCGTCGGGATAGTAGTGTACCAGGAAGTGCTCGGTCTCGATGACCTGCCAGTCGAAGTGCCGGTACTCCACCTGGTTCTTGCCGAAATACTCCTGGCCGTACGCCGGCACTGCGCCGAACGTGCCCACGGTGAGTGCCACCCCGAGGAGCCACGTCCGGTGCACGCTCATGCGCCCGTATCCCCCGGGCCAATGGCGATCGCGGCCGCGTCACCCCAGAGCCGCTCGAGCTGGTAGAACTCGCGCAGCGAGGGGTGGAAGACGTGCACGACGAAGTCCACGAAGTCGAGCAGCACCCAGCGTCCCTGCTGCAATCCCTCGGCGTGATGCGCGCGGACGCCGGCGCGCCGCATCTCCTCCATGACGTGCTCGGCGATCGCGCGGACGTGCGTGTCCGACGATCCGCTCGCGATGACGAAATAGTCCGTGGCATCGCTGATGCCGGCGAGATCGAGCAGGACGACGTCCCGCGCCTTGAGGTCCAGGCAGAGCGCCGCTGCGCGGCGTGCGTGTTCGAGGGAAAGCGACCTGGCCGGAGCCGCCGGTGCGGCGGCTCTGGAGCGTGCCCTGGCTGACATGATCAAGAACCGTCCTGCTCGACAAAGGTTGCAGCGCCCTGCAGGGCCGCCGTTCTGGCAATATGCAGCATCGTCACGCGCGGCGCAGCACGTGCCGTGCGCCAATTTCTGTTGCACTGGAAACGAACGCGCCGGGCAGAAACGATGCCCGGCGCGCGTCGTGCACGACCGACGGTTCGCGGCCGGCGCACTGCTGAGCACCGGTCGCGCCCTGCCGCTAAGTCCCCGCTATTGCTTGATCACCCACACGCGGATTTCCGGCTTCACGTCCGCGTGCAGTCGCACGGGCACCTTGTAGATGCCGAGCGACTTGATCGGGTCGTGCAATTCGATCTGGCGCTTCTCGATTTCCGGGAAGCCCTGTGCGTGCAACTGCTGCACGATGTCCGCCGTGGTGACCGATCCGAAGAGCTTCTCTTCCTCGCCCACTCGCGCCGAGAAGGTGAGCGAGACCTGTTCCAGACGGCCGGCGAGCGCCTGCGCCGCGTTCCGCCGCTCATTCTCGGCCGCTTCGAGCCGGGATCGCTCCATGGTGATCCGTTTGCGATTGCCCGGTGTGGCCTCGTACGCGAGACCGTGGGGCAGCAGATAGTTCCGGCCGTAGCCGTTGGACACCTTCACGATGTCGCCGGGCTTGCCGACATTCTCGATTGCCTGACGCAGGATGACTTCCATTGCAGTGCTCCCAACCAGAGAGAGGGGGTGAAACCGGTTCAGGATTTCGGGCGCCGTCCGGCGCCGGGTGGCGGCGGAAGTACGACGCGGCTCCGCCAGTCGAGCCAGGTGTCGCTGAGACCGAGACCCAGCGCCGCCGGCAGCGTTGCCAGCGACAACGGGAACGTCACGATGGCCAACCCGATGCTGGTGACGGCGACGCGTCGCGAGACGAACCAGGCGAAGATGCCGTAGCCACGCAGCACGTAGAGCGCGCCAAAGAACAGCAGCAGATTGAGGCCCACCGTGCCAAGCGGCGAGAGCGTGGGCAACAGCAACAACGTGATACCCACCACGAGCGCCCAGACGAGCTGGTCGCCGAAGGCGAACCGCTTGAGCGGAGCAAGCGTCTCGCCGATTCGCACGCGGCTGATCCGGTGATAGACGGACCAGGCCAGCGCGCAGGCCATCAGACCTTCGAGCGCCAATATCGCGGGGAAGAGCGGCGCCGCACCGCGCGAGAGGAGCTGCTGGAGCTGAATCCGCTGCGTGACGATCTCTGATGCGACCGCCGCCGTGCTCGGCAATCGCTCGCCAATGATCCGCGCGCTCTCCTGCATGGCCATCGTCGCCGCCGAGTTGCGCGCGTCGAACTCGGCCGTGAACACGCGCTGCGCCCCCGACGGCTCGAGCCGCCCGGACGCGATGAGCACGAGCGAAAGCAGCAAAGCGAGCCCGAGCGCGGAGAGGGCGCGCGGAAGAAATGGCCGGCCGCGGCCGGTGAGACACATCACGCCAAACGCCCCCGCCATGATCAGCCCCCAGCCGCGGGCGAGATCGTAATACGCCGCACCGTCGCCCGGAGGCGTTGGCAGCATGAAGATCCACGCCGCCAGCGCGCTCCAGAGGAGTGCGAGCATCAGCGAGCCGCCTTCGAGCCACCCCACGACGCAGCACGCCGCGAGCGCGGGCACGAGCAGCACGAGAGTGTCCACCACCGGCAACACCGACGGCAGTCCCGGTACATGCGGCAGAAGGACAAAGGCCGCGAGTGCGGCAACAACGCGCCACCATCCGTGCCCGCGCGGCGCTGGCACCGGCCCACTCGTCATACGCTACGCCTGATGACCCCGGATGTAGGGAATCAGCGCGAGATAGCGGGCCCGCTTGATGGCGGTAGACAACTGGCGCTGATGGCGGGCGCACACGCCGCTCAGGCGGCTCGGCAGGATCTTCCCGGTGTCGGTAAGAAAGCGGCCCAGCGCGCGATCGTCCTTGTAATCGATGAAGCGCACGCGGGATTCGCAGAATGGACAGGTCTTCTGTTGACGGCGCATGGGCTAGTCCTCCTCGTCGTCATCGTCACCGCGCGCACGTACGGCGGCGATTTCCTCGTCACTCAGCGCCGGCGCGCCGACCTCGTGCTCGTGCAGCGCGATCAGATAGCGTACCACGCCGTCATCGAGCTTGAGCGCGCGCTCGAACTCGGGCAGCACGCCGGGCTCCGCGTCAAATCGTGCGACGACGTAATATCCGTTCTCGCGAGTGCCAATGGGATAGGCAAGCTGGCGACGTCCCCAGTTGTCCACCGCGATGTCGCCGGTGGCGCTGAGAAGCCCGTGAAAACGCGTCAACTTTTCCTGGATGGCGGGATCCTCGAGTGTCGAATCGAAGATGTAGACCGCCTCGTACGTGCGGGGCATGTGCGGTGATTCCTCCCTGTGGTCTGAAGCCGCCCCCATCCAAGTGGGGGAGGGATGGTCAAGCCTTGTAAAATACCCACCGTACCGGTGCGGGCGCAACTCTCGAGAGCGGAACAGTCGCGAGCATGGTGCTGAGGCATGCCGGCGGAGCCCTCCCGTGGCGGTTACCTCTCGTCAGGCTCCGGCGCTGCCGCGCTCGCGCCCAGCAAGCCATCCTGATGCACGGCGTGCACGATGGCGACGCTCGTCCGCATGACCGCGGATGCCGGCGCGCGCTCGCCGCGGGCGGCAAGCACCTGGGCGAGCTGCGCGCCTGTGAACGCATACGCGAGCGGAATTCCCACCGAGGA
>DASVWN010000123.1:0-4741 GCA_036393195.1 Gemmatimonadaceae bacterium | reverse complement strand
GCTCGATCAGGACCGGTCGCGCTGGGACCAACTGCTCATTCGCCGCGGGCTGGCGGCACTTGCGCGCGCCGACGCGCTGCGCGAGACGCCCGGCACGTACGCGTTGCAGGCCGCCATCGCGGCCTGTCATGCGCGCGCCCGCATGGCGGGCGATACCGACTGGACGCGCATCGCGTCGCTCTACGACTCGCTCGCGCGCGTCGCGCCGTCGCCCGTCGTGGAACTGAATCGCGCGGTGGCGTACAGCATGGCGGTCTCGCCGGCGGCCGGTCTCGCGATCGTGGACACGCTCACAGCGGAGCCCGGGCTCAGGAGCTATCACCTGCTGCCCGCGGTACGCGGCGATCTGCTCGCGAAGCTCGGCAGGCGTGATGAAGCGCGCGAGGAATTCCGCCGCGCGGCCGCCCTCACGCAGAATGCGCAGGAGCGGGAGCTCATGCGCAAGCGAGCGGCCGCGACGTAAAAGTTTTCCACAGGGTCTGACCCCTTTCGTCCGCAACATTTTCAGCGCGCAGTTCGTAGTGCATCGGGCATGGACGCGTGAAGCATCGTGTCCATCTTTCCTGCACCCGCGTCAGAAGCTGTCCGTGCGCGCTGGGCCGATCCGGCTCCGCCAGGGGCGCTGCTGTCTCCTGTCCACGAAGAACCAGGATCGTGTAATGCACCGAGTCGTGTCCGCCCTGCTGTCATTCGTCATGCCGGCGGCGCTCGCCGCCCAGTCGTCGCTCCATGGTACCGTCGTCGACCGGCAATCCGGTTCGCCCATTGCCGGTGCCACCGTCATTGTGACCGGCACGTCAACCGGCACGGTGACCAACGACGCCGGCGCCTTCACGCTCAACTCGAGCAGCTCCATCACGAGCGTCACGGTCACCAGCCTGGGCTACGCGACCGCCGAGTTGCCCGTGAGCGATGCGAGCAAGGTGCTGCGCGTCCGGCTCACGCCGTCGGCCGTCAGGCTGCCCGGCGTGGAGATCGTGGCGAAGCGGCCGACGCCATCCGTGGCGATCCTCACGCAGCACGATCTCGATCGCGCCACGGGATTGAGCCTCGAGAATTCCATCAACACGGTGCCGGGAGTGTTCATGCAGTCGCGCACCCCGTGGGGCGGCGCGCGCATCACGATTCGCGGCTACTATCCGAGCACGAGCGGCAACAGCCCGAACTCGAACGGACTCGGCTACCAGGTCTTTCTGAATGACATTCCCGTCACCGATGCCACGGGCACCACGGTGCTGGATGACATTGATTACTCCCAGCTTGGCAGCGTCGAAATCATCAAGGGACCCGCATCGAGCCGGTACGGCAGCGCCATCGGCGGCGCGGTGCTGCTCACTACCGCGCGCCCCACGCCCGATCAGACGAGCGTCAGCCAGCAGATTCTGGGTGGCAGCAACGGACTGTTCCGGAGCAACACGTCCTTCCAGTCGGCCACGAGCAGCTCCGACATCGCGCTGAACTACGGCCACCAGCGCTACGACTCCTTCCGGCCGCACAGCGCCTCGAGCAAGGACTACGCCCGGGCCAGCGGCGACTTCAACGCGGGCACCAATCAGCTCGTGTCGGCGTACTTCTCCTACAACCGTTCGTTCGAGGAGCTGGCCGGCGAAATTGACAGCACGTCGTTCTACAATCGCATTCCCGAGAGCAATCCGGCCTATCTCGCGAACGACTCGCACATCCAGGTCACCAGCTTCATGGCCGGCGTCACCGATCACTATCGCTTCAGCGATCAGTTCACCAATCAGACGACCGTGTTCGGCATCGGCCGCACGTCGGGACAGCCGTTCGCGCACGGGTTCACGGACGTGAACCAGTTCAACTTCGGCCTGCGCTCCGCGTTCAGCTATACGGGACACGCGGGGCGGGTGGGCGTCACCGGGACGCTCGGCACGCTGCTGCAGCGCTCGAATCTGTCGACGAACGGCGTATTCATCATCCCGGCGCCGCCCTTTCCCGAGCGTCCCACCGATCAGGAGAACTACGCATCCGTGGCGTCGTTCTACACGGAGTGGAACTTCACCATGCCCAGCCAGGTGACGCTGACGGTGGGGGCGAGCCTGAACAAGAACCGCTTCGGCATTCGCAACATGCTGGTGAACAACCAGCTCTTCGACACCACGCAGGTGCAGGAGCGGTCCTTCGACGCGGAATTCACGCCGCGCGTCGCGCTCACGAAGCAGCTCGGCGGCAAGGCGTCGCTCTACGCCAGCGTGAGCTCCGGCGTTACACCGCCGCTCCTGAGCAACACCGTGGCGAACGATGGGAGCGTGGATCTCTCGCTCAAGCCCGAGCGTGCCGTGCAGTACGAGATCGGCGCGCAGGGCAGCGTGCTGGACAGCCGGCTCACCGGCCAGGTGGCGCTGTACGACGTGGAGAACACGAACAAGCTGGTGACCGAGACGAGCAACTCCGTGACGTTCACGACGAACGCGGGGAAGCAGCGCGACCAGGGTGTCGAGCTGTCGCTCAGCTACGCCGCCGTGGAGAACAAGGATCAGCCACTGTCGCTCGTGCGCCCCTGGATCTCGTACAGCTACACGAATTCCAGGTTCATTGATTTCTTCAGCGACAACAATCACGACGCCAACACGGTGGACTTCTCCGGGAACGCGGTGCCCCGCGTGCCGCGCACCATGGTGAACGCCGGCGTGGATCTCGCGACGAACACCGGCGTCTATCTCAACGGGACGTATCAGTACGTGGACAAGGTCCCCGTGACGTTCGACAACTCGACGTATGTTCGTTCATACGATCTGCTCGGCGCCAAGGTGGGATTCAAGCGGCAGGTGACGCGCAACTGGCTGCTCGACGCCTTCGCGGGCGGCGACAACCTGACGGGGAGCACCGCGTACAGCTTCCTGTTCGTCGGTCCGAACTACGCCGGTCTGGCGCAGGCGCAGGATGGCGGGCGTGGTGACGGGTACATCATTCCGGCGCCGTACAAGGCGAGCCTGTACGGGGGGCTGACGTTGAGCTACGTGTTCTGAAACGGGAGAACGGGGTTCTATGAGAGCGATTGTCAAGGATGCACGCCGGGCTGGCTGAGCACTCGGCCGTAGTGGCCGTGGCGATCAGCCCCACTGCCGGTGGGGTGGACGAGATCGGCGTGCGCGATGTCGTGCGCCGGACAGTCGAGTCCTTCTTCTTCGGCATCGTTCCTCCTCCTGCGGTGGGGCCAGGTCCCGATGGGACGTGACGCAGCGCGGCGGTCGCGGGATGCGAACCAGGGTTCTATCGGAGACTCGGCCGGCGACGCCACCGCTATCGACGTCGCGGCTAGCCTGACGCTTCTTCGGGTTCTGCGGGAGGGCCTATGGTCAGAGGAGGACCTCAGCCGACTGGGGCTGGGCAAACCCCTTTCGTGAGACTGCCTCCCGCACCCGGGTCCCGGTTCCTGGAGCCGCTGGCGAGGAACGTGCTCGCGCTCGGATCTCGGGGAACGCGGGGTTACCGCGCGGATCCCGTCAGGTGTGTCAGGTGTGTGGCATCATAGCGTTCTCCGGTTTTCCAGACATGCAACGTGACGGCCGCGAGTTTCCGGGTCAGGGTCACGCGGGCCAGCTCGGGACGCATCCCGCGCTCGAGCATCGCCTGATAGAGCGCCTGCCACGGCCCCGGGCGCGCGGTCGCCGCGGTGGCGGCACTCTTGAACGTGTTCTTGAGGATGTGATTGTGATTCCGATTGAGGCCGCGCGTCATCGGCGGCCGCGTCCGGCGCACGGGCCGGCCCCGGTCGAGCTGATACTCGGCCGTGCTCCGCGTGACGACGGCGAGGCCCGCGTAGGCCCAGAGCTGGCGCTTCGTGCGGAAACGCCACGGCGTTTGCATCGTCGCCAGGAGCAGCGCCGCGCGCACCGGCCCGAGGAACGGGATGGTGCGGAGCAGCGCCCACGCCGGATCGCGCGCCGCCTCGGCCAGCATCGCCGCCTTGGCCGTGGGCCGGAGCGTGAGCAGGACGTCGAGCTCCGCGTAGAGTGCCGCGGCGCGAAACCGCATCCCGGCGCCCGGGAGCTGCGCGAGCCACGCCGCGCGCTCGCCGCGCCGATACACCGCGCGCCCCGGCGTCCGGATGCCCCGCGCGCGAAAGAGCGCCTTGAGACGCAGCATCACGCGAGTGGCGTCGTCCACCAGGTTCTCGTACGTGCGGGCCACCTCCCGGAGCGTCGCGCGCTCTGGGCTCGCATGGTAGACCGCGCGGTACGCCCCGCGGCGGAGCAACTCCGCCAACTCCTCCGCATCGCGCACGTCGCCCTTGTTCCCCTGGCGCGTGAGGCCGCGCCGATCGACCACGACCACGCGATCGACAAGCGGGGCGAGAAGATCGTGCAGCCACTGCGCCTGGGTGCCTTCTTCCAACGCGACGCGCACCGTCCCGCGCATCTCGCCGAAGTAGGTCGTCAGCGCCGTCGCTTCGGTCGGCAGCACACTGCGCGCGATCACGCGCCCCGCCTCTGTGCGCACCGCGGCGAGACAGGTTGCTTGATGCACATCGAGGCCGACATACTTCGCACATCGAGTCATGAGAGACGCTCCGGTTGGTGGTCCATGGGTGGCTGATACCTCCATGGTAACCAACCGGGGCGTGCTCTCAACATCCGTCAGAGGCTCTCAAACAGCACTACCACCTCATGTGTTACTTCCAATAACCGATCCTCGTGTATGGAGTGAGCGCGCCACGCGTGCGCGCGCAATCAGCGAGCTCACTACATGCTACGACAGCACACAGAACGTACAGGAA
>DASVWN010000122.1:0-2703 GCA_036393195.1 Gemmatimonadaceae bacterium | reverse complement strand
CGTCGTCTACCCCAACATCGCGGTCATTGCGGGCAGCTTCGAGCACGGGCTCCGGTACTGGCGCGACTTCGTCGCGAGTCCCGCGGACATGGAGGCGCTGCGCACGACGCTCATCATTGCCGTCGGATCGGTCATCGCCTCGGCGATCGTGGGCATCCCGCTGGCGTTTCTGCTCACGCGCTACGAATTCCGCGGACGGCGGCTGCTCGGCGCAATCGCCACGCTGCCCGCCGCGCTTCCGCCGCTCGTCGGCGTCATCGCGTTCCTGTTTCTCTATGGCGAGAGCGGCGTTATCACGCGCGCCGTGCAGGATGTGCTGCACATGGATCACGCGCCCTGGACGCTCAACGGGGTGAGCGCGATCATCTTCGTGCACGCGTACACGATGTACGTGTACGTCTTTCTCTTTGTCTCCGCCGGACTCGAGCGGCTGGACAATTCGCTCGACGAGGCCGCGGCCGGACTCGGCGCCTCGCGCACGAGGCGCATGCTGCGCATCACGCTGCCGCTGCTCACGCCCGCGCTCGCCGGCTCCATGCTCCTCGTCTTCATGAGCGCGCTGGGCAGCTTCTCGGCGCCCTACATCTTCGGCGGCGGCATTCGCGTGCTCTCCACGCAGATCGTCTCGTCCAAGCTCAACGGCGCCATGGGCATGGTGTACGTGGAGACCACCGTGCTCGCCATCACGGCCGTGGTCGCGCTGCTGGGCATTCGCTGGTTCGAGCGGCGGCGCAGCTACAGCATGTCGGGCAAGGGCGTCGTGAAACGCGCGCCGCTGCAATCGCGACTCTCGCGCACGCTCGCGCCGCTCCTCGGCGCGCTGCTCGTCGTGATCCTCGTGCTGCCGCACGCCATGGTCGTGCTCGTGTCCTTCGCGCGCGATGGCACGTGGACCACGCAGGTGCTGCCGCCGGAATACACGCTCGACAACTTCCGCAACCTGGCGAGCGACCCGGAACTATGGGTTCCCATACGCAACAGCGTCTGGATGGCGGCGCTGGCGACCGTCGCGGACATCATCATCTGCTTCCTCGCCGCCTATCTGCTCGTGCTGCGTCGCTTCCGGATGCGCCGGCTGCTCGAGCTGCTCGTCGCGCTGCCGTGGGCCATTCCCGCCACCGCCATCGCCATTGGGCTCGCGTCCACCTTCGACCGGAATTCTGCCGCGAGCCTGCGCGTGCTGCTCGTGGGCACGTTCTGGATTCTCCCGCTGGCGTACTTCATTCGCGGCATCCCCCTCGTTTCGAGCGCCACGGAAAGCTCGCTCCGCCAAATGGACCCGTCGCTGGAGGACGCGGCGCGCGGCCTGGGCGGGAGCTGGTGGCTCACGCTGCGCCGGGTGATTCTCCCCGCCGCGCGCCCCGGTCTCGTCGCGGGCGCCATGCTCGCCGCCATCATGGGCGTTGGCGAGTTTGTGGCAAGCATCGTGCTCTTCACCCACGCCAACCGTCCGATCTCCATGGAGATCCTCTCGCAGCTCCGCGACTTCGCGTTCGGCACCGCCGCGGCGTACAGCGTATTACTGATTGTACTCGTGCTGCTCATCACGGTCGGGGCGCGCTGGGCGGAGGGGCGCGCGGTGATCGCGGCGGAGGGAGTGCAGATCGGGTAGCGATGGGCGACGCGCTGGAGGGATGGCGGGAAGAGGGATGGGGGTGGCGCGCATCAACCGCCAACTGCCAATTACCAACCACCAGCTACCATACAAGACATGAAGCCGAGAGTCGTCATCGTGGGATCGGGGTTCGCGGGACTGTACGCCGCGCGGGCGCTGAGGCGCGCGGACGCGAGCGTGCTCGTGCTCGATCGCACGAACTATCATCTCTTCCAGCCGCTGCTCTATCAGGTGGCAACGGCGGTGCTGGCGCCGACGAGCATCACGTCGCCCATCCGGTTTCTGTTGCGCAAACAGCGGAACACCGAAGTGCTGCTGGAACAGGTAGCGCGCGTGGACACCGCGCAGCGCGTGGTGATTGCCGACGGCGGGCGCGAGTTTCCCTACGACTATCTCGTGCTCGCCACGGGAACGGGGCCGTCATACTACGGCCACGATGAATGGAAGCCGCTCGCGCCCGGACTCAAGGGGATCGAGGATGCGCGCGAGATCCGGCACCGCTTTCTCACCGCGTTCGAGAACGCGGAGAAGATCGACGATCCACAGGAGCAGGCCGAGTGGCTGACGTTCGTGATCGTGGGCGGCGGTCCGACGGGAGTGGAGCTGGCGGGGATGATCCCCGACACGGCGCGGCACGTGTTCCATCCGGAGTTCCGCCGTGTGGATACGCGGAAGACGCGCGTGATTCTGCTCGAAGGCGGTCCGCGACTGCTGCCTGCGTTTCCGGAATCGCTGGCGGAGCATGCGCGGCGCGATCTGGAAGAGCTGGGCGTTGAAGTGCACACGAACGCGCGCGTCACGCGCGTGACGGACCACACGGTGTACCTGGGCGACACGCAGTACGTGGCGCGCACGGTGCTGTGGGCCGCGGGCAATGCTGCGTCACCCGTGGGGCGCACGCTCGGCGCGCCGCTGGACAGCGTGGGACGCGTGATCGTCGAGAAGGATCTCTCGATTCCCGGTCACCCGGAAGTCTTCGTGGTGGGCGATCTCGCGGCGCTCGACCAGGACGATGGCACGCCCGTGCCCGGCGTCGCGCCCGCCGCGATGCAGATGGGTCGCACGGCCGCCGCGAACATCCTGCGGCT
>DASVWN010000121.1:0-2727 GCA_036393195.1 Gemmatimonadaceae bacterium | reverse complement strand
CGCGTGCCCCGCGATCCTGCCGTCCACCTCACACACGATGTAGCGACCAAGCGTGGTGAGTTCCTCGATCTTCCTGGCAAAGGCACTCGCCGGAATCTCACCCGGACGCGCGACGAGAAATCCCGGCTCGGCCGCTGTGTCATGCTCTCCGCGAGCCACGGCATCCGCATCAGCCACACATGCGAGACGAATACGAGTGCCACTCATGCTGCCACATTCGGGATCGGGAATCGGCCTTCGCCAGTCGGCGCCCGGAGCTGGTAATCCGCCACCACGAAACCCCTGGCCCCTAGCCCCTGGCCCCCGCCATCTCCACGAGTATCCCGGCGGGCTCGAACCGCGGCGCGAAGCGGCCGTGATATTCCTCGAGCCCACGCAGAATGGTCGCTGCACCCCTCGCGCTGATGTAGCGGAACGGACCGCCGCGAAATGGCGGGAAGCCGAGGCCGAACACGGCACCGACATCTCCATCGCGCGTCGAGCGGAGAATGCCTTCTTCCAGGCAGCGTGCCGCCTCGTTGACGAATGCCAGCACGCAGCGCTCCTGCATTTCGGTCGCCGAAATATCCATGCGGCTTACGCCGGTCGGGAGCAGTTGATACACCGACTCATCCACCGCGCCCTTCTTCCCGCCGGGGCCGTCGTACTGATAGAACCCCTTCCCCCCCTTGCGTCCCGTCCGCCCGGAGGCAGCCACACGGGCGAGCGATTGCGAGGGCGCCAGCCGCGCACCGAAGGCGTCGAAGAGCACCTTGCCCACCTTCTCGCCCACATCGAGCCCGACCTCGTCCATGAGCGTGATCGGACCAACGGGGAATCCGAAGTCCACCAGTGCGCGATCCAGCGCCTCGATCGTCACGCCCTGATCGAGCAGATATCCCGCCTCGTTCAGATACGCCGCCAGCGTGCGCGTGGTATAGAAACCCGGCCCGTCGTTCACCACGATCACGTGCTTCCCCAGCGTTCTCCCGTACGCGACCGCCGTCGCCGTCGCCGTCGGCGCGGTCCGGGGCGTGACGATCACTTCGAGCAGCGGCATCCTGGGCACCGGCGAGAAGAAGTGCATCCCCAGCACCTGCTCCGGCCGGTGCGACACTTCCGCGATGCGCACGATGGGAATCGTGCTGGTGTTCGACGCATAGATCGCGTCGCCCGGAATGGCCTGTTCCGCTTCCAGCAATACCGTGTGCTTGAGCGCCAGGTCCTCGAACACCGCCTCGATGACCAGGTCCACACTGGCGAATCCCGAGTAGTCCACCACGCCGCCCACCAGCGTCATCTGGTCCTCGAACTGGCGCCGCGTGATCTGCTTCTTCTTCAACCGTTCGCGCAGGACCTCGCTCACCGCCTTCAGCCCCTTCCCCACGCGCGCGTGGTCCGCGTCCTTGAGACGGACGACGGTTCCCTGCATGGCCGCGACGCTCGCGATCCCGGACCCCATGAAGCCCGCGCCGAGGATTCCGATCTTGCTCACCGGCAGCGGTTCCGTCGGCACGTCCGTGCCGTTGTCCTTCTTGAGCGCCGTAGTCGCAAAGAAGAGGTAGATCAGCTCCTTCGACTCGGGCGTCATGGCCATCTCGCCGAAGAGTCGCGCTTCCTCGCCGAAACCGCGCTCGCGCCCCATTTCGTAGCCCGCGCGCACGGCATCCAGCGCCGCCAGCGGGGCCGGCATGTGGCCGTGCGTCTTCTCCAGTACCCCTTCGCGCGCCTTGCGGAACACCACTCCGCGGCCGACGATGTTCCGCTCGAGCATCACGTCCGCCATCCCGGCACCGGTGCGGCGCCGCTCCCGCTCGATGCCACCGTACGCGAGTTGGCGCGCGCGATCCACGGCGACGTCGCGCAGAATCGCGGGATGCACCATCTCATCCAGCAGGCCGAGCTGCAGGGCCTTCTTCGCGCGCACGTTCTTGCCGGTGAGGATCATGTCGAGCGCGGCGCGCAGCCCGATGCGGCGCGGCAGCCGCTGCGTGCCGCCGGCGCCCGGAATGAGGCCGAGCATGACTTCAGGCGCCGCCAGCATGGTGCGTGGATGGTCGGTGCCGATGCGATACGCGCACGCGAGCACGGTCTCCAGGCCGCCGCCGAGACACGCCCCGTGGATGGCGGCCACGATGGGCGCACGCGACTGCTCCACGCGATTCATCATCATCTGACCGGCGCGGCTCATCAGCTCCGCCTCGCGCGCCGACCGCAGTTCGAGGAATTGCTCGATGTCGGCGCCCGCAATGAAGCCGTCGGGCTTGCCCGACATCAGCACCATCGCACGGATACCGAGGTCCTTCTCGACGCGATCCAGGAGCTCGCCGAACTCTTCCACCACGGCGCGATTCAGCGTATTCACCGGCGCGCCCGGCACGTCGAGCGTGACGACCGCGATACCGTTATCCACTTCCACGGCGAGCGTTGTCCCCGTCACCACGTCACGTGCCCCGAGCGTCATCCGGCATTCTCCAGGATCATGGCGAAGCCCATGCCGCCCGCGGCGCACACGGTCATCATCCCGAACTGTCCGGCGCGACGCTGCAGTTCGTGCGCGAGCGTGGTGGTAATGCGAGCGCCGGTCGCGCCAAACGGATGCCCGATGGCAATCGACCCGCCCATGACATTCAGCCGCGAGCGATCCACTTCGCCCACCGGCTCGCTGAATCCGGCACGCTCCGCCCACGCCCTGCTCTCGAATCCCTGCAGGTTCGACAGCACCTGCGCGGCGAATGCCTCGTGCAT
>DASVWN010000120.1:0-13508 GCA_036393195.1 Gemmatimonadaceae bacterium | reverse complement strand
GTCCGGCGCGATGTTGTCACGCTCGTTCTGCGACACCCAGATCTGTCCGGTGGCGGGATTCAGCGCGATCCCGACCGCGTTGCGCAATCCGCGCGCGAAGACGTGGCCATTGCGACCGTCTTCGTCATAGCGCATGACCGCCGCGCGCGTGGAGTCCTTCTCGACGCACAGATTGCACGACGAACCGACGGAGACGTACATCGCGCTGTCCGCGCCGAACGCGATGCTGCGCGTCCAGTGCGTACCGCCGCCCGAAAAGTGATTCAGCGACTCCGGCTCGCCGGTCGCGCGTCCGTTCGCGTCGAGTCGCACCCGCACGACGCCATCGGTATTCGCGATGTAGAGATAGCCCTTGTGAAACGCGAGTCCCTGCGGGCGGTTGAGTCCGGAGACCGACAGCACGCTGCTGTCCGCCACGCCATCGCCGTCCACATCCGCGAGACGCATGACCGTGTTCTTGCCCGGGATACTGGCGTACACGGCGCCATCCGGACCGAGCGCCAGGAATCGCACGCCGCCCAGGTTCTGCGCGAAGGTGCGCACCGTGAATCCGGCTGGCACCGTCAGCCGGTCGGAGAGCGCGGGCGCGGCGCCGGGCGTGGTGGGTTGCGCGCCGCGGTCCTGCGCGGAGCAGCCGGCCGCAAGCGCGAGTACGACGGAGCATCCCGCGAGCGTCCTTCGTGTGATTCGCATCATGAACCGTTCCCCCCGTTGGGCGTGGCGAGCGCATACACATCGCGCAGCGCCTGCGCGCCAGCGGGCATCCGATGCTCGCGACTTTCGAGCGCCTGCTGTTCCGCCTGCTCGACTTCCTGCTCGACCTCCTGCTCGATCGCGGCGAGCGTATCGCGCGCAACGTCCCTGGTTATGAGATACGCCTCGAACAGCGCGATGGGTTCCCGGCGCCCCCATTCCTCGAAGAGCGCAGCGGGAAATGTGCGGCGCGCCTCCGCTTCGTCGTGCGTGGCGTGGCCGCCCATGCGGAACGTCTCGGCCACGAGCAGCGCCGGCCCTTCGCCGCGGCGGCAGCGGCGCACCGCGAGTGTGGCGAGCGCGTACGCGTCGAGCACGTTGTTCCCATCGAACACGCCGCCCCACATCCCGTAGGCCCTGGGCCAGTCGCGGAAGTTGCCGTGCCCCGCCGCCAGGTGATGCTGATCGAGCCGCGTGCCGAGCGCCACCTGATTGTTCTGGATGATGAAGATGGCCGGCACCTGCTGCACGGCGGCGAAGTTGAATCCTTCATGCGTCACGCCGGCCTTGGTGCTGCCATCACCAACCCACGTCATCACGACGGCATCGCTGCCCCGCAGCTTGAGCGCGAGCGCGAGGCCGGTGACCACGGGGACGATGTCGCCCACATGACTGATCGGCGGCAGTACGCCAATGGCGAAGTCGCCGTAATGCCCGTCGCGGCCACGCGATGGACTGTCCCCGGTGCCCATGTATGCGCGCAGAATGTCGGCGACCGGCATGCCCATCTCGTGGCAGGCGCCGCCATTGCGAATCATCGGCGCGACGAAGTCGTGGCCGGCGCCGCGGCGCAGCGCGTGCACGGGACCGATCGTCGTGGCTTCCTCACCCGTGCCGAGCCACGCCTTGGAGATGACCCCCTGTCGCACCATGCGCTTGAGCGCGATGTCGGTAAGCCGGTTGCGCACGAGCCCGCGATAGAGGTCGAGGAGCGTGTCGAGCTCGAGGCCATCGATGATGGCGGCGCGCTCGGCGTCGCGCTCGAGCACCGACTGCACGTCGCGAACGGCGTCCTGGACGGATCGTTCGGCGAGGAACTCCGGCGGCTCGTAGGGGGCGTGGCGCTGCATGCATGCAAATGTGAGGGAATGCGCGCGCCGCGGGAAGCGGAGTGCGCGGGAAGCGGGCTGCCGCCTGCGGCGGCGCCCTGCGGGAAGCGGCGATGGCACCAAAGGCGCATCGCCTGCGGGAAGCGCCGCGCGGAGCGCGGCTGCGGACCAACGCGCCCACTCTCTATTCCCGGGTTTTCCCGCAGGCGGCTACAAGCCGCCGCTTCCCGCAGGCGGCTACAAGCCGCCGCTTCCCGGTATCATAAGTGCAGCCGCAAATTCCGGCGCCGTGGCAAATCGCGCCCGCGGCTCGCGGTCGAGACTCCGCGCGACCGCGGCTTCGACGGCGGCGGGAAAGCGGAGATCCGGACGCAACCGCCCCAGCGGCACGGGATCCCCGGTGAGCCGCGCGATCATGATTTCCTGCTGCGTTTCGCCCGCGAAGGGCAACTGCCCCGTGAGCATCTCACAGGTCACGAGCCCCAGCGAATAGATGTCCGTCCGCGGATCGAGCGGCTTGCCACGGATTTGCTCCGGGCTCATGAATTCCGGCGTACCCAGGACGATGCCGGTAGCCGTGAGCTTTTGCACTTCCCTGCCCATGCGGCGCTGTTTGGCCAGACCGAAGTCCATGACCACAGCGCGTTCCGCGCCGCCGGCGTCACGGCAGAGCATCACGTTCTCCGGTTTCAAATCACGGTGAATGATGCCCAGCAGGTGCGCGTGGTGCAGGCCGGCGGCGATGTCGCTGACGAATCGAATGGCCGTGCGCAGCGCAACCTGCCGCTCATGGTAGATGCGATCGCAGAGCAGCTCGCCGTCGAGAAAGGGCATGACGACGAAGACGAGCCCGCCCGGCGTTTCGCCGAGCCGCATGATGTGCGCCACGTTGGGATGGGCCAGTTGACCCGCGAGCTCGGCTTCCCGGCGCAGCCGCGCCATCGCGTTGCCGTCGCGGCCGAGCGAGGCGGACAGGACCTTGATGGCGACCTTCTCGCCGGTCACCTGGTCACGGGCGACGTACACCACGGACATGCCGCCTTCGCCGACCTTGTGGCCCACGTGGTACCGATCGGCGAGCACCTGGCCCGCGAGTCGCGTGTGTCCGTCGGTGGACTCGCCCGGGGCACCCGGTGCTGCCAGCGGCGGATCGGGGTCGAGCAGAGTGCCGTCGGCCGGGCAGTAGCGCGCGGAGCCGGCGAAGCGCGCTCCGCAGGCGGGGCAGCGACTGCCGCTCACGTGCACACGCGATTGCGTCCCTGCGCCTTGGCGCGATAGAGCGCCTCGTCCGCGAGCGTGATCAGCTCCTCGGCGGAGCTGGCGCGCGGTGACGGCACGGTGGCCATGCCAATGCTCACCGTGACGTGCAGCCAGCCGTATTCCCCGCTGGCTATCGGCGCGAGTTCGGCCACGCGCGCGCGGATGCGTTCGGCGAGCCGCGCCGCGCCGTCCTCGGCGGTTTCGGGCAGCACCAGCACGAACTCTTCACCGCCGTAGCGCGCCACGACGTCCACGGCGCGCGCTTCGCGCTGCAGCACGCGCGCAACGCCACGCAGCACATCGTCGCCCACGACGTGACCGTAGGTGTCGTTGACCGCCTTGAAGTGATCGAGATCCACCATGAGCAGCGACAGGTGCAGGCCGTAGCGGCGCGCACGCTCCAGCTCGGCGTTGAGCTGCGCCATGAGCGACCGGCGGTTGTGCGTCTGCGTGAGCGGATCCGTGTGCGCGAGGAGCTCGAGCCGCTCACGATCAACGCGCGCCGCCTCGATCATCTGCGCGCGACGGATCGCCGTGACGGCCGCGCGCACCACGGTGTCCGCGAATTCCACGTCGGCTCGGCCCAGTGGCGGCTCGTCGAGCAGCGTGCGCAGGAAGATGACACCCACCTGCGTGCCATCGAGCTTGAAGGGGAGCGCAAGCACCGAGCGGAACGGCACGATCGTGCCCGCTACCGCCCACTCCATGCGTGCCTCGTTGTAGAGCGCGCTCTCGTTGATGTCCTCGATGAGCACCGGCTCATCCTTCGCCAGCGCGCTGCGGATTTCCGGATACTTCTCCAGGTCGATGTCGAGGCGACCCAGGCCGGGCGCTTCGTACGCCGCGGCCACGGTGCCCACGTTGTCACCCGCGCGCGCCAGGATGAGCGAGCAGTGCGAGACGTCGAGCGCGCGTGACACGCGCCGCACGAGAATCTGGTAGAGTTCCTCGGCGGAGAAGTCGCCCGTGACCTCGTGCAGGATGTCCACGAGCTCGCGCCGGCTCTCCGCTTCCGCGCGCACGCGCGTCAGCTCGACTTCCGTGTCGCGCAGCGTGGCGCGCGCGTGGAGCAGCTCGTGGCGGATGCGGAGCTGCACGCGAATGCGCGCGAGCAGTTCGCGCACGTGGAACGGCTTGCTGATGAAGTCCGTGGCGCCCAGGCTGAGAAACTGCGTGGTCGCCACATCGGCCGCCATGCGGGACATGACGAGCACCGGCATGTCGCGCCAGCGCTCGTCCTCGTTGATGAGACGGAGCATTTCGCGCCCGTCCGTGCCGTGCATGAGGATGTCGATGAGCAGCACGTCCGGCTGGTGCGTCGCGAGCGCCGTGATGAGTTGCTCTCCGCCCGGCACCGTCTCCACCTCGTAGCCCTGCTCCTTGAGCAGCCACGAGACGGTGCGTGTCAGCACCTCGTCCTCGTCCGCGATGAGCACGCGCGCTCTATCCATTGGCGAGCAGCTCCGCCAGGCCATCCCATTCCAGATTGCCGCCACTCAGGATCGCCACCGTGGGACCGGCGGGCGTCACAACCTGAGCCCGGAGCGCCGCGACCGTGATGGCGCCGCTCGGCTCCGTCACGAGCTTCATGCGATCGAGGAGCCAGCGCACGCTGTCACGCATCGCGGCGTCTTCCACGAGCACGACGTCATCCACGTAGGCCTGATGGTGCGCGAAGGGGAGCGCGCCGATCTCCACGGCCATGAGCCCGTCCGCGATGCTCGCCGTGCGTTCGAGCCGCACCGGTGCGCCGGCCTCGCGTGCACGCGTGAGCTTGGGCGCCCCCACCGGTTCCACCGCCACGACGCGCGCCTTCGGGGCAAGCATCTTCACTGCACTCGCGACACCCGCCGAGAGTCCGCCGCCACCAACCGGAACGAGCACCGTAGCCACCTCGGGGAGATCCTCCACGATTTCGAGACCTGTCGTACCCTGCCCAGCAATGATGACCGGATCGTCGTACGGTGGAACGAGCACGCTGCCCGTGGCGCGCGACAGTTCCACCGCGCGATCCATGCGGTGCGCAGTAGTCGTGCCAGCCAGTTCGATGCGCGCGCCGAAGCGTTCCGCGCCCGCGCGCTTGGCCGCGGTGACCGTGACGGGCATCACGACCGTGGCCGGCACGCCGAAGAGCCGCGCGGCGAGCGCGACGGCCTGCGCGTGATTGCCGGAGGATGGCGCGATGACACCGCGCGCGCGGAGCGCGGGATCGAGCCGTGCGATGAAGGTGTAGGCGCCCCGGAACTTGAACGCGCCGCCGCGCTGCAGCGTCTCGGGCTTGAGCCACACCGTGGCGCCGCTGCCCGGCGGTGCGAGCTCGTCCGCCGGCAGCAGGGGTGTACGTACAGCCACGCCGCGGAGCAGAGCAGCCGCGGCGCGAATGTCGGAAAGCGAGATGAGGGAAGCGGAGGGGGGCATGTGGTGGGTGGTCGTTGGTCGTTGGTCCCGTCTCATCTCCGTTGACAGCGATAACCGCAGGACAGGACTTCAGGATTGACAGGATGAACAGGATAGTCCCGGTGTCCTGTCCAGGCAGTGGCCATCGCTGGAGGAAAGTGGGAAGTCCAGCGACCAGCGACCGTTTTTCTACGCTTTCTCTACCGTCTCCTCGCTACCCTCCTCCTCCGCCTCGCTCACCACCCGGGCCACGTCGCAGACGGAATCACCGTCATCCAGAGAGACGAGCTTCACCCCCTGAGTGTTGCGCCCGCTCACGCGGATGCCCTTCACGGCCATCCGGATGATCTTGCCCAGCTTGGTGATGAGCATCAGCCCATCCTCGGGGAGCACTTCCTTGAGCGCCACCACGTCGCCGGTCTTTTCGGTCCGGTTGAGCGTGATGATGCCCTTGCCGCCGCGGCGCTGCACGCGATAGTCCTCAATCGGCGAGCACTTCCCCATGCCGCGTTCAGTCACCACCAGCAGCGTCGCTTCGCGCTTGATCACGACCATGCCGACCACGTTGTCGTCCTTGCGCAGCTCGACGCCCTTCACGCCGGTCGTGTCGCGTCCCATCTGGCGGACGTCCTGCTCGTGGAAGCGAATGGACAGGCCGTGGCGCGTCGCGAGCACCACGTCGTTGTTGCCGCCGGTGACCTGCACGTCGAACAGCTCATCGCCCGGCTCGATGCGAATCGCCTTGATGCCGCTGGAGCGCGGGCTGGAGTACTGCGACAGCGCCGTCTTCTTGACCGTCCCCTTCGTGGTCGCGAAGAGCAGGAACTGGTTCTCGCTGAATTCGCGCACCGGGACCATGGCCGAGAGCTTCGTGTCCGGCGTCACGTTGATCAGGTTGACGATGGGCTTGCCGCGCGCGATGTACGACGCCTGCGGAATCTCGTGCACCTTGAGCCAGAAGCAGCGACCGTCATCGGTGAAGAACAGGATGTAATCGTGCGTGGACGCGATGAAGAGGTGTTCGACGAAGTCCTCTTCCTTGAGCGTCTGCCCGTTGCGACCGTGTCCCCCGCGCCGCTGCTTGCGATACGCGCTCACGGAGCTGCGCTTGATGTAGCCCGAGTGCGACACGGTGACCACCATGTCCTCCTCGGCGATGAGGTCCTCGATGGTGAACTCGCCTTCGTCGCTCGTGATTTCGGTGCGGCGCTCGTCGCCGAACTTCGCGGCGATCTGCTGCAGCTCGTCCTTGAGGATCTGCATGCGCCGCTCGCGCGAGCCGAGAATCGCGCGCATTTCCTTGATGAAGGCGCGCACTTCCTCGAGCTCCTCTTCCAGCTTTTCGCGCTCCAGCCCCGTGAGCTTGGCCAGGCGCATGTTGAGGATCGCCTCGGCCTGGCGCTCGGAGAGCTTGAATCGCTGCTGCAACTGCGTGCTCGCGGCAGGCGTGTCGGCCGCCTTGCGAATGAGCTTGATCACCTCGTCGATGTGGTCGACGGCGATCTTGTGCCCTTCGAGGATGTGCTCGCGTTCGAGCGCCTTGTCGAGATCGAACTGCGTGCGGCGCACGATGACTTCGTGGCGGTGCGTGATGTAGTGCTCGAGCAGCTCCTTGAGCGGCATCACCTTCGGCACGAGCTGTCCGGTGTGCGCGTCCGGCACCAGCGCGAGGTTGATCACGCCGAACGTCGCCTGCATCTGCGAGTGCTTGTAGAGCTGGTTCAGCACCACGCGCGGAATCGCATCGCGCTTGAGCTCGATCACGATGCGCATACCCTCGCGGTCCGACTCGTCCCGCAGCGCGGAAATCCCTTCCACCTTCTTCTCGGCGTGCAGCTGCGCGATCTGCTCCACGAGCCGCGACTTGTTCACCTGGTAGGGGATCTCGGTGACCACGATCTGCGACTTGCTCGACGATTCCTTCTCCTCGATGACCGCGCGCGCGCGCATCACGATGCGACCGCGCCCCGTCTCCTGATAGTCCTTGATGCCGGCACGGCCGTAGATGTAGCCGCCCGTCGGAAAATCCGGTCCCGTCACCAGCTTGCGCACCTCGGAGAACGTCGCGTCGGGGTGGTCCACGAGATGCGTGACGGCGGCGATCACTTCACGCAGGTTGTGCGGAGGAATGTTCGTCGCCATGCCGACCGCGATACCCGACGACCCGTTGACGATCAGGTTCGGGAATCCCGCGGGCAGCACCTTGGGCTCTTCGAGGCGGTCGTCGAAGTTGGGCGAGAAGTCCACGGTGTTCTTGTCGATGTCGCCCAGCATTTCCATGGCGATCTGCGTGAGGCGCGCCTCGGTGTAGCGGTACGCCGCGGCCGGATCGCCGTCCACCGACCCGAAGTTTCCCTGCCCATCCACGAGCGGATAGCGCAGCGAGAAATCCTGCACCATGCGCACGAGCGCGTCGTACACGCTCACATCGCCGTGCGGGTGATACTTGCCGAGCACATCGCCCACCACCGTCGCCGACTTCTTGTAGGGGCGGCCGGGAACGAGACCGAGTTCGTTCATCGCATACAGCACACGCCGGTGCACGGGCTTGAGCCCGTCGCGCACATCGGGGAGTGCGCGTGACACGATGACGCTCATCGAGTAGTTGATGAACGATTCCTTGATTTCCTCGTCGATGAGACGCGAAACGATACGTTCCCGATTGTTCGGAGCAGTCATGAGGCTGAACTGAGGTGGGACAAAACGATGGCGAACAACAAATGAAATATAACCCCGCGGAGGGGTCGATTTCAACCTCCGGGATCACTACTAAGTTATTGAGGGAACAATACTTAGTGCACTGAATCGGCAGCCCATGGTGCCCTGAAGGGGCAGCCCATGGGGCTGCCCCATGGGCTGCCCCTTAGTCGAGGCGGACGGTCTGTGCTTCGGCCCCGTCGCGCTCGCGCGCGAATTCCTCCTCCTCGGCCGCCTCCCGGGCTTCGCGCGCTTCCGCCTCGCGCGCAATGGCCTCGCGTTCCGAGCGCATCTGTTCGTACCAGCGGCGCGTGACCTCGCCCGCGAGATCGCGATTCCCCATCCCGAACGAGAGCGCAAACGCCAGCGCAAGCGCGCCGAAGACGATGGCGAACGCGATCGTCACGATCTCGGTCGCCACGCCGAGCTCCTGCATCGCCATGAAGATCGCGAGCACGATCACCCCGCCGCGGCCCACGCGCGCCAGCGTCGGACCTCCATGGATGCCGCCCGCCGACGCCATGATGAGGCCATCCACGAATTCGCCGAGCACGATACCGACGAGAATGATCACGACCGCGGCAATGACGCTCGGGATGTAGCTCACGAGCTGCGTGAAGACGCTGGCCAGCGAGGACAAGCCCAGCGCGTTCGCGGCGAGCAGAATCACCGAGAACATCACGAACCAGAACACGATCGTGCCAATGAGCCGCGACGGCGCGCGCCGCCACCCCGTCCGCTCCACCGCGTCGAGCACCCCGCCGCGTTCGAGCCATCGGTTGAGCCCCATGCGCGCGAGCAGCCGGTCCGCGCCCCGCTCGATCAGCTTCGCCAGCAGATAGCCGGCGAACAGGATGACCAGCGCACCGAGCAGCGCGGGCACATAGTCCGCGACCTGCAGAAAACTGTTCTGAAGCCGTGTCCAGAAATCCATGGTGGGAAACCTACTCGCTTCCGTATGGCCAGACAGGGTCGGAGGCAATGGTCAGAGGATCGAACGCCCCTGTCCCCTACCCCCTGTCCCCTACCCCCTACCCTCCCCCACTACCTCCCGCACGACCGCGAAATCCTGCTCCCCATGCCCGGCCTCCACCGCACGGGCGTACTGCGCCCGGATGACATCCAGCGCCGGCAGGGACGCCCCCACCTGCGCCGCGAGCTGCTGCACCAGCGTCAGGTCCTTGAGCATGAGGTTCGCGCTGAAGAGCGGCTCATAGCGCCGCTCGAGCAGCTGCGGCGCCTTGTAACCCAGGAAGGGCGACGCCAGCACCGAGGTCATGAGTGATTCACGCAGTACGTCCAGCGGCAGCCCCGCCTTTTCCGCCACCGCGATGGACTCGGCGAGCAGTTCGGTAATGCCGCCGACGAGCAGATTCATCACCAGCTTGAGCGTACTGGCGCTGCCCGGACCACCGACCCGCACCACCTGCCTGGCCACCAGCAGCAGAAGCGGACCGACCTCGGATATGGTTTCGGCATCGCCGGCGGCGAGGGCCACGAGCGTGCCCGTGCGCGCCTGATCGAGACTGCCCATCACGGGACATTCGACGTAGCGATGCCCCGCCGCGGCGCACCGTTCAGCAAACTCGCGCGAGTGCGCCGGATCTATGGTCGAGCAATCAATGACGACGGCACCGTGTCTCGCGCCGGCGATCGCGCCCGCGGGCCCGAAGAGCACCTGCTCCACCGCCGGCGGGTCGGACACCATGATGAAGATGACCGTCGCGTGCTCCACCGCGGCCGCCGGCGTTCCGCCACGCCGCGCGCCCGCGTCCACGAGTGCGTCCGTGCGCGCGAGCGTGCGATTCCACACCGCGAGCGGATAGCGCGCCGCCAGCAGCCGCTCGGCCATGAGACGGCCCATGCTGCCGATTCCCAGAAACGCGAGCGAAGGGTGCGTGAACACGGCAATTTCCTCCCGCTGTGAATGCAGGCATCCCCTCTGACCCGAGAGAGGACGCGGTCAGTTCCGGGTCCCTCGCCTGACATCGAAGATCGCGCTCCGATGACAGGTGGGACAGATGAGCCAGTCGCGACGTCGCGCATAGCCGAGGCCGAACGACCCGCCGCCGATCGGACGCGACGACATGCCGACGTGACACCGCGGGCAGTGCGGCGATTCACCGCGAAGCAGCGCGTCGCGAATGGTGCGCTGCTCGGCCGCGTCGTACTGCGCGCGTTCAGCCATCGTCCACGGGAAAGGGCAGCTCGCCCGCGTCCGCGGCGACGCCCGGCGGAATGTACGCCGCGTCACCGGCTTCGATCTCCGCCGGTGGCCCGGCCTCGCGCTCGACGAGCGTACGGAAGCGCGAGAGCTCGAGGCGGTAGTGCGCGCTGACGAGTGCCCAGCCAACGGTGTTCCACGCGATCGCGCCGAGCACCGACAGGTCATCCGCGTCATAACGCCGGCGCACCACCGTCTCGACGCCATCGGGCACGAAACTCCAGCGCTCGCGCCCGTGCCACGGGCCGCTGAACGTGAAAACCACCTCGCGGTCGGTCGCGCCCTCCACCAGGTAGTCGAAGCGGAGCCCGCCGAACACGTCGAGCGCAAACCGGTCGCCCGGCACGAGCGTCGCTGCAGTGGAGCCGGGGTGCACGGAGACGTCCGGCGCCACCCAGCGGCGCATGTCGGCCACGGTCACGAGCGCACTCCGCGCCCGCGACGCCGGCGCGCGTACCGCAATCATCTCCTCGACCTGCATCACACCTCCGCCAGCCGCGCCCGGAACGCGGCAGGAATGGGCATCGTGCATGAACGCTCGTAATCGAACATGACCTGGACCGTCCTTCCTCTGGCCACCACGCGATCGTCGCTCGTGTCCCGAATGACGTACGACCAGACCCAGGCCTTGTTTCGAATCTCGGCGGTGCTGATCTCGATGTCGAGGCTCTCACCGATCATCGCCTGGCTCACGTACGTCACCGTGGCTTCCGCGATGATGAACGGAAAATCGGCGTCGCCGCCCATGGCGTGCACCCAGGCATGGTGTCGCGCCATCTCGAAATATGTGAGGTATACCGCGTTATTGACGTGGCCCTTCGTATCATAGTCGGCGTAGCGCGTGCTCAGCGGGAAGCGCATGTTACCGGCTCACTCGAATGACGACCTTGCCAAAGTGCTCGCCGCTCGCGAGCCGCTCGAACGCCGAGCGTCCATCGTCGAGCTCGTGCACGCTGTCCACCACGGGCGCGATCACGCCCGCCGCGAAGGCCTCGAGCATGGCATCGAACTCGCGATCGTTCCCCATCGTGGATCCCATGATCGTCCATTGATTCCAGAAGAGGCGCCGCACGTCGGTTTGCACCATGGGCCCGGAGGTGCCCCCACACGTCACGAGTCGTCCGCGCTTGCCCAGCGCGAGCAGCGACTGCGTCCACGTTGCCTCTCCCACGTTGTCGAGCACGACATCCACACCGCGCTTCCCGGTGCGCGCGCGGATCTCCTTCGCGACATCCTGCGTGCGATGGTTGAACACGGCATCGGCGCCGAGCTGCGTGGCACGCTCGAGTTTGGCATCGCTGCCCGACGTGACCCACACGCGCGCCCCGCGCGCCTTCGCGATCTGCATGGCGCTCAGCGCCACGCCGCCGCCAATGCCCCAGATGAGCACCGTGTCGGTCTCGCGCACCTGCGCCCGCGTCACGACCATGCGCCACGCCGTGAGGGAGACGAGCGGCAGGGCGGCGGCGATGTCCCACGGTGTGCCGGCCGCGATTCGCCTGACGTTCGCGGCGGGGACCACCACGTATTCGGCGATCGTACCGGACAAATGCTCGCCGAGCAGGCCGTAGCGCACGCAGAGCGACTGCTCGCCCTCGCGGCAGTACTCGCAGGTGCGGTCGCTGATGCCGGGGTTGATGACCACGGGGTCGCCCGGCGCGACGGCGCGCACGTCCGCTCCTGTCGCGTCGACCACGCCCGCGCCATCGGAGCCCATGATCCATCCGGGCGTGATGGTGACGCCGGGAATGCCGCTCAGCACGAAGAGGTCGAGGTGATTGAGCGCGCTCGCGCGCATCCGGATGCGGACATCGGTGCTCGAGCGCAGCTCGGGGACCGGGATGTCGTCGCGCAATTGCAGTTGTTCAAGGCCGCCATGAGCGGAGATGGTCAGTGCTCGCACGTGGGGAACGTCCGGTTATATTCAGGCGCTAAGGTAACGGGAAGCGGCGCGCGATGCGCGGCCGCGGAAACAGCGTGCGAGCGAGCGGTGCCCGCACGAATGATTCAACAATCAACGTCACGATGATCGCGATCAAGGTTCCACCACTCGGAGAGTCCATTGTCGAGGCCACGGTTGCGCGCTGGCTGAAGCGGGAGGGCGACACGGTCTCGCAAGGGGAGACGCTGGTGGAGCTGGAGACGGACAAGATCACCGTGGAAGTGCCCGCGCTGCAGTCGGGCGTGCTCGCGAAGCAAGCGCACAAGGAAGGGGACGTGGTGAAGGTGGGGGACGAGCTGGGGGAGATCGAGGAGGGAGCGGGAAGCGTTGCGCTGCGGGAAGCGGCGCCTGCGGCGCCTGCGGGAAGCGCTCCGCTGCGGGAGGCGACAGCGGCGCCGGGAAAAGTTGCTCCGGCAGCGCGCCGCGCGGCCGCGGAAGCAGGCATTGATCCGGGAACCGTGGCGGGCTCCGGGCGTGGCGGCGTCGTCACCAAGTCGGACGTCGTTGCCGCCACTCAAGCGCCGACTCGGCCTGCACCATCGACGCCCGTATCCGCACCACGAGCGGTCGCTGCACCGGCTGCGGTCCTGGCACCGTCGCAGGGTGAATCCCGCTTCCCGCAGGCCGCCGCCGCAGGCGGCCGGCCGCTTCCCGCAGCGCAGCGCTTCCCGCAGGCGCCGCAGGCGCCGCCGCCGCTTCCCGGCACCAACGAGACGCGCGAGCCCATGTCGACGCGGCGCAAGCGCATCGCCGAGAACCTGCTCCAGGCACAGCACGCCACCGCGCACCTCACCACGTTCAACGAAGTGGACATGTCCGCCGTGAGCGCGGTGCGTGCGCGGCTCAAGGAGCGCGTCGAGAAGGAACACGGCGTCAAGCTCACCTACATGCCGTTCTTCGCGAAAGCAGCATCCATGGCGCTGGCGGCGTATCCCGTCGTCAATGCGCAGATTGACGGCACGGACATCGTCTACCGGCACTACGTGAACCTGGGCATCGCCGTCGCGTCGGATCAGGGGCTGGTGGTCCCCGTCGTCAAGAATGTGGATCGCAAGGGGATGATCGAGTTCAGCCGCGACCTCGCGGCGGTCGCGACGCGCGCGCGCGATGGCAAGCTCACGATGGACGACCTCACCGGCGGCACGTTCACCATCACGAATGGCGGCGTGTTCGGCTCGCTCATCTC
>DASVWN010000119.1:0-61572 GCA_036393195.1 Gemmatimonadaceae bacterium | reverse complement strand
GCCTTGAACCAGCCGTCCAGCGTGCCGTAGAACACCACGTCGCCGCCCGTGGCCAGCACACCGCTCCACACGGGGTACTTCTCCTTGATCTCCCACACCGTGCGCCCCGTACTCGCGTCCCACGCGATGAACGCGCCCATGTTGCCGCCGGGCCCGGCATGGTAGGGCGTGGTCGCGCCAATGTATGGGGTCCCACGAATGTGCGCGGCCGGCGTGGCCGCGTAGTCCATGCACATGTTGTTGGTGGACACGTAGAACAATCCCGTGCGCGGCGAGTACGCGGCGGGCGATGCGGGACTCTTTCCGCCTTCGAGCGTGGGGCAGATATTCTTCACGTTGCCCTTCGATGCGCCGGTCATCTTGCTCGAATCGAGCATCGGGCGGCCCGTCTTCAGATCAACGCCCCTGGCCCAGTTCACCGCCACGAAGGGCTTCGCGACCAGCACCTCGCCCGTCGCGCGGTCGATCGTGTAGGCAAAGCCGTTCTTGTCGAAGTGGACGAGCACCTTCCGCTTCCGCCCGCCGATCGTGAGATCCGCCAGGATCATCTCCGACACGGCGTCGTAATCCCAGCCGTCGTGCGGCGTGAACTGATAGGCCCACACGAGCGACCCGTCTTCCGGCCGGCGCGCCAGCACGCTGTTCGTCCACTTGTCGTCCCCCGTGCGCTGCTCGGCGTTGTACGGCGCCGGATTGCCCACGCCGTAGTACACGAGATCGAGCGTGGGGTCGTATGACATCCACCCCCACACGGGACCGCCGCCGGTCATCCACGCATCCTTTGGCCAGCTCCGCAGCGCGAGCTGTGTTCCCGTGTCGTAGAACGGCCTGAACACACCAGGCTTCGCGAGCACGAGACTGTCGGGCCCCGTGTTGTACGCCGTCCACGCAATGCGCCCCGTCGCGAGATCCAGTCCTTTCGTCCACCCGTGAATGCCGAATTCGCCGCCCGACGCGCCCACGAGCACTCGATTCCCCACGATGAATGGCGCCACCGGCGTGGTCTCGCCCTGCGCGACGTCGGCGATCGTCGTCTTCCACAGCTCACGACCCGTGGCCGCGTCGATCGCCACGGTGTGACCATCAAGCAGGTTGTAGACAATCTTCCCGTCCACGTAGAAGGCGCCGCGGTTGATCGCGTCGCAGCACGCGATACCCACGGCGTTCGGATTCACATCGGGCCGGTACTTCCATTTGAGCGGATAGCCTTCGTGTGCGAGGTCGAAGGCGTAGAGCACGTTGGGATACGGGGTGACCACATACATGGTGTTGTTCACCACCAGCGGCTGCCCCTCGTGTCCGCCCAGCACGCCGGTGGAAAAGGTCCAGACGGGCCGTAGCGTCTTCACGTTGGCCGCATCGATCTGCGCGAGCGCGCTGTAGCGCGTGGCGGAGTTGTCGCCCGCCGGCATGGTCCACTCGCCGGTGCCCGGCGCCGTTCGCGCAGTGGACGTCTGCGCCCGCGCAGGCGTCGAGGCGAGCATCGCTGCGGCGATGACCACCGGGAGAAGCCTGCTTCGTTGCCGGTGATGGTTGCGGGTCATGCCATGGCTCCGGGCCGCGATGCATACCACGATACAGCGACCGCGTCAATCATTCCACCACGCCCACCACCACCGCAGCCACACCGGCGCCCGCCGCAATGCGACGTGCACGCCGGGATCACCAACCACCCGGAACGCGGCCCATGCGCGCGGCGGCGCGCCGTCGTGCATGGCTCGCAACTCCGTGCCGCGCAGCGCGTCGGCCACGCCCAGTCCGCGCGCGAGCCCGTCATAGAACGTCGTCATCAGCGACACCGTGCGGCGGTCGCTCACGGGCCATTCGCTCGCTACCACTGAACGCGCGCCCGCCTGCAGCAGCGGTGCGGTGAGTCCGCGCACCCCTTCGCCGCCCAGGATCACGCCCGTGGCCGTCCGACACGCGGAAAGCACGACCACATCCGCATCGAGATGCAGCGCGGCGAGATCGCCCGGGCTGACGAAGCCATCGTCGTGTGGACCGGGCGAGAGCGCCAGCCGGGTGTGCACCAGCACATTCGCGTCCACCACGGCGTGAGTGGCGAAGTGGATGATGCTGAAGCGCCGCAGCGGCGCGCTCTCGAGAAAGGCCTTGCTTGCCGCCGCGCCCAGTCGCAGGACGGCATCGGGCGCAAAGTGGGCGATGTCGCGCACTTCACCCTTGCTTCCAGGCAAGGGCGGTGGCGCATGCGGGCCGGACGCAAAGCTGGGATCGCCAAAGGCCAGCAATGTCACGGGACGCACTTCCGCGGGCCGGTGCCAGAGTGTCGTGGCCACCGAGGCGGACGGCATCATCGCCACCGTGTACCGCTCGATGAGCCAGCGGCCGTCGTGCGTGGCAAGCGCGGAAAAGGGCACGCCATACATCGCGCCATCGGCCACGATCACGAGGTGCGTGATCGCCGGCGGCAGGGTCGCGAGCGCGGGTGCCAGGAGCGCGTCTCCGAGGTGGCGTGCGAGCACTCGAGGCGTGTCGCCCGATTCGATGAGCGCGTTGAAGCGCGCGATCGCCGGACGTAGTTCGTCCGCGGACGCGAGCAGGTGGACTCCAATGCTGTCGCGCGTAATCACGAAGAGAGTCGTTGGATGCCCCGCGGATCCCGCTACGTATTCGAGGAGCGCGGTATGCGCGTCCGGAAGGGCGCGCTGCACGTCGGCCACCGTGAGCGCACGCGAATCGGCTGGCACGGTTGACGCCGCGCTGTCATCGTGGGCGCGCAGCGCCGCCGCGCGTGCCATCTCGTCACGCAGCTCGCGCGCGCGACGGTGCTCGGCCAGTTCGAATGCCGATCCGATGCGCCCCGCGTGCGCCACCGCCGCGATGATGGCCAGGACGGCCGGTTCGCGTCCGCCGAACGGATCACGCAGTTGGAAGGCCAGCAGGCGCAGCTCACGGTCGCGCAGGGTGGCGCGCCACGCGTCGAGCTCCTGGCTCGCGGCGCGCAGCGTCTGTTCGGCGCCCGTGGTATCGCCCTGCTGCAGCAGCACCTCGGCGAGTGTGGCCTGCGTGAGATAGCGGCGACTGCTCTGGGACGGCGCCAGCGAAGCGAGATCCTGGTGCAACAGGCGGCCGGCAGACGCCAGATCACCGCGGCGGAGCGCCACCACGCCATCGTAGAACGCGAGTCCCTCTTCCCAGCCCGTGCCGCCTCCAGCGTCGAGTGCCTTGCGCCCCGCGTCCAGCTCATGCATTGCCGCGTCAAAGTCGCCGGCACGCACGGCGACGTCGGCGAGACCCAACCGCGCATCCGCAATGGCCAGAAGCTGTCGGTCCTTCGTGGACCACGCGAGCAACTGACTGTAGAGCGCGTGCGCATGCGCCGTGTCGCCGACCTCCAGCGCGACTTGCGCGCGAAACCCCATGGCGGTGGCGAGACCCCACTCGTCGTTCGTGGCCGCGAACAGGCGCGAGGCGTGTGCGGCCTGCTGATCGGCGGACCGCAGATCGTGCACGCCGAGCGAAATCTGACTGAGATTCACCAGCGCCCAACCCAGCGCGGACTGGTTGCCGGAGACGCCCGCTTCCGTCACGGCTTCCTGCAGCAGGCGCTGCGCTGGCCCGTACTGTCCCATGCTCACCTGGAGATAGCCGTGCCATTGCAGGAGCGACGCCAGCGCCGAATGCTGATGTGCGCGCCGCATCACGGCTTCCGCGCGCGCCAGGACGCCACTCGCCGCTCCCAGGTCGCCCTGGCGGACGAGGTCGATGCCCACCACCTGAATGCAGCGGGCTTCCACGCTCCGGTCGCCCGCCGAGCGCGCGAGCGCCGCGCCGGCCTGCGCCATCTCACGCGCGCCCCGGCCGCCCGAGCGCGCGATGAGTGCGGCGCGCTCGCAGCGGACATGGGCAACCAGCGCCGGATCGTCGGCGGGGATGAACGACGACACGGTGTCGAGCGTCGCGATCTCCGCTGCCGTGCCAGTGGTGCGGCCGCGCGCGGCGGAGAGACCGAGCATGGCCCGCGCACGTGCATCGGCATCGCCAATGCTGCGGGCCTGCGCGGCGGCGCGCGTGAACCACTGCTCGGCGGAGGCCAGGTCGCCGCGACTCATGAAGGCGTTCGCCCGGCCCTCGCTGACATAGGGCGCGTACGCGTCCGGCGCACGGGAGGCCGGGACCGAGAGTCGTGCGAACAGGCTGTCAGCGCGCGCGAAGCGATACGTGAGGCGGGCGAGCGTTGCCAGGCCCAGCAGGGCTGCGCGGTCGTCCGCATCATGTCGCACGCGCGCGCTCCAGCGCGACTCCACGGCGGCGGTGCTGTCCCCCTCCACCGCGCGGGCCGCGGTGAGCAGCAGGGCACGCGGACTCTCCGAGCCCGGGCGTGGCCACTGCTGCAGCATTAGAAGTACGGCGAGGATCCCGCGGACGACGAACATGGACCGCTATCTATAGACCCGTATCCATCGAGCGGCAAGATTGGGAGCGCATCTTGCAAGAGTGTGACCCACCGAGCAGAGTCATACCGTACCCCATGCTTCCGGGCCGCGCGGCCCCAACCGGACGGAGTGTCCATGACGACTCACAGCACCGGCCACTGCATTTTCTGCGACATCATCCAGGGCGGCGCGGAAGTCTCGATGTGCTACGAAGACAGTGTGGCACTGGCCTTCATGGACATTCAGCCCGTGAATGCCGGGCACACGCTGGTAGTGCCGCGCAACCACTACGAGTCCTTTCTGGACCTGCCGCACGATGTGGGGATGCACCTCTTCGAAGTGGCAATGGAAATCGCGCCGGTCGTCCGCCGTGTATCAGGACTGGAAGGGACGAACCTGATCATTTCGAGCGGCGCCGAGGCGGGGCAGGACGTGTATCACTTTCATATTCATCTCATTCCGCGCCGCGCGGGCGACGGCTTCGACGTTCCGCTCCCATTCGGCGGCTCCGTCATGCCGGAACGCACGCAGCTCGACGCCACGGCGGCGCGCATCATCGCGCAGTTGCGGGATCCCATGCGCGTTGGGGTCAGGGGGGTTGGGGTATAGGGGATAGGGGATAGGGTAGTCTGAGCCCGTTGCGTTCGTTGCTTCCGATCATCCGGGCGCTTGACCGTTGCCATTGGTGGCGGCTTTCCCAGTCTGCTCCGCCCACTGCAGGTATCTGACGTAACCCGCATAGCTGAATCGCTTGCGGTTGGCCCCCACGCCGAACTCCGGGTTGTAGTCCTTTCGCACCTCGGCCAGCGGGCGAATCGCGGTGTCGCCCCGCCACGCAGGCTCGAACAGATATTCCTTGCCGTCCTTCCGGAATACGATCCACGCGTGACGGCTGTCTCCCTCCAGCAACGGCATCGTGCGTCCTACCACGAGGTCGGCGTCAATTCCCATTTCCACGAGCTTCCGCCATGCCCACAGCGCGAAGTCTTCACAGTCACCTTTGCGCAACTGCTCGAACGTGCGCGGATGCTGCCAGAAGTCGGGCTCCTGAAACAGATTCGCATCGCTCTCGTATTCGCACCCCGCCAGCCATGCGCGGATCTCCGCGATCGAGCGCGCTTCGACCGTGCTCTCGCCCTCGAAATACCAGGAGAAATCCTTGCGCGAGCCGGAGCCGAACGCCTTGAGCGGCGCGACGTAGCCCAGATGTCCCCAGGGATCCGACTCGGGGGAGAGACGGATCGCGAGACGCAGGACCGGGCTGAGCGCCCAGCGGAGAAAAGGATTGGTCATTCAGGAGGAGTATGCAGGCGGCGCGGGACGATCGGATATCGCGAGGGCCAAAGCTGGTGCCCGGCTGTAACATGGCACCGCGTGCCGCAAACGGTAAAGTGCTGGCGCCAACTCCGCGGCGTGCCACGGTTGACAATTCCCGCCGGAATGTGCAAGTCGGTGCCTGTCGATCGCGTTGTTCCCACCAATCCAGATCCGAGGTTCTTCATGCGCCGGCTCATGCTCCTGGCCGTCTGCTCTCTCACGGGCACGCTCTTGCTTGCCGCCGCGCCGCCGGCTCCGCGTGCCGAACTGCCGGGCTTCTCGCCCGCCGCCGCTCGCGCGGAAATCGACTGGGAAGGGAAGTTCAAGGCCATCCCCCAGCCGGACAGCATGCGCGCGTACATGAAACACCTCACCGCGCGCCCGCATCACGTCGGCTCGCCGTACGACAAGGCCAACGCCGAATGGATCCTCGCGCACTTCAAGTCGTGGGGGCTCGATGCCCACATCGAGCAGTTCAACGTGCTCTTTCCCACGCCACGCGAGCGCCTCGTGGAGCTCGTGGCGCCGACGCGTTTCCGGGCGAAGCTCGAGGAGCCAACAGTCACGGGTGATCCGACGTCCGGGCAGCATGCGGAACAGCTTCCCACGTACAACGCGTACTCGCCCGATGGTGACGTCACGGCGCCGCTCGTCTATGTGAATTACGGTGTGACGGAAGACTACGAACAGCTCGCGCGCAACGGCGTGTCGGTGAAGGGCGCCATCGTCATTGCGCGATATGGTCATTCGTGGCGTGGTGTAAAGCCGATGCTGGCCGCCGAACATGGTGCGATTGGCTGTCTCATCTACTCGGATCCGCGAGACGACGGCTACGCGCAGGGCGATGTCTTTCCCGAGGGTCCGTTCCGGCCGCGCGATGGCGTGCAGCGCGGCAGCGTGATGGAGATGCAGCTCTACCCCGGTGATCCCCTCACGCCGGGCGTGGGAGCCACGCCGGACGCCAAGCGCCTCGCGATCGCGGACGCCAGGACCATTGCGAAGATTCCGACCCTCCCCATCTCCTACGCCGATGCTCAGCCGCTGCTCGCGGCGCTCGGCGGGCCCGTGGTGCCCGATGCCTGGCGCGGGGCGCTCGGCATCACGTACCACATGGGTCCCGGCCCCGCGCGCGTGCACCTCGTGGTGAAAGCCAACTGGGACATCAAGCCGGTGTACGACGTGATCGCCACCATACCCGGCTCGGTTGCACCCGATCAGTGGGTGATTCGCGGCAATCATCACGACGCCTGGGTCAACGGCGCCGAGGATCCCACGGCGGGACAGGTCGCCCTCATGGAGGAAGCGCGGGCACTAGGCACGCTCCTCAAGGCGGGATGGCACCCGCGCCGCACGATCATCTATGCCGCCTGGGATGGTGAAGAGCCCATGCTGCTCGGGTCCACCGAATGGGTCGAAGCCCACGCCGATGAATTGCGGCAGAAAGCGGTGGCCTATCTCAACAGCGACACCAATGACCGCGGCTATCTGTTCGCGGAGGGTTCGCCGTCACTGGCGCGATTCATCAGCGGCGTGGCAAAGGACATTGATGATCCCGAGACCCATCTCTCGGTGTTCCGGCGCGGACAACTTGCCCGGATTGTCACTGCGCGATCGGATGACCAGAAGCGCATGGCCCGCCAGAGCGATGTCATGCGCCTCGGGCCGCTCGGTTCCGGGTCGGACTACTCGAGCTTCGTGGATCACATCGGGATTGCGTCGCTCAACCTCGGCTATGGCGGAGAGAGCGAAGGCGGCGAATATCATTCGATCTACGATGACTTCTACTGGTACACCCATTTCGGCGACACGTCCTTCGTGTACGGGCGCGCGCTGGCACAGACAGCCGGCACCGCGGTGATGCGACTGGCCGACGCGGAGATCCTGCCCTACGACTTCGCGGAACTCGCGCGCACGGTGCAGGGCTACGTGTCCGACCTGCAGAAGCTGGCAGACACCGAACGCGGTGACATCGCCGAGACGAACCGCGAGATCGAGGAGGGTGCGTTCGCGGCAACGTCGGATCCGTGGCATCCCACGGTGGCTCCGCCGGCCGAATCGCTGCCGTCGCATCTCGACTTCGCGCCACTGCTGAACGGGGCGGACTCGCTCACGCGCAGCGCCGCGCGCTACGAGAAGGCATGGAACGCCGCGCGCCAGCGCGGCGACAGTGCGCTCGCCGGCGCCGAGCTCACGCGGCTCAATACGATGCTGCTGCAGAGCGCACGCCGCCTGACCGATGCGCGTGGGCTGCCGGGACGACCGTGGTACACGAACGAGCTGGTGGCGCCGGGCATGAACACCGGCTACGGAGCGAAGACGATGCCGGCGGTGCGCGAAGCCATCGAACAGCACCAGTTCAATCAGGCCAGCGGCGCCATCGTGACCGTTGGCGACGTGCTGAACGCCGAAGCCGCGCTGGTGGATTCTGCGGCGGTTGCGCTGGGCGGAGGTGGGCGATAGTCAGCCGCCTTGCAGGTTGGCCGTCATCACTCGTGTTCTGAGGAGACAGGCGCAACACGTCACCCTGCGGGCCCGTTCTCTACACGGACGCGTGGTCGTGGCCGGATGGCACGGCAGCATGGCCGGCAACCCGGCCGCCGGTGTCAGTGCGCCGGCGCGAACTCGGGCGCGTTCTGCTCGAAGCTCCACAGGAAGGGCGGCTCGGCATTGCACAACCGGGCGTACGAATACAACTGCCCGCGATGATGCAGGAATTCGTCGTTCATAACGTTGAATCCCACCCATCCGGGGAACGTCTTGTTCCAGGGGGTCGAGACCATGGCACTGAGCTCCGCGTCGCTGATCGCGGCGACCGCGGCGTCGGCCTCACTCCAGCATTGCTGCGCAAACGCGATCAGGGCCGCCTTGCTTCCGAGGTCTGCGGCGGCTTTGGCCTCGGAGGCTTCGTCCGCTGTGATGCTCCCCTTCAGAACGCCCTGCGCCGTGTCCCGCACCACCGTACGCGACATGTGCACCGCGAGTTCGGCGGGCGTGCGCATGCCCGGAACCGGGTGACTGGCATAGCGCTCTTCGGGAATTGCATTGAGAAGGCGGAGATAAATGCCGTACTTCTGTCTGAATTGGTCCCATACCTGATCGAGGACTTGTCTGTTCATGGGTGATGCACCTGGTGTCCGGGGTGGAGGCGCTTTCGCTCCCTCAAGGCTACTGCGGCGGGGATGCCTCGTCCAGAATACCTGCCAGAGCGAGCCGGCGCGCGCATCGATCCAGGGACGCACGCGCTGCCCTGGCAGTCCCCAACACTCGCGCCGGCCTGGTCGTTAACCTGGAGTACCCCTGTTGCTCGCGGCGCCACATTGTGTGTCCCTGTTCCGCGCAGCCGTCTGCCGTCCGTCCGCCACATCCACTCAGCCAGGTCCACTGTCATGTCTCTCCCGCTCTCGACCATCGGCCGCGTCAGCGCGGCCGTCGTGTTCGCCGGCCTGATTGCAGCGCCGGCTGCGGCGCAACTCACCAGTGGGATCGACACCGCCCGGTTCGACCACTCCGTTCGGCCACAGGATGACTTCTTTCGATATGTCAACGGCGGATGGCTCAAGACGGCGGAAATTCCGGCGGACGCCTCGGGTTGGGGCGCCTTTCAGGAACTTCGCGAGAACAGCCGCGACGCGCTCCACACGTTGTTCGAGGAGGCGAGCCAGACCAATGCTCCCGCCGGCAGTGCACGGCGCAAGGTAGGTGATCTCTACGCGAGTTACATGGACAGCGCGCGCGTCGAGCAGCTCGGTACCGCGCCGCTCCAGCCGTACCTCAGGAAAGTCGCTGCTCTCACGAGCACATCCGGGCTTCCGGCCGCGTTCGCGTACTTCGCGCGGCTCGGCATCCGCGGGCCCGAAGGCGTGTTCGTGGGCGCGGATCCCAAGCACTCCACGGTGAATATCGTGCAGGTGAGCCAGTCGGGACTCGGCCTGCCTGACCGCGATTATTACCTCAAGCAGGACGCGAAGATGGAGCAGACGCGCACGGCGTACGTCGCGTACATCACCAGGCTGATGGAGCTGGCGAAGCAGCCGGACCCCGCCGGCGCGGCCAACCGCATCCTGGCGCTCGAAACCGCCATTGCGACGCCGCAGTGGGCGCGGGCCCGGAATCGGGATCGGGACGCGACGTACAACAAGATGGCCGTCGCTGATCTGGCGGCGCTCACGCCGTCGTTCAGTTGGACGAACTATCTCAGCGCCGCCGATCTGTCGACGGCGACGGACGTCATCGTGCGCCAGCCCGATTACGTGAAGGCGCTCGATCCGATTTTCGCGAGTACGTCCGTGGCGACGTGGCGCGAGTATCTGACGTTCAAGCTGCTCGACGAGTTCGCGGACCAGCTGCCGGCCGCCTTCGTTCAGGCGCACTTCGCGTTTCGCGGCCAGACGCTGTCGGGACAGCAGGAGATCGCCCCCCGCTGGAAGCGCGCGGTGGATGGCACCAACTCGATGCTCGGCGAGGCGGCGGGCACGCTCTACATCGCCAGGTATTTCAAGCCCGAGGCGAAAGCGCGGATGGATGCGCTCGTGAAGAACCTGATCAATGCCTATCGGGTCGGCATTGACAGCCTGGAGTGGATGAGTCCGGAGACCAAGGCACAGGCGAAGCAGAAGCTCGCGGAGCTCACGGTGAAAATCGGTGCGCCGGACAAGCCGCGCGACTATTCCGCGCTGGCGATCCGCCGCGACGATCTCTTCGGCAATGTCGTGCGCGGTCGCGAGTTCGAATACGCGGACATGGCCGGTCGCCTGGGCAAGCCGGTGGACAAGGGGCGCTGGGGCATGACGGCACCGACCGTGAATGCCCAGTACAACGCGTCAAACAATGACATCACCTTTCCGGCCGGCATCCTGCAACCGCCTTTCTTCAACGTGAACGCCGATGATGCGGTGAACTACGGAGCGATCGGCGCCGTGATCGGGCACGAGATCGGGCACGGCTTCGACGATCAGGGGCGCAAGTCGGATGGCGAAGGCAATCTGCGCGACTGGTGGACCGCGGCGGACGCCAAGGCATACGAGGCGCGCACCGCGAAGCTCGGCGCGGAATACGATGCGATCAATCCCATTGACGACCTGCACATCAACGGCAAGCTCACCATGGGCGAAAACATCGGTGACCTGAGCGGCCTGGCGCAGGCCTACCGCGCGTACCACATCTCGCTCAAGGGCAAGGAGGCGCCGGTGATCGATGGGCTCACGGGAGATCAGCGCTTCTTCATTGGCTTCGCGCAGATCTGGCGCGGCAAGATCCGCGACGAGGCGTTGCGCCGCCAGTTGCTCACGGACCCGCACTCGCCGGGCCAGTATCGCGCCTTTGTCCCGCTGGTGAACAACGATGCGTTCGAGAAGACGTTCAACGTGCAGCCGGGCGACAAGATGTATCTCGCGCCCGCGGATCGGGTGAAGATCTGGTAGGGGCGCAGCGCAATGCGGCCGGCGTGCGTTGCATCACGTCACGCCGGCTGCCGCCACATCCACCCGGCTCACACCACCGCGGGCAGCTCGTTGCCCGCGGCGAGGATGCCCTCGCGCACCCGCACGCGCGACAGCAGAAATCCGCCGATTCCGAAATACACGATGAGCGCGATGATTGACCAGCGATAGGAACCGGCGAACTGGAACACGAGCCCGAACACCAGCGTGCCGGTCCAGCTCGTGCCGCGTTCCATGATCTGATAGAGGCTGAAGAACTCCGACTCGCGTCCGCGCGGGATGAGCTGGCTGTAGAGCGAGCGGGACAGCGCCTGGCAGCCGCCGAGCACGATCCCGATGAGCACGGCGAGCGCCGCGAACATCCAGAGCACTCTGGCCGGCAGGAAGAAGGCGACGATCACCACAACGCCCCACAATCCCAGGCTCGTGAGTATCACCCGCCACGCTCCATACCTCAGCGCGAGGCGTCCGAGCAGCAAGGCGCCGCCGAACGCCACGAACTGCACGAGCAGGAACACCATGATCACCTGGCTCAGGCTGAACTTGAGCTCCGCGCTGCCATACAGACTGGCCTCACTGACCACCGTCTGAATGCCGTCGTTGAAGAACAGATAGGCGAGCAGAAAGAGCAGCGTCTGCGGAAAATGCCGCAGTTCCCGGAAGGTGCTCACGAGCTGTCCGATCGTGCCGCGGACGCTGAGTGTGGACTGGCGTCCGGCCGGCGCCGCGGCGCCGCGCAGCGTGCGCAACCCGAGCACCGGGACGAATGCGAACAGCCCCCACCACAGGCCGGCCGCGAGCAGGCCGATGCGGCTCGCCACGCCGGTGTCGAGTCCAATGCGGGGCGCGACAAACAGCAGGGTCACGACGGCCGCGAGCAGCAAGCCGCCGCCGAGATAGCCGCGTGACCAGCCGCGACTCGACATCCGGTCCCGATCGTCCGGCGGATAGATGCGCGGCAGCAGCCCGTTGTAGACGACGAGTGATGCGCCGAGCGACACATTGGCGATGATGAGCAGCGCGACGCCCAGCATCCAGTTGGTCCCGGCCACGAAGAACATCAGGCTTGCCGCCAGCGCGCCGAGCCAGGCGAACGCGCCGAGCAGCCAGGCTGGCGCGGGAAAGCGATCGGCCACGGCGCCCACGAGGATCACGACGATCGCGGTGATGATCGTCGAAATCGTGAGCGAGTAGTTCGTGAGGGAGCCGGGCGAGATCGGCATGCCGAGGACATGCAGCCTGGCCGCGCACACCGCGCCGGCTGCCAGGTCGGGGCACGCCGCCTTCCAGGCAACGCTGGTGAAGTACGGTTGAACGAGGACCGTCAGCGCAGGCGTGATGTATCCGTGATTGGCCCAGTCATACCAGAGCCACGCCCGGCGGTGGCGTGCCTGCTCGCTGGGGAGATGGGCCTCGTTCACCGCGCCGATACTAGTCCGCGCTGCGCACCGCCGCAACGGCCTTGGCCAGCTCGAGCGCCGTGGCGCTCAGTTGCGCGGCGGCGGCGTTGAGTCCCTCGATCGCGCTCTCCTGCTGCGCGCTGGCGCTGGCTACCACGTCCGTCTCGGTTGCCGCCTGCGCGGCGTCGCCGTGCGCGCCCGCGAGGGCCAGCGCCATGACCCCCGATCGCTCCGCGCTGGCGCGCGCGGCATCGGCGATGCGCGTCCCGGCCGACGCCACGGCTTCGGCGCCCGCCACCATGCGATCCAGCTCGGAGACCCAGCTTCCGCTGGCGTCGGCCACGGCGAGCACCTCCGCGCGCGTGCGCTGCATGAGCACCATCGCGCGCTCGAGCGTCGCGACGATTTCCCGCATCGCGCGATCCATGCCCTCCGCTTCAACGGCGCTGCGATCGGCGAGCGCACGAATCTCCTGCGCGACCACGGCGAATCCCCGTCCGTTCGCGCCGGCGCGCGCAGCTTCCACCGCGGCGTTCAGCGCGAGCAGTCCGGTCTGATCGGCGAGTGACGTGATGGTCTGCCCGAACTGCTGGACCGCGCTCGAGACATCCTGAAGGCGGGACACCTGCTCCGCGCCCTGCTGGACAATGGCGGCGGCGGCGGTCAACTGCTGGGATGCCTGCTCCGTGGCACCGCGCACGGCACGCGCATCGCGCAGCATGGCGATGCCGCTGTCGCGGGTCGCGCCGCCCTGAGCCACGGTATCATCCGCCGTCTCGCGCGCCGTCTCCGCGTCGGCAGCGCCGCGCGAGAGCGTGTTGGACAGCGCGCGCACCGTGGCGGCCAGCCGCCGCGCGGTGGTGGCACTTTCCTGGGCCGATGCGTGCAACTGCTGCGTGGTCGCGCTCACCGACTCCACGTGCTCCGACATGTGCCCGGACACGTTGAGCACGGGTTGAATGAGCGCGTCCAGCGACAGCGAGAGCGCGAGATGCGGGGCGACCTGCTCCAGCAGGCCGGCGTCGAAGTGCCGGTACATCTCGATCCTGCTGTGGCGGACCGTCCAGAGCCCCACGATGCGCCGCCCCACCTGGAGCGGAACCGCGATGGCCGAACCGCTCCGCGACCGGCTCCCGCCCATCGCTTCGCGATAGTCAATGTCCGTGACTGCCGCCGCGCGCTCGATCGCCAGCCGCGCGATGCCATCGGGCTCCACCCCGTCGGCCAGCGGCGCCGGGCGGGACGTGTCCACCAGCGGGTGCAAGCGGTTCGTCAGCGGGTCGTACGCTGAAATTTCCATGGATTCCCATGGAACGAGGAAGCGGGTGAGCCGCTTCACATCGCTCAGCGCGCGCGTGAGCTCGGGACGCGCGCTGATGGCGCTGGTGAGCCGGTTCACGAGCTGCATGCTCTGGCCGTTGGCGCCCTGTCGTACCAGCCAGTGCAGCAGCACCATGACGCCCGCGAGCACAAGGCCCAGCTCGAGATACTGTGCCGGACTCCAGTGCATGTAAGCCAGCCAGAGTCCGCCGAACGCCAGGAGCGTGGCCAGCACGTTCACCGTGGCTTCCCATCGGGCCGTGAGCCGGGGATCCACCCACGCGACCGCCTGGGACAGGCGCAGCTGCAGGTTGAACGTGAGCGTAACGCTCGCGATGAACACGGCCGCGAACACCAGCAGCCGCCACATCGTGCCCGATGTCCCGAAGGCGCGAGCGGCCATGCCGCCGCCCAGTGCCGCATACACCGTCCCGCTCAGCGCGCACGCCGCGGCAAAGTGCGCCGCGTTGGACAGCGCGTTGCGCCACGGCAGATTGCGCGCGGCCTTGTCACCCAGGATGATGCCGATGGCGGTGACGAGGGCGCCCGCGCCCCAGTCGAGCGCGAGCACAGCAGCCAGCCCCGCGCCCACGGTAAAGCTCGTGTAGCCCTTGCCGGGGAGCGGAATGCCGAACAACCGGGTGGCGGTGGTGACGAGCAGGAGCAGCAGCGCCCCCAGCCATGGAAACGGCGTCGTCACGCGATGCAGCGCAAAGCCGAACGGCACCGCGATGACGGCGATGCCCATCACGGCGCGGCGAATGGACTGGTCGTTGGCCCACGCGAAGCGCCGCGCGCGGGGCGCGGCGCCGGACAGGGCAATCGTTGCGGAAGGGGTCACCAATATCGGATCGCCGGGTGGCTGGCACAACCTCTTGCGCCCAGGGGTATACAATGCAATGGTGTGACGCACGGCACGGTTGCGGCGTCACGTTTCGCAGGAGGCACGTGAGCAACCACGAACGGCGACAGTCGATGCGATCTTCCGCACGAAGCGTCAGAAGCGACTCTCCATCGAGCCTCCACACGCGTGCCCCATTCACTCTGGCGACGCCCGCTCCGGGATCCCCCCGGCTGCGGGCGTCGCTGCTTTTTGGCGAGGTGCAATGTTCCGGCATAGCCTTCACCGAATCGCTCTCCCCCGCGCACCCCGCGGGCATCATCACAACCCCCGCTCCCTTCGCTGGAACACCGGAAAGCGGGCGCTGAAACGCGCGACGATGCGCGATTGCTGCCGCCGCTGCGTGTATTGCGGCACGCTCCTGGATTTCGAAATCGCCACCATTGATCACGTGTATCCACTGGCGCACGGTGGCCCCCACGCGCCGGGCAATCTCGTCGTGGCCTGCGCGGCCTGCAATCATCTCAAGGGCGACATGCTGCCGCAGGAGTTCTTCACGCGCTATCCGCTCGCCGGCCAGAACTTCCTCACCTACGCCCGCGTCGTTCACCGCGCCCTCAAACGCGGCGCGAAACGGGCCGTAAGCCTGGCGATGGCGGCGTAGACCGGGGATAGGGGGTAGGGGATAGGGGATAGGCTGATGCGGCAATGCTGACGACAAGCGCTTCAGCTCTGGCGCATGCTCGCCAGTCGCCAGCCTCGGGGCTTGGCCAATAGCTCCCTGGTCCCCTGGCCCCTTGCCGTCTATCCCCTATATCAAAAATCCACCGGCCTCAGATAACTCTCGCCAATCGCTGTGCCGCTGAGCATGGCCACCGTCGGCAGGCGGCGCTTCCAGTGCGTGCGTTCGACGCGCTGGTGGACGAGTTCCACGTCCGCGCGTGAAAAGCCGCGTTCGACGAGATCGGCTGGCGAATAGCCGTTGAGCAGCCAGTTCAGGATGTGGTCCGCCTTCGCGTAGGAGATGCCGAGGTCGCCTTCGTCGGTCTGGCCCTTGATCAGGTCGGCGGTCGGCGGCTTGGCCACAATGGCGTCGGGCACACCGAGATGCCGCGCGAGCGCCCACACCTGCGTCTTGTACAGGTCGCCCAGCGGATTGATTGGCGGCGAGTCGTCCGCGTGCCAGGTGAAATAGCCGAACAATCGCTCAGTCTTGTTGCCGGTGCCGAGCGGAATGGCGTGGTAGCGGGCCGAGAGATCGAAGAGCGCGATCATGCGGACACGCGCCATCACGTTGCCGCGGCGGGTGCCATCGGCGTCGGGCTCGTTGGTGAGGAAACCATCCACGGCGGGGGAGATGTCGATCGTGCGCGCCTCGATGCCGAGCGCGTCCATCACGAGCTGCGCGTGCGCGAGACTCTCGGGGCCGGACGTTCTGTACGGAAGACGGAGTCCGACGACGTTGTCCGCGCCCAGTGCCCGTGCCGCCAGGAACGCCGTGACGGCGGAGTCCACGCCACCGGAGATCGCGACGATTCCCTTCTGGAATCCGCGCTGCGCCATCTCGTCGCGCAGGAACCGGCAGAGCCACTGCTCGACGAGCGCGGGGTCGATCTCGAGCGGCGGTGGCCCGCCGCCGTCGCGTGGCGAAGGTCGCACGATGCCGGGCACGGGCGTGGCGTCGTCATACGCCGCGGGCGCGGGCACTCGCGCGCGGATTCGATCCAGCGTATCGAGCAGGTGTGGCATGGCCGTCCGGAGATCGGCGAGCAGCGGCATGTCCGCGCGCGCCCGCGCGAGGTCGCCGAGATCGAGCGACGACGCCAGCGTGGTCTCACACCAGAGTGGTGCGCGCACGCGTACATCACCGGCAGGGCCCGCGATCAGCGCGCCGCCCGGAAAGCCCTTGCCGCCCTCGCTCCCCACGAGATTGGAGAGGGATACGAAAACGCCGTGTTCCTCCGCGATGTCGCGCACGAGTCGCTCCCACCGTGCCACGCTCGCCGGCCCGGGCACCGCATCGTCGCGTGGCCACACGCCGCGCGCGGGTGCCGCGGAACTGATGAAGATCATGCGGGCGCCGTCGAGCGCCGCCAGCGTCCCGGTGAGGCTGTGCCAGGCGTCCTCGCACACGAGCATGGCCATGCGTCCCCACGGCGTGTCGAATGCCCGGATGTCGTGGCCGCGCTCCACGAATCGCTCTTCGTCGAACACCCCGTACGTTGGCAGGAAGTTCTTGCGGTGCACGTGCAGGATCGCCGGTTCCGCGCCGCCCAGGCGGACGCACATCGCACTGTTGTAGAGCGTGTCGTTCCACAGTTCGTAGAAGCCGAGCACGACGTGCAGCGTGCGCTCCGGTGGCACGGCCGCCAGGAAGAGGCGCTGCAACGTTGCGGCGAGCGTGCCTGCCGTGACAGCCAACTCGCGTACGCCGCCTTCCAGGAAGTAGCCCGTGAGCGCGGCTTCGGGGAGATGCAGGATGTCCGGGCGAGGCGAAACGCCATCAAGCTGCGCGAAGATGGCGCCGAGCCGCTGGAGATTTTCAGCGTACTCTCCCTTGCGCGGCGCGAACTGCAGCGTGGCGAGCTGAACGAAGGGTGGCATGCGTGGAAGTTGGCACCAGCACGGCGGGGGAGCAACGCCGCCGGCCGTTCGTCGTCATCCGGAATGAGAGCGCAGCGCGGCGGCGCGGCGGAACACGCGCCGCCGCCGCGAGTACTCGTTGTATCTTTCAGAGATCGAAGTGCAGGAGCCTGTGGCGCCAGCCGCGGGGCGAGACAACCGGTACCGGCACCGTGCGCCGGCCCAGAGAGCAGAACTCGGAGTGACCAGCATTCCTTCATTGAAACGCGCGACTCCGGAACGGAGCCGTGCGAGTGTCCCGGCGTGCACGCTGCTCGTCGTCGCGGCGTTCGCTGCTCCGCTCACGCCACGATTCGCGCCGTCGCTCGCCGCGCAGAGCACCGGGCAGGCCTGGCAGATCGTGCAGCCACCGCAGTCGTCGGTCGTTCTGGCGCGCGACGGTTCGCTCATCGGCGAGATCGGCAAGCAGTTCCGGACGAGCGTATCGCTCCGCTCGCTGCCGAAGTATGTGGGTGAGGCGTTCATTGCCGTGGAGGATCAGCGTTTCTATGAGCATGACGGCGTGGACGTCGTCGGTTTCGCCGGCGCCATCAAGGACGCGCTCGGCGGACATGCGCGCGGCGCAAGCACCATTACGCAGCAGCTCGTGGGCAACATGCATCCGGATCTGATCAACCGCGCGGATCGCACCGGCGTCTCGGCCATCGAGCGCAAGCTGCGCGAGCAGGCCGCCGCGCGGGAGATGGAGCGCCACTACTCCAAGGCACAGATCCTCGAAGCCTATCTGAACGACATCTCGTTCGGACACGGCTGGTATGGCATTGAAGCGGCCGCCCGGCACTACTTCGGCAAACCCGCTGCGGAGCTCACGCTCACGGAGGCCGCGACGCTCGCCGCGCTGCCCAAGGGCCCCGCGCTGTACGATCCCATCAGGCATCCGGCGCGCTCGCGCGAGCGCCGCAACGTGGTGCTCGCGCTCATGCGCGAGCAGAAGTACATCACGAAGCAGCAGGAGACCTCCGCCGCGGCGGAGCCCGTCGTGACCGCGCCCGACGCCGGCATGCCCGCGGCGGCGCCGTATCTCGTGGACGCCGTGAAATCGCTTGCGGATGCCGCCGGGGTGCCCGTGGAGAACGGCGGCTACCGCATCATCACGACGGTCGATCCGGACATGCAGCGCGCGGCGCAGGAGGCGCTCGTGGACGGTCTCACCCGCGCGGAATCGCGTCCGGGATATTCGCACCCCACGTTCGCCAGTCACCCCAGGGGGAGCACCGATTACCTGCAGGGCGCCGTCGTCGCGCTGGATCCGGTGAATGGCGATGTCCTCGCGCTGGTGGGCGGACGCGACTACACGCAGTCGCCGTTCAATCGCGCGATGAACGCCATCCGCCAGCCGGGGTCGGCGTTCAAGCCGCTGGTGTACGCCGAGGCGCTCCATGACAGCATTGCCCCCAACGACATCATTCCCGATACCGCGCTCGCCATTCTGATGGACAACGGCACCGTCTACCGTCCACAGGATGACGACGGGCAGTTCCTCGGCCCGATGACCATGCGGCACGCGCTCGTGACCTCGCGCAACTCCGTGGCGGTACAGCTCGGCATGGAGGTGGGAATCGACTCCGTGAGCGCGCTGGCCAGACGGCTCGGTATCGACACGCCCATTGCGCCGTATCCGTCGAGCGCCATTGGGGCCTCGTCGGTTCGTCCGATCGATCTCGTGGCGGCGTACACCGCGTTCGACAATCTGGGCTCGGTCGTCGAGCCCCGGTTCATCAAGCACATCGAGGATCGCACCGGTCATGTGGTGTGGACTCCTCCCACCGCCGCACCGCGCTTCGCCATGGACCCGCGCGTCGCGTTCATCGTGCGCGACATGATGCGCGATGTCGTGGCGCGCGGCACCGCGACGGCCGTGCGCCGCATCGTACCGGACCGCATACCAGTCGCCGGCAAGACCGGAACTTCCAACGACAACACGGATCTCTGGTTCGTCGGCATGACGCCCGACGTCGTCGCGGGTGTCTGGGTGGGATTCGACCAGCCGACGACCGTCGCGCGTGGTGCGGCCGGCGGTTCATTCGCGGCGCCCATCTGGGGCGACATGATCGCGAAGTATTACGCGAGCGGTCGCGCGGTCGGTGCGTGGACTGATGTGCCGACGGGCGTGGTGACGGCGGAGCTGGACCGCGACAGCGGCCAGCCGGCCACCGACAGCACGCCCCCCGACCGGCGCTACACCGAGTACTTCCTCGACGGGACACAGCCGGGTGCGCTGCGCAACCCGTGGTCCCTCTGGCAATGGGGACCGGTGGGCGTCAGGTAACGGGACTCAGGACCGGCTCACTTCACTCCGGCGGCCGCCAGCGCGGGCTCCTCGACCGGAGACCCGTGCCGGACAATCGCGATTTCGAAGACCTCGTCGAGCGCGGTCACCGGATGAAACTCGAGCGCCTTGCGCACATCTTCGGGCAGGTCCTCAAGGTCCGCTTCGTTATCCTTGGGCAGGACGATGGTCTTGATTCCCGCGCGATGCGCGCCAAGTACCTTCTCCTTCAATCCGCCAATGGGCAGCACGCGCCCGCGCAGCGTGATTTCTCCCGTCATGGCGACATCCCGCCGCACCGGCTGTCCTGACATCGCCGACACGAGCGCCGTGGCCATGGTCACGCCGGCCGACGGTCCATCCTTCGGAATTGCGCCAGCGGGCACGTGGATGTGCACCTCCACGCTCCCCAACCGATCGGCCGGAATGTCCAGTTGCGAGGCGTGTGTGGCCGCGTACGTGAGTGCCGCGCGTGCCGACTCCTTCATCACGTCGCCGAGCTGGCCGGTGAGAATCAGCGAGACGGCTCCCAGCCCCGTGATCTGTGTCACGCGATCCGCATCGGGGGCGCGTTCCAGCGTACGGACCGCCGCCTCGACGAACATGATGTCGCCGCCCGCGGGCGTGTAGTACATCCCCGTTGCCAGGCCCACTTCGTTCTCCTCGTTGGCTCGCTCGGGGTGCACCTTGGGACGACCCAGCAACGCGCGAACGTCATCGGGTGTGATCGTGGAATCCGTGGTTTCACCGCCGGCGATCTTGCGCGCCAGCTTGCGGGCCACCGCGCCAAGCTCGCGCTCGAGCTGTCGCACGCCGCTCTCGCGCGTGTACTGGCTCACGATCGCCATCACCGCCTCATCCGTGAGCGTCACGCCCTTCTGGGACAGGCCAGCCTCCTCGAGCTGCCGGGGCAGCAGGTACTTCTTCGCGATCTCCGCCTTCTCCCGTTCCGTGTAGCCCGAGAACTCCACGACTTCCATGCGGTCGAGCAGCGGGCCCGGAATGTTCTGGATGAAGTTCGCCGTCGCGATGAACAGCACCTCGCTCAGATCGAACGGGATGTTGAGATAGTGATCGGTGAACGTGTCGTTCTGCGCGGGGTCGAGCACCTCGAGCAGCGCGCTCGCCGGATCGCCCTGGAAGCTCACGCCCAGCTTGTCCACCTCGTCCAGCAGGAACACGGGGTTCTTCGTCCCCGCCTGCTTCATTCCCTGGATGATGCGCCCCGGCATCGCGCCCACGTAGGTTCTGCGATGGCCGCGGATGTCGGCCTCGTCACGCGCGCCGCCGAGCGACGCGCGCACGTACTCGCGTCCCAGCGCGCGGGCAATGGACTTCGCGATGCTCGTCTTGCCCACGCCCGGCGGGCCGATGAACAGCAGAATCGGCCCCTTCGCCATGGCACGCGCTTTTGCCTCGCGTGTGTCGGTAATCGGATGATCGTCCGCACTCGATGTACCGAGCGACGGCGTCGCGTCCTCCTTGGCGGGCCGCACCTTGAACGCCGGGAATTCGCCGGTCTTGGCGACCTCCTCGGCGAGCTCCTGCGCGCGAAGCTGACGCACCGCCAGGAATTCGAGCACCCGATCCTTCACGTCCGGCAGCCCGTAGTGATCCTCGTCGAGCACCTCGGCGGCGTGCTTGAGATCGAGATTGTCATCCGAACGCGCGTTCCATGGGAGCTCGGCGATCCAGTCGAGGTAGGTCCGGATGACCTGCGCCTCCATGGACTCGCGGCCCGCGCGCTCCAGCCGCCCCAGCTCGCGTTCCACCTCCTGGCGCGCCGTATTGGGCAGCTCCAGCTTGGTGAGCTTTTCGCGCAGCTCCTCCATCTCGCGGCTCTGGTCGTCGTCGCCCAGCTCCTTCTGGATGGTCTTCATCTGCTCGCGCAGGTACATCTCACGCTGCCGCTGCCCCAGCTCCTCCTGGACCTGCGACTTGATGTCCTCCTGCGCCTCGAGCAGGCCGATCTGCCGCTGGACGTGCACCAGCACGCGCCGCAGCCGCTCCTCGACGCTCAGCGTTTCGAGCAGCCCCTGCTTTTCCGGGACGGTCAGGTCAATGTAGCCGGCCACCAGATCGGCAAAGCGACCCGGCTCCGTGACCGCGTCGAGCACCTGATGCACGACTTCCTCGGGCAGCCCGCGCTTCTCGCCGAGCTCCCCGGCACGCTCGCGTGCTTCCTTGTGCAGTGCCTCGAATGCCGCGTCGTGCTCGTCCAGCGGATTCATCTCCTCCACCGGAACGACGATCGCACTGAGGTACTGGTCTGTCATGGTGTACTGGAGGGCGGTTGCACGCTGCTCACCCTGAAGCAGCAGTTGCACGCCGCCCAGCCCGCGCTGCACCTGGCCGATGCGCGCGATGACACCCATGGAATAGAGAATTTCCGGCGTCGGTTCTTCGCCGTTGTCACGCTGCGCGACGGCGAACACCAGCCGGTCGGCCTTGATGGCGGCCTCGATGGCGCGCAGCGTTCCTGGACGCCCCGCGGCAATGGGCTGCGCCAGGCCGGGAAAGATCACCGTTCCGCGCAGTGGGAGAACGGGCAACGTTTGGCGTTGTGCCATGTTGATTGAAACCCTGGTAAAGGACTGCTCTTTGAATCTCCCTCAGGCGATGCGTGTTCCATGCCCATCCTGCACGCATGAGTTACGCCGGGGCGGCAGGATTTGCAACTTCTACCCGCCTGTTTGACGTACTGTATCTGCCCGCACGGCTGAATCATCTTTTCAGATGGTGCGGGTAGTGGTACACTAAGCATCTTGTATTCCCTCCAGGACCAAATAGTGCCCGATCCGATCGCCCTGTCTTCTGACGCGGAAATGCGCGCCCTCGCCGAACGTGCGCTGGCGCCGCAATTCGACGTGGAGAGCGAACTGGGACGTGGCGGGATGGGGATTGTCTACCGCGCCCGGGATCGTCGGCTGAAGCGCGACGTGGCGGTCAAGGTGTTGCCGCCGGAGCTGGCATTTCGCGGGGAGATCAAGTCGCGCTTTTTGCGCGAGGCGGAAACCGCGGCGCAGCTCAATCAGCCGAACATTGTCCCCATCTACGCGGTTGATGAACGCGAAGGGCTCGTCTTCTTCGTCATGGCCTGCGTGGATGGCACCACGGTAGGCAAGCGGCTGCACGACGAAGGGGCGCTCCCTGTGGAAGACGCTCACCGCATCATGCACCAGGTGTCGGACGCGCTGGCGTACGCACACGCGCGCGGCGTGATCCACCGCGACATCAAGCCGGACAACATCCTGCTCGATCGCGAGAGCAAGCGTGCCATGGTCACGGACTTCGGCATCGCGCGCGCCATGCAGGAAGGGGCGGACTCGCGCCTCACGGCGACGGGGATGGCCATCGGCACTCCCGCCTTCATGTCGCCGGAGCAGGCAGCGGGCGAGCACGAGATTGATGGACGGAGCGACCTGTATTCGCTGGGCGTGGTGGGATATCAGATGCTCACCGGCCAGCTTCCGTTCAGGGCGGGGAGCACGGCATCCATGCTCATGAAACAGATCACCGAGCGCCCCGCTCCGGTTCAGCAGCTCCGTCCCGATGTGCCCCCCGATCTGGCGGCGATCGTCATGACGCTGCTCGAAAAGGAGCCGGCCAACCGGTTCCCCAGCGCATCGGCGCTCTCGGCCGCGCTCTCAGGGGATGCGAGCGCCATGCCCGCGACTCCTTCTGCGGTCGCGAGCGCTCCGTCGAGCGCCAGACCCTACAGTGGCGTGGTGCCCACATCGCCGCTTCCTGCGGCCTATCCGCCGGGCATGACGCCCACGAACGTGCCGCCGGGGGCGGGACAATACACCACGCCCACGCCCGACGACATCGCGCGCTGGTCAGCGCCCGAAGTCCAGCACTTCCGGTCGCGCTTCGCCAAGTTCGCCTTCGTGAACGCGGCGATCATCATCGCGTCCATCCTCACGGGCAGCGGGTTGTACGTTGTCACGGTGTTCTGGGGGATCTGGCTTGCCGCGAAGTATTCCAAGCTGTGGTCCTCGGGGTACGATTGGCGTGATGTGTTCCGGCAGCCGCGCGACCGGCGGCTGCTCGACGTCGCATCGGAAACCATCGAGTATGCACAGACGCTGCCCCACGCGCTCTTCAATGCAAAAGAGCGTGAGAAATTGCGGGCGCGCTCCGCGCAGCGTCCGGCACTGCCAGGTGTGAATGCGATGTCCGCGACCTCCGCGGACTTCGGCGCGTATGCGGACACCGTGCAGCGCGCGGAGCGCGATCGCGCCGAGGTCATCCGGCAGGTCAGCGATCTGCCCAAGGCGGATCAGAAGCTCGTGAATGGCGTGATTCCGGCCGCCGAGGGACTGTACAATCGTGTGAAGTCGCTCGCGATGTCGCTCGTCGAGCTTGACCGGACAACGGTGCCGGCTGCCGCGGAGCGCATCGAGCGCGACATTGCGCGGCTCGAGGCGGAAGCGAACCCGCTGGATGTCGCAGCGAGCGAGCAACGCGTGCGGCAGCTCGCCACGCTCAAGCGCGAACGACGCGCGCAGGCAGATGCGGTCAGGCGGCAGAGCGACGCGCGCGCAAAGCTCGAAAGTTGCGGGCTTGCGCTGCAGAACATGCGGCTCGATGTGTTACGGCTGCGCGCGGGCAGCGTGGCGAACGTCACGGGCCAGATCACGTTGCTCACCGAGCGCGCGCGTTCCCTGGCCGACGATGTGGACGCGGCGGTGCAGGGCGCCAGCAGTGTGCGGCGCTGAGTCGCCGCTCGACGCGCTCCCGTTCGTGGCGCCTGGCGTAGCCCGGAGCGACACGTGACGGATCCGATGCTGGAGCGCGTGGCCGCGGCGGTGGGCAACGCCTACGAGATCGAGTCGGAGATCGGACGGGGCGGAATGGCCGTCGTCTACCAGGCATCCGATGTCCGACTGCGGCGGCGTGTAGCCATCAAGGTCCTGCCGCCGGAGCTCGCGTTCCGTCCGGATGTGCGCAGCCGCTTCCTGCGTGAGGCGCAGACGGCGGCCCAGCTCAACCATCCCGACATCGTCCCCATCTATTCGGTTGACGAACAGAACGGACTCGTCTTCTTCGTCATGGCGCTGGTGGAAGGCGAGAGTCTCGCCACGCGCTTCAGTCGCGGCCCGCTGGAGATCGAGGATGGCCGCCGCATTCTGGCCGAGGTGGCCGATGCGCTGGCGTACGCGCACGCGCACGGGGTCATTCACCGCGACATCAAGCCGGACAACATCCTGCTCGATCGCGACAGCGGCCACGCGCTCGTCACGGATTTCGGCATCGCGCGCGCGGCGGAAGCCGATTCGCGCCTCACCGCCACCGGCATCACGGTGGGCACTCCCGCGTACATGTCGCCCGAGCAGGGCATGGGCGACCGTGATGTGGATGGCCGGAGCGACATCTACTCGCTCGGTGTGGTCGCCTACCAGGTGCTCACGGGGAACCTGCCGTTCCGGGCGAACAATACGCCGGCGATGATCATGAAGCACGTGTCGGAAACGCCCCGGCCGGTGCGCGAGATGCGGCGCGACGTACCGCCGCCGCTGGCGGCGGCGATTGAACGTGCGCTGGCCAAGGATCCGGATGACCGCTTTCCCGACGCTGCTGCATTCCGCGATGCGCTGCTGAACAGATCGGAGCAGCCGTTGCCGTGGCAGCATGCGGCGGCGCCCATCTCGCGAGCGGCCGCGTCCGGCTGGCCGGCGCAGCCGGCACCGTACTCCGTGCCGCCCGTCGCAACGGTGCCGCCACCATCGCCAGCGCCGCCATCGCCACCGATGTCGCTGCTGCCGCCGGTGCCGCCACCGGGTCTGTCACGCGGTGAGCGGAAACACTTCTACCGCAATTACTATCGCGGAACGCTCCAGGGATACACGCCGGGCGTGCAGCCCTCACCGGAGACCATTCTGCACCGGCGCATCACCAGCTTCCGGCGGAATCTCGCGAGCACCGCGACGACGACGGCCATCCTGTTCGGCATCAACATGGCGACGTCGCCGCACTTTCCGTGGTTCCTCTTCCCGATGTTCGGCATGGGACTGTCCACGGCGCGTCAGTGGAGCGGCCTCTGGGCGGAGGGCGTGGGGTGGCATCGCATTCTGCACAACGAGCCGCCGGCCGCCACGACGCCGGCGTCGGTGCCGCAGCTCGTCGCGCCGGCGTCGGCCGTGGATGAGGCCGCGGCGAAGATGGTGCCGCGCGAGGTGCTGAATGGTCCGTACGGAAAGCAGGTGCGCCGCGCCGCGTCGGATCGTCTGGCCATCCTCGCCATCGTGAATTCACTGGCGGAATCCGATCGGACCATGATTCCGGACGTGTTGCCCACGGTGAATGCGCTGGCCGAGCGCGCGGCGTCGCTCGCGCAAACGCTGCACCAGCTCGACGAGGATGCGCCGCCCGATACGCTCACGCACCTGGGAGAGCGCATTGCGCAGGTGCGGCGCGAGAACGTTACCGCCGCGGACCACGACCGGCGGCTGTCATTGCTCGAGCGGCAGTACGCCTCGCTGCAGGAGCTGTCGTCGCGCCGCGCGCGCCTGTACGGACAGCTCGAGAGTGCCGGGATCGCGCTGCAGAATCTGAAGCTGGATCTGCTGAAGCTGCGCTCGTCCGGCGTCCAGTCGGCCATCTCGGAGGTGAACAGCGCGACGGTGGAAGCGCGCGCGCTGTCGCGCGACATCGCGCACGTGCTGGAAGCGGCGGACGAGGTGCGACGACTCTGAGTGGCGCGGCACGCGGGCGCGACGCGGCCCATCGCTACCGCTTGAGCCACTCCTGCAGGATGGCACTCACGGCTTCCGGTGCCGCCTCCGGGGTGAAGTGCCGGACATTCGGGATGATGTGCAGGGTCGATCCCGGAATGGCGTCGTGCAGCCGCCTGGTGGTGTCGGGCGAGAGAAACGGGTCGTGCGCACCGCCGATCACCACGGTGGGCGCGACGATGTTCTGCAGACGCGATCCGAGCGCGATGGTCTCCTTCACATCCAGCGCTTCGAGATGCTGCACCAGCACATCGCGTCCCTCCGGGCTGCAGAAGGGGCGAATGTAGATGTCCACCGAGCGCGTGCCGCGCTCATCGCGCGTGTAGCCGCGCTCCAGCTCCGCGCGCACCGCCGACGCGACCCAGCTCGCGGGGAGATGGCGCGTGAGTGGCAGCGTGGCGCGCGCCAGCTTCACCTGCGCCGTGGGCCAGTTGTCGAAAGCCACGGAGTTCATCAATCCGAGTCGCGACACGCGCGTGGGATGATGCACGGCGAGATACTGCGCAATGCCGCCGCCCACGTCATGCCCCACGACGGCGGCGTACGAAATGCGCAGGATGTCGAGCAGATTCACGACGCGCTCGGCGTGCCCCCGGATGCTGAGATCGCGGTCGAGCGGGCGGTCGCTGCGCCCGTAGCCGAGGAGATCGAGAACGACGATGCGATGCCCCTCGGGGAGCAGCGGCACGAGATCGCGCCAGAGATGCGATGAGGTGGGGAACCCGTGAATGAGCACGATGGGTTCCCCCGCGCCGCGACTGCCCGCGGCGTAGTAGTACAATCGAGCGCCGCCGACGTCTACGAACTCACCGCGCATCGGTCTGATTCAGAAAGATCGAATATCAGGAACAAACGGTCGTGCCAGGAAATCATCACGCCATGGCTCGGCGCGTGCAAGCGCGGTGCCACGCATGCGCTCGGATGCCAGCGTCGAATCGGCCCGATGGAATGGAGCCGGCGTCAGCAACCCACGCCAACACCCGCGCGCCATTCCACGATCTTCCCTGCAATGGCGGATGCGGCCACGGTGTAGGGCGACGCGAGGTAGAGCTGGCCCGGTCCCGAACGACCGGGAAAGTTCCGGTTGATCGCGGAGATCGTGACTTCGTTCTTCGTGCGCGACACGCCCGGCCCCGCGTTGATGCATGCGCCGCAGGATGGCTCGATGAACGTCGCGCCCACGTCGGCGAAGATCCGGTCGTAGCCCTCCGCCTGGCAGTACTCGAAGACTTCGCGCGATCCGCACTGGATGAAGCAGCGTACGTGCTCCGGTACGTGCTCGTTCCGCTCCAGCGCCTCCCGGAAGACACGGGCGTACATGTCCATGTCCTCCTTCTTGCCGGCCGTGCACGAGCCGGCGTACGCAATGTCGATCGCGACCTCGTCGGGCAGCTCGTCCACGGCGATGCCGTTCCCCGGATCGCCGGGCAGCGCGAGCATCGGCCGGAGCGAGGCGGCGTCGATCTCGATGACCTTGACGTAGCCGGCGCCGGGATCCGACGTCAGGCCATCGCACAGCGCGCGCGCGGCCTCATGAGTCATGCCGCGCTGCGCGACCAGATACTCGACGGTGCGCTCATCCGGCGCGATGATGCCGGTGAAGGCGCCCACCTCGGCCGCCATGTTGGTCATCGTCGCGCGTTCGTCCACCGAGAGCGCCTCCACCGCCTCGCCCGCATACTCGATGATCTGCCCGATCGCCGCGCCGCTCTTGATGTATGGGTGACGAAGGATCTCGAGCATGAAGTCCTTGGCGGTGATGTTGTCCGGCTTCGCGCCGTGCACGATCACCTTGAAGGACTTCGGAACCTCGACCCGCACGTCCTTCGTGATCCAGGAGTTGAAGATTGCCGTCGTGCCGACGCCGAACGCGATGCATCCCACGGCACCCGCATGCGGCGTGTGCGAGTCGGAGCCGATGATCACCTGGCCCGGCAGCGCGTGCGCCTCGAGGATCTTGGAGTGACAGATAGCCTCCGAACCCGCCGCCGCCAGCGCGCCGTGCAGGTTGAGCCGGTGGTCGAGCTGCCCGTAGAGGCGGATGCCCTTCGCTGCCGCGAAGGTGCGCTGCTTGCTTTCGAGCTGGTTGGCCACGTCGAGCAGTCCCATCTCGCGATGCTCGGGGCGCATGACCTGGTCGAGAAAGGTGAGATGATCGCGGAAGAAGAAGACCGAGCCGGGATCGTTCACCGGTTCGTCCTTCCCCACGAGCTGCTCGAAGAAAATGGCGGACATGGGCGTCACGTACTCGTGACTGAAGCGAATGTCCGTCTGGATGAAGCCCTCATCGCCGGGCTGCACGGCGCGCACCCCGAACGTGCCCGCGGCGGCATCCACGACCCAGTGTCGCGCAAAGATCTTCTCCGCGATGGTCATGGGGCGCGCGGGGGTGGTGAGGATGGGGACGTCCACCTTGCCCTGCAGTCGCGCGACATTGTAGTTGAACAGCCCGCCGTACTCGATGATGCCTCGCGTGATGTCTCCTTCGCCCGCGGTGAACTCGGAGAGCGGAATCTCCTCGCCGGCCCGCACGCGGGCGATGAGATCGAAATTCGTGGAGGTGAACACCCCCAGGTTCTGGCAGTTCTCGCGATAGATGCGTTCGATGTTCTCCGCGATCACCAGCCGGATGCCGGCCACCATTTCGGCATACGGCGACTGCTCGCGCGACGACCCCTTGCCGCGCCGCTTGCCCGAGACGCTTGCCACAAAGTGCCCGTTCCGCACCGCGCCGCGCACGATTGGAAACTCGTCGCCGCTCTTGAGTCCCAGATAGGGGAAGTCACCCAGCGTCTCATCGAAGTAATAGCAGATGTACGCCGGCGTGATCTCGTCGGTGGAGATGTCGTTCCGGAGCCTGGGATGCTCAGGCGAGCCGGCCGGGGCCTTCGGATCGAAGGGCAGATCGTCGCCGGCGAGCTGCCGGCGGATGAGCGCCGGATCCTCGGTGAGAAACAGGACGCGTCCATCCAGGCGGACGTGGTCGCTCACCTTGTGCACGGGCCGGCTCAGCAGGCTCTGGATCATGCAGGGGGTTAAGGGCTGGGGGGTAGGGGTAGGGGCCAGGGGTTAGGGGTCAGTCGCAAGATGACGGCGGGCCGGAGGGACCACAAGCGCGCGGGCGCGAGGAGTGCGTTGTGGAGCATGGCGAGAGTGGCGGATGTGGTTCAGAAGTAACGGACGTTCCGCCTCCTTCTCGCATGCCGGATGCGCATCTGGCCGCGGAGAGCTGCGCGACGGCGAGAGCGGAAGAGGGCGTGACGCTGGGCGCGGACCCCGGCGTGGGCGCGGGCCCGGGCCCGGGCATGGGTCCGCACGTGGGCCCGGACGTGAGCCCGGACGTGGGTCCGGAAACGGCGCCGCGCCGTGAAACGCGCGCGTCTGGCGAAGCGGGCATGTCGTGCGGCGTGCGCCGCACGCCTCCGCCCGGAGAGCGAACGCTTGCGCCCAGCTGGCGCGACGTGCCGATTCGGTCGTGCGGTGCGAGCAGTGCCGCGCACGTCCTGCCGTGCCTGCGGTGCGGCGTTCTGCGCCGATTGCGCGGGCGCGGCGGAAGCGAAGCCGATCATCAGCATCGCGGCGAGGGAAGCAATGGTTGAGCGAAGCATCGGTTCTCCTTGTATGAAGCGCTTGTGAGATGGACGGGTGGCGATCGAGAGGCGTTAAGGACTCCTTGCATGCGTCGATGCCCGGTCGATGTTGCCGCTGGCGGAGTCAGGATTACCCCTAGCGCCAGCGGCCAAAAGTGCTAAGCTTTACGCCCGCAGAGCTGAGGTTCAGTGGCAGACCCGTCACAATCGCGTTGTTTGTCAACGACTTAAGCGAATTCCGAGGGCGCCGTGACCGATCCGACCGCACCGGGTGCATCCGTCTTGCCGTCGCCTCCCGCTCCAGAATCAATCACATTTCCATTGGGTTGGCTGCTCAGCAACGCGGCAGTACCAATTCAGTATCGCGCCAGTCTAGAAGTTGCGAGGATACCGGTCGGCGAGCAGAGCAGCTTCGCCTCCCTCCCGTACACCTTTCGGCCGGCAGTCCTGCTCGCCCTCACGCAGGCGTCGGATGGAACCTGGGGTAATGGGATGCTCTCCGTGCCCCCCGCACGTGCGGATCGGTTCCAGGGGATCGGAACCATTACCGCGGTGCGGCGTCTCGTGGAGTGGGGGTGGAGCAAGGAGTCGCCACCCATTGCCCAGGCACGCCGCACGATGTTCCGGCTGCTGGCCCAGGACGAGGATCCCAACTACCTGTTCGAACTGGCGCCCCGTGGACGTCCGGATCGGGACGTCGTCCGCCACGGACGAGAAGTCCTGCGCGAGGCCGCGGCGGCTGCGCTCGCGCAAGCCGGTTACGAGCAGGATCCGCGACTCAGGGGGGCCGCGCGCCGCATGCTGGAGCGCGTGGATCGCTATCTCCGCTCGCCACAGCACGAGAAGCCATTCGTGCGCGTGGGGAACTCGCATGTGCTCGCGCCCGGCTCCGCCCCTCCATCGATCTATTTTCTCGCCATGCTCGCCGAAATGCCGCACTTCCGCAGCGAGCATTATGATGCCATGGAGCGGCTCTACGCCCACCTGACGCAGCCGCAGCCGCGTTCGGAAGCGGCGTCGGTGGTGGCTGGCAAGGTGGTGGCCGAGCCGCATCTCATCCTGGGTGACCCGTTGCCGCATCGGACGGCGGCCGACGCCGATCTGCCGGCCACCCTCTACTGGCTGGAGTTGTTCGCTCGACTGGGAATTCTCCAACGCAACGAGGGATGGTCCAAGCTGTACGAGCGGCTGCTCGAGGATTGCGATGCAGAAGGCGTCTGGCGCATGCCAAGACGTTCCGTCACCACGCGCAGCAGCAATCCGTTCGTCTGGCCCGGATTCCCGCTCGATCCTCGCGGCACGGCCGACGCACTGAGTGCAGATGTGACGTTTCGTCTCGGGCTCATTGGACGCTACTCGGGACGGCCAGTGGACGTCGGGTAGTGTTCGCGCCGGGCGCAACAGGAGTCCGGGCGCGTCGCGCGAGAAACTCGCGGCGGCGCCGGCATCGCGCCGTCTGACCTTGCTCGATTCCACGGACGTTTTTCCCGCTGGCGTCGACGGACTCGGCGCACGTCGCGTGAGTCTCGGCTCCGGCGTGAGCCTGCGCCTCGTGGAAGGCGGACCAGTCGGCGGATCGCCTGTACTGTTCATCCCGGGGTGGGGCTGCTCGGCGTATTCCTTTCGAAGCAATCTGCCCGTACTGGCGCGCGCGGGGTATCGCGTGGTGGCGATGGATCTGCGCGGCCACGGCTGGAGCGACAAGCCGGAAACGCCGCAGGCGTACACGCTGGATACGCTTGCGGCAGATGTGCTGGCGACGCTCGCGGCACTCGGCATTTCGCGTGCGACACTGGTGGGGCTGTCACTCGGCGGCGCGATCGCCGCGCGCGTCGCGCTGCGCTGGCCGGCGAGCGTGGAGCGACTGGTGCTGTGCGGCGCTGTCGGGCTGGGTGCGGTGCGTTTCGTGTCGGCTGCGCGACGACTCCCGCGCGCGCTGGGCCGCGCGCCGATCCGCACCCTGCCGCGCGCGCTCGTCACGCTCGCGCTCCGCACGGCGTACGGGAATCCCGCCCAGATCACGCCGCGCGACGTGGATGAGTACCACGCGCCAGCGCGCGATCCGGCGTTCCACCGCGCGCTCTGGGCCATGGTGCACGAGGTGAATTGGCGAACGCTCCACCGCAGCGAAGTGCGGCGCCTGAGGATGCCCGTCCTCGTGATCTTTGGTGCGCGCGACCGCATTGTGTCACCGCGTCTGGTGTCGCGCATCATTGGTGAAGCGCCGCGCGCGCGCGTGGTGATGCTCGAAGGCGTCGGACACGTGAGCCCGGAGGAGGCGCCCGACCGCGTGAACGCGGAGTTGCTGCGCTTTCTCGCTTCGTAGCGCCCGCCTCGGCACGCGCGTATATTATTCACCAATTGCAACCAATACGCGCCCGTCCCGCCAGGCGACCACGCCGGCCAAGGCGACAGACGTACGGCCCCGGCGCCTGAAACGCAGGACCATGCCACCAGAGACAACCGAATCACCGAATTCGTTCGAGGAGCTCCGCCTTGCCCCGGAGCTGCTGCAGGCGGTACGCAGGGCAGGCTACGAATCCCCCACCCCGATCCAGGCCCGGACCATTCCGCTCATCCTGAGAGGGCGGGACATCATTGGGCTGGCCCAGACCGGAACCGGCAAGACCGCCGCGTTCACGCTGCCCATCGTGCACCGCCTGCTGGGCGGACCCCGGCGTGTGCGCGTACTGGTGCTCGTCCCGACACGCGAACTGGCGGCGCAGGTAACGGAAAATTTCGCGACGTATGCCGCCTTCACCGACCTGCGCGTCACGAACGTGTATGGCGGTGTGCCCATTGGTCCGCAGGAGACCGCGCTGCGGGGCGGCGTGGATGTGGTGATCGCGACACCGGGCCGTCTGCTCGATCACATGGAACGGCGCAATGTCTCGTTCGATGATCTGGAGGTACTCGTGCTCGACGAGGCCGACCGGATGCTCGACATGGGTTTTGCGCCGCAGATCAACCGCATCGTGGCGGAGATTCCGGCATACCGGCAGACGCTGCTCTTCAGCGCCACCATGCCCGCCGAGCTGGAAGCGCTGGCGCGCTCGTACCTGCGCAAGCCGGTCGTGGTGCAGGTGGGGCGTCGCACGGAAGCGGTGAGCACGGTCACCCACGCCGTGTATCCAGTGGCGCGCGAACGGAAGAGCGAGCTGCTGGTCGAGCTGCTCCGGCAGGACGACATGGATTCGGTGCTCGTGTTCACGCGGACCAAACACGGCGCGGACCGGGTGGTGCGGAACGTGGAGCGTGCGGGCATTCACGCCGTGGCGCTGCACGCCGACAGGTCGCAGGCCCAGCGCACGCAGGCGCTCGAGCAGTTCAAACGCGGCGAGGTGCGCGTGCTGGTGGCCACGGATATCGCGCAGCGCGGGCTGGACATTGCCGGCATCTCCCACGTGGTCAACTACGATGTGCCTGCGCAGCCCGAGGATTACGTGCACCGCATTGGCCGAACGGGTCGCGCCCTCGCGACAGGCGACGCCCTCACCTTCATGGCCGCCGACGAGATTGCCATGGTGCGTCTCATCGAGCGCGTGCTTGGTCAGCCCATTCCTCGCGTTTCCGTGCCTGGATACGACTTCGGAACCGTGGCGGCCGACTGATCGCGCGCTCGACCGCCGCCTCCGCGCTCGCAGGAACCTCACTGTCAACTCCGCACCCGCCCCAGCCGCGAGACGAAGATCGTGTCTGCCGCGGCGCCACGCCTGACGATCACGCTGCTGTTCGTCGCCCCGTACCCGCGCCCATCAGGCGCGTACCGGATGGTGTCCCGCGTGCCGCCGAGCGCGACAGCCAGGTCGGTACCCGGGAGCACCGTCATGATCGTGTCACCCTCCACCATCATGAACGCCATGCGGCGGCCCGGGTCGAACACGACGGACGTCGTGGCGGAGTGCAACAGCGCGGAGCGCCGCGCCGCGGCAAGCGTCCCTTCGATCTGTTCGGCGGCACTCCGGACCGCTGCGCGGTCGCGAATGGCGGCAAACCGGGGCAGCGCGATGCTGCTGAGTGTGGCGCAGACTGTCAGGACAACGAGGAGTTCGGCAAGAGTGTGACCGGATTGCATGGGTTCCGTCCTGTATTGGGGCGCGATATATACCCAACGGCCACTCGGCCATGCGCACCGATTTCCCGCGCCAGTTCACGATTCATTTCGGGGCTCAGGCGTGCGGCTATACTTCACAGCTGTGCCAGATGGCCGGAGAGCGAGCCGGGTCGTCAGGCACTCATTCGCCTTCACAATCAGGACATCATGAAGATCGCGATCGAATACTGCACCCTCTGAAACTACACTCCGCGGGCCACCAGTCTGGCGGCCGAGATCAGGGCGAAGTACCCCGACGCGGACATCGAGATGATTCCATCGCGCGGCGGGCGATTCGAGGTATCGTACAACGGCCAGCCCATTTTCGAGAAATCGAAGCTTGGGCGACATGCCAGAGCAGGAGAGATCATGACACTGTTGGACGAGCGCATCGGGTAGCCGATGCGCATTGCCATTTCTACCGGCGGCGGCGACGCCCCGGGACTCAACGCGGTGATCCGTGCCGCCGTCCTGTCCGCTGTGAACCGCGGCTGGGAAGTCCTCGGCATCAAGCGCGGCTACGCGGGACTCATGGGGGAGGATGAGGTCGTGCCGCTCACGGCGATGTCGGTGCGCGGCATCGCGCATCTGGGCGGCACCATTCTGCGCACGACGAATCGCGGCGATCCGTTTCACTATCCGCGGCGTCGTGCCGATGGGTCACTCGAGGAGCTGGACCGCTCGGATGAGCTGATGCAGCGGGCGCGGGACCTGGGCATCGATGCGGTCATCACCATTGGCGGTGACGGCTCGCTGTGCATCGCGCAGCAGCTGTACGAGCGCGGGCTCAAGATCGTCGGCGTGCCCAAGACGATTGACAACGACGTGAGCGGCACGATCACGACCTTCGGCTTCGACACGGCCGTGTCCACGGCCATCGAAGCCATTGACAAGCTGCACACGACGGCCGAGAGCCATGATCGGGTGATCGTCATGGAGGTCATGGGGCGGCACGCCGGCTTCATCGCGCTGCACAGCGGCGTGGCGGGCACGGCGGACGTGATCCTCATTCCGGAAATTCCGTACGACATCGAGAAAGTGTGCGAGAAGATCCGCGCACGGGATCGCGCGGGGCGGCATTTCTCGATCGTCGTCGTGGCGGAGGGCGCGTTTCCCGTAGGTGGCGAGGAATCCATCCTGGGCGATTCGCTGCCCGGCCAGGAGAAGCGTGTGGGCGGCATCGCCGACAAGATCGCGCGACAGATCCAGTCGCGAACGGGAAAAGAGTGTCGGTCGCTCGTGCTGGGACACTTGCAGCGTGGCGGTATGCCCACCGGTTACGATCGCCTGCTGGCGACGCGATTTGGCGGCGCGGCGGTGCGTGCCATTGAGGAGGGGAAATTCGGCCAGATGGTGGCGCTGCAATCGCCGCACATCGTGACGATTCCCTTCGAGATGGTGCTGCTCGAACCCAAACGGGTGGACCCCGAGCACGACGTGGTGATGACGGCGCGGGCCACGGGGATCTCGTTCGGGGACTGAGCAAGGGGCAGCCCATGGGCTGGCCCTATGCCGAGTTCCGGACACCAGGCGTCCCGCATGGTGGACAGTCGGCGCGGTCTGGCCCGGCTTGGTAGTCGCAAGTCACTGTCACATAAGGCGATACAGACATGCTCGGGGCAGCAGAAGATGGCACCGCCCATGCAGCGGTAGGGGGCCAGTCGCCCTGACAAGCAGTACCGGAGATCTCATGGTCCGTCTTTCCATTGCCCTCATGCTCATCCTCGTGGCGCCGCTTGGCGCCCAGGCGCGTGACACCGGGCAGGCTGTTCTGCCCCCCGGCGAATCGCCTCCGCCGGGGATGTGCCGCATCTGGATTGACGGGGTGCCGGCGGGTCGGCAGCCGGCGCCGACCGATTGCGCGACGGCGATTCGCCGTCGTCCGCCGAACGCGCGGGTGATTTTCGGGCAGGAACTGCGGGGCAGCCGAGCCACGGATCGCGGCAGGCAGGGCCTGGTCCCTATTCCGGTGCCGAATCTGGACAATGATCGAGTGAAACAGGCCGAGCCGCCGCAGCGGTCGGTGACGCCGGATCGCGCGCCGGAGGTGACGCCGGAGCCGATGCCGGGCGCGAAGCCACGCGAGACGAAACCGCCGGTAGTGAAGCCACCGGAGCGGCGTGATCCGGTCGTGCCGCATCGCGAGCCTCGGATCATTCCCCAGCGTTCGCCGGCGTCACCGCCGCATCCGCCGCCGCAGAAGCCGCGGATACCGCATCGGGGCGTGTAGCGCTGCTCGATTCCGCGCACTGGTGACTCGCGCGCGGGCGCATAGCTTCCACAATGGGATCGCGAGCCTGGCAGACGAACCGTGTCCTGCCGGGCTCGTCGCATCCGGGACCTTCCTGCCAACGACACGCTCGATGCGCGACATCCGCGACCACTATCTCCCGCCTGATCGCCAGGCCTTCGTCGCGGCCGAGCCGCCCACAGGCCGCGTGATTGTCATCGCGCCCACGCGCGCGGCGTGCGAGACGATCGAGCTGGCCATGGGGCTGCACGTCGACACGCTGCTCGAGCGCATGCACGGCGCCGAGGTCCGTGAGCTCGCTGCGGCGCTTAAGGGATTCGGCATCGTCGCCGGCACCGGCACGGGCAAGACACTCGCCATCCGTCCCATTGCCGAAGTCATCCTGCGCGGGGCAGAGCTCAAGGTCGGCGTCGTCAATCGCGAGCGCGAGGCCACGCCCGACACGCCCTCGTGGAACGTCGTCATTGTCACCACGGGCATCGCGCGGCGCTGGTTCCAGGACGGTGATATCCTGCCGCACGACACGCTCGTGGTGGACGAAATCCACCAGACGTCCGCCGAGCTCGAGCTCTGTCTTGCCCTTGGCAAGCGCGTGGGGTGCCGCTTCATCTGGCTGTCCGCCACCGTGGACCCGTCATTCTATGCGCGCTACCTGGACTCGGCGGCGGTGCTGGAAACGTCGTCGTTCGATCCCGCGAGGGCGGCGAAGGTCACGGTGCTGAACCGGCGTCCCATGGAGTTTCTCGACGAGCGATTTCTCCAGCGCGTGCAACGCGAGCGGCGCGGCGTGGGCGTCTTTCTGCCGACGCGCGCGAGCGTGGAGGAAGTCACCGAGTACATCTCGCGCCGTCATACGCGCATCGAGGCGGCGTTCTACCATGGCGGGGAGCCGATCCGGGTGATCCGTCCCTTTCTCGAAGGCACGGTGGACAAGCCGTACGTCCTGTCCATGACGGCGGCCGGACAGAGCGCGCTCAACGTGCGCGACCTGGACACCGTGGTGATTGACGACACGCGCTTCACCAACATTATCGACGGCGGGCGCAACGTGCTCACACGACTGCACCTTGGCGCCAACGAGATTCTGCAGATGGCGGGGCGGGTGCACGGACGCGTGGAGAACGGGCGCGTATTCATCCTCAGCGACCGGGACATCCACTTCGCCGCCCTGCGGCCCACCGAGCCGGAGTTCCAGCTCGCCGGCGACTCCGAGCGCGTAGCACTCACCTGCGCGGACCTCGGCGTGCGCGCGGACGAGCTCGACCTGCCGGTGCCGCTCGATCGTGCCGCCTATCGCCAGGCACTGGCACTGCTGGAACGGCGTGGCATCGTGGAGGACGGACGGCTGTCCCGCTATGGAAAGGCGGTGGAAGCGCTGCCCGTGGAGCGCGCCTGGGCCGAGCTGCTCGTGCACGCGGACGATGAGCTCGTGCCGTACATCGCCGTCATGGCGTCCATTGAGTCCCTGCACCGGATGACGCGCGATGAGCGCGACCTGGAGGGTGTCATCGTGCCGGGGAGCGATCACCTCACGGCGTACAATCTCTACGCGGATGCCTTTCGCGAGCATGGTTACGTTGGCGAGGTGTACGGCCTGCCGCGCCATCTCTTCGACGAGACGATTGACGAGTGGGCCGACCGCCGTGGGGTGCTGGTGAAGGCGCTGGAGGATGCGGCACTGGGCATGGCCAGCATCTACCGATCGCTGGAGCTGCGACTGCCGGAGCGTCTGACGATCGCGGGGCAGTCCGTGGAGCGTCGCTTTGCGGATGTGCTTGCGCGGATCATGCCGTTCGATCTCGTGATCGAGGAGCGTACGGCGAGCGGCGAGGAGGCGCGGGTATCCAGGACCAGCGTGTGCGGCAGTTGGGGTGCGATTGCGGGCGAGCTCCGCTACTTCGCGGATCGCTTCGGCGTGCCGCGCGCGGCCATCGAGGGCACGCAGATTCCGTTCGATCTCATCCGACGCTATGCGACACACGGCGCGCCCGTACTCGAGTACGACCCGCAACGGAAGCGGAATCCGCTCGTGCTGACGCGCCTCGTGGAGTATTACGGCTTCGAGCTGGGACGCGAGCGGGAGCCGATCGAGGCGTTTCCCGGCGACATGGGGCCCGCCGCGCGCCGCGCGCTCGCCGAGGCGCTCGCGCGATTCGAGGCGAGGCACCCGGCAGTGAAGCGCAATCGGGCCGCAATCGAGGAGATCCGCGAGGTGTATCGCCGGTCGGGCGGAGCGACGACACGGTTCGGCTTTCCGGAGCTGGCCGCCTGGTACGAACGCCAAATGGATGGCGTTCGCTCGGTCGACGAGTTTCGCGCGGCGGATCTCACGCTCGATCCAGACACGATCGTGCCGCGCACCGAGCGCATGAAGTGGCTCGCGCTTCCCGATTTCATCATGGTGCGCGACCGCGAGATTCCCCTGGAGTACGACGTGGAGGATGGCGCCGGCGGCATCGTGCGGTTGCGATTACCGGAGAAGATGGCGCGCACACTCGTGGAGAGTGAGCTGCCGGCGCTGGACCGGCCGCTGCGCTTCGTGGTGCCGCGCGGCCAGCGCGGCGCCGTGCGTGCCACCACGCTCGATGAATTGCAGGATCTGCTCGACCGGCCCTGGATGCCGGAGGAAGTGCAGCACGCACCCAGGCGGCACCCGCGGCATGACGCGCGGAAGGGGAGGGGAAAGGGTCGGAGGAGGCGGTGAGCGGACCAGGGCATGGAGCAGGGGCAGCCCATGGGGCAGCCCCATGGGCTGCCCCTTAGCCGGGGAGTGTTACCTCGTACTCCTCCTGCCTGAACGGGGTGAACCCGCGCGCCTTGTAGTTCGGCAGTGCAGCGGGGTTGTCGAGCGTGCAGGTATGCAGCCACACGCGCGTCGCGCCACCGGCCCAGGCGCGCGCAACGGCCGCCGTGAGGAGCTGCTTCCCCAGCCCCTTGCCGGTGAAGCGCGGCAGCAGGCCGAAATAGACGATTTCGGTGGAACGATCAGCATCGGCGCGAAGCTCGAAGTACCCCGCGACTTCGCCATTCACGCGCGCGACCCAGAGCGAAACGTCAGGCAGAGCGAGATAGCCGGCGATCTCTCCGTCCGTCCAATTCAGCCGGTCGCGCCAGTGATAGTCGCGGCCGATGTCGGTGTAGAGCTGCCGGTAGAACGACGGCGGGCACAGATCACCGCGCTCGAGTGTTACTGATCGGTCCAAGGGACAACCCTGGACCTGATCGGGACTGGTGACCTCGAGATAGGTGCGCGTGACAGTGACTACGGCCATTGATCTGCACGCATGTTGTTATACGGCAGTTTATTAGCGGCGATGCCCAGAATCGGTTGACAATAGGACCGGTCGGTCATATATTCACCGTCGTTATGGACCGTCGCACCAGTATCGTCGACGCCGCGACAGCGGTAATGGCTCGCCAAGGCTACCAGCAGACCTCGGTGGATGATGTCATCCGCGAGGCCGGTCTCTGCGGTAAGTCACACTTCTACCATTACTTCAACTCCAAGGAAGAGCTCGGCTACGCCGTGCTCAAGCATCAGTTCAACCTGTTTGCCGACCGTGGCCTCGCCATGCTCCGCGATTCGGCGGTGGGCCCGCTGGACAGGTTGAATAACTTCTTGGACTGGGTAGTTCAAGTCCATTCGGACTGCCACTGCGAAGGGAACGCCAGCCCGTGCGGTGCGCTCGCTGCCGAAATGGCGGAGCAGCGCGAGGGCTTTCGGCAGCACGTGGACCAGCTCTTCGAACAGTGGGTCGCTCAGATTCAGGCACTGCTGCAGGAAGCAAGCCCGCGACCCGACGGCGCCGCGGCGGCTGATCGAATGGCTCGCTTCATCGTGGCGACGTTGGAAGGGGCGCTCTTCATGTCCCGCGTCAAGCGCGACGCAGCGGTACTTCAGAATATCGCGACGGATCTCAAACGCTACATCACGGCAAATTGCGGCATCACGCCGTCTCTGGGCATTCGGGCGGCTTTGACGGTGAACGAGGTGGCACAATGACGACGATGGCACTCAGACCAGGTCTGCAGCAGAGCAATTCGGGCCGGGCCGGCTTCGATAAGGAGATCCTCCAGCACCTCGATGCCTTGTACAGTTTTGCCCTCAAGCTCTCGCGCGCGAAGGATCAGGCGGAGGATCTCGTCTCCGAAACGATGCTCCGCGCCATCGAGCGTTGGCAGCAGTATCAGCTTGGTACGAATGCGCGCGCGTGGCTGTTCACGATTCTCTATCATGTATTCGTGAGCCACAAGCGCCGTATCAGCTCGCGTGAGTTGCCGCTGCCCGAGGAAGCCGAAGAAGGGTCCGCGCACCAGGTCGTGGGCGAGATGGATCCGGAGGGCCGCTTCTACGACTCGTTCGTGGATGAGGAAGTGATGCACGCCATCGATGCACTACCGGAAGAGTATCGCATGGCAGTGCTCCTGAGCGATCTCCACGGACTCCATTACAGCGAGATCGCCGCCGTGCTCGACGTACCCGAAGGTACGGTGAAGTCTCGCCTCTTCCGCGGGCGGAAGATGCTGCAGAAGAAGCTGCGCGAGTATGCGATCGAGATGGGGTATGTGAAGGGTTAGTCCTGAGCTCTGCGTACCGGGTTCTGGGTTCATCATCTTGAATGACCACTGGCGGCGCCGGTTGTTACTCTGAACGCAGAATGTTGAACTCAGAACGCAGGTGACGTGGAATGCGACCGCGTCGTCTCCATGTCGGTGCTGTCTCAGCCCATCACGGCCTCGTGAATGCGCCGGCTCGCATGGGTCACACGACAAGGCTCGAGTATTGTTCCAGCGTTCCAAACGGGTACCCGGCCGGTCCCGAACGTGCAGCCAGTGAAACAGCAAGTACGAATTGTGCGCGTGACGCCGGAGCACTCCGGCGTCCTCGCCGAGTTCTTCCGCAAAGTCTGGAGTCCTGGCGCAAGCGCTGACTCGGTTCGCGTCGCGCGCGCCGCCGATGCCGCAGCCAATCCGGCGGTGCACGGCGGTGACACGCCGACGTATGTGTTCATGCGCGGAGAAGATGCGCTAGGATACGTCACTACGATCCCGATCCGCCTCTGGATTTCCGGCAGCGAACGCATTGCGTACTGGGTCAAGGGCCTCATGGTGCTGCCCGAGCACCGCAGTGGGCCCATCGGCGTGCTGCTCACCAAGGAGCTGATGCGGTGGCACCATCCACTGCTTGCCTCTACAGTGCCGGTGCCGGCCGGCCGTCTTTTCGAAGCGCTTGGCTTTCGGTCGTACGGATCCTTTCCCACGGCCATCAGAATCCTCGATGCGGGCGAAGTACTTCGTCGGCTCGACCCGCTGGCACTGGGCCTGGGCGGATCGTCGTGGATTGCGGGCAAGGTGGTGAGGCTGATACAGCGAACACATCTCTCGGGCCCGGCAGGCCAATGCGCGCGCCTCGGTGCAGCGACGCTCACGGTCGTCGCGGCACCATCGACACGGGCTCTGAATCTCACCATCGGCGACGAACCTGGAGTGGCGGATATGGATCGCCTTTGGGCCGGCATTCGCAACACCATCACTGCGGGTGCCGTTCGGGATGCTGCATCGCTCATGTACCGGTATAGTGCCGCCGGGCAGGCACCCTACACGCCCATTGTCGTGCGTGAGCATGGCGGGAGCCTTGCCGGAATGGCATACGTCAAGCACCCGCGCAGGGATGATGATCCGCGTCTGCGCGGACTGCATGTCGCTACGCTTTCAGACATCGTGTGTGACGCGCGGCGCAAAGACGTCGTGTCAGCGCTGCTGGCTGGTGCCGAGCGCGCCGCTCGCGATCTGGGTGGCCACGCGCTGATGTCGAGTGCCACGGTGACAGGATTGTTCCGCGTCCAGCGCGAGCGTGCATGGATGCCCCTGCCCGCGACGCTGCATTTCTACGCGCACGACCCGAACGCCGATTTGAAGACGGCCAGTGACCTCGGCCAGTGGTGGCTGACCCGTGGCGATGGCGGTTCGGACGGGGGGCTATGAGGGCTCATCGCGACATGTATCCCGGTGGCGCGCGATTCGCATTTACCATTTTCGATGACACGGATGTCGCGACCGTGGAGAACGTCCGGCCGTTCTACCGGTTGGTCGAGTCACTTGGCATGCGGATCACGAAGACGGTGTGGCCGGTCGGCTGTCCAGAGGGCAGTCGGGATTTCTCCGAGTCCGACACACTCGAGAATCCCGAGTATTTTGCTTTCGTGGTAGATCTTCAGCGCCGGGGATTCGAGCTTGCGTGGCACTGTGCTACAATGGAGAGCAGTGAGCGAGCGAGAACCGTTGCGGCGATGGAGCGCTTCCGCGCGGCCTTCGGGGCCTATCCGCGGCTGCACGCGAATCACGCTTTCAATCGCGACAACCTGTACTGGGGTGCTGGCCGCCTGGACGACTGGCTGCTTCGCCGGCTTGTCCGGCGGGCCATCGGTGTTCCGCCGGAGTACTTCGCCGGGGAGGATCCGACTTCACCGTTCTGGTGGGGTGATCTCTGCGCCGAGCGGATTGTCTACGGACGGAATCTGACGTTCAATGAAGTCGATCTGATGCGCTGCAATCCGTCCATGCCGTATCACGATCCCGCGCGTCCGCTTATTCGGGCATGGTTTTCCGCAAGCGACGCGGAGAATGTCGATGAATTCGTGACGTTACTGCATCCGCTGGCGGTGGAGCGACTGGCGGCTCGAGGCGGCCTGTGCATCGTTGCGACGCACGTGGGCAAGGGGTTCGTGCGCGACGGTGAGGTGGACGGGCGCGTGCGGGCGGTCCTCGAGCATCTTGTCGCATGTAACGGCTGGTTCCCCGCCGCGGGTGAGCTGCTGGATTGGCTGAGCACACAGCATGGCGTTCGCGAGCTGCCGAAACGTGAGTGGCGAACCATGCAGTGGCGATGGGCGCGGGACCTTGTGGTGCGCAAGTTGCGCTCGCGAATCCGGCGCACGATCGGCAACCGGCGCGCTGCTGCAGCGCCGTCGCCCCTCATCCCGGTGAGACATGACTGAGAATATCCTGGAGCGGCTGCAGGAAGTCTTTCGCGCGGTCCTGGAGCTCCCGCCGGATACAGACGTCTCGCAATTAGAGCGGGACGGCGATTCCCGCTGGGACTCTGTGGCGCACGTCTGGCTCATCTCCGGCATCGAAAGCGAGTTCGGCATTACCATTGACACGGCGGAGAGTCTCGAGGTGAAGTCGTTCGACCAGGCGCGGGCGCTGCTCGTGGAGCGAGGCGTGGCGTGAGCGCTGGTTCCGTGTCGGCTGACGCGCTCACATTCCTGCAAGCGCGCCGCCTGCTGGCGGAGTTCACTGGCGGACCGCCGTTATCCCTGTTGCTCGCCATGTCGGGCACCGCGCTGCAGCTCGAGATGTACACCCGTGCCGCCGCGGCGCAACGAGGGTGGAGCGCCAGCGTGCGTACGCTTCCTTTCAACACACTTGCGCAGACCGTCGCGATGGCGCCGCGCGACGGGGAACGCGAGGTCTTTCTGCTGATGCCCTGGGATTTTGCGCCGGAACTCGACTGGCGCTCGGGCATTCCCGCCGTATCCGTGAACGCCGAGACGATTCGTGCGTTTGCGGCCGATGTCGCTGGTCGTCTGGCCGTACGCGGGGGCGGCAGAGTGCTCTATCTCCCTGCGCCCGTTCCGGCGCTCTTTCCGGACCCGTCGCAGCTTGCAGCGCTGGAGTACTGGCTCACGTCGCTCGCATGCTCGCTTGGCGCGAGCGTGATCGATCGCGCCGCATTCTCGCTGGCCGACTACCTGTCCACGGGATGTCCCGTGGGGAGTGCCTGGCAGGGTCTCGTGGCGACGCAAATCGTCGACGTGGCTGTGCGTGCAGATGGTCCGCGCAAGGTTCTCGTCACTGATCTCGACAATGTCGTCTGGGCGGGTGGCATTGCTGAGGACGGCGTGGATGGCATTGCGTACGGACCGGAAGGTGTTGGGTTCCGACACTTCATCTATCAGGGCTTCCTGCGCAAGCTGCGCTCTGAAGGTGTGCTGCTCGCGGCGGTGAGTCGCAACGACGCGGATGTGGTCACCACGCCGTTCCGAAGCGGCGCACTGCTCCTGAAGGAAGAGAGCTTCGTCGCGCTGCTGGCGAGTTATCATGCGAAGTCCGCGCAGATCAGAGAACTCGCCACGCACCTCAATCTGTCACTGGATGCCTTCGTCTTCGTGGATGACAATCCGGTGGAGCTGGCCGAAGTGTCGAGTGCCCTTCCGGACGTGCGGTGCGTTCCGTTCCCGCCCCGCGAAGATCTCCTACCCGGATTTCTGCTGGAATTGCAGGCGCTATTTGCGCGCCATGTCGTAACGGACGAAGATCGCGCTCGCACGGAGATGTACCGCCGCCGCGCGTCGGGACTCGCCCCGGCCGATCTCGGCGGCGCCGATCTGACGGAGTTTCTCCGCCAGCTCGAAATGACGCTAACCCTCCATGATCGATCGCATGGAGATCGCACGAGAGCCGTCCAGCTCATCAACAAGACCAATCAATTCAATCTCAACGGGCGACGGCTCGAACCCGGAGAAGTCGAGCGGCTGCTCGCTGAAGGCGGCCGCCTCTATGGCGCCAGCCTGACCGATCGCAGTGGCGCACACGGCGAGATTCTGGCCTGTCTGCTTGCGCCTGACGGGACGATCAAATCGTTCGTGCTGTCGTGTCGCGTCTTTCAGCGCCGTGTGGAGCACGCCTTCTTCGCGTGGCTCTGTGGCCAGTCACCGCCACCCGTTCGTCTGGAATTCGTCGGCACCGCCCGGAACGAGCCCATCCGCCAGTTTCTGTCGGACCCGGCGTTCTCCCACACGAACGGCGGCGTCGCGTGCGACACTGTGGCGTTCCGGCGTGCACACGCATCGGCGCTCGAGTTGCTTCGACTGGTCGTGGAGCACGATCTGGCATCCGAGGTCAGGACGTAGGAGCGAGACCCGGCGGCGGAGCTGCAACGCCATTCTCTCGCGCATCTATGAGTCGCCAGCTCCCCTCGATCTGAACCGTTCCGCCTTCGCCCGATTGCCGCACGTCGTCATGTCGCACCAGCGACGGGCGGCGTTTTTTGTCGTGTCCTGGAACACCCGCTGGCAATTGCGTGCGGCGCACCGGCGCACGCGCGGGAGCTCGTGGTGCACCAGTGCGTCCGCCGCGGACTCCACGATCGGAATCACCAGCCCGGCAAAGGCGTCGCCCCCGGGCACGAATGTACGCGTGAAGGTGCCATCGCCGTGCGCCTCGAGGCGCCGCGTGCCCGCGCTGCGACCGAGCACCCGATTGATCTCGGCCACGACATCGCGACGCACACTCGCATCGCGCGCGCCCTCCTCGGCGAGCTGCCGCAGTACGGAGCGGATGCGGCGCGCGTCCGCCAGCGCTGCCGTGGCGCCCGCGGGCTGCTGCTGCGCGCGGCGCAGCATGCCCGCGCTGCGCTCGGCGTCCAGCACTCCGGCGGCCTGGAGCCAGCGCACCAGCGCCCCGGCATCACGCAGCATCTCGTCCGGTGCATCGCGCGAGCCACCCAGCGTATTCACGAAGTCGAGCCAGAGCCGCTGCCCTACGAACACGAACGGATCGCCTCTGGACGTGTTCACGGGCATTGCGCACGCTCCTTTGCTTCCGCGGACAGCAGGGCGGGTGTCGCGGTGCCGTCCATGTACTGGTGCTCCATTTCCGTGTACACGCGCACCGCATTGCGCCGCATGCGCGAATGCCGGGAGACGGGCCGGTCGCGATCGGCCGGTGGCAGCGATTCCAGCGCGGCCCCCATGCGGACTCCCTTCTCCACGTCGCCGCGCATGGTGTCGCGAAGCGACAGGATGTAGCAGCGGGTGCGCGAGACCAGCGCGGCGGGATCGGCCGGAATGCCGCCGTGTCCGGGCATCACCGCGCGCGGCGTGAGCGCGGTGATCCTGTCGAGCGCGCCAAGCAGATCGGTGGAGGTGCCGTCCACGACCATGGTGACGCCATCTTCGACGAGCACATCGCCGGTGTAGAGCACGCGATCCGCGGGGAGCCACACCATGAGATCACCAGCCGTATGCGGTGTGCCCGGGTGAATCAGGGTGATCGTGCGGCCGCCCAGCACGAACGTGGTGTCGTGCGTGACCGGGACGTCGGGCGTATCGGCGAACTGGAAGCCCTGCATTTCGCGCAGTCCCATCACACCGCTCCAGGCGCTGGCGAGCGCATCATCACCATCAGCGGAGGCGAGCGTGCGGCGGTCAGGGTGCGCGATGATCGTGGCGCCCAGTCGTTTGAAGACAATCGCGCCGAAGGTGTGATCGGGATGGTGGTGGGTGAGAACGAGCCACCTGATGGGCAGCGGCGTGACCGTGCGGATGGTGCGGAGCAGCACGTCCGCCTGTCCGGGGCTGGCGAGCGCGTCCACGACGATCACGCCATCGTTCGCGACGATGAACCCCGCGTTGGAGCGCCCTTCGGACCCCATGCCGGTGTCACCCATCACTGCATAGGCGCCGGGCGCGAGTCGACGCAGCGGGAAGGCGCGGACGGTGTCGAGTCGTTCGCGCGGCAGGCGACTGGCGAGCGCGGCGCGCGTTGCGGAATCGGCGGTGAGCGAGGCGGGCACACGCGCGTCGCGAGACGAGGCGGCCCGTGATGGGGATGCGGTCGAGTCCGCGCCCTGTGCCGCGGCGTTCGCGGCGCGAAGCAGGGGCAGCACGATGGCCAGGACGGCCGCGATCACAGTCGCGGGCCGGACCCGCGTGCGGTCGCGCGTTCTGCCGGCACCGCCGCCTGGCCGCACACGCGGTCTACGCGGTGAATCTGACGTCAACCGTCTGGTGAAAGACGCCGGCCGCGTTGTCCTTCCACGTGATGGTGAGCGGCGCTTCGTGCGTGGCGCGCAGCGGGAAGGCGATGTAGGGGTCCTTGCTGATGCCGCTTGTCCAGGTGAAGTGCGCCACGTCCGCATCGCCGTAGCGAATGACGACGTCGTTGATGAAATGCGGCTTGATGGGATGGCCATCGGCATCGCGCGCGAGGCCTGTTGCCATGGGGTGCGTGATGAGCGCGCGCACGTAGATCACCGCGTCCTTCGTGATCTGCGCGGGGAGCAGCACCCGGGGATCACCGATCGCGATGGACATCACACACACCCGTTGAGCGTGGTGTACACGAACTTCGTGACGCCGAACAGTTCGCCGGTGTTCGTTTCAGCGATGGCGCGCACGTGCGTGCTGCGGCGCAGCTTGATGCGCGTGTCGATGGACGCGGCGCCCATGGCGGGCGTATAGTGGAACCCTGCGAGGTAGATGTCGGGGTTGTGGTCCACGATGAGGTGCAGGGTCTTCACATAATGCCGCTCCTCCATGGGAAGATCGGTCTCGATGAAGATGGGCACCTCGCGTGCATCGGGCGCGACTTCGGGAAGATCGAGGCTCACGTGCGCGTTCTGGATCGTACGCGAGCCGAAGCGCTGCTTGAGCAGCGCCTTGACGGCGTCCGGCATGTCGTCGTCGCCGGGGCCGCTCGCCACAGGTGTCGCGCCCAGCATACGGGCGCCGAGAGCGGCGCCGGCCAGCGCCAGCGCGCCCGAGCGCATGAAGGTGCGGCGCGAGATGTGGGAATCGTCTGACACGCGGGCCTCCGGGTACCATTCCAACCTAAGAAACGGTCCGCCGGGAGGGAAGCGCCGCACTGGCCGCGTGCGATCGGGCCCGCATCGGGTTATCCTGTCGTCTGTGCGCGCCGTGCCCAGCGCCGTTACCCGCTGCCGCAATCCCATGTCCAGAACGCCATTCGTCATTTCCGAGTACGTCCGCTGGGGCGACATTGATCTCGCCGGCATCATCTGCTACGGCGCGTACATCCGCTTCTACGAGATCGCGGAGACGGAAATCTTTCGCGCGGTGGGACTGCCCTTTCGCGAGATGTTCGAGACGTACGACATGTGGCTGCCGCGCAAGGTCATGCACACGGAGTTCTTCGTGCCTGCGCGGCTCGACGACCGGCTCAAGGTGGTCACCTACTTCAGCCACTCGGGACACACGTCGCTGACGATCAACTTCGACGTGATGAGCGCGGACGGCGCGACGCTGCACGCCGCGGCGTACCAGGTGCTGGTGTGCGTGTCGCGCAAGACCTTCGCGAAGCGGCCGTTACCGGCGGCCGTGCTGGAGGCCATCGAGCCGTACGTGATGGAGTGCGCGGAGGCGCGGGGGCTGGTGGCCGGGAGCCGGTAGCTCATGCCGCCGGGAGCGGGGCGCGCCACTCAGGGGCTGCCAGGCGGCAGCTCCAGTGCATCCTCCCGGTACATGATCCATCCCGTACTCTCCTCGGCCACCAGTTCGACGTCGGTGCCGAGCGGGACGGTGAGATTGGGGACCTCGTGGCCGGCGGGAAAGTCGGCGATGACCGGGACGTCGAGATCCGACACCAGGTCGAGCAGGAAGTCCTCGAACTCGTCTTCCTCGGAGCGGTCGATCGAGAGCTGGCCGAACACCACGCCCTTCACGCCCCGGAGCAGTCCCGAGTGCCGGAGGTGCACGAGGCGTTCGTCGAGGACGCTCATGGGGTCGCGCGTCTCCTCGAGAAAGAGAATCGCACCACGGGTATCCACCTCGTACGGCGTGCCAATGGTCTGCTGCACGAGTGAGAGATTGCCGCCAATGAGGCGTCCCGTCGCGCGCCCGGGTCGCAGCACGCGGGCGAATCCCTTGCCGATCTTCGTGGGGGGGCGCGGCGTCGTGAGCGCGCTGATCAGCGACGCCATGGTCGGGTCGCGCACGCTCGGGATCATGTCGTCCACCGTGGGGCCATGGAAGACGCGCAGGCCGGCACGGCGCATGAGCCAGAGGTGCAGCGCGGTAATGTCCGAGTAGCCGACAAACGGCTTGGGATTGCGGCGGAAGATCTCGGGTTCGAGATACGGGAGCATGCGCACCGCGCCGTAGCCGCCGGTGCCGCCAATGACCGCCTTGACGCGTGGATCGAGCCACACGCCCATGAAATTCTCGGCGCGGCGTTCGTCCTCGGTACGCTTGAAGCGGCGGCCGAGCCCGATTTCGGGATCGAGAATGACCGTGAAGCCGACGTGTTCGAGTGCCTTGACGCCCCGCACGAGCCAGCCTGGTCGGGGCGCATACGACGGCGCGACCACGCCGATCGCGTCTCCCTTCGCGATGGCTCGCGGGCGCAGCAGCGGTGGCGGTGCCTCGCCCGGCTGGTCGATCATGCCTTGGATGGTAACAAGGCCGGCTGGTGACGGAAACCGGCTAACACGCGCCGCCATCAGACACTACATTCCGTACCCATGTCGGACGGCAACGCCAGCACATACTTCCGCAAGGGGTTCGGGCTCAAGGTCCAGGGCACACTCGACGCGGATTACTCCGGGCGGCTCGTTGATGTGCTGCGCGAGAACGGGTACGCGCTCACGGCGGGGGACACGACCGTCCACCTGGCGCGCGAGTTCGGGTTCTGTTACGGCGTGGAGCGCGCGGTGGACTACGCGTATCAGACGCGGGCGAAGTTTCCCGGGCGACGCGTGGTGCTCGTGGGCGAGATCATCCACAATCCGCACGTGAACGCGAAGCTGCGCGCCATGGGAGTCGAAATCCTCATGCCGGACCCGGAGGGTTTCGACTATTCGCGTGTGGCGGCCGATGATGTCGTGCTCATTCCCGCATTCGGCGTCACCATTCACGACTTCCAGACGCTGCGGGAGATCGGCTGCGTGCTGGTGGATACCACGTGCGGCTCCGTGCTCAACGTGTGGAAGCGCGTGGAGGGGTACGCACGCGACGGCTACACGTCGCTCATTCATGGCAAGCACTATCACGAGGAGACGCGCGCGACCGCGTCACAGGCCATGAAGCACGCCGGCGGCGCCTTTCTCGTGGTACGCGACATGGCGGAGGCGCGCACGGTGTGTGAGTACATCGAGGGGCGCGGCGACCGCGAGCGCTTCCTCGCGCAGTTCGCCCACGCGGCCTCGGCGGGGTTCGACCCGGACGTCCATCTGCGCCGCATCGGCGTGGCCAATCAGACCACCATGCTTGCGAGCGAATCGCTGGCCATTGCCGCCGAGGTGAGCCACGCGATGGAGCGCGCGCACGGGGTGGAGTACCGCGCGGCGAACTTCCGCAGCTTCGACACCATCTGCAGCGCGACGCAGGAGCGGCAGGATGCGGTGCACGAGCTGCTGCGCGAGCCGCTGGATGCCATGGTCGTGATTGGCGGCTACAACTCGAGCAACACGATTTCGCTGGCCGCCATCTGCGCCGAGCGCGTCACGACGTACCACGTGGAGGACGCGACCTGCCTGGAGGTGGAGCGCGGCGTGATCCGCCACAAACCCATCGGGCGGAGCGCGGAGATCGAGGTGGCGCACTGGCTGCCGGAGGACGGCGCGGTGCGGGTGGGCATTACCGCGGGCGCGAGTACGCCGAACAACAAGATCGGGGACGCCATCGCGCGCATCTTCGCCACACGCGGGACGGATCCCGCGACGCTGTTGTGAGCGCCGCCGCCGCGCCCCCTGTGGGGTCCGCGGAGTTGAGCGCCGGCGGGGCGAAGGTCGTCATCATCCCGGCGCTGGGCGGCAAGATCGCGTCACTCGAATTCGGCGGACGCCAATGGCTCTGGCAGAATCCGCACATTCCGTATCACGCGCCCGAGGACGGCGCCTCGTTCGCCGAGGCGGGCGACAGCGGCGGGTACGACGAGTGCTTTCCGACCATCGCACCGTGCACGCTCCCCACGGGAATCGGCGCGTACGGCGGGACGCCGCTGCCGGATCATGGCGAACTGTGGTCGCAGGCGACGACGTTCGTGCTGGAGACGCGCCCCGACGGCATGTATGCCGAGAGCGCGTGGCGCGGCGTGCGGCTGCCGTACCGCTTCACGCGCGCCATCCTGGTGTCGAACGCGGGGCACGTGGAGATGCGCTACGCCGTCACGAACGACGGTGACAAGCGAATGCCCTTCGTGTGGAGCGCACACGCACTGCTGCCGCTCACGAAGCAGACGCGGATCGTGCTGCCCACGAACGCGCGCACGCGGGTGTGGTCGCAGTACGGGATCGAGCTGGGTGGACCGGGCGCGGAGCTGCGCTGGCCCAGGGTGGCTTCTGCCGGGAAGCTGCTCGATCTGTCCGTGCCGGAGCGCGTGGCGTCACGTTTCGCGTGCATGCTGTTCGTGGACGCGACCACGGACCACGTGACGATCGAGGAAGCGGACGCGCGTCTGGAAGTGCACTTCGATCCGGCGCAGGTGCCCTGCGTCGGCTTGTGGGTGAACAAGGGCGAATGGAGTCCCTTCCGGTACCGGAAAGCGTATCGCACGCTGGGAGTGGAGCCGTGCATCGGGGGCGCGGGGTCGCTGTCCGATGCGATTGGCGCGTGGCGCAGCGCAGCGTGGCTGGAGGCGAGGGAGACGCGGGAGTGGATGCTGACGTGGCGGGGGAGCGCGACGAGCATGGCGGAGGACGCTGGAGCGCGGGAGTAGGAGTCGAGCCTGGGCGACGTCGCCGTGCATGGCCGCCGCTTCGCTACTCCCGGACAAAGGTGTACTCGCCGGACGGATCCGACTGCGTGAACGACGTCGCCCGTCCGTTCTCCATGGTGAACGTGAAGATCATGTCCGGAAATTCCTTCGTGCGAAAGCGGTTCGGCTGCCAGGGGATGAGCCTCTGAAACGCGCCGCCGGATGACCGGATGGCGAGCGTGCTGTCCGGACGGAGCACGACGTCCACGGTCCCTCCGCTCGGGGTCTTGTAGCTTCCCAGGTACTGGCGCAACGTCGCGACCGCGGACAGCGCGGCGGGTACACGCCGGGTAAACACGACCGCCGCCTCGTCCAGCGACATTTCGGCGCGGTCCACTTCTCCCTGCGGATTGGTCAGGAAGTTCACCGACCACTTGCCGTTGTCCTCGTCATCCGGTGTGTCGAAGCGATCGTAGTGAAAGTGGCTGAGCGGCAGCGTGATATTGTGGAAGTTGAACACGAGGCCGCTGTCGCCGCGCGAGATCGTGACCACGCCGTACGCAGGGTGCTCGAACTCGCCCACGTAATCGGCAAGGGGATGCGATGGGTGCGTGTTCGGCACGCGGCCTCCCCCCGCTCTGGCGCGCGCCGACTGGTCCGCTGCCTTGTTCTTCAGACGGATGGCGTTCAATCGCTCCGACCACGGCGTGAGCGACAGGCCGAGCAGGCGCTCGTACACGTTGTACGAGATGACGTTGTACAGCGGTGCCGCGTGATCGCCGATGACGAACACGATCACACCAATCGAGTCGTACGGCATCATCGAGACCTGTGAGTGGAATCCGTTGATGTCGCCGCCGTGGTACGCGAGCAGATGCCCGCGATACGACGCCGTCCAGCGTCCCATGCCGTAGGCGGCATTGAGCAGCTCGCCATAGCCGCGTTCCTCGAGCCCGGTGTTCGGCATCGCGATCGACGGCGCAAGCGTCTGCTTCACGACACCGGCGGGCAGCACGCGGTGGCCGTTGAACACGCCATCGTTCATCTGCGCGATCAGCCACTTCGACATGTCCTGGATGTTCGAGATGATCGCGCCGGCGGGCGCTATGCCGGTCTGGAACCGGTAGTAGGGAATTTCGTACAGTACCGTGCTGTCACGGCGCTCGTCGTAGGCCACAGCGTGATCGGGGGACTTCACCATGTCGTCAATGGTGAACACCGTGCTCGTCATGCCGAGTGGCGTGAGGATGCTGTCGCGAACGAACGACTCCCACGGCGTTCCACTCAGCAGTTGCACGATGTATCCGGCGCCGGCATACATGAGGTTGTTGTAGAGGAACGTCGTGCGCAGCGGCGCGGCGGGCTCCAGGTAGCGGAGCCGGTCGAACAGATCCTTCTGGGAGAAGCTCGACTTGTACCAGATGAGGTCGTGGCGCGTGATGCCGGTGCGGTGCGCGAGCATGTCGTGAATGGTCACCGTGCGATTCAGCTCATCGTTGTAGAACTGGATCGCCGGCACGTACTGCTTCACGGGCCTGTCCCAGTCCAGCTTGCCTTCACTGACGAGGAATCCCACGGCGGACGCCGTGAACAGCTTCGTGTTCGACGCAATGGGCTGCAGCGTGGCGGGTGTATAGGGGAGCTTCTTCCCGTAGTCGCGGTAGCCGTACCCCCTGGCAAACACGAGCTTGCCCTTCACGACGATGCCGACGCCGATGCCCGGTGCGTCCCAGTCCTTCATGACCTTCGCCATGTAGGCGTCGAAGCCCTTGAGCTTCGCGTCCACGGATGGCTGCTGCGCCCCGAGGGGAAACGGGGCGATGATGAACGCGAGAGCGAGGCAGGCGCAGGCGCGACGCAGGGAGGCTGGCATGGGGAGGTGTGGGCGGGAGAGATGCATCGGACAGCTGCGATGTACACAGAAATGTGCACACCGCGGCCGGAGGGTGCAATCGCACCGCGCCGTGCCTATCCTGTACAGGGCGCCCCGCCCCGGGCGCCGGAGGAGACACCGCCGCGTGGATATCTTTCGTGCAGTGCACCACCTTGCCAGCCTGGAGGCCCTCGTGCGGCATCTCGCGCCATGAAGGAACCTGACCTGCGGGAAACGTTCGAGCAGCTTGACGAGTTGCGGCACCGGGAACGGCGCGCCGCGATGGCGACGCTGGTCTCCACCAAGGGGACCACGCCCAAGAAGGAAGGCGCCAAGATGTGGGTGGGTGAAGATGGGCGCATCCTGGGTTCGGTGACGATTGGCGGCTGCGTGGACGCCCGCGTGGTGGCTGAAGCGGAAGACGTGCTGCGGTCATCCACGCGAAAGCTCCTGGCCATGCAACTGGGCGACGAGGATGCGTGGGACATCGGACTCACCTGCGGCGGGACTGTGGAGGTTCTCATCGAGCCGGTGGAGTTCGCGCACGCGGACGATCCGGTGGTGAACGCCTATGACGTGATTCGCGGCGAATCCGATCGCGGCCGGCACTCGGTGGCGGTGATTCCGCTGGATGCGTCCGCCGCGCCGGCCGATGGCGGGCGCCTGGTGGTGCGCGAGGATGGCACCGTCGCCGGAACGCTGGGCGACGCGGCGCTCGACCGCGCGGCGCGTGAGCGCGCGATGGACGTGATGCGCCGCGCCCTGTCGCGCACCGTCACCCTCGAGGCGGGTGGCGCGCGCCTGCCGGTGTTCCTCGAATTGCACGGCCCGGCCACGACACTGGTCATCTTTGGCGCCGGGCACGTGGCCGTGCCGCTGGTGCGGTTCGCGAAGGCGCTCGGCTGGAACACGATCCTCGTGGATGCGCGCGAACGCTACGCCACGCGCGAGCGGTTTCCCGACGCCGACGACATTCGCATTGGCATGCTCGGTGACATTGCGGCGGAGCTGCACTACGATGCGTCCACTTTCGTGGTCCTGGTGGCGCACGACTACAAGTTCGAGCTGCCGGTACTGCGTACGGTGCTGGCACGCGAGCCCGCGTATGTCGGGCTCCTGGGCAGCCGGCGGCGCGGCAGGGCGATTCTCGACTTTCTGGCGGAGGACGGCCTGAGCGCGGACGTGCTGGCGCGCGTGCACGTGCCGATCGGGTTGGACATTGGCGCGCAGACAGCGGCCGAAATCGCGCTGGCGGTGGTAGCGGAGGCCGTCTCCGTGCGCAACGAGCGGCCCGGGACCCGAATGAAGGACAGGGCGCAGACATGAAAGCGCATGAAGTGGTCAGAGCCGGTGCACGCGCCGATCAACTCGCGGGCATGGTGCTCACGCGCGACGTGCGCGGGGCCAACGGCCAGCGTGCCTTCGCGAAAGGGCAGATGGTTCGCGCCGAGCAGGTGCCGGATCTCATGGCGCTCGACTGGAACATGCTGCACGTGATCGAGCCCGAACCGGGCGAGATCGGTGAAGATGAGGCGGGACGCCGGATCGCCGTGGCGGTCTCGGGAGCGGGGACGGAGGTGCGTGCGGTGTCGGGTGGACACTGGCCGCTGGCGGCCACGCGCCGCGGCCTGCTGCGCGTGAACGTGGAGCGGCTGTGTCGCGTGAACAGCATCGAGGGTGCCTGCGCCTATACGTTGTTCGACGGTCAGATCGTGGAGCCCGGCGAGATCGTCGCGCGCGCCAAGGTCACACCGTTCGTGATTGGGGAGGCGCGCGTGGAAATGGTGGAGCGCATCGCGCGCGACGCCGAGGGCGTGATCCGGGTGGAAGCGTTCCGCCCGATGGTGGTGGCCGCCGTAGTGCAGGAAACGCTTGGCGAGCAGGCGATGGCGAAGTTCCGTGATGCGATGCGCGAAAAGATTGCCTGGTTCGGCTCGCGCCTGCTGGAGCCCGCGTTCGTTCCGCCCGCCGGCGCAGCTGTGGCCGACGCGGTCCGGCAGGTCGTCGCGCAGGGTGCGAACGTGATCGTGATGGCGGGAACCAAGGCCATGGATCCGCTCGATCCCGCCTTCGTGGCGCTCGACGCGCTTGGCGTCGCGCTCGAGCGCTACGGCGCGCCCGCGCACCCCGGCAGCCTGTCCTGGATCGCCCGGCTGGGCGAGGCGATGGTGATTGGCATGCCGAGCTGTGGACTCTTCTCCCAGGCCACGGTGTTCGACCTGATTCTCCCGCGCGTGCTGGCCGGTGAGCGCGTGGACCGCGAGGCTATCATCGCGCTCGGACACGGCGGGCTCATCACAAAGGATCTTGCGTTCCGTTTTCCGCGCTATCGCGAGGCGGCGCGGCGCGGCGAGATCGACTAGCGCCGCTCGTGGCCGCCGCCGTGGTGCTCGCCGCCGGCGCATCCAGGCGGTTCGGCGCACAGAAGCTCGTGGCGCTGCTCGAGGGACGGCCCGTCATCCGCTGGACGGTGGAGCGCGTGCTGGCGTCGCGCGCAGACGACGTGGTCGTCGTGCTTGGGTGTGAGCACGAAGCCGTGCGCCGCGCACTCCTGGAACTGCCAGTGCGGTTCGTCGTCAACGACCGATGGCGCGACGGGATGAGTGCATCCATTGCGACGGGTCTTGCCGCGCTCGCGCCGGCCGCGCGCGGAGCCCTCATCGTGCTCGGCGACCAGCCTGGCGTGTCTGCCGGCATGCTCGATGACCTCATTGCGGCGCACGAGGCGAGCCCCGAGTCCATCATTGTCCCGGCGTATCGCGGTATCCGCGGGAACCCCGTGCTCTTCCCGGCGTCGCTCTTCGCCGAGGTCGAGGCGACCAGCGGCGACACCGGCGCGCGCGAGATTGTCGTGCGCCACGCCGACCGTGTCCGGCAACTGGACTTCGACGTCCCGATGCCGCCGGACATCGATACGGCAGCGGATCTGCTGCGCTACGCCCCATGAGACACGTCCGGGCGCGGCGCCGGCCGCGAAACATTTCCCGCCCGTGCACCGTAGGGATCAACGTCTCGCTCGGAGTGTCGCCATGCGTACGGTGATCAAGGTGCTCTTCTACGGGTTTCTCGGTCTTGTGCTGGCGGTGCCGGCCATGATTCTGCTGGCGGTGATCGGCGCGCCCGTGCTCGCGATCCTCGGTGTGCTCGCGCTGCCGGTGCTGATTGTACTCGCCATCGTGGGGCTGCCGTTCATTCTGCTGTTTGCCGTGGCCGCCGCCGTGCTCGGCGTACTGGTGGGGCTCGGCGTGCTCGCCATCAAGCTCGCGATCTTCGTGGTGCTGCCCGTCATGTTCGTGGTCTGGGTCTTCAGGCACTTCGCCGGGCGCGACCGGTACGAGCACACGCACGAGTGGGCGTAGCGCTCGCACGCACCACGCGGGCCGGGCAATCGCGCGAACGGGGCCACGGATCAGCGTCGATCCGTGGCCCCGTTCAGTTCGTGCGATCCTGCGTCACGCGACCGACCGTCAGGCGTCGTTGTTCAGGCACCCCGCGGGCGGTGAGTTCGGGTTGTTCTGCTCGTTGATTGGAATCGTGAGATTCACGCCATTGCTGTACGCGCCACCCTTGAAGTACAGCCCCGTGGGAAACACGCTCTCGGAACCACGATTGTACTGGCGAATCAGCCGCCGCATGTCGCCCAGGCGGTGCGACGTGAGATAGAGCCAGAAGGCGCGTTCGCGGAAGAGCAGATTCTGCCGCGCAGTGGCAGAGCCGGGGTCGGTCAGCGATGACATGCCATGCGACGTGCGCAGCCCGTTCAAGCGCGTCATGAACGTGCCGGCGTCGCCGCTGCTCAGCGCGACCTCCGCTTCGATGAGCCGCGCTTCCGTACCGGTGGCAAGCGGAATGAACGACCCGCGGTCCGCGTACTTCAACGGCAGAATGAGCGGCGTGCTGTTGTCGAAGCCGATGCCGCCATCCGCCGTTTGCACGCGTGGATCGTGCGCGGACACGAAGTCCAGCCCGTTGATGCCTTCGTTATCCGCCACGCTCCACCTGCCTTCATTGAACATGAATTCCCACACGCCGTTGTTCTGGCGCACGCTGTTGTCCGAGTATTCGATATCATACTCGAAATCATCCGGCACACCCGCCGCGGCCAGCGTGGCACCCGCGTCCGCGTAGCGGTCGAGATCCATGAGCGCGCGCGCCTTGCCCACGGCGGCCAGATCGGTCTGCACGTCGCTGCCACCCGCGGCGGCGATGGTCGTGGCGGAATCGAACTGCGCGAGCGCCGACTCGAGCGTCTGCTCCGTGGTGAGCGGTTCACCAAACGTGATCGTGCCGTCCTCGTTCAGTGTGCTGAATGGAACGCCCGAGCAGTAGTTCTCGGCGAACAGCACCTTCGCGAACGCGCCCAGGTTCAGCACCTCCGCGTGCCCCACGTTGCCCGCATCGAACTCGCCGTACCGCGCCGAGGCGAAGTCGGCGAACGCGCGTGCGCGCGCCAGCTCGAGAAACACGTCCTGGTTGTCCGCGTTGTTCTGCGCGTGCGAGCCGATCGTCAGTCGCCGGTCGAGCTCGATGCGCGTGGGGAACGTCTCGGAATTCACGAGTTCGTCGGTGATGAGCCCGCTGAAGCTGATCTGCCCTTCCTCGGTCTCGTTGCCGCTGCCGCCATAGGCCACGGCAAAGTCGCCAATGACACCGTTGCGCACGGTGGGCAGCGCCTCCTTGCTGTGCAGGGTGGATGGAAGCGCCACGTCGGGGTCCTGCACCTTTATCAATTTGGATGGGTCGCACGCCACGAGCGCCGCGAGAATGCACGCGAGCGCGAGCGGTGAGCGTGCTCCCCGGGTGGAAATGGTCGGACGAGTCATTGTCAGTGCTCCATGCCAGGAGTCCGGGGATGCCATCAGAAGTTCACGTTGATGCGGGCGGTCCAGTACTTCGTGGGCGGCTGGCTGAGAAAGTCTGCCGTCGTGAAGTTGGTCGAGCCGGTGAAGTTGATTTCCGGATCGAGCCCGGTGTAATTCGTCCACGTCTTCAGATTGCGTCCCGCGATGGTGAGGCTCAGGCCGGAGATGCCGCGCTCCCTGATCCAGCTGTTCGGCGCGATGAGCGTGAGCGACAGCTCGCGCAGCTTCCAGAACGAAGCGTCCTCGATGTACCCCGCATCCGTGCCGAACGCGCTGGCGAGGCCGCGCGCCTGCAGCGCGAGCGGCGTCTTGGGATCGTTCGCGGCCTGACAGTTGAAGAAACTGGCGCACCGGAACGCTTCCGTGCTGTTGTAGAGCTTGTAACCGCTGCGACGATCCAGCAGGCCACCCACACGGAAGTACTTGAAGAGCGTGACCGACGTGTTGAACGAGAATTCGTACTTCGGGAACGGCGAGCCGAGAAACACCGGATTGTCGGCGATCAGCAATTCGCAGCCATTGCCGTCACCGCCGACGGCCGGGCAGTTGGCCACGTCAATCACGCCATTGTGATTGAGATCCGTGAAGGTGTACGGGCGCTGCCAGTAGCCGCCGAGGGGGAAGCCCTGTTCGTGCCGCTGCGTGGCGCCACCCAGCCCGAAGATGATCGGCGTGGTGTCCGCGCCGAGCGTGATGAGCTTGTTGGTGTTGCTCGTGCCATCCACGCGCACGTTCCATGTCAGGCGATCCGTCGTGACGACGTTCGCATCCACGGAGGCTTCCCAGCCCTTGTTGTTGACCTTGCCGAGGTTCACCAGCTGCGTGGCGGCACCAGTGGACGGCGGCAGGTTCTTGGCGACGATCGCGTCGCGCGTGTCCTTGGTGTAGTAGGTGAATACCAGCCCGACACGGTTGTCGAACATTCCCGCGTCGAATCCGACCTCGTATTCCGAGGACTTTTCCGGCTTGAGCGCCGGATTGCCCACGCCGCCAAGCGTGACAGCGGGCGAATCCGTCTCGTTGGTCTTGACCGCCACGGGGTTGTAGAAGCTCACCGCATCACGGAATGCCGGCGACTGTCCGGAGCCGCCAAACGCGGAGCGAAGCCGAAGCTGACTGAGCCAGCGAGTCTTCGGGAAGAAGCCTTCCTCGTTGATGACCCAGGAGAGGCTCACGGACGGGTAGTACACCAGGCCGTAATTCTTGCCGAAGGCGCTGTTCTCATCACCCCGGATGGCGCCGGCGAGATACACCTTGTCACGCCAGGCCAGCCGCTCCTGGCCGTACGCGCCGATCGTGACGACATCCGGATTGACCTCGCTCACGGCGAACCCGGCGGTCGTGCCGCCCAGTGACCCAGTTCCGGCCACGAGCCCGCGGCCGAACGCGCTTGTGCCGCGCGTCTTCACATTGTTGTACGCCGCACCCAGCGAGGACGTCGCGGAAAGCGTCGACGTGAGGCCGTAGGTCGCCGTTCCACTCAGATTGGCGGTGTAATTCCAGATCTGGTACGGATTCGACGTCCGGTTGCCTTCGGGCAGATCGGCAAAGGGGACTTTGCCGGGCGGCGTGAGCTCGTTGTCGTACCGGTTGCTGTAGTCCACCCCGGTCACACCGACCAGGCTGAGCCACGAGAGCGGATTCCACGTGCTGCTGGCGCTCGCGGTCAACCGCTCCAGATCCTGCCGGGTGTTGATGTTGAACGACTGGTCCGGCGTGATGGCGAGATAGCCATGCCGCTTGGGATCGTCCACCGCGTTGCCAAGCAAGCCGTTCGGAACGATGCCGAGGATGTTGTTGTCGTTCTGCGGGAGCCGCAGGTGGCTCGAGAGATATCCCACGTTCACCGAGAGATCGGTCTTGCTGTTGAGCTGCGCGTGCAGGTTGGCGCGCATGTTGGTCTTGCGATCCGTGTTGACGGCGTACACACCGCGATTCCAGTCGAAGTTGCCGGCCACGTAGTACGTGGCGGCGTCGGACCCGCCCGACACGTTGATGCCATAGCTCTCGCGATTGCCCTGAATGAACGGACTGTTGGCCACGAGCGGATTGAACGATTTGAGCGCGCCACTCGGTGCGCACGAGCCGAGTTCCTGAAGCAGGAGAAAGCAGCCGTCCACCGCGCTGCCGTCCGGCGCCGTGCCGGGCTGCGCGAAGTTCGCGGGGAAGTCGGTGGGCTTCGCGATCTGGCCGTACTCGGCGAACATGTTCCATTGCGTGCGCCCCGGTTGTCCGTGCTTCGTCGTGATCTGGATGACGCCATTGGACGCCGCGGTTCCGTACAGCGCGGCCGCCGCCGGTCCCTTGATCACTTCGACGTTGTCGATGTCCTCGAAGTTGAGGTCGTCGAAACGCGACGGCACCTGGCCACCAACGTCGATGGTGCTCGACTGGGAGCCGTTGTCCACCCGGATACCGTCGAGAATGATGAGCGGGTCGTTGTTGAGCGAGATACTGTTGGAGCCGCGGATACGGATGCGCGAGCCGCTGCCCGTGGTGCCACCCGACTGCTGCACGACGACGCCGGGAACGCGTCCGGTGAGCAGCTCGGAGAAGCTGGAGATGGCGGCCTTGGGGACCGAATCCACCGCCACGACTTCCACGGAGTTTCCGGTCTCGCGCTTGCGCTGTTGCTCGCCTGACGCGGTGACGGTGACGACATCGAGCTGCGTGGCACTGGTCGCCAGGGCGAAGTCGGCAGTCGCCGTTTCATCGCCGGTGATCGTGACGGTCAGGCTCTGCGCGGAGTAGCCAATGCGGAGCGCGCGCAGCTCGACGCGGCCGGGCGCCACGCCGGTGATGCGATAGGTGCCGTCATCGCGGGTGAGCACGCCGCGATTCGTGCCGACAATGCGGACCTGCGCGCTGGCAATGGGCCCCTTGGAATCCCGGTCGGTGACACGTCCGGTGATCGTGCCGCCCTGCTGTGCAGGGAGCACCGGCGGAGCGACAAGCCCGGTGAGGACGGCAACGAGGGGCAGCCAGAACAGACAACGTGCGTGTTTCATGATTGCTCTTCCTCCTCATGAGTGTGTCTGCGGTGAACTGGCGGTGCGGTATCACCTCCTGGCGCGGGGCGCCGGCCCGGAACGGTCCTTCAAGG
>DASVWN010000118.1:0-5822 GCA_036393195.1 Gemmatimonadaceae bacterium | reverse complement strand
CATCCGAGCGGACTCGCGACCGACGCGCCGGACAGCCCGCACCTGCTGGCGCCGCGGATCACGGCGCGCGTATACGTGGGCGGCGCGATGGAGGATGCCGGGTTCGACGATGCACAGAAGGCGCGACTGGAGCGTGCGCTCTCGGAGGCCGGCGTGGCGCACACGATCGAGACGTACCACGCGCGGCATGGCTGGGTGCCGGCGGATACGCCGGTGCACGATCCAGCGGAGGCGGAGCGGCACTGGAAGACCTTGCTGGGGTTATTCGGCGAAGTGCTGGGGGGAGGGGTGGGCGACCCGGCGCGAGAATCGTAGCAACGGGGAGGTCAGGTGCCGCCGCGGTGCGATCGAATTCCCCTGGCTCCACGGTGTCCGCTGCGCGATGCACCAGTGGTTGCGCGACGACCCGAATGTCCGCGTCGGGCCGGCGCGCTACGGTCGTCAGTGCCACGCGTAGTGCGCGTTTCGAATCCGCCCAGGGCCGCAAACACGGCTGACGGATCGCGATGCGCAATGTCGAGCAAGCGCAGCGCAGCACCTTCCGGCCGGCGCCTGCCTGCTTCCCACGCTTGTACGAGCTGAGTACTCACATTCAGACAGCGCGCGAAAACCGCCTGAGACGCATTCAGGCCTTCCCGCATCGTACGAATGTCGTCGGCGCCCATGGGCGCTGGCGCTGCCGGAAGTACTGTCGTGCGGAGATCCCGCTTCCCACGAGCGTGTTCGAATGCCTCACCTGCTGATTCCATGAGCTCAGCAAACAATTCCTTCTTCATATTCTCTTGCCACCCTCAGCGACAACGAGGAAGAACGCATGAATCGCGGTACGCAACGCGCCGCATACGGGATCATCAGGTTCGTCCATCCCATTCCTTCTTGATCGACTCAGCAACTGCCTTGAGCTGCTTCTTTTGTTGGGGGATCAGTGTGTCCTGCTCCTTCTTGCCGTAAACGAAGAGAAGGTAGATTACGTCGTGTCCGGCAAGGTGCAGATAATGCACGCGCGCTCCGCCGCGCTTGCCCGCGTTTCGGCCCAGCACGGGCATTCGCACCTTTCGCAGGCCTCCCGTGCCAGCATCGGTGTCTCCCGCAGCCGGATTCGCAAGCAACTCACTCTGTAACTGGCGAAGTTCATCTTCGAGACCGAGTCCGACTATGCGCCTCGTGAAAACCGCCGTCTCAATGAAATGGAGGTACAAGGGTAGGGTTCCATGATGCCGCCGTTACACGTGCTACAATGTAGTATGCTACAATGTAGTACGCAAGGATTGTAGCCTCATTCCTGACTATCGATCAACCGCCTTCCAATCCATCCTGCCCACCAGTCCCCTCATGCCCCAATCGCGCCTCCTCGCCCTCCTCCTTCTCTTCCTCGCCGCGCCGCTCACGGCCTCCGCCCAGTCCACCGCCCCCTACGATGTGATCATCCGTCACGGCCACGTCATCGATGGCACGGGCTCACCGTGGTACGCGGCCGATGTGGGCGTGCGCGACGGACACATCGCCGCCATCGGCGATCTGGCGCACGCCACCGCGAAGCAATCCATTGACGCCCATGGAATGGTGGTCGCGCCCGGCTTCATCGACATGCTGGGCCAGTCCGAGCTCACCATCCTCGTGGACCCGCGGCTGCCGTCCAAGATCTTCCAGGGCATCACCACCGAGATCACCGGCGAGGGCGAGTCGGTGGCGCCGCTGGACAGCGCGATGCTCGCCGAGGACGCCCCCACGTATCAGCACTATGGTATCGACGCCAACTGGCGCACGCTGGCGCAGTACTTCGCGCGACTCGAAAGCCAGGGCATCGGCATCAACATCGGCACGTACGTCGGTGCGGCGTCGGTGCGCGAGATGGTCCTCGGCTACGGCGACCGCACGCCCGCGCCGGACGAGTTGCACAAGATGCAGGATCTCGTCGCGCAGGCCATGCGGGAAGGTGCGCTGGGCGTGTCCACCGCGCTGCAGTATCCGCCCGCGCCGTACGCGAAGACGGATGAGCTGATCGCACTCGCGACCACGGCGTCGCAGTACGGCGGCATCTACGCGACGCACATGCGGAGCGAGGGCGAGACCGAGATGGCCGCGCTCGACGAGACCTTCCGCATCGCGCGCGACGCGCATATTCCCGTCGAGATCTTCCACCTCAAGACGGCGGGCAAGGCCAACTGGGGGAAGATGCCGCAGGTGGTGGCGCGTATTGATTCCGCGCGACGGAGCGGGCTCGACATCGCCGCCGACACGTACGCCTACACCGCGTGGGAGAACGGCATGTCCGCCTTCGTGCCGCCCTGGGCGCACGACGGCGGCACGGCGAAGCTCGTCGCGCGACTCAAGGATCCCGCGATGCGCGCGCGCATCCGCAAGGACATGCTGACACCGTCTACGACGTGGGACAACGAGTGGCAGGAGATCCCCGGTCCGCACGCCGTGCTCATCACGGCCGTGGACAATCGCGCGCTGCTCAACCTCCAGGGGAAGCGACTGGACGAGATCGCCGCCATGTGGCACGAGGACGCGATCAACGCGCTGTTCGACCTTCTGGTCAAGGACGATGCGCAGACGTCGGTCGCCGTGTTCGGCATGTCGGAGCCCGACGTGAAGCTGGCGCTCGAGCAGCCCTGGGTGTCGGTGGACAACGACGCGTCGGGCACATCGCCCGAGGGTATCCTGGGACAGGAGCATCCGCACCCGCGCGCGTATGCGACGTTCCCGCGCATCCTGCGGCTGTACGTGCGCGAGCAGCACCTGCTCTCGCTGCCCGACGCGATCCGGAAGTTCACCGCGCTGGCGGCGCAGCGCGAGCATCTCGCCGATCGCGGCGTGATCAAGGAGGGGATGTGGGCGGACCTCGTGGTGTTCGACCCCGACTCCGTCGCGGACAAGGCGACGTATGAGAAGCCGAATCAGTTGTCAGTGGGAATGCAGTGGGTGCTGGTGAACGGCGTGCCGGTGATCGCGGAGGGGAAGATGACGGGGGCGCGGCCGGGGAGGGTGCTGTATGGGGAGGGGTATGCGGGGGGGAGGAGGTAGCACTGGCCACCCTTGCAATCTGATAGCTAAGAAGCTATCATGTGCCATGGCCGCCAAACCGATTGGCACGATCGTCCGGCAGGCGCGGGAACAGGCCGCCTTCACGCAGCGCCAACTGGCGAAGCGCGCTCACACCGCGCAATCCGTTGTTGCGCGCATCGAGCTCGGCACCACCAGCCCAACCGTGGACACCGTCGAGCGCCTGCTGCGTGCCGCCGGCTTCGAGCTCGCGACCGAGCTGCGCCCGAAACTGGTGCTCGATCGCCAACTGCTCGACGATGTGCCGCGCATCCTCCGTCTCACTCCGGAAGACAGGCTGCGCGAAGTCGCCAACATCAACCGGTTCGTCGCGCACCCGACGCGTGGTTGACATCGCCCCGCTTGACCCGGAGCGTCTGCTGCGGACCCTGCGCAGGCACCGTGTCCGATTCGTGCTCATCGGTGCGCTCGGCGCACGGTTGTACGGATTACCTCGCGTCACGGCGGATGCCGACATCACGCCGGCACGGGATGACTCCAATCTGATCCGGCTCGCCGCGGCGCTCCGTGCGCTGGAGGCGCGAGTCTACACGGAGGCGGTACCGGAGGGACTGCCATTCGATGCGAGCGCGGCGATGCTTAGGCGCTCTGACGTGTGGAACCTCGTTACCAATGCCGGCCGACTGGACATTGCGTTCGAGCCGTCCGGCACCGCGGGCTACGACGATCTCGCGCGAACTGCAGAGCACTTCAGGCTCTTTGGCGAAGAGGTCGCCGTGGCGCGCCTCGAGGATATCGTCCGATCCAAGGAAGCAGCGGATCGTCCGAAGGATCGGCAGGATGTGCTCCTGATGCGGGCGATGCTTGCGTCATCACGTCGGGGTCGTTCCAGGCGCAAACGAGATCCCGGGTCGGATGGCTGATGCGGCCGAGTGCAGCAGACTCGCCGAGCAGCCACGCTAGTCGGCGCAGCTCGCATCGATGCCAGGAACGCTTCCGCCCCCTCCGTGACCATTCGCTCATCGTCGTCGTCCTCGTACAGGGTACGAGTGTCCCCCATACCTTCGCGCGGCCTTCGCGGTCCCGCGAGAACGGCAAACCCGTCGAAAGGCGGGGACGCAAAGCCACGAGGCTACCGCACGTCGTGAGCGCACCGCGTGCCAGGCCAGTCGAGCCGCCGAACAGTCACCCGCAGGAGGTCGTATGCGTTCGACCCGGGCAGGACTCATCGTCGGTACACTCTCCACACTCGCGGCGCTCTCCCTGGCCGCCTGTGACACCCAGACCACCGCTCCTCCACTCACCGCCGCGCGCTCGCCGAGTCTATCGGTGGCCACGACGGGGAACGGCGCGCCGAGCGGTGCGCACTACAACCTCAACATCATCGGTGTTCCGAAGGGCCTGTCACCCAACTTTACCGGCGGCAATGGTGGCCGCATTTTCGTGAACCTGTTCGGCACCACGCAGATCAATCTCACCGAAGGCGACTACCAGGTGCTCGACGCCGACGGGACCGATGGCACCGCGGCCTTCCAGCTTCCGAATCCCGACGACGGGAGCGGCAACCTGGCGTACTCGGTGTGGGTGCGAGCATTGGGCAAGCCGAATGGCAGCGCCACGATGACGAGCTGCTTCACGGAAATCTCCACCGGCACCACGTGGTGCAACTCGGGCGATCTGAGCGTGAGCCTCAAGCGCACGGCGGGTGGTCAGAAGTTCGTCAACGTCAGCAAGCAGCTCCTTCAGGTGTGCGCCAACGTGAGCACGGATCCCACGGTGACCACGCTGCAACTGGTTCCGCTGTTCTCCGATCTCGGGACCGGGTATTTCTGGGAATACGACAATACGGGGCTGAAGCTCGCGCAGATGCGCTTCTACCCGATCTCCACGACCGCGATTGGCGGAGATTGCACCAGAACGGCCAAATGATCCACGCAGCAGAGTAGCGCGACGGCAGCTTCGCGTACGCAGGCCGTACGCGGCGTCGCGACACGAGGGGGTGGCTCTGGTCGAGTCACTCCCTCGTGGCATTTGCGGCGGCATCCGAAACGATGTCGCGGGGCGGCGAAGATCTACGCCATCTCCGTTGGCAACTACGTCATCTGACTGATCGTCCGGCCCTCTGCCAACTCCGATCATGTTCCGCAGCCACGCGGCGAGCACGCAGGTCGCCGCCGGAAAGCTCACGGAGCACCGAAGAGGAGGCAGCCGCCATGCGCAATCGAACCCTGGCACTCATCGTCACCATCACCGCCCTGACAAGTGTTGTGGCATCATGTGGCCTCGACGCCCTGACCGGTTCCAGGCCGCAGTCGCAGATTCCGGATTGCTCGGGGGTCTCCATCTCGGTTGTCGGCTACAGTGGATATTGGGGACAGCGGTTCAACGACACGCTCACGGTCGGCGACAGCGTTCCGCTTCAGGCGTACACGAGCCACGCCGAGCAAGTGCCGTCCGATTTCGGCGGCACCTACTGGACGTGTGTCGAGAGTAACGCTCCGCTCACTGCAGGTATCTCGTGGACCAGCGACGACGCGAGAGTGGCGACAGTAGTAAACGGCATGCTGCGAGCGCTACAGCCCGGCAGCACGGTGATTCATCTCGCGTTGAATGGTGGGGGAGCTGCCCAGACCGCATCGCTGCCGCTGGTTGTCGTCGCGCCGGCGCAGGCCGAGGCCCGTGCGATCTCGTCCCGGCTACTCGCCCCACACGGACGCGAAGTACGCAGCGGCATCCATCGCGAACCCGGGCTGGCCGGCGACGGGCTCCCACACCAGCTGATCGGTCACGATCTCGGGGCGCTCATCACCCGG
>DASVWN010000117.1:0-28856 GCA_036393195.1 Gemmatimonadaceae bacterium | reverse complement strand
TACTCTGACCCCGCTCGCCGCTTCCCGTCACCTACTGCCCGCAGGTCTCCGCCGTCGCAGACGGCTCCGACGGCTCCGGATCGGCCGGCGTATTCGGATTGATCGAGCTCTCGCTCTGCGGATAGATCAGCCAGCACCGCTTCGCGATCGCGCCGGGGCCACCCACGGAGTTCAGCCGCCGTGCATCCTCCCAGCGAAGGCCCGTGGCGAAGAGCGAGATTTGCCGCTCGTGATAGATCTGCGCGATCACGTCCGCCTGCGTCGGCAGATCCGTATCCGTCAGCGCCGGGAGACAGGGCTGCGGCTCATGCAATCCTGAGCCACACTCCGTCCGCACCGCGTTGATCTCGTCGCGCGCGGTGCCGAGGTCACTCGCGTTGGCGGCCGCCTCGGCGATGATCAGCCGGATCTCCGCGGGATAGTACACGGCGATCGGCGCATCGGCCGACTGGTACTGCGCGAAATGTCGCAGCGGACGGACGTTCCCCGGCACGGTGTCGCCACCAATGTGGAAGCCGACGCGCTGGTCGCCGGGCTCGGCCTCCTGGCGCAGCGTGTCGCGCGGATAGATGTAGCCGGCGAGCTCGCTCCGATTGTAGATCGGATTGATCTCCTGCGCGCTGAACGGGACCTGCGACACGACGCCGAGGTTCACCTGCTGGGCGGCGGCGAGCGCACCGGCCCAGTCGTTCGTCAACCGGTGATAGCGGGCCTGCATCGCGTAGATGGTGTTGAGCAGATCGAAGCCGGGGGCCAGAACGCTGGTCCTGAATTCGCTGCCGGGAACCACGCCCTGATAGCGTGCGAGCGCGGAATCGAGGAGCGCGAGCACGGTGTCCATGGCACTCGCCCGATCCACGAAGGTACCCGGCTGGCCGATGGTGGTGAGGTTGACACCGGCGTCCTGATACTGCTGCACGAGCTGCCCATAGGACATTGCCTTCACGAGAAACGCCATGGACATGATGCCGCTGAGCGTGGAGTCCGTGAGCGCGACGCCGGGCGCGTTGGCAATGACATCGTTGGCGGTCTTGATGGCGCGATAGTGCGCCTGCCATGACGTCTCCACCGCGTCGTACGTGTTGAACAGGATCCCGTTCTCCGCGTCGCGGTATGAGAGCAGCGCGCCGGTTCGCGCGCCCATTTCATCGGTGATGAAGCCACCGGGGTAGGCGAAGTTGTCCATCGTCTCGCCATAGCGGGACTGCAATCCGACAGCGAGCGCAATGATCCCGTCGTGCGTGGTGAGCGTGGACTGCTGACTGGCGGTGTTGGGATTGGTGAGATCGAGGCTGCAGCTCGCGAGCACGGCCACCCCCGCGAGCGGAACGATCAATGTGCGCATGCGCATGGATGTCTCCGTGGGCTCAGTAGGTGATGGATGTGCTGATGCCGAACGAACGAGGGATCGGGATGCCGGCGAAGTCGTTGCCGCGCTCCACGGTGTTCTGGCCGAACAGGTTGATTTCGGGATCCAGTCCGCGGTACTTCGTCCACGTGTGCAGGTTCCGGCCGGAGACCGTCACCGACCACGCGCTCAATCCCAGGCGTTTCGCCACATCGTTGAGGGAATAGCTCACGGAGACCTCGCGCAGCTTCACGAACGACGCGTCCTCGACGTACTCCTCGAAAATGGGCAGTCGCGCCGCGAGGTAGCCCTTGGGGAGCTTGCCCGCGAGCTGCAGCGCCGCATCCGCGCCCGTGCCATCGGCATCGAGAATGCGCCGCGTGAGATCGAGTGCCTGATTGCCGAACGTGCCGTCGAAGAGCACCCGTGCGCTGAGCCGCCTGCCGAGCTGGAATTCGTTGAGCAGCGAGCCGATCCAGTCGGGATTCGGGTCGCCGATCTTCTTTGACGCGGGAATGCTGGGGTCCAGCCCGCTGCGCAGCGGCTTGCCCAGTGAGTCGGTCTTGATGGACCCGTCGGCGTTGCGCTGGTAGTACTGGCCGTAGAAGTACCCCACCGGCTGGCCCACGGACACCCGATTGATGTAGCCCACCGTGAAGGGCGCCACGAGCTCCGTCACCTTGTTGCGATTGGCGGAATACGTGGCGCGCGTGGTCCAGCGCAGTGTCGGCGTCTCCACGTTGATGGTCTGCAGCGTGAGCTCGACGCCCTTGTTGGTCATGGCACCCACGTTCTGGTACTGCGAGGTGAAACCGCTGCTGGTGGGGAGGGGCGCGATGAGCAGCAGGTCGGTGAGCTTCTTGTCGTAGTACGTGGCTTCGAGCGAGACGCGATCCTTCGCGAAGCCCATGTCCGCGCCGAACTCGAATTCGCGCTGTCGCTCCGGTTTGAGATCGGGATTGCCCAGTACGAGCGTGTTCACGACGCCGACGCGCGTGCCGCTCACCGCGCGGGCGTACGAGTCGTACTGCGCATACGCATTCGCCAGCGACGGCTGGTTGCCCGCGTAGCCGAGCGCGCCGCGCAGGCGCAGCGAGCTGAACGCGTTGTGAATGCCCGACTCCTTGAACCAGGACTCGTCGGACATGACGTAGCTCGCGGAGAGCTTGGGATAGAGCTGCCAGCGCTGGTCGGCGCCGAAGGTGGACGACGCATCCCAGCGGACGGCGCCGGTGAGGTACAACCGATCGCGCCAGTTGAGCACTTCCTGTCCATAGAAGCCGAGCGTGGCCATCTCGGTGATCCCCTGCCCCGCAAACGGCGTGGCACCCGCGCTCACGAGCGTGCCCGTGGGAAAGAGATCCTGCGACGACGCGCTGGTGGCGGTGAGGTGCTGATCGGTGTAGTTGAATCCGACGGAGCTCTGGAAGGTCATGGCGCCCGCCGGCGTGGTGAGCGTCGCCACGCCGCTGTTGTCCAGAATGCGCGAGTTGCGCAGCACGGCGGCGGAACTCCCCGTGGGCTGCGCCGCGAGGCTGCCGCGCGGAATGTACTGGTCGGCTTCGAGCTGATAGCCGTCGTAGCCAAGCGTGTAGCTGACGGCCAGGTGCTGGAAGGGGTTGAAATCCATCCGCGCGCTGCCGGAGAAGCGCGAGACGTCCTGCGGCGCGGTCCAGTTGGCGATGACGTCGAGCGGATTGGAGAAGGCGCCGCCGAGATACGCGCGCGGATAGGCACCGCCCACGGGGAAGTAGCTGTACGTCGTCGGCGTGAACAGCACCGCCGTGAGCACACCCATGGTCTGCTCGCCGTTGGGCAGGAACTCGTCGTGCGTGCGGGTGAAGTCGCCGCCCACGGTGAGGCGCAGCGTGGAATAGAGCTGCTGGGTGAGGTTGAGGCGTACGGACTTCCGGTCGGCGCTGCTGGCGCGCATGATGCCGTCGTCCCTGGTCCAGCCGCCGGAAATGTAGTACGTGGAGCGGGCGTCGCCGCCGCTCAGGCTCAAGTGATTGTCCGCCACGTAGCCCGTGTGGAAGATCTCGTCCTGGTAGTCGTAGCGCTTCACGGGGGAGCCGCCGAGCGAGTCGAAGGGATACAGGTTGAGCTTGAGGCGTTCGGGCGTGCTCTGCGAGGTGTAGCGCGAGGAGAGCGTGATGCGCGGCGGCCCTTCGCGTCCGTGCTTGGTGAAGATCTGGATGACGCCGTTGTTCGCGCGTGAGCCGTAGAGTGCGGCCGCCGCGGCGCCGCGGATGACTTCGATGTGGTCGATGTCATCGGGATCGAGGTCGGCCAGGCGGTTCTGGACGTTGCTTCGCGCGCCGAGGTTGATGAGCTGATCGGAGTTGTTGTCCACGATGACGCCGTCAATGACGTAGAGCGGCTCGGAGCCGGAGATGAGCGAGCTGGTGCCGCGCAAGCGCACGGAGATGCCGCCACCGCCCGGGTTGCCCGAGTTCTGCGTGACCTGCGCGCCGGCAATCATGCCCTGGAGCGCGCCGTCCGCGGTCGTGGAATTGCTGGACTCGATCTCGGTGCCGGCCACGGAGGTAATGCTGTTGCCGAGGGCGCGTTTCTCGGTGGGCGCGGTGGTACCGGTGACGACGGTGGCGCTGAGCGTGAGGGCAATGGGCTTGAGCTTGAAGTCCGCTGTGACAGGGGCGCCGGCGCTGACGTTCACGTCCTGCTGCGCGGGCGCGTAGCCGAGGCGCTTGGCGAGGAGCGTGTGGGCACCGGCGGGCACGTTGGCCATAGTGTACGAGCCATCCTGCCCGGATTGTGTACCGAGCCGGGTACCGGAAATCGTGACCTGGGCATTCTCGACCGGGCCGCCGGACGACGCGTCCGTCACCCGTCCCGTGATTCGGCCTGCTTGCTGCGCGCGCGCCACGACGGGCGCCGCGCCGAGCAGGAGGCACAGAGCGAGGAGTGATCGATGCATGGGGGAAGGGGGGATAGGGGCTAGGGACCAGGGGTGCAGGTTGCGAACTTACGCGCGACGGGGAGTGACGGGAAGCGGTGCGCCTTTGGCGCGTGCAGGGGAACGGTGGGGGCGTCGTTTCCCGCAGCGGCCGGGCCGGTGGGCCCGGCCGGCGCTTCCCGCAGGGCGCTCCCGCAAGGGAGCCGCCCGCTTCCCCCAGGCCGCCGGAGGCGGCTGCTTCCCGCAGGCGGCCTTCGGCCGCCGCTTCCCGTGATGGAGCCAAGGGGCAGCCCATGGGCTGCCCCTTTGCTCCATCACGCCTCCGCCATCGCCTCCTCCCGCGTCTTCCCCGCTTCCGCGATGATGCGCTGCGCCGCATCGGCCGGCATCTCCTCATACCCGCGGAATCGCCTCGTGAACGTCGCGTAGCCGCGCGTCATCGAACTCAGATGCGTCGCGTAGAGATGCAGCTCGGCCTGCGGCACCAGCGCGCGAACCTGCGTGCCGCGGCCGTCCGGCGACGGACCGGAACCCAGGATCTGGCCCCGCCGCGCGGAAATGTCGCCCAGCACGTCGCCCATGAACTCGTCAGGCGTGCGAATGTCCAGCTCATCGAGCGGCTCCAGCAGCACGGGCTTGCACTTGGGCGCGACGGCGCGGAAGGCCTGGATGCCCGCCATCTTGAACGACATTTCGTTCGAGTCCACCGAATGGTAGGAGCCGTCGAAGCACTCCACCCGGAAGTCCACCATGGGGAAGCCGGCCAGCACGCCGCGCGCGGCGGCCTCCTGGATGCCGCGATCCACCGCCGGAATGAACTTCCCCGGGATCGCGCCGCCCACGATCTGGTCATCGAACACGTACCCCTCCCCCCGTGGCAGCGGCATGATGCGCACCCAGCAGTCGCCAAACTGGCCGCGCCCGCCCGTCTGCTTCTTGTGCCGTCCCTGCCCCTCGGCGCGCCCCTTGATCGTCTCGCGGTACGCCACCCTGGGACGCGTCAGTTCGCCCGTCACGCCGAACTTCCGCTTGAGCTTCGACATCCCCACCTCGAGATGCCGCTCGCCGAGGCCGGTGAGCAGCGTCTCGTGCGTCTCCGGATCGTAGCGCGTCTCGAACGTCGGATCTTCATCGTGCAGCCGGTGCAGCCCCTGCTGCAGCTTCTCCTCGTCGTTGCGCGACGTCGCGTGCACCGCGAGCACCACCAGCGGCTCGGGAAAGTGGATGTCCGGCAGCCGCACCGGATGCTCGCGCGTGGAGAGCGTGTCGTTCGTGTGCGTGTTGCGCAATTTGGCCACGCACCCGATGTCGCCCGCGTGCAGCCGCTGGACCTCCGTGCGATCCTTGCCCTGCCCCACGGACAGGTGGCCCAGTTTCTCCACACCGTTCCGCGTGGCGTTGAAGACATCCTGTCCGTTCACGACCATGCCGGAGAAGATCCGGAAGAACGACACGTCGCCGACGTGCGGCTCGGAGAGCGTCTTGAACACCTGCGCGCAGAAGGGCTGGTCATCGCGCGCATGAATTTCCACGGACTGGTTGCCTTCGGCGCCCTTGAGCGCGTGCAGCTCCTCCATGTCGTACGCCGACGGCATGAGCTCCACCATCTTGGTGAGCAGCGCGCGCGTGCCGTACGTGAGCTCGGCGGACAGGGTGAAGAGCGGGAAGAGCTCACCGCGCTTCATCCCCTCCTTCATGGCGGCGATGGCTTCATCGCGCGTGATCTCCCCGCCGTCCAGATAGCGCTCGAGCATGGAGTCGTCGGTGGACGCGATCGTCTCGATGAGCTCCTGGTAGTAGCGGTCGAAGCGTGCCTGGTGCTCTGCGGGCACATCCACTTCCTCGTATTCACCGGCCGTGGTGCCCTTCCGGTAGGCGTGCATTTTCCGGGAGAACAGGTTGATGATCCCATGGAAATCGGGACCTTCCCCAACCGGGATCTCGACCGGAATGACCCTGCTGGTGAGACGCGACTTGATGGATTCGTACGCGCGGTCGAAGCTGGCGTTCTCCTTGTCGAGCATGGAGACGACAAAGAGCACGGGATCCTTGCGGTCCGCCGCCTCGTGAAAGGTCTTTTCCGTGCCGACTTCCACGCCGCCAATGGCGCTCACCACCACCAGCGCGCCGTCGGCGGCGACCACGCCGGCAATGGCATCACCCTGGAAATCCAGATAGCCCGGCGTGTCAATGAGATTGATCTTCGTGTCCATCCATTCGGCGTAAGCGCATCCCAGGTTGATGGAGTACTTGCGCTCGATTTCCTCGGGGGCGTGATCGGTGAGTGCCGTACCATCCTTGACCGACCCGTGACGCTTGCTCGCGCCGGACACGAACGCGAGTGCATCCACCAGGGTGGTCTTGCCGCAGCCCCCATGTCCCACAACGGCCACGTTGCGGATTTCCGAACTGGTGTACTCCCGCATAGGCGTTCCCTCGCTTGGCTGCCTGACAGGCTCTTTCGCTATGCTACGGCGGAGTCGGAAGAGAGGCAAGACGGCGCGCGGACGGGCTTGACTCGCTTCGGCATCCGGCGATCTTCCGGATTGCCGTGAACTCACCCGGTTGAGGGCGCCTGTGGCGCGTGCACTCCACGTTCACAGCAGACCAACTCGTGGCGCAACCGTGAGCAGCGTGCGCAAATCGTCCGGCGTGGCGCCCAGGAGGTCGAATTCCATGCTCACGCTCACGGCCCGGTGCGCCTCGCGCGGCTCGCTGATGCAGGTGAACAGCACTGCGTCAATGCTCTGGGATGCCGTGGCCAAGCCGGCACTCCAGAGGCGCGACAGCGCGTCTTCAAAGACGCGCTCGGAGGCCGGGGCATGCTGGCGGGATGGACGAGCCCGGCTGGTGGAATGTCGCATGCGTCAAGCGTGCGACCACGGCCGCCCCGCGTCAAGCCGTGCGACACGCGGCAACCCGAGGCGGATCCGCCTGTGACACTCATCGCGGGGATCTACAGCCGGATACCCGGCCGGCCTGTGGACCGCGCCAGTTGCGACGCGCTCGACGCGGCGCTCTCCCGCCATCCGGGAGAATCGCTGACGGTCGTCAATGACCCGCGCTGCCACCTGGTCAAGGTGGATGTCGGCGCCTTCGGCGTGCCTGCTCAGCAGGTGGACGATGGCGGCGTGGTGACCCTGATGACCGGTGAGCCGCTGTTCGCGGCGCCATCCCCGGAGTCGCGGCGCAACCGCGCGGACGACGCGCGCTGGCTGCACGAGGCTTCGGTGAGCGGAGACTGGAGCATCCTGCGCACCGCGCGCGGGGTATTCAGCGCCGCGCAGTTCGATCCGCGCGATGGGCGCCTGACGCTCGTGACCGACAAGCTCGCGATCCGCCCGCTGTACGTCTCCGTCACGGACGACTCCATCATCTTCGCGAGCGCGCTGCGCATCCTCGAGCACACGCCGGCGGTGCAGCGCGTGGCAGACCTGCGTGGGGTAACGGAGCTGACGACGTTCGGATTTCCGCTGGGTGTGCGGACGCCGTACTCCACGATCATGCTGCTGAATGGGGGCGAGCGGCTCGTTGCGACCGGACCGGACCTGGTTTCCCGGGCGTACTGGCGCTGGGATGACATTGCGCCCGACGCGGAGAGTGATGATACGCTGGCGTTGCGCGCGTACCGCACCTTCTCGGAGGCGGTACGGGTGCGCCTGGCGGAAGACCGCGAGACGGTTGCCTTTCTGAGCGGCGGCCTCGATTCACGTGCGGTGGTCGTCGCGCTGCTGGCGCTGCAGGCGCGCGTGCACACATTCACGTTCGCGCGCGCCGGTACGCAGGACCAGCGGTTCAGCCGGCTGATTGCCACGGCGCTCGGCACCGAGCACGAGGAGATTCCCCGGGGGACCGAGCGCCCGGAGTGGACCATGCTCATGGCGCGGGCCTGGGCGGCATCGCCGAAGCGCGCGAATGCGGCGGTCGCGCGCCCGTCCCTGGTCTGGTCAGGCGACGGCGGGAGCGTGGCGCTTGGCCACGTGTATGTTCGTCCCGCTACGGCCGCCGCGCTCGCGGCGGGGGACGAGAGGCGTGCCATCCGGACGTACCTTGCCGAAGAGCGCATCACGGTGCCTCGGCGCCTGCTCACGCGCGACGCGTTGGCGGTGCTGGGCGACGTCCCGTACGATGGCGTCCATGCGGAACTCGACTCCATTCACGGCGCTGACCGCATCCGGGCGTTTCACCTCTTTCTCATGCGCAACGATCAGCGACGACATCTCTCCGCGCACTTCGAAGCGCTCGATCTGCATCGCACGGAGTACCAGCTTCCGTTTCTCGATTCCGACCTCGTCTCCATCGTCATGTCGGTGCCGGGTGACCGCTGCCTCCGGCACGAGTTCTACATGAAGTGGTTTGCGCTCTTCCCGGCTGTCGCGCGGTCGGTACCCTGGCAGACGTATCCGGGACATGTACCGTGCCCCCTGCCGTCCAGCGACACCGGATCCGCGCAATGGGATCGAGCCAACGCGAAGGAAATCGCGCTGGGCCGCCGGCGTCATCAGGTGCAGGAAGCCCGAAGGGTACTCCGTGCCGGCGATTTCCCGCGAGCCCTGTTGCGCAAGCGAGTTCTCCGGGCCGCGAGCATGGCCGCCGGCGCCGGCTTCGGCGACTACGGCTACGTGCTCGAGACGGCCGCCAACTACTTCCGCTACTGGCACGCATCGCACGGACAGCACGTGCCGCTGCTGGACAACGAATAGCCCGAGCGCTTGCATCCCTCGGCTCTGACACCGCAGCGCGTGACGGCGGCGCGCCTGGCGTATCTCGTGGTGATCCTCATCGCGACGCTCGCCGATCTGCACTTCGACCCATCGCCGGCCGAAGTGCACTTCCGGCTCGCACGTGCCCTGCACCCACATCTCGCGTTGCACGACCTGGTTGATGGGGCGCGCAACGTCCTGATCTTCGCCGGACTCGGTGCCGTCTGGATCGCGACTTCACGGTCGGCACGCCCGTGGCGCTCGGTGGGTATCGTGACGGTCCTGTCGCTCGTGGCCAGCTCGGGCGTGGAGACGCTGCAGCTCTTCTCGGCGGTGCGCGAGTCGAGCCTGCTCGACGTTACCACCAATACCCTCGGCGGTCTGCTGGGAGCGCTCGCAACCGTTGCTGCACTGGACATCGTGGAGGCACGGAGGGGCAAGCGGTCCTACGTGGGGATCCCCGCGATCATTTTCGCCCTGAGCTATGGCGTGGCCGTCTGCATGGAGTCGTTCTACCCGCTCCTGCGACAGGACCTGCTCCCGAACATCGGCGGCAGTCCGTTCGCGCGGATCGCCCGTGGCGTGGTGGCGATGCGGGCGAGCTCGGTAGGCGAGATACCACTGACCGACGTCCTGCTCTTCCTGCCGGCCGGTTTCCTTGCCGTCGCGGCACTGGCGGAGGCAGGAGTGTCGCTGCGCGCCGCGGGGCTGCTGGCTGCCCTCGCCGGTCTCATCCTGTTTCCAGTTCTCGAAGTCATCCACGGAGTGGTGGAACAGCCAGTGCTGATCGGCGCGGCGCTGACCCATGTCGTGGCGGTCGCCGCCGGCGCATTGCTCGCCGCACGGCTGCTGCCATCGTTCAGCCGGCGCGTCCGCGGACGCGACCGGCCGGCGCTCCTGGCTGTCGCGTACGGCGTAACGGTCATGTTCTGGAGCTGGCGGCCATTCCGGTTGCAGGTCACGGCGCAATCCATGGCGGAACAGTTCAGCGCGATCCACCTCGTGCCGCTCATGGCGCTCTCGGCCCGTTTCGATCTGTTCACCGTGACCGACATCATCGCGCAGTTTCTCCTTTTTCTGCCGCTCGGCGCACTGGTCGCGGTCTGGCCGGTGCGGCGCGAGGGATGGCTGCGGGGCATGTGGCCTGTGGTGTACCTGTCGGTGGTACTCGAATTCGGCAAGATCGTCGTCGCGGAGCGCTTCCTGGATGTGACGCACGTGCTCATCCAGTGTGCGGGAGCGGGCATCGGGTGGGCACTGGTTCGCCGCGCGGGATTCGGGCGGTACGGGGAGATGCTGCCGGCGGCGGAGGGAACGGCGTCCGCGCGGCGCGCGAAAATTCCGGCTGGAAACGTACGAGGCCGCCCAGGGTGGGGCGGCCTCCGTCGCATCATGCGGCGAATCGTCAGACGGAGCAGTACTCGCTAGTCTCCCTCGTACTCAAAGGTGAGCGCATCCGCTTCACGGAACGTGTCCAGGAACTCATCCAGCCGGTTGATCGCGCCGCGGGCGTGGTCGGCAACGGGTTCGATGGAAATGCTGATCGCGCGCAGCACACCCTCCGGCCAGTCGGGCATCGCGAGTCCGGCGATCAGTCGTTGCAGCCTGCTCCCGACCCGGGCCAGCAGCTCGTGCGCGGCCGGGTTGAGGACATCCAGCGGGTAATCGAGGTCGCGCGTCACGAGATCGCCCGTCTTCGCATCGCGCCACGCTTCATCTCCCACCGCTCCACGCTCGGGCCAGAGGCCGAGGTGGCGGAACGCACCCACGTAGTCTCCGCCGGCGCGATGGCTTTCCATCGCCGCGGCAAGTGCCAGGGCAAGCGATTCGGTCCGGGGCGTCCCATACAGCGTGACGACATCCCGGGCCCGTCGTTCCGACGACAGCACCGCAGGAACGGAATCCACTCGCGCCAGAACCGGCGACTGCTCAGGGCTTTCCTCGAGCATCACCAGAAAATCCATTGTCCCTCCCAACAGGGTGAAACTGCCATGGGTGCGCATCCGCACCCGGGAGACCGAGCGTCTGCACTGCGCAGAGCGCAAGAGCGGGGCCGTTCGGTTGCCGCGCATCGTCCAACGCTCCAACACACGGCAATACTGAAAGTTCCCGGAACGTATAGCTGTCCCTTTCACGACTGAGAGGTGATGCATGTCACGGTTCCGCCACATTTGCTGTGGCGCTCGACTTGCTATCGTTGCTCCCGGGCAACGCCGCCGGCGGCCGTGCCAGTGGTGTGGCCAACCCCGCACCGATCGCCAGGGCTATCGCCATGACAAGGTACAGCGCTACCATCTCACCATGCGTCAGCAATTGGTCGAGGCCGGGAGCTACCCGGCTGGGGAGGATGAAGTGATTGAACACAAAGGACACGGCGCTCACGACGAGCGCCGCGATGAAGAGCGGGATCCCGCGCAGGCGGCCCGCGGGGACGGCGAGGACGATTCCCCAGATCACCATGGCGACAATGAGAATCAGGACGCCGCTGAGGGTGACCGCCGCGCGGAATTCATCGAGCAACAGGGCGCGCGTGCCATAGGTCACATGCGCGATGGAGTTGAGTGGTTGAAAGACGGCGCCGTGTGCGCGTCCGAATCCAATGAGGAGGCCGGCGAGTGCCGCCGAGGCGATGAGCCCTGCCCACACTCCCTGATACATCCGTTCGCGCAGCATCGCGGTAAGAAAAGGCAGTACGGTGCGCCGTACAAGGGGAGCGCTTGGCAGCCGCGTCTTCAGCCGTTATATAAGAGCCGCCATGACTGAGCCATTGAACGGTGGGACGACCGTACTGGTCATTGACGATGATCTGGACCTGCTCACGGTGCTGAACCGCATTCTCGAGCGGGAGGGGTACACCGTGCGCACGGCCAAGGACGGTGAAGAGGGATTGCATGCCGCGCTGGACCATGCGCCCGACCTCATCATTCTCGACCTTGGTCTTCCGCGCATGAGCGGTGTGGATGTCGCACGCGAGCTGCGGTCGCGTGGATTTCTCACGCCGATGCTGATGCTCACGGCGCGCGGCTCGGTACCGGATCGGGTGAGCGGGCTGGACGCCGGCGCGGACGATTACCTCGCCAAACCATTCGACTTCGCCGAGCTCGTGGCGCGCGTGAAGGCACTGCTGCGCCGGTCCACGCTCACCGCCGAGAGCGCCGTGATGCGGGTGGACGACCTGTCGGTGGATCCCATCTCCCGCCACGTGGAACGCGGCGGACAGCGCATTGAACTCACGCAGAAGGAATACGCGTTGCTGGAGTATCTCATGCGCAACATGGGACGCGTGGTTTCGCGACAGATGATCAGCGAGAACGTCTGGCACCAGCCATTGGACCCGCTCACGAACGTCGTGGATGTGTACATCAACTACCTGCGGCGGAAAATCGACCGCGAACAGGGGCGGCCGCTCATTCACACGGTACGCGGGAGCGGGTACGTGCTGAAGACGGAAAGCTGACGACTGGCGGCTGTCGATCAGCTGCGTTCATGCATGTTCGCGGAGTCGGGGAGAGCGTGGTATCGGCCTCGGCCGGCAGGCAGGATTTACAGGATTTGCAGGATTGACGGGATTGTCTGGAGCCGAAGCTCAAGATTCCCGTCCATTCGCTGCATGACGGCAACTACTCCTGGGACGGCTCCGTGTAAATCCTGGAAATCCTGTCCATCCTGGAATCCTGTCCCACCGTCAGCGGAGGAGCAGCACGCTAACCAGGGACGCATCGGATTGCCCTGAGATCATCACACGTTGCCACCGGCGGCAACTGAGGACGCGCTGTGGCTGAAGCGCCCGGCTGTGGTCCCGCGATGTCCAATCCGGCGGGCGCCGTGTTCGCCACGCGCGATCCCGCTCACCTGACGCCGCGCGGTCAAGCAGTGATCGTGACGCCTGTTAGCTTTCAGTATGGATCTTCGGGACCGATTTCACTCGGCGCTCACTTTCGCCGAGTTTCTGGCTGGTGCCACGAAGAACGTGGAACTCTGGCGCGATCTCCACCGCCTGAGTGTCGCGCCGCCAGCGGCGGTAGCCCGCGCGAATTCGCTCGCGGCGGAGCGCCATCTGCTGATTCTCGCGGAAGACTGGTGCGGGGACGCGGTGAACACCGTGCCCGTGATCGTGCGCCTTGCCGAGGCATCCGGGACGCTCAACGTCCGTCTGCTCGCGCGCGACAGGCATCTGGATCTCATGGACACCCATCTCACGAATGGGTCGCGCTCGATTCCGCTCGTCATGGTGCTCGACGAAGGTTTCAAGGAGATTGCCCGCTGGGGGCCGCGCCCGCGCGAGCTGCAGAGCTGGGTGGTTTCGACAGGGCTCCGGATGGAGAAGACAGTGCGCTACCGGTACATCCGCACCTGGTACGCCCGGGATGGTGGCCAAACGACGCTGGCGGAGATCCTGGAGGTGCTCGAAGCGGGTCCCGGCCAGCACGCGGCCGCGTAGAACCGCCCGGGCGGCGCGCAGCGGCGCCGTCGGTCCGTCGAAGGCGGCTGGCCGCCCTCAGCGATACCCGGCTGCTTGCAACGCGAACAGCTCCGCGTACAGTCCGCCCTTCTCCACCAGTTCGGCGTGCGTGCCCTCCTCCAGCACGCGACCGTGCTGCAGCACCACGATCCGGTCCGCCATGCGAACCGTGGAGAATCGGTGGGAGATGAGCACGGCCATCCGTCCGGCCACCAGCTCCGAGAATCGCTCGAACACCTCGAATTCGGCGCGGGCATCGAGCGCGGCGGTGGGCTCATCCAGGATGAGCACCTGCGCGTCGCGCATGTACGCGCGCGCCAGCGCCACCTTCTGCCATTCTCCCCCGGAGAGGTCCACCCCGCCATCGAACCGGCGGCCCAGCATCTGGCGGTAGCCCGCGGGAAGGCGCGGCAGCAGCGTGGCGGCGAGCGAGTGCTCGGCGGCCGCGCTCAGCCTGTCGGGCACCGGCAGCGCATCGGTTTCGTGCGCGCCATTCCCGAGTGAGAGCGGGCTCGCGTCGTACGCCCATTCGGGCGGCATGGACTCCACAGCCACGTTGTCGCTGCCGTGATCGAGGTAGTCGCGCACGTGGTGGATCTCGCCGACGCCAATGTTCTCGTCGAAGCGCATGTCGAAGCGCACGAAGTCCTGGAAGATCACGCCGATCGCGTGCCGGACCGACGCGAGGTCGTAGTCGCGCAGATCCACACCGTCGAGCAGAATGCGTCCCTCGGTGGGATCATACAGGCGGGCCAGCAGCTTGGTGAGCGTCGTCTTCCCCGCCCCGTTCTCGCCCACGAACGCAATGCGCTCGTGCGGGCGCAGGGTGAAGTTCACGTGCCGCACAGCCCAGCGCTCGCTCCCCGGATAGCGGAAGCCGACGTCGTCGAAGACGAAGCCCTCGCGAATGATCGCCGGCACGGGATGCGCGCCGGGCCGGGTCGTGATGGTCGGCTGCTTGTCGAAGAAATCGAACAGATCCTTGAGATAGAGACTCGACTCGTAGACATCGCTCGCGGTGATGAGCACGCGCTGGATGATGTCACGGCTGCGCGAGAAGGACGCCGAGAGAAAGGTGAGCGTCCCGATGCTGATCAGGCCCCACACCGCGCGGAGCAGGATGATCACGTACGCGGCGTAGTAGCCCAGCATGCCCAGGACGGAAAGCAGTGTGCTGACGATCGCCTTCCGCACGGAGAGCCGCTTGTTCTCCTCGTAATAGCGGTCCGCCAGCGTGCGATAGCGATTCGTGAGCCAACCCGCGAGCCCGAACATCTGCACTTCCTTGGCCGTCTCATCGCTGGCGCCGAGGTAGCGGAGGTAGTCGAGATGGCGCCGCTCGGGCGTCCACCGGTAGAGCAGCGAATACTCGAGCGACGCGTAGTGCGTCTCGCCCAGGAACGAGGGCAGCACCGCGGCCAGGAGCAGGAGGAGGAGCCATGGGCTGTACACGAAGAGCGCGGCGCCGAGGGAGGCGAGCGTCAGCGAGTCCTGCGCCATGGAGAGAAGCTGCGTGAGCAGGCCAATGCGGCCCGTGGTCTGGCGGCGCGCGCGTTCGAGCTGATCGTAGAAGGTGGGGTCCTCGAACTGCTCCAGATCGAGCGTGGCGGCGTGCTCCATGAGCAGCACGCTCGTGCGATTGGAGAAGAGATCGCCGAGGAGGCTCTCCACGAGCGTGCTGGCGCGCGCGAGCACCTCGCCGGCGACGACGATGAGGATTTCCACCGCGACGAGCTCCCAGAGTCGCGTCAGGTGCGACGCGTCGGAGCGGAGCGCGATGACTGCGTCAATGATGAGCTTGCCGATCCAGAAGGTGGCAACCGGCACGAAGGCCCGGGCAACGCGCAGCACCACCATGAAAAGCGAGTATCCCCGATGCGTCCCCCAGACCAGGCGAATGAGGGGCGGCACGTAGCGCAGCGCTCTGAGCCGTTCCTTCCAGGTTGGTTTGTGCAGGAGTTCCGGGTGACGACGGGGCATGGATTGGTTAACGCGTGAGGCTGCTGGTTGGTTGCTGGCCAGGAGGGGCCAGGGGGCAGCCCAAGGGGCAGCCCCTTGGCCCGCTGGCCCCCCTGGCCCCTAACATTTTCCCGCCCTGCGCGTCCACACTACACCATGCGATGGCATTCTGTCTTCCTGCTCTCGATCGCGCTGGGGTGTTCGGCGCGAACGCCGGGGACGCCGGAACCGGCGCCGCCTTCGCCCGTGGCGCTGCCGTCACCGCAGGAGGTGGCACTGCGCACACAGACCGCCGACCAGCAGATTCGGCAGGCGCTCGACCGGCTGACGTTTGGTGCGCGCTCGGGTGATTACGAGACGGTGCGCAAGATCGGAGTGGACCGGTGGATCGCCGGACAGCTCGATCCCGCGCGCATCGACGATCGCGCCGCGGACGCCTTCCTGTCGCACTTCACGACACTTGCCAGCACGCCTGCCGAGCTGGTACGCGAGTATCCGCCGCCGCGCGTCGCAAAAGCGCAGGCGCAGCGACAGGTGAACGGGCGCGCCGCGCAGCAGCTCATCGCCGACGTGCAGTCCGCCAAGGTGGCGCGCGCCGTCATGAGCGACCGACAGTTGCAGGAAGTCATGACGGATTTCTGGGAGAACCACTTCAACGTCTTCGCGGCCAAGGGGCCCGAGCGCTACTACCTGGCGTCCTTTGACGCGAACGTGATCCGCCCGCACGCGCTGGGCAGATTCCGTGACCTGCTGGAGGCCGTCGCGAAGAGTCCGGCGATGCTCTACTACCTGGACAACTGGGAGAGCACGGCGAATCCGGACGAGCCGACGCTGGCTCCCGGGCGCGGCGTGCGTGCCGGATCAGCCGTTGCGCGCCGGCGCTTCCCGCGAGGTGTCACCGCGGGCGGGCTGCGGCCGCGGCTTCCCTCGGCGAACGGCGCCGCCCCTGGCCGGCCGAAAGCCGCCGCGTCCCGTCCCAGGGGTCTGAACGAAAACTACGGCCGCGAGCTCATGGAGCTCCACACCATTGGCGTGGATGGCGGCTACACGCAGGCTGACGTCATCGCGGCGGCGCGTGCCTTCACCGGCTGGAGCATTGACCGGCCGAACCAGGGCGGGGGCTTCCTTTTTCGTCCCGCCATGCATGACGCCGGCGTGAAGGTGTTCCTCGGCGACACACTCAGGGCGGGCCGCGGCATCGAAGACGGCGAGCAGGTGCTCGACATTCTGGCGCACAGCCCCGCGACGGCACACTTCATCGCCACGAAACTCGTCCGGCGCTTCGTGAGCGATTCCCCGCCGCCGGCGCTCGTGGATCGCGCGGCCGCGACGTTCATGCATACCGGCGGCGACATCCGCGAAACGCTCCGCACCATCTTCACGTCGAGCGAGTTCTTCTCGCGCGAGGCGTACAAGACCAAGGTCAAGACACCGTTCGAGCTCGTGGTGAGCGCGCTGCGCGCCACGGGCGCCACGCCGGACACTACGCCGCGCACGGCGCAGCTCATTGCGCGCCTGGGCGAGCCGATCTTCGGTCACCGCGATCCCAACGGGTGGCCGGAGACCAGCGACGCCTGGATCAACACCGGCTCCATTCTCAACCGCATCAACTTCGGACTCGCATTCGCGGCCGGGCGGCTGCCGGGCGTGTCCCTGGCGCGGTGGGAGCATGCGTCGGGGCTCGACACGCTGCCGCGCGCCGCACAGGTGGATGCCGTGATCGGCGCGCTGCTGGGCGGCGAGGCATCACCGGATACGCGCCGGGTACTCGTGCAGGGTGTGAATCCGCTCCTCGCGACCGCGTCGCCGGCGTCGAGGGATTCCGCGCACGTGGAAGGTGAGATGACCAACGATCGCGCGATGGATGCCGATTCCTCGACGCAACCCATGGCGTCGTCGGATGGATCGCCGAGGCAGCGGCGCCAACTGCGGCGCGATCCGCTGGCGACGCCGACAAATCTTCAGGGATTCGAGCAGCTCGTCGGGCTCGCGCTGGGCGCGCCCGAATTTCAGCGACGGTAGCGAGGCAATCATGAACCGACGCGTATTCGTGAAGTCGGGCGCGCTGGCGCTCGTCACCATGGGGCTGAGCCCGACGTTTCTCAAACGCACGGTGTTCGCGCAGGCGCTGCCGAAAACGTCGAAGGGAAAGGTGCTGATCTGTCTCTTCCAGCGCGGCGCCGCGGATGGGCTGAACGTGGTGGTGCCACACGGCGAGGCGGAGTACTACCGGCTGCGTCCCACGATCGGCATCCCGCGTCCGACAACGCTCATGGCGGGACCGGCGGGTGTTGCGGGCGGCGCGCCCGGAGCGGTGGACCTGGATGGGTTCTTCGGGCTGCACCCGGCGCTGGCGCCGTTCAAGGATCTATGGGACCGCGGGCTGCTCGCGCCCGTGCACGCGGTGGGTTCGCCGAGTACGACGCGCTCGCACTTCGATGCGCAGGACTTCATGGAGACCGGCACGCCCGACGTCAAGTCCACCACGGACGGCTGGCTCAATCGCTATCTCGCGGTGCAGGGCACGTGCGCCGAATGCAGCGTGACGTCTTCGCCGTTCCGGGCGGTGGCACTCTCGCAGCAGACGCCGCGCATTCTCGAAGGGCCGACGCCCACGATCGCGATGGCGAGCATCGGGGAGTTCAGCATTCGCGCGACCGGGAGCGATGTCGAGCGGCTCGAAGCGCTGTATCGCACGGGGAGCGCGGACCTCATTCATGGTACGGGCACCGAGACGTTCGACGCGATGAAGATGCTGCGCGCGGCGAACCCGGCACAGTACGCGCCGGCGAATGGCGCGGAGTATCCGCGCTCACCATTCGGGCAGGACCTCCGGCAGATCGCGCAGCTCATCAAGAGCGATGTGGGACTCGAGATCGCATTCGCCGACGTGGGCGGGTGGGACACGCACGTGAATCAGGGGAATGTCACGGGGCAGCTCGCCGCCCGGCTCGCGGATTTCGGGAAGTCCGTCAGCGCGCTGGTGACGGATCTGGGCGATCGGATGGCCGATGTCGTGATCCTCACAATGTCCGAGTTCGGGCGCATGGCGAAGCAGAACGGCAATGCCGGCACGGACCACGGGCACGCGGGCGTGATGTTCGTGGTTGGGGGGAGCGTGCGGGGGCACACGGTGCACGGCAAGTGGCCCGGACTGCGGCCGGACCAGCTCTACGAGGGGCGTGATCTCGCGCTCACGACGGATTTCCGTGCCGTGTTCTCGGAGGTGGTGTGCAAGCACCTGGGTGCGGTGGACGTCGAGCGGCTCTTTCCGGGATACCAGGCGCGGCGCGAGGACTGGATTGGAGTGGTGACATAGCTGGTAGCAGGTAGCTGGCGGCTGGCTGATGGTCGATCTGGCGCTGCCCGGAATCGAGCAACATCCTCCTGTCCTTCATGCTGCTTTGTCGCGCCGGACTCCCCGTCCTTCTCCCCAGAGGCCATTGTCGTGTCGTACGGCTATCGCCTGCCGCGACCTGCCTGTGGCATCCGCAACAGCGTGCAGGATACGCCGAGCCCGACGGCCCGCCCGCACGCGGAACGGAGTATCCCCGTTGCGCCAGCTTTGCGCCACGGTGCGAGAGTGCGCGGCCGCGCTGTCGGCCTGTCCCGCGGCGGCAAAGGCGCGCGCCAGCATGTCGTGGATCTCGGTGCGCGTGAGATAGAAGTTCGACGCGTCCATGGGACCATGCAGCGCACTCTGCATGATCCGCACGGCGTCGAGCGGATGCCCGACGGCCAGCGACACGCGCGCGAGCTCGAGGCTGGCGCGCGTGTACCCTTCACTGGGCGACCAGATTGCGCGATGCAGCTCAGCGAGTTCCTGCTGCGGGTCGCCTCGCGCCTTCCAGAGCAGCGCGCGCAGGTAGTGCGGCAGCGTCCAGTCGCGGCCGTAAGCGCTCAGTCGCGCGAGACCCTCCACGGTGTCGGCCATGGCGGCCAGTCGCGCGGTATCGCCCGCCGCGGCAAACGCGGTGGCGGCCTGCGTGAGCATCCAGCAGCGCTGGCGTGCGAGCGAGCTTGGGGCGACGGGTTGTCCGGGTGGTGACATGGCAGCCAGTGAATCGAACAGTGTACCCGCCTCACGAAACCGCCCCTGCTCGAACATCACCTGCGCCTCCGCGATCGCGCCGCTCTGATTGGCGGAATCCGACTGATTCATGCGCCGCAGCTCGTGCGCTGCGGCGAGCGCGGCACCCAGCCGCCCCTGGTTGCGGCGCGCGATCACGAGCCACCAGAGCTCCTGCTCCGTCATGCCACGACTGCCGTACCGTGCATGCTGGGCAAGCAGATTCGCCGCGGCCGGAAAATCGTCCACGTGCATGTCGATGAGCGCCGTTGACAGCGTGAGATCGGCGGCCGGGTCGAGCACGGTCACCTGGCGCGCAGCATCCTGCGCCTCGCGCACGCGCCCTTCGCGCGCGAGAATCTCGCGCAACGCGCTCCACGGGGCCGTGGAGCGCGGCCACCGCCTCACCCATTCGTGCGCTACACGTTCGGCCGCTGGAAAGGAGTCGGCCTGGACATAGGCCTCCACCAGCCCGTTGAACGCATCACACGTCGCGCACAGCGGTGACACGGACGCACCCCCGGCGGAATCCGCGTCGATCACGTGGCGAAGGTGCGGGACCGCGCCCAGGAAATCGCCAATGCCCGCCAGCGCTCCACCCAGTGCCAGTTGCCCATCGGCGTTGTCGGGAAATCGTGTGGCAAGCGATTCGGCGAGCGCCATCCGGTCCGGCTTGCCGATCATGGAGGACCACGCCAGCGCGATGATCAGACGCTCGCGCTCACTGGCGCCGGTGGCCAGACGCACGGCAGCGACCATCATCGCGCGTCCCTCGCCGGGGAGCTCGAGAAGAACATCGCAGCGCGACACGTAATACGCGGCCATGGCAAACGTGCTGTCGTCCTGCAGCGCGTCGAGAAACAACGTGTGCGCGGTGCGGACATCGCCCCGATCGTAGAGCGCATGCAATCCCGCCTCGAACAGGCGACGCGCCGTTCGTGACGATGTGGTGACGGCGTCGCGAGGCGCCCGCGAGTCAGCGCCGGAAGCACCCCGGGTCGCGGAGTCATCCACGGATGCGGTGGACACCGCCGCCATGCTGTCATGCCGGGCCGCGTGAATGGCATAGGCGCCGCCAAACAGCAGTGGAATCATCAGGGCGGCCATCCGCCAGCGCGGGCGACGGGGCGGGATGACCGCACTGATGGGAGGCGGCGGCGCCACGACCACGGGCGGCACGGATGGCGCGGCCAGCCCGGGCGCGGTCTGCTCCGCGCTCGCGGACGCGGCGTTCACCGTGTTGCGCGCGCGAATCGCGGCGACTTGCGCACTCGTCTCCGCCGATGGCTCGGCGCCGAACTCCTTGCGCATGCGCCCGGCGAACTGCTCGTACACACGAAGCGCACCCGTACGATCCCCGAACCGGTCGAGCAACGCGATGAGCCGGCGCTGCGATGGCTCATCATCCGGCGCCCGTGCGGCGACCCAGTGTGCCCACTCCGCCGCGTCCGCGCATGCCCCCGCCGCTTCGCGCGACTCCGACAGCGACCAGGCCGCATCGATGACGCGCCGGTGCAGCGCCGCTCGCTCGCGCGCGAGCCAGTCGTCGAACTCGCTCGATGCGTCCGTGACGAAGAAGCCGTTCAGCAGGTCGCCGCGATAGAGCGCGAGCGCAGCGGCACAGTCGCCGCGCTGCAGTGCATCGTTGAACGCGTGCACGTCGCACCACACGCTCCCGGGCGCGAGTCCAATGTCGTCGCCGCGGCCCGCAATGACCTGGCTCCCAAGCATGCGGCGCAGGAAGTGGACCGCCTGGCGCAGCGCGCGCCGCGCGCGCTCTTCATCGAGCTCCGGCCAGAACAGCGCCAGCAACGCATCGCGGCGGTGATAGCCGGCCGGTATCGCGAGCGCCAGGTAGGCCAGCAGCGCGACGCGCTTGGGCTGCGCCAGCACCAGGCGCAGCTCCTGCTCCTGCGCGTTACGCAGGTCAACGCCTCCGAGCGCGCGAAGGCGAATGAGAGGGCTATCCATGCGAGCCGGTATCGGGTCCCTCAGTGAAACATCGTCGGACTCAGCTCCAGCGAGACTTCAGCTATCCGGTCCACGGGCAGCCCCGCACGACGCGCATGCTCGCGCACGGCCTCAGGGCTGGGCGCATCGTATTCGCAGTAGATCTTGCCTTCCGCCTCCGAGACGTAGCTGCGAATCCAGACGACGCCGGGTATCTCGCTGATCGCCTCCAGAGATCGCCGCGACGCCGCGTCCAGCTCCTCACGAGTCAGCGGGCCGACCGAGCGCTCGATAATGTAGCGTGGCATGGTCCCCTCCATGTGTGATGTTGCCTGACCTACAGCCCCGCGCTCCGCCGCAGACGGTCGCAGGCCTCGCCCAATGCCGCATCGCCGCATTCGTCAGCAAGCGCCGCTGCGGCGGCCCGCAGCGACCGGCCGGTGTCCGGACTGCCACGCGCCGCCGCGACGCCCGCCAGCTCGTAGCGCATCCACGCTTCGCCGCGCCGGTCGTGCAGGCGCAGCCGGATGGCAAGCGATTCCTCGAAGCACACTGCCGCGCGATCCACCTCTCCGGCATCCATCTCGAGCGCGCCACGTGCGCCCAGCGCGTGCCCGAGCAATACATCGAGTCCTTCGCGGCGATTGTGCTCCAGCGCGTCGTCGAGCGCGCGCCGCGCATTGTCGCGCCGGCCCATGGCCCGCAGCGTGACGCCAATGCTGTTCAGGGCAAGCCCGATCCCTTCCGCATTCTCCGCCCGGCGGAAGCACGCGAGCGCGGCTTCGTACTGCTCGAGCGCCGCCGCATGGCGCCCGCTCTCCCATTCGAGAATGCCAATGATATTGCGCAACCGCCCCTCGGCGGCAGTATCGCCCAGCGTCAGGGCCAGCGCGGCCGCCTCGACATAGTACGAGAGCCCGAACGATGGTTCCGCCACGTGACGCCGGGTCACGCGGGCGAGGCCTTCCACCGCGACAAGCTCGCCGGCCCGATCGCGCAGCTCGCGGTGCAACGCCCGCGCCCGGGACCAGCAGGCCAGCGCGCTGGCGTCCTGGTGTGCCAGCTCGTCCACCCGCGCGATGTCGGTCCAGAGTCGCGCTTCGGCTTGGCGATCCTTGAGTTGCGCAAAGAGCTGCGCGGCTTCCTCCAGATGCCCCCGCGCCTCGGCATCGCGTCCCAGGCCGAGCAACAGCGTGCCGAGCATGGAGAGCGACTGCGCCAGACCCGGCACGAAGTTCGCGCCCCGCGTGAGCTCCACCGCCGACCGATAATGAGCCAGACTCTCGTCAATGCGTCCCGCCTGGAGCAGCATGTGCGCGATGGACGTGTAGTGATACGAGAGTTGAATGGGCATCCGTTTTCCCGCCGCATCGTCCTTGGTGCGATTCAGCAGTTCGAGTGCGCCCTCGTTGTCGCCGATCTCCCGCAGGACGTTGGCGAGGTTGTGCATGAGGTACGTATGCTTGAACGCCAGCTCGCTCCGGACGTCGGCACTCACGTCGCCAGCGAGCGTCCGGTCGGACAGCTCGAGCCCTTCCTGCAGCCGGGCCCGCGCGCGATCGAGCATGCCCAGCCCCTTGAGCACGTAGCCGAGATTCGAGAGGTCGCCAATCACCGCGGCGGCATCGCCGCGCGCACGATCTATCGCAAGCGCTTCCTCGATATGTGCCAGCGCGTCCCCATCGCGACCCTGATGCCAGCGCAGGAGACCAAGACTGCGCAGTGTGTTCGTAATGCCGAGCGCATCGCCCAACTCGCGGCGCAGCAGCAGTGAGCGCTGCAGCGCGGCCTCCGCCGCCTCGAACTGGCGCAGCAGCGTGAACAGATCGCCCTGGCGGACGAGCACCTCGGCCAACCGCGCCGGATCCCGCTCATCCTTCAGCAGCGCGATCATCTCATCGATGAGCCGCTGCTGCTGTTCGCGCCGGCCGAGCGTCTCGCTCAGCCGCTCCTGGCGGAGGAGCAGATCCACGAGCCGGCTGCGACGCGCGTCGTTCTCCGGCATGCGGAGCAGCCAGCCCCGTGCCCGCGCGAGCAGCTCGAACGCTTCCGGAAACTCCGCCAGGAACGCCGCTCGATCCGCCGCGCGAACGGCATAGTCCACGGCGCGATCCCAGCGTTCGGCGCGGCTGAAATGGCTCGCGAGCCGTTCGAGCTGCTCGTCGGGAAGCGGGTCACGGAGTGCCTCAATGGCTTCGCCCACCAGCCCGTGCAGCGCGCGGCGCTGATGCTCGAGCAGGCTCGCATACGCCACCTCCTGCATGAGCACGTGCTTGAATCGATATTCGGCCGCCGGCAAGATGCGCACCTGCTGGATGACGCCGGCTGCCTTGAGCGCCTGCAGCGCCGCGGGAAGACGGGACGCCTCTCCAATGGTGCGCTCCAGCACATCACGCGCGAACTCGCGTCCAATGACGGCGGCGACGCGCAGGATGTCGCTCGTCCCGGGGTCGAGCCGATCGAGTCGCGCGCGGATGACCGCCTGCACGGTATCCGGAAGACCGCGCGCTTCGAGCGAGCCGGTGATTTCCACGCGACCGGCAGATACACGGACCGTCCCATCTTCGAGCAGCGTCTGGCAGATCTCCTCGAGAAAGAACGGATTGCCTCCGGTACGTTCGTGCAGCAGCGCGCCGAGCGGTTCGGGCACGTCGTGCACCCGCAGGATGGCGCGCAGCAGGCCCCGCGATGACTCTTCGGCCAGCGCGCCAAGCGTGATGACGGCATGTGGCGTCGCACTGCCCCAGTCGGGGATGTACCCCGGGCGGCACGTCACGACGACGAGCATCGCGTGGTGCGCGGCGAGCTCCGCTACCTGCGACAGCACGGCGTGTGACGCGTCGTCCACCCAGTGCCAGTCTTCGAGCAGCAGCACCGTGGCGCGCGAGCGACTGCTGGCGGTGAGCAGGCCGGCGATGGCTTCCTGTGCGGCGAAGCGGAACTGTTCGCCGCGCAGATGCGGCGGCATGTGCGGCTCGTCCGACGGAATGGAGAGCAGGTGCAGGAAGAGCGGGACAAACTCATCGAGCTCCGGCGCGAGTTCGTGGACACGCCGCGCCACGAACGGCGCACGCCCCGCCGTCTCCGGCATTGCCGCCAGCTCCAGCGCATCGCGCAGCACATCGATGAACGGCAGATACGGCGCGCCGCCGCCGTACGACTGACAGCGACCCTGCAGCACCGTCACATCGCGCTCGCCAATGCTCCGGCGCAGCTCGAGCAGCAGCCGGCTCTTTCCCATGCCCGCCTCGCCCACCACAGTCACGAAACGCCCGGAGCCGCGGCACGCGTCCGCGAGCGCCTCGCGCATGAGCGCCAGCTCGCGATCGCGGCCCGTGTATGGCGTGACGTCGCCCTGCCGCTCCGCGCTGTCGAAACGTGTGCCGGTGTCCGATCCCGGCACCACCTGCCACGGGACGACCGGATGCGGCATGATGGGGAGCGCGACGGGTGCGCACGGTTCCAGGTCCATCCACCCGTCGAGCAGGCGGCGACAGTGCGGACTCACCCAGATCTGTCCCGGCGGCGCCAGCCCAGCCAGTCGCCACGCGAGGTCCATGGCGGCGCCGGCGAGCCCATGGCGCGCCCGGCCGTCCACGCTGCGCCGCGTGATGACATTGCCGGTGTCGAGTCCGACGTGCAGTTGCAGCATGGCGGCGGGATCTGATGCATCCGCCACCGCCGCCGCGATGAACTCCACCGCCGCTCGCGCGGCTCGAACCGCATCGTCCTCGTGTGTTCGCGGGACGCCAAACACGATGATGGCGCCGTTCTCGTCGAACCGGTTCACCTGGCCGCGGTAGCGCTCCGTCGCGCTCTCCAGGAGTGTCCGCACCCGTTCCACGGCGCGCTCGGTGTACGCCGCCCCACGAGCTTCGATCAGATTCGCATGGCCCGAGATCCGCAGCGCGATCACGGTGGCCTGTCGCCGCTCGCCTTGATCCGGCATGGAGAGCAGCGCACCGCCGCGTTCTTCCGGCGCCGCGCGCCGCGTCACCGCGAGCGCCGGCGTGCCCACCATCGCGCCAATGGCTTCGAGCTCCGCGGCGACGTCGGCCGCTGACGCCGGCCGCCCCTCGGGACGCTTGGCGAGCAGTGTGCGCACGAGACGGTTGAGTGCCGGTGGGACATCGCTGCGCACCGCCAGGAGCGACTCGGGTTCGGTGTCGCGAATGGCCAGCAGCATGGACCGCGCGTCGTCACCACGAAACGGGAGCGCGCCCGCAAGCATCTCGTGCAGTACCACGCCGAGTGACCAGAGATCGGCGCGCGCGTCCACCTCTTCCGCATTCGCCTGCTCGGGGCTCATGTAGGCCAGCGTGCCCGGCACCACGCCGGGCTCGCTGAGCTTCAGGTCGCGCAGCTTCGCAACGCCGAAGTCGAGAATCTTGAGCACGCCGTCGGTCGTGATGACGAGATTGGCCGGCTTGATGTCGCGATGGATGATGCCGTACTCGTGCGCCCGCGCGAGACCGCGCGCCAGTTGCAGCGCGAGCGCCACCGCCTCCTCCACCGGCAGTACGCCGCGCGCGAGACGGCGGGCGAGCGTGTCGCCGTCATACCAGGCCATGGCAATGAAGTACTCGCCCTGAGCGCCCTCGCCGACCTCGTAGATCGTGCAGATGTTCGGATGATCGAGCGCCGCGGCCGCCTGCGCCTCCACGCGAAAGCGCTCGCGCGCCCGGGCATCCTGCATCAGGTAGGAGGGCAGCAGCTTGAGGACGACGGTGCGCTCGAGCCGGAGGTCGCGGGCCTTGTAGACCAGTCCCATGCCCCCGGCGCCGGCCAAAGCGAGAATGCGATAGTGCCCGATGACGGCATCGTGCGCGCCGGGCGCAGCGCTGGCCGGCCCCGCCGGCGCAAGGTCCCGCACCGGCGCATCCAGCAAGCCGGAACGCGCATGCGCGGCGAGCAGCGATTCCACCTCGCGTCGCAGTGCCGGATCTTTTGCCCCTACGCGTTCGATCCAGCGGCGTCGCTCCGTTTCAGGCAGGCCCAGCGCCACCGCGAGCGCGTCGCCGGCGCTGCGCCAGAACAGTGCCGCATCACCCGGCTCATTCACCACGGGCGCGTCGGGCGATCGTTCCGGTGGCGTGCGCGAGGTGTCGGGCATCATGATGCCAGCTCCCGATTGAGCCACGCACGCGCCAGCATCCAGTCGCGCTTCACCGTGGCGGGCGAAATGTCCAGCGCCACCGCGGTCTCGTCGATGTTCATGCCGCCGAAGAAGCGGCACTCCACCACGCGGGATTGCCGCACATCCAGCGCCGCGAGACGGTCGAGCGCCTCGTCGAGCGCCAGCAGTTCATCGGTGCGCTCATCGGCCACGAGCGCGACGGCGTCGAGCGACACGGGTTGCCTCGCGCCGCCTCGTTTCTGTGCCTTGCGGGACAGGGCGTAGTCAATGAGCACGCGGCGCATTGCCTGGGCCGCAATGGCCAGAAAGTGCGCGCGGCTGCGGAACTCGATGCGTTCGAGACCCACGAGTTCGAGGTAGGTCTCGTGCACGAGCGCCGTCGTATCCAGCGTGTGGCCGGTAGATTCGCCGGCCAGACGGCGGTGGGCGATGCGGCGCAGCTCGTTGTAGACGAGCGGCACCAGCCGGTCCACAGCCGCACGACCGCCACGACCGGCGTCGCCGAGCAGACGCGTGATCTCGAGTTGATCGTTCACAGACGCCATGGATCACCGGACGCGGCGGGAAGTTCCAACTTAGGAAGTGTACGCCGAATGGGAATGGGCAGCCGGCCGGGGACCGGGCGCGGACACCGCCGTTTCCCGCCCCCATGAGCCGATCCGGCCGCGTTTTCGGCTTTCTGTCATGAGTGACTCCGCCTACCTCGAACCTGGAAACGGACATGTCATCACCGCTGAACCCCACGAGCTCCGTTCCGCGCAGCACGGCAGTTGAAAACGCGGTGCACACCCTGGCGCCGCGCCTGGAAGGGACCGTGCTCACCCCGTCGTCGCCCGGTTACGACGACGCGCGCCGGATCTGGAATGCCATGATCGACCGGCGACCCGCGCTCATCGCACGCTGCGCATCCGTCGCCGACATTCAGCACGCGATCCGATTCGCGCGCGACCACGGGCTGCCGATCGCCGTACGTGGCGGCGGTCACAACATCGCCGGGAGCGCGATCTGCGATGGGGGGCTTGTCATCGACCTGTCGGGCCTGAAGCGGATCCGCGTTGACCAGGCGGCGCGCACGGCGCGCGCGGACCCGGGGCTCACGCTGGCCGAGTTTGATCGCGCGACCCAGGAATTCGGCCTGGCCACGCCATTGGGCATCAACTCGACCACCGGCATTGCCGGACTCACGCTGGGAGGCGGCATTGGCTGGCTCACGCGCCCCTACGGAATGACGGTGGACAGTCTGCGCTCGGTGGATATCGTGACCGCAGAAGGCGACCTCGTGACCGCGAGCGAACAGACGCACCCCGATCTCTTCTGGGCGCTGCGCGGCGGCGGCGGAAACTTCGGCGTGGTCACGCAATTCGAATACGACCTGCACGCCGTGGGACCGCAGGTGCTGGCCGGACTCATCGTGCATCCATTCGACGACGCGGCGCAACTGCTGCGCCGCTATCGCGAGGTCGCCGCGCATGCGCCGGACGAACTGAGCGTGTGGGTGGTGCTGCGCAAGGCGCCGCCGCTTCCATTCCTGCCCGCGGAGGTACACGGAACGAACGTGGTGGTGTTCGCGGTGCTGTACGCGGGCGACATGCAGGCGGGCGAGCACGCGGTGGCGCCGCTGCGTGCGCTCGGCAAGCCGATTGCGGACGTGGTGTCGCCGCACCCCTATGCCGGATTCCAGGCGGCGTTCGATCCGCTGCTCACCCCGGGCGCACGCAACTACTGGAAGACGCACAATCTGACGCGATTGGAGGACGGGGTCATCGACGCCGTGGTGACCGCGGCTGCGGACCTGCCATCATCGCAATGTGAGATCTTCCTGGCGCATCTGGGCGGCGCGGCGCGGCGCGTGCCCGTTGACGCGACCGCCTACGCAGGCCGGGACGCCGAGTTCGTGCTCAACGTGCATGGCCGGTGGACCGAGGCCACGCAGGATGACGAATGCATCGGATGGACGCGACGGACCTTCAGTGCGGTCACTCCCTATGCGACCGGCGGCGCATACGTGAACTTCATGACGCAGGATGAATCGGATCGCGTTCGCCAGGCGTACGGTGGCCACTATGCACGGCTGGCCGCACTCAAGCGGACGTACGACCCCGGGAATCTGTTCCGGCTGAACCAGAATATCGTGCCGGAGTGAGGCATCGCCTGAGGCGACGGGGGCAGCCCTTGGGGCTGCCCCTTTCGCCCCAGGCGTTGCGGGAAGCGGCGCCCGGCCTGCGGCCGGCCGCCTGCGGGAAGCGCCGCGCAGAGCGCGGCTGAGGGAAGCGGCGACTGAGACAAAGGCTCAGCGCCTGCGGGAAGCGCC
>DASVWN010000116.1:0-34398 GCA_036393195.1 Gemmatimonadaceae bacterium | reverse complement strand
TACTCGGCTCCCTACGACCAGCAGCTCTTCCTCGACGCGTTCTCGTCGCCGGATCTCATCCGCTGGACCAGGCACCCGCATGTGCTGGATGTGGCGAACGTGCCGTGGGCCAGGCGCGCGGTATGGGCGCCATCCATCGTCCACAAGGACGACTGGTATTACCTGTTCTTCGGCGCCAATGACATCCAGAACGACCATCAGGTGGGTGGCATCGGCGTGGCCTGCGCACGCCATCCTGCTGGTCCGTTCCGCGATTACCTGGGCCATCCGCTTGTCGAACGGTTCCACAACGGCGCGCAGCCCATAGACCCGTTCCTGTTCACGGATCGCGATGGTGCGCACTATCTCATCTACGGCGGCTGGAGCCACTGCAACATCGCGCGGCTCAACGCGGATTTCACCGCGTTCGTCCCGTTCCGCGACGGGTCCACCTTCAGGGAGATTACGCCTCGCGGCTACGTCGAGGGGTCGTGGATGTTCGAGAAGGACGGCACGTACTACTTCATGTGGTCCGAAGGCGGATGGACCGGCCCGGACTACGCCGTGGCGTACGCGACGGGTTCCTCACCGCTCGGTCCCTTCGAACGCGTGGGCAGGATCCTCCAGCAGGACCCCGCGGTGGCCACGGGCGCGGGCCATCATTCCGTGCTGCACGCCCCGGGCTCGCCCAACTGGTACATCGTCTATCACCGACGCCCGCTCGGCGAGCACGATCCCAATCACCGGGTCGTCTGCATCGATGTGATGCGCTTCGACGCGAGCGGCGCGATTCAACCGGTGGTGCTCACCACCGCTGGTGTGGAGCGCGACGCGCTATAGCGTCGTCAGTCTCCCACGTGCTTCGCGTACTCGTCCGGGCCCAGCAGACTGTCTGTGTCCCCGCTGTTCCTGAGACGCAGCCGAAGCATCCAGCCATCGCCGTATGGGTCGCTGTTCACCAGCCCGGGCTCCTTGTCGAGCCGCACATTCACCGCGACCACCTCGCCGGCGATCGGCGCAAAGAGCTCGGAGACGGCCTTCACCGCCTCGATCGTCCCGAACGTGTCCGCCTTGCCGAAGGCATCACCCGGCTTGGGCAGCTCCACATAGACCACGTCGCCCAGCTCGCCCTGCGCGTAGTCCGTGATCCCGACCTGCACGACGTCCGGATCATCGGTGCGCTTCACGTACTCGTGCTCTTCGGTGTACAGCAGATCCTTGGGGATGTTTGACACGCGCGGCTCCACGCAAAGGTGACGTGACGCGCGTAGTCTATTCCGCGCCTGAATACGAGTCAAGCGAAGCGCATGGGCATCACGCCATGCCGTCGAGCGTCCTCCACACCCCGTTCACCCGTTCCTCGAGCGCTTCCTGCGTGCCGTCATTCTCGACCACGATGTCCGCGCGCGCGCGCTTGAGCTCGGCCGGCATCTGTGCGACGATCATGAGCATGGCGTCGTCGCGGCTCAGTCCGCGATCGCGCATGAGCCGTTCCAGTCGCAGGTCCTGCGGCGCGTCCACAAGAATCACACGGGCGAACTCGCGCTCCATGGACTGTTCGTAGAGCAGGGGAATGTCGCAGACGACGACCCGGTCGCCACGCGCACGCGCGGCGCCAACTTGCTCGTCGCGGAGCCGCCGTACCTCGGGATGCACGATGGCGTTGAGCGCCTCGAGCTCCGCCGGATTCGCGAAGACAATCCGCCGCAGCGCAGCGCGGTCCAGGGTGCCGTCTGCCGAGAGCAGCCCGTCGCCCCAGCGCGCGACAATCGCGCGCAGCGCCGGCGATCCGGGCTCGACGGCGCGCCGCGCCAGCTCATCGGCATCAATGATCGTTGCCCCACGCGACGCAAGCAGTCGTGCAACCGTGGATTTTCCGCTCGCGATGTTCCCGGTGAGCCCAACCAGAATCACGGGCGGCGTGCGCCGCGCTGCCGCCGGTACGTCGCGGACGCGGGCTGCGTGCAACTGCCCGGCACGTCGCAGAACAGCCCCACTCCGGGCTGACCGTTCGGGTTGATGGGCACGACGATGACGGAAGCGCTCGTGAAGGGAACCTGTCGCCCGCAGGCAACGCGGGCAGCCGCCGGGTCGCTGAACCGTCCGCCACACACGAAGTAGATCGAATCCCCGGCGGCCTGGTCCGATGGCAGCCGGTTGCGCACCACCACCTCCGCGCTGTCCACAACGCCAATCACATCCTTGAACGTCATGACGACCGAGTCAGCCGTGAGCGACGTGGTGAGCGTATCCACCATCCCGTAATCCAGAATGGGCGGGGAAACTTCGGTGGTGTTGTCGGCGCCGCTGCTGTTGAACTTCGTGTCGAACAGCGTGATCGATGCGACGAACGGGCCCTCGTTCTCCTGGCCGAGCGCGAATACGGTGCCGAAGAATGACGCCACGGGAAGCGGCAGTGTCGTGGTGGTCAGGACGGACACGCCCGTCGCACTCGCGTCGGCATTGATGTCAATGGACGAAAGATCGCCATCCGGATCGGAGCCGCCGAGCTGGAAACGGAGCAGCCCGGGCTCCACCTCGATCGCGGAGCTGACGGAATCCAGCACCGGAGGATTGTTCCCCGTAACGAGATAGATCGGACTCGCCTGCGTCACCTGTCCCGGACGTGCCAGATACGTCTGCCCGGAACTGCTCAGTGCCAGCGTGTCGCCCTGTGCGCCACGCAAAATGCCGAACACGTCGACGGGACAGAACGGCCCGGTGGCGTCCGGCGCGTTGAGCGCGAGGCACGGCGTCAGATCGAAGGTGATGGGCACCTGCTGCAGTCCGGTCGTCACCGGGAACGTGCCATCGAAGAGCGTGATCGGGGGGAGCTCCTGTTCGCTCGAGCCACCGAAACCGAAGACCTTCACCTCCACGGTTGATCCGGCCGGCACCTGCTGCATGTGCACCCGCAGCGACAGACTGGCGCGGGTGGACGGCTGGACCGGCGAATCGCTCTGGCAACCGGCGAGAATGAGCGCGAGCGAGACGAGCAGCGTGAGGGGAACGCGCATGGTGGCAATGGGGGGTGGTGGCGGACCTGGTGTGCGAAGCTAGGGGAGCACAGATGCCACTGTCAACAGCGCCGTGAGGTGGATTACAAGAGGGGAACCTGGTCCTCGTCCACCCGCGGAAGCTCATGGCAGTGGCGACAGCGTGCCTCATAGGACTCCCGACCCCCCACCATGATCACGGGCGAGTCGTAGCGTGCCGGTTTTCCCTCGATGAGTCGCTGGTTGCGGCTGGCGGGCCCGCCACAGATCACGCAGATCGCGTGCAGCTTGTCCACCACGTCGGCAATGGCCATGAGCTGCGGCATGGGCCCGAACGGTTCGCCGCGGAAATCAGTGTCGGTACCCGCAATGATCACCCGGATGCCGCGCGCGGCAAACGACGCGGCGAGCGGCGTGATACCGCCATCCAGGAATTGCGCCTCGTCAATCGCGACGACGTCGGCCAGCGAATTCACCTGTTGCGCGATCTGGAGCGACGAATCCACGGGCAGTGCTTCAACGGTGCGCCCGTCGTGGCTCGAGATGCTGAACACGCCGTGGTAGCGATCATCGAGGTGCGACTTGAACACCTGCACCTTCTTCCTGCCGATGATCGCGCGCCGCACGCGGCGAATGAGCTCTTCGCTCTTGCCGCTGAACATCACTCCGGCCACCACCTCGATCCACCCGGTGCGCGCGCCGTAGTACATCTGCTCCGTCATCGATGCGGGGGACGCGGTGGCCGGGTGGGATGCGACGGCCGCTGGGGGCGATCACTGCGCGGGGGATGCGCACCGCGCGCACCGCGGTCGCCGCGGTCGCCGGATTCCCGGCGCTCGCCCCGCTCCCCCCGCTCGCCGCCTTCGCGGTCCATTCGCGCGAGCAGCCGCCGGCCACGCACCGTGACGCCGGTCAGCCGCGCCACCACCTGCTCCGCCAGATCCCCGCTCACTTCCACGATCGAGTGGCCTTCCCGCAGCTCGATGCGCCCGATCCGGTCGCCCGGCACACCGGCTTCATTGGCGATCGCTCCCACCAGATCGCTCGCGGTAACCTGGTCGCGTGTCCCGGCGTTGACAAAGACGCGCCGGGTGGCGGGTGATGCAACAGCGTCCGCCGCCATCGGCGCCGGTGCAGGCCGTTCGCGCTCCCGCTCGAGCAGGCGCAGGGCGGCCGCGGCGAGCTCCGCCCCGTCGTATTCCTCCAGCAATGGCTCGAGTGCCAGCAGCTCGCGCGCGGGTACGCCGGCCCGCAGGACGTCGCGCAGCTCATCCCGCACACGGCGCTCGCGCGTCCGGGCTCGCGCCGCGGCATCCGGCAACCGGTACGGCCGCAATGTCCCCGTGCCGGCCAGGAGGCGCAGGGCGGGGAGCTGTCGCGGGGTGATGAGAGCAATTACCGCTCCGCCCGACGCCACGGCGCGCAGCGCGTCGCGCGTCGCCGGCAGCTCCGCCAGGATGACGAGATCGGCCGCCCTCGCGGCGTCGCCGCGCGATACCACGAGGTCGGCGTCGTCACGCTGAAAGCCGCGTGAGCGCGCGAAGGACTCCAGCGCGCTTGCTCCGGCATCACTGGCGGCATACAGCACGGCGCGCTCAGGGTCGAGATCATCCAGCAGCTCGCCGAGCGCGGCCGCGCGCGAGCCCGGCGCGACAAGAACATAGCGGAGGTTGACGGCTTCACCGGTCGAAGGGTCGGCTTCGGCCGCGCGCCGCGCGCGACGTGCATACCGCTCCACCACCGCCTCCACCGCCGGCGTCATCTGCGCGGCCACCACGGCGCGGGGCATGTCCTTCGGCACCTCGGCGAGTACGGCTTCGAGCGCGCTGGTCTCCCCCAGATCCGCCAGGACATCCACCCAGGCCAGCACGAGCGCGCGCAGCGTGTGCAGCTTGAGCGTGGCGCTCTGAATGAGCTCGAGGATGAGCGCGGGCGGGCCGGCGACGACCGTGGCCGGATGCGCGGCCAGCAGCCGGGCGGCGCGCCGCACGCTCGTGATCGGAACCGCCCGCCCGGGCACGCGCCCGGCCTGCCGCGCGACGGCGTCCACGATCTCCACTGCCGTAGCGGTGTCCGGCGTGAGCACGAGGAGCTGCGTTCCCTCGGCGCCGGCGTCGAGCCGCTCGAGCGCGGGCTCGAGGAATCGCGCAATGGCCAGCGTGTCGTGCGGCAGCACGTACAAAACGTTCTGATTCCGGGCGACGCCGCTGTGCTCGCGCTCGTCCTGCTCCTCGCTCTGATGCTCCACCCTGCCTCCGGTTTTCAATGGCGCGGCGATCGAGCCGCGAGTAAAGTATAGCAGGATCGGCACGTTCACTCCAAACGCCGGAATCGCCCGTGGCACAAGCTACCGCCTCCCGCACGTTCTCCCCGTCGCTGAACATCGCGAAACTCAAGGAATCCGCGACGCTCGCCGTGTCCGCACGCGCCAAGGCGCTGCGCGCCGCCGGTCGCAACATCATCGATCTCGGCGCGGGCGAGCCGGACTTCGATACGCCGGCGTACATTCGCCGCGCCGCGCAGCGGGCCATCGATGCGGGCGCCACGCGCTACACGGCCACCGAGGGCATCCTGCCGCTGCGCCAGGCGATCGCCGAGCGGGTCGCGATGGACTACCACGGTGAGGACGCCGTGTCGCCCACGGACATCATTGTCTCCACCGGCTCCAAGCAGGCGCTGTTCAACGCCTGCTTCGTGCTCTTCGGTCCGGACGACGAGGTGCTCATTCCAACGCCAAGCTGGACGAGCTACTACGAGATGGTCACGCTGGCGCGGGCGACCGCGGTGCCGGTGATGGGTGATGCGGCGCACGGACTCAAGGTCAGCGCCGCCATGCTCGAGGCTGCCGCCACGCCGCGCACGCGCGGGGTGATGCTCAATTCGCCGTCGAATCCCACTGGGGCGGTGTACAGTCGCGCCGAGCTCGAGGAAATAGTCGCATTGTGCGACGAACGCGGGTGGTGGCTCATCAGCGATGAGATCTACCGCGACATCTCGTACGGCGGCCGTGCCACGTCGGTGCTGGACGTCGCGGCGAGCCGCGACCGGCTCGTTGTCGTGGACGGCGTGGCCAAGGCGTACGCGATGACGGGCTGGCGCATTGGCTGGGCGATTGCGCCGCGCGCGGTGACGAAGGCCATGGGCGCGCTGCAGTCGCACACCACATCCAACGCCACGACGGTGTCACAGCATGCGGCACTGGCCGCGCTCACGGATCGCGCCGCGGCGGAGAACGCCGTGTCCACCATGGTGCGCGAGTTCCAGGCGCGCCGGGATCTGCTCGTGGCCGCCATGGCGCGCGAGCCGCGGCTCGGCTTCGTGCATCCGGAGGGTGCGTTCTACCTGTACATCAACGTGGCCGCGGTGCAGCCGGATGGCGACGCGGGCTCGGCGTTCGCCACGCACCTGCTGGAGCGCCACGATGTGGCCGTGGTCCCCGGCGCGGCGTTTCTCACGCCGGAATGGATCCGCCTGTCGTATGCCGCGCCGCGCGAGAGCGTGATGGACGGCGTGGCGCGCGTGATCACGGCGTTCGGCGAGCTGGTGCCGTGACCCGGCTGGTCGCGCACACGAGCCGGCTCCTGCACGTTCAACCTCTTCCCGCGGTCGAGTGATTACCACCATCGTTCTCATCAAGTGCGATCCCAAGCTGATCCCGCAGGCCGCGATGAAGCTGGCCGGCATTGACGGGGTCGCGGAGGTGTACTCCGTGTCGGGTGAATGGGATCTCGTGGCCATCGTGCGCGTGGCGGAGTACGACCAGATCGCGCACGTCGTCACCGAGGAGTTCGCGCGCGTGCCGGGCGTGGATCGGACGCAGACGCTCACCGCGTTCCGCGCCTACTCCAAGGGCGATCTCGAACAGGCCTGGGACATTGGACTCGAGTAGCGGGTTGCGCGTACCGTGAGCGATGCCATCGCCGCGTACCTCGCCGCTCTCTTCTCGCCGGAAGATGACGTGCTGCGCGCCGTTCGCGATGCGGCCGCGCAAGCCGGCATGCCGCCCATTGCCGTGGTGCCGGAGACGGGTCGTTTTCTGCAAGTGCTGCTGCGCGCCGCTGGTGCACACCGTGTGCTCGAACTGGGCACGCTGGGTGGCTATTCCGCCATCTGCATGATGCGTGCGCTGCCCATGGATGGCCGCATCCTCTCGCTCGAAATCAATCCGGAGCACGCTGCGTTCGCGCGGCGGCAGCTCGAGCGCGCCGGCGTGGCGAACCGGGTCGAAGTGCGGACGGGGGCCGCGCTCGACCTGCTTCCCGCGCTCGAGGGAGAGAGCTTCGACGCTGTCTTTCTCGATGCGGACAAGGCGTCGCTCCCCGCGTATTTCGACTGGGCGATCCGTTTGCTGCGTCCCGGTGGACTCGTGATCGCCGACAACACGCTGCGTGGCGGGCAGGTGCTCGATGAGCACGACGACGACCCGGACCTGCGCGGCATCCGCGAATTCAATCGGAAACTGGCGACCGATGCGCGCGTGACCGGTCTGGTGGTGCCCATTGGCGACGGCGTGGGCGTTGGCGTCCTGCACTCGGAGAGAACGACGGCATGAGGGGCACGCTCCGGGCGCTCGCCGCCTATTCCCCGTTGCGTGCCTCGTAGCTGTCGAGACACCAGCTCCCCTTCCCGCGAAAGACCTCTTCCCACCGGTCCCCCTTCCACTGCAGCACCGTCAGGAAGGTGTCGCCGCCGAATCGCCACCCTTCCAGCACGATCTCGTCAATCCCGTCGCCGGTAAGATCGAGATGGTCGTAGTAGCGCCGGAATTCTGCTGTCGCCAGCGGCCCGTTGACCCGATGGACATAGCTCGGCCGGTACCGTCCGCCGGAGTCGGCGTCCGCGACGATCAGCATGTGCGCCGTGCGGGCATCGGGCCGGGCCGTGTTCTCCGCCGTCGCGTCGATGAGCGTGGCGACGATGGTCGGCCAGCGCGTCGTGCCGCTCGGGAACGACACCGCGTGCATGTCGAGCGAATCCAGCTCCCGTTGCGAGATGTCCGCGGCGGGCGCCGCCTCCATCGCCATCGCGTGCGCGATGCGATCCAGCTCATCCTTCGGGAGCGGAAAGCCGCTGCGTGCGCGTGTGAGGCCGCTGTTCGCCGCCAGGTACTGCAGTGTGTAATCGGGCCCCGCCACCGTGCGCTGGAGCGCCACCGAGGCAACGGGCGTGAGCGTCTGGCAGCCAGGCAACGAGTAGAAGGGCACGCGCCCCGGTTCCCACATTCCGCGCCGCACGTCCACCGTGCCGTCCGGCGCACCGTCGTGATAGAGCGCGTAGTGCTGGCTGGGTCGCAGATACATCTCGTCGAATCGCTTCCAGCTCTCCTCGGAGAGATCGATCTGGTGCAGCGCGCCGCCTTCGATGACCGCAATGGGCACCATGCGCGGATCGCTGACTTCCCCGAACACCTGGAACAGGATGCTGGGATGCGCGGCGAGATTCAGCTCGTTCGCCGTGCGCACCGCCGGCATCTCTTCCGACCGCCGGGTCGCGCCAAGCGCACGTGCCTTGTCGCAGCCTGTCGCGACGACTAGGATGCTGGCGAACAGTGCCGGTGGTATGCGCACGAGCAGACGAATCGCGGTGTGACCGTAGTGTGTGTTGTGCGGATCCCGTGAGTCACGGGTAGAAGACGCGCCGGGGCATGCCGCGCCACCAGGGCTCGGACGCCCACAATTCCCGCATCTCATAGACGCAGAGGGCAGGGCGGATGCAACGCTCGCACGAATGCGCACGGATTCATCTGCTTCCCCTGATCCTGGCGTGTGCGCTGGCGGCGCCCGCCACGGCTCAGGCCGGTGCCGGCGTGGTCCTGGCCGTCAGGCCCCGCCTGGGCGATACCCTCGTGACCCGCTTCGAGCAGAGTCTCGAGATGACCGGGACCGCGCACCTCAATGGTGCGGACAGCACGCGGCGGACGAGCGGTTCCATGCTCATGCTGTCCCATTCCACGGTGCAGGGCCGCGACGAGGACGGTACGGAACTCACCATGATCGTGGACTCCGTCGCGCTGGGCGGAATGAACGCCGGAATGAATCTCGAACAGCTCCGCCAGGCGGCCCAGGGACGCCGCATCAAACTCCGCATCACGCCGGATGGCTCGATCACCGTTCTTCAGGGCACCACCTCGGACGTGCCCGACCTGGGTGCTCTCGTCGCGGCGCTGCAGTCCACGCTGCCGGGCACGCCCGTGGTGCCCGGAGCATCCTGGCGCCGCGCCATGGCCGTCCCCGTGGCCGGCGCCAGCGACGCTGAGCACGTGGCCATGCTCAGCGCCGTATACCGGCTCGACTCGCTCTCGGCCGACAGCAGCCAGGCCTGGATCTCCATGCACGGCACCATCTCGCGCTCGGCGCCGGTGTCCGCGGGCCAGAGCGCGCGCATGGAATCCACAGGTGAAGTGACTGGCGGAATGCAGCTCGATCGGACCCTGGGATGGTGGGTCGAATCGCACGCGACGATCACGCTCACCACGACGCTCACGCCGGGCATTCCGGGCACGTCGCATGCGGTCCGGGTGGACACGCGCATTACGGAGCAGATGCGCGCGCGGCCCACCCACTGATCGTCGTCGCTCCCGTGGGTGCAGCCCCGGGGCACCCCCACAGTGTGATGGCGATACCCCGGGCCGGCCGATAGATTGGGGTGTGCGCCTCGTACATCTGGCCGATCTGCACCTCGGCTTCCGGCAATTTCACCGGCTCACGCCTGCCGGAATCAACCAGCGCGAGACGGACGTCGCTGACGCCTTTCGCCGGGCGATTGACCGGACCATCGAACTGGAGCCCGGGATCATCGTGATCGCCGGCGATGTGTTTCACTCCGTTCGGCCGATGAACCCGGCGATCGTCAGCGCGTTCCGGGAGTTCCAGCGTCTCGTGCAGGCGCTTCCCAGGACGCCGATCGTAATGGTGGCCGGCAATCACGATCAGCCGCGCGCCACCGAAACCGGCTGCATCCTGCGGCTGTTCTCGCGCCTGGGCATTCACGTCGTGGTGGATGCACCGGAGCGTCTGTCGTTCCCGGAGCACGAGCTCTCTGTTCTTGCGGTCCCCGAGATGGCCGGCCGCATTCCCGAGCTTGCGCCAGACCCGGACGCGAGGCACAACGTGCTCGTGCTGCATGGCGAGGTGGCCGGTGTGCTGCCACCGCACATTGCGGCCTCGGAGCGCGCCGCGATCGAGATCCCGCGCGAGGCGCTGCACGCAGCCGACTGGAGCTACATCGCGCTCGGGCATCTGCACGTGCACCGTCCGGTTGCGTCCAACGCGTACTACTCGGGCTCCATCGAATACACGTCGTCGAATCCCTGGGGCGAATTGCAGGAGGAGCGTGACGCCGGTCTCCCCGGCAAGGGGTTCATCGAACGCGACCTCGAGTCGGGATCGCACATCTTTCACCACATTCCGTCGAACCGCCGGCTCGTGGATCTTGCCGCGATCCATGCGCGCGGCATGACGGCCGAGGAGCTCGATACCGCCATCAGGGAGCGCATGGAGGGGTGCGATGGCGGGATTGACGACTGCGTCGTGCGTCTCATCGTGCGTGACGTGCCGCGGCACATCGTGCGCGAGCTCGATCACAGGGCGCTCCGTGACTACAAGCGGCGGGCGCTGCACCTGAACCTCGATGCGCGCCGGCCCGAGCTGATTCGCGAATCCGCGAGCGGTGCGCCGGGCCGCCGCGCGACGCTCATGGAGCTGGTGGAGTCGTATCTCGGTCGCCGTGTGCTGGACGCCGATCTCGATCGTGCGGCCCTCGTGCAGCTTGGCGTCCAGTACCTTCGCGACGCGGACGCGGACGCCGACCAGGCCGCGGCAACGGCTACCGCGGCGGGCTAGTGCGCCTTCACCACATCGCGCTCGCCAACTTCCGGCAGCACGCGGACACCCGCATCGAGTTCGACACGGGGCTGACGGGAATCATTGGTCCCAATGGATCGGGAAAGACGACGATCCTCGAAGCGATCGCGTGGGCCATCTACGGGAACTCCGCCGCGCGCGGCACCCGCGACTCGATTCGCTTCTCGCGCGCGGGTGCGCGCGCCGCCGTGCGGGTGGAGCTGGAGTTCGACCTCGGCGGCCATCGCTACCGCGTCGTCCGCGGCCTCACCAACGCGGAGCTCTACCTCGACGGCGGCGCGACGCCGATTGCCAATTCCATCAGTGGCGTCACCGATCTCCTGGCGCGCCGCATTGGCATGACGCGCGAAGAGTTCTTCAACACCTACTTCACCGGGCAGAAGGAGCTGAGCGTGATGTCGGCCATGGGGCCGTCGGAGCGCGCGCAGTTCCTGTCGCACGTTCTGGGGTACGAGCGGCTCCGCGCGGCGCAAATCCTGGTGCGCAGCCGGCGCGCCGAGATCGTGGCGCGCGTCACCGGGTTGCGCCAGGGGATGCCGGATCCCGACGTCGTGATGCGCCAGCTCGCGGAATCGGAGGCGCGACTGGCGGCGACCATCGGGGTCGCGGCCGCCGCGGCCGCCGAGCGCGAACGGGCCATCGCCGCGGTGGAACGCGTGGCGCCGCGCTGGGAGGCCATGCAGCGGGAGCGCGACATGCTGCAGGCGGTGCTCTCGGAATTGCGCGTGGCGGAGGGGGAGGAGACAGCACTCCGCCGCGACACCGAGCGGCTGGAGCGCGATCTGGGGGAGATCGCCGCGGCGCGCGCCGAGCGCGAGACGCTGCGCACTGCCCTGGAGCCGTACGGACGCTACCACGCCGAATTCCAGCACCTGGAATCGCTGGCGCGCGAGGAGGGCCGCCGCCGCGCGCTGCTCGCCACGCGCCAGGCCCTGGATGAGGAGCTGGCGCGCCTGCGCGAGCGTCGTGCGCGCATCGAGAGCGCGCCGCGGCTGGAGGAGGAGGTCTCGCTTGCGCAGCGGGAGAAGCGGGAGGAGCTGGAGCTGGTGGACGGGGAGCTCGAGGCACGCCGCACCGAGTGGGTGCGCGACCGGCAGGAAGCGGAAACCAAGCGGCAGGCGCTGCGCGACCAGTTCTCCGAGCTGAAGCAGCAGCGCGACCGGCTCGCCTCTGCCGGCGAGGACGGCGCCTGTCCCACCTGCGCGCGCCCGCTCGCCGGCGCGCTGCGCTCCGTGCTCGAACTGCTGGACAGCCAGTTGGAGACCGTTCGCGTGGATGGCAATTACTTCAAGGGGCGGGTGGAGCAGCTCCACGAAATGCCGGACGACATCCGGCAGCTCGATGAGCGCCGCCGCGCGCTCGTACAGGAAGTCACCACGCTCGAGCGCCGGCTGATGAAGGTGCAGCTCGCGGTGCAGGAACTCGCGCAGCTCGGCGGCGACATCGTCGAGAAGGAAACGCGGCACGCACTGCTGGGCCGCGAGCTCGATGCGCTGCCAGCCGGCTACGATGCGGAGCGACACGAGACGCTGCGCCGCGATCTGGATCGGCTCATGCCCATTGACGCCCGGGCCACGCGGTTGAGTGCGCAGATCGAGCGCGAGCCGTCCGTGTCGCGCGAGCGTGAGCACGTGCGCGCCAGCATGCTGGCGGTAACGGAGCGACTGCGGCAGTTGCGCGAACGCCGTGACACCATGACCGTTTCCGAAGGAGACTTTCTGGCGTTGCGCGCCGAATACGATCGCGCGGCACAGGGGCTGCGCACGGCCGAGCTGGCCGCCGCCGCCGCTGAAAGCGACGCGGTCGGCGCGCGGACTGCGCTCGATCGTGCCGAGCAGGCCGCGCGGGAGCTGGAATCCCGCCAGCGCCTGCTTGGTGAACTCAACGCGCGCAAGCGCCTGCACGATGAGCTCGATCGGGCCTACACCGATCTGCGAACCGACCTGAACTTCCAGCTCCGCCCCGAAATCTCCGAGCTGGCCAGTGCGTTCCTGTCCGACCTCACGGATGGGCGCTACAGCGAGCTCGAACTCGACGATCGTTACAACATCGTCGTGCTGGAGGATGGCGCGGTGAAACCGGTCATCTCGGGCGGTGAGGAGGACCTCGCCAGTCTCGTGCTGCGACTCGCCATTTCGCAGATGATCGCGGAGCGCGCGGGACAGCCGTTCTCGCTGCTCATTCTCGACGAGATCTTCGGCTCGCTGGACGAGGTGCACCGCGCCACCGTGGTGGACCTGCTGCGGCACCTCGGCGACCGGTTCGAGCAGGTCATTCTCATCACGCACATCGAGTCGGTCCGGGAGATGCTGGATCACGTGGTCTCGGTACGCTTCGACTACGAAAGCGGTGCGTCCGTCGTGACCGCGGTGGATGGAACGGGACCTGCGGTAGCCGTGGATGAGCGGCCGGACATGTTCGAGAACGCTGGAGCACCAGACTGATGGCCATTGCCCGCAACTGGAGGGCGCATCAGGTGCCGGAGGGACCGCTCCAGGCGCGATTCGCCGACATCCCCGCGCTGAACCGCATCTTTTCCGACAGCTTCACCGAGCGGTATCGGCGCGATGGGCTCACCGGTGTACGGGTGCCGCACCTCAATCCAGCCATCTGGCAGTATGCCATGTCCGACGCGAACGGCGGCGCCTTCCTCTGGCGCGATGACCGCGGCGAGATCGCGGCGTTCAACATCGTCCACCGCTCGGGACGCGAAGGATGGATGGGTCCCCTGGCCGTGCGACCCGATCTGCAGGGCACCGGCGTGGGGAAGCGTGTTGTGCGAGCGGGGCTCGACTGGCTGCACGAGGCCGAGGCGGGGACGATCGGGCTGGAGACCATGCCCCGCACAATGGACAACATCGGCTTCTACTCGGCGCTCGGCCTGGTGCCGGGCCGGCTGACGATCACGGTGACGGTGGACGCCGCGCACGGCGAGCGGCCGCCGTCGCTCCTGTCGCGTCTTACGCCGGACGAGCGGGAGCACGCAATCACGGAGTGTCGCGAGCTCCTCGACGGAATTCTGGATGGCTACGACTTCACGCGCGAACTGCGGCTCACGCACGAGCTCGGCCTTGGCGATACCGTGCTCTTTCGCACCGCGGGGAACCTGGTGGGCTACGCGCTCTGCCATACGGTGCCCCTCGTGGAGGGTCGCGCGCGCGAAGAGACGCGCGTGCTCAAGCTCGTGCTCGCACGGGCACACGACCTGCCGCTGGCGGTTCGTGACCTGGCGGAGTACGCGCGCCGGACCAGTACACGCCGCGTGGCGTTTCGTGTACAAACGGACTATGCGTCGGCGTACCGCGACATCATTTCACTGGGCGGGCGCGTGCGCTGGACGGATCTGCGCATGACGCTCGATGGCTACCCCGAACCGATTGCTTCGGAGGGGCTGGTGTTCAGCAACTGGGAAATCTGATCATGTCCAAAGACCCTCTCCGCGCACAGCTCGGCCGCCTCCTGGACTGGCACGATGCGCATGTGTCGCTTCAGCAGGCGGTGGATGGACTGGCGCCCGCGCTGCGCGGCACGCGGCCCGCGGGACTGCCCTATTCCGTCTGGCAACTGCTCGAACACATTCGGCGCGCACAATACGACATTCTCGATTTCTGCCGGAATCCTGACTACAAGGCCATGAACTGGCCCGACGACTACTGGCCCGCTGCGCCTGAGCCGCCCAGCGAGAAAGCCTGGGCCGACAGCCTGGCCGCGATCCAGCGCGACCGGAAGGAGCTTCAGAAGCTGGCGGCCGATTCGAAGGTGGATCTGCTCGCGACCATTCCGCATGGCGAGGGACAGACGTATCTGCGTGAGCTGCTCCTCGTGGCGGATCACAACGCCTATCACGTCGGACAGATCGTGCTCGCGCGCCGGCTGCTCGGCGCATGGCCTGACGCATCGTGACTCGGCGCCCCGGTGCGGTCGCGGCCATCGTGCTCCTGTGCGGTGCCGCTCCACTGCTGGCGCAGGCTGATACCGCGCAGCCCATCGCGTTGCACGCCGGGATGGTGATCACGCGGTCGGTCCGCGTCGCGCCCGGGCGCTATCGGCTCAGCGCGCCCGCCGCGCTCGACACAGCGGCCATCGTCATACGCGGAGACGATGTCACGGTGGACTTCGCCGGCGCCGTCATCGAGGGCATCGATCCCGCCGCGCATCCTGATCGTGCCGCGGGCGTCGCCATTCGCATCGAGGGCGGGCACAACGTGCGCGTCCTGAACGCGCGCGTGCGCGGCTACAAGGTGGGCATCCTCGCGCGTGATGTCCGTGATCTCACGCTGCGGGGGAACGACCTCAGTTACAACTGGAGGCCGCGGCTGTACAGTCTCGTGGAGCACGAGAGCCTGGTGGACTGGCTGTCATTTCATCACAACGAGCACGACGAATGGCTGCGCTACGGTGCCGGCATCTATCTGTCGAACGTGACGGGCGGCGACGTCCGCGACAACCGCGTGCAGGACGGGATGAACGGGCTCCTCATGGTACGCAGCGACAGCCTTCGCATCACGCAGAACGACTTCTCGTTCGACTCCGGCCTCGGTATCGGCCTGTACCGGTGCAGCGACAATGTCATCCTCCAGAACCGGCTGGACTATGACGTTCGTGGCTACAGCGATGGCTTCTACCGGCGTGGCCAGGACTCGGCGGGGCTGCTCATGTACGAGCAGAGCATGCGCAACGTCGTCGCCTACAACTCGGTGACGCATGGCGGCGATGGGCTCTTTCTCTGGGCGGGGCAGAGCACAATGGACACCGGCGCCGGCGGCGCGAACGACAATCTGTTCTTCGCCAACGATTTCAGTTTCGCGCCCGCAAACTGCATGGAAGCCACGTTCAGCCGCAACACGTTCGTTGCCAACCGCCTCGAAGGGTGCGATTACGGCTTGTGGGGCGGCTACAGCTACGACTCGAAAGTGGTGGGGAACCGGTTCGTGCGAAACCGCACGGGAATCGGCATCGAGCACGGGCAGACGAACCTGCTGGCGTGGAATACCTTCACCGGCGACTCGACGGCGGTGAACGTCTGGGCGGATTCGATCACGGCATCCGATTGGGGCTATCCGCGGTATCACGACACGCGAAGCCGCGACTATCACGTGGAGCACAACGTGTTCGCAGGCAACCGCGTCGCGGTGCGCGCGCGGAACACCATTGGGCTCGACGTCACCCGGAACGTCATGATCGGCGTGGACTCGCTGGCCGTGCTGCACGACACGTCAGCTTCCCGGGTGGCGGACAACGACACGCGCGAGTCCACCGGAGCGGGCGATCCCGCTCCGGCTCTTCCCACCGAGTACGCGCGCGTCGCGCCCCGGGCGGATAGCGGCGGCATCCTGCCGGCCACGGCACCCGTGGAGCGGAGGCCGCGATCGTCCATCGTCGTGGACGAATGGGGTCCGTACGATTTCCGGTCACCAAAGCTGTGGCCGCTGGATAGCGTGCGATCCGTCCCGCTGCGGCTGCAGGTGCTCGGCCCGCCGGGCACCTGGCACGTCGTCAGCAGGCGCGGGCTCGCTGGCATCTCGCGCACCAATGGACGTGTGCCGGATACCGTCAGCGTGACGCCCGCGCGGACGGCGGGAGCGGATTGGGAGCTCGTTGTCGAATATCAGGGTGCGGCTACGATCTCGCCGCGCGGGGTGCATCACTCGGCAGGCACGCTCATTCGCGTCGCATACGGACGCTATGAGCCCGCCGTGAGGTGGACCGCGCGCGTTTTCGTGTGGAGCGACAGCACCGATCCGCGCAACCATCCCGACGCGTTCGCGGCGCTGTTGCGTGGCGCGCCGCTCACCACGCTGCGCCTCTCGCGTCTCGATGTCGAAGGCTACGGCCGGCTGATTCCGGGCGTCCCCGCCGAGCGTTTCGCGCTGGAGGCAAGCGGCACCGTCGCGCTCGCGCCCGGCACCTACACCCTGCGCACGATCAGCGACGATGCCATGCGTGTGTGGGTGGACGGCACGCTGAAGATCGATCAGTGGAAACCGCACGAGTCGGCGCTCGGCTTCGCGACCATCGCGGGCGGCCGGCACGATCTGCGCGTGCAGTACTACCAGATTGACGGCTGGCAGGAACTCCGCTTGCAGATCGTGCGCGGAGCGGACCGGTCACCTGGAACGCCGCCGTCGCCCTGAACGCTGAGTGCGCCGCCAGCGTCAGCCCTCGATCGTACGGAATGGGAGCACACCGGTCATGCGTGATTGTGAAATGGACCAGAGGCCGTGGTTGCCATGGCGGAAGATCCTGTACGCGACGGCGTGTGCGGCGCTGTTCGCCTGTCATCGGCCACAGGCACGCGTCCTCGACCTGTCGTGCGATCAGATCGTCTACACCGCCGCGGAGGACACCAATCGCTTTGCGTTTCACGGGAGTCCGACAATGAACGATGCGCTGAGGCGCGCCGGCCGCGGGCAGCTCATTGTCCGCACGCATCCCATCGTGGCTTCGGAGCGGTTCGACGCGTCGTTCCATCTTTCACTCACGCGGGCCGGCGTGGTCGCGGCAGTCGGTTCCGCGATCAACGACTCGACGTTCCTGCTCGCCGGGAGCGCGGGCTCGTATGGAGTCTCGATCCGCTGCACCCATTGCGGACAGGCGGACACGTCGGTGACTCTGAACGCGGGTCGCACCGATACTCTCGACGCGTATCTCACGCGATTCCCGGACAACTGCGAAGCCAGGAAGAAGAGGCAATAGGGGTCAGACCCTGATGAAGCATCTGACCCTCATCACCACTTGTCACCACGGTTCGAGCCGCGCTAGGTCGCCAGCAGCGCCGCCGTCCGGCGCGCGTCCGTGGCCGCGCCGAGTCGCTCGAAGCTGACAGCCGCGGCCTGCAGTTCCAATTCGGCATCCTCCCGATTGCCGCTGTCGCGATAAGCCTGACCCAGCAGCATCCGCGCACGAGCCGCTTCATAGGGCATGTCGCTCTCCTTCCACAGCCGCCAGGCGCGACGCAGACTCACGGCGGCCAGAGGGAGATTGCCCTCACCAAGCTCCAGCAGACCCTGCGCGAATGCGGCACGGGCGGCCAGCGCGGGCGACGCATATGCGTCCGCAATCGCGGATAGCTCTTCCGCGGTCGCTCGCGCGACGGCCCGGTCGCCGGTGACAAGCGCGAGCTCCGCTTGTGCGGGGAGCAGCCGCGCGCGGTCGAGCTGTGACAACAACGGGTCTGAGAGCGCGCGGTCGAGCAGCGCACGCGCACTGTCCGGCCGGTCCTGCGCCAGGCGGAGCAGCGCCAGCCCGGGCACCGGATCGCGGCCCAGCTCGTGCGCCTGCCGAAACAGCTTGTCGGCTTCCTCGAGATCTCCCATGCGCAGCCGGATCTCTCCGAGCTCGTAGTATGCTTCGCCGGCGACGTCCGCGAGAAAGTCCTCCAGCTCCTCGGATGCGCGCTTCGCCTCCTCTTCCGCTTCGGGCCACGCGCCGCGCAGTCGCAGCAGCTCCGCCCGATGGACGCGACAGATGCCGGGGAATCCCGATTCCGCGTGCTGCGAGCACCAGTCGCGCGCCTCCTCGTTCCACTCGCCGGCGCGCCGGTAGTCGGCGAGCTTCTCGCACGTGCTCATCATGTTGCAGTACGTGCGGCCCGTCGTACGCGGACCGAGCTGTCCGCTCGTTGCGGCCGCCATGGCCTCATCAATGAGCGGCATGCCTTCGGCCACGCGCCCCTGAGAGACGAGGATGCGCCCGCGGTCCTGGAGCGCCAGCATCTGCAGGTCGCGATCGTGAAGCCGCCGCGCGATCTCGTAGGCCTCCGTGGCCAGTGTGTCCGCGCGTTCGAGATTCCGCTCTTCCTCGAACGCGAGCATCGCCTGCGTGCGCGCCATCCAGCCGTGCTCGATCGACTCCGGCAGCTCGCGGAGATGACGCTCGGCGCGTTGCAGCCAGCCATGCGCGACCGACCGCGCCAGCTTGTGGAAATGATCTTCCGCGACCGCAATCGCCACCGCGGCCGCGCGATGCAACTTCCCCGCGGCAAGGTACTGCGCGTACGCGCGCTCACGAATCCGCACGCATTCATCTCCGCGGCCAGTCCACCAGGCGGCTTCGGCCAGTCGTTCGAGCTGCTCTGGCGAGAGTGTGGCATCCGCGTTGGCCGCGCTCAGCGCCGTGTACGCGGCACTCCAGTCGCAGCGCTCATAGGCCTGCAGTCCCGCGTGAAGCGAGCCGCTCGGCGCGGTGGATGCCGCCGTCATGCCCGTGCTCTCCGCCTGTTCGGGCTCGGCTTGCTGGCGTGCGGTCGTGTGCACGGCGAGCGCGTCGAGCGCGTGGGCCAGGTCACGAGCGGTCTGCCACCGGCCTGCGGGATCCTTGGCCATGCACCGCATGACCAGCTGGCTGAGCTGCTCCGGAATGCCCGCACGACATTCGGCGATGGGCACAGGATCTCTCGTCAGATGCGCAACGAGCAGTTGCGCGGGCGAGAGCCCGGGGAATGGCGCATGTCCCGCCAGCATCTCGTATGCAATCACGCCCAGGGCATAGACGTCGGCGCGCGCGTCCACCTCACGTTCGGCGGCGAGTTGCTCGGGCGCCATGTAGCCGGGCGTGCCGAGTCCCAGGCCCGCGGCGGTGAGCCGGTCGCTGGACAAGTCGCGCGTTGCCTGCTCAACCGCGCGCGCGATGCCAAAGTCGGCGAGGAGCGCGTGGCCGTGCTGCAACAGTATGTTCTCGGGCTTGAGGTCGGGGTGGACGACGCCGCGCTCGTGCGCGAACGCGAGCACATCGGTGACCTCGCGAAGCAGGCGTACCGTTTCGGTGATGGGCAGCGCGCCGTCCATCACGAGGCGATGTCGCAGTGACTCCCCCGCAATGAAGGGCATGACGTAGTACAGCAGCCTGCCGTGCGCGCCGGCCGAGAGCACGGGAAGAATGTGCGCGTGTTGAAGGCTTGCCGTGATGAGCATCTCGCGCTGGAAGCGCTGGGCGCTGACTTCGTTGGCGAGCTCGGGCGGCAGCAGCTTGATGACCACCTGCCGTTCCAGCGATCGCTCGGTTGCCAGGAAGAGACGGCTCATCCCCCCGGGCGCGAGTTCGCGCTCGATGAGATAGACATCGCCAACCGCTGCCTGCAGTTGGGAAACGACGTCGGGGGTTGCCACGCGATGCTCCGAAGCAGGGTAACGAGCCGCAAAGTTGCCGAGCTGTACTATTGGCACGAGCGCAGCGATCGTCAAGCAACTTGACGGACGCCAGGATGGCGCGCATACTCTCCACATACCTGGTAAGGGGAGGGAGGCGTGGCTGGTCAGTCGCTCGATCTGCTGCAGGGTACGCTCGACGTCCTCGTGCTGCGCACGCTCGCATGGGGCGAGATGCACGGGTACGCGGTGTCGCGCTGGATCCACGATCGCACCGATGGCGTCATCGAGATCGAGGACGCGGCGCTCTACAAGGCGCTGCACCGCCTGGAGCGCGCCGGCGCCGTCGAAGCCGCCTGGGGCCTCTCGGAAAACAACCGGCGCGCGCGCTACTATCGCCTCACGCGGCGCGGTCGCCAGCAGTTGCGAACCGGGGAATCCACGTGGCGACGCTACGCGGAAGCCGTGGCCAAGGTGCTGGAGCCGGCATGATGCGCTCGCTGTTCCATCTTCCCTGGCGCACCGCCCAGCGGATCGCCGCCGACGTGGACGACGAACTGCGCTTCCACCTCGCGATGCTCGTGGACCAGCTCGTGGCGCGCGGTCTCACCGCGGAACAGGCGCGCGCCGAGGCGGCGCGGCAATTCGGGGACATGGAAGATGCGCGCCGCTACCTGCAGCGGTTCGACCGAGGTACCGAAGCTGCGCGGCGGCGCACCGACTTTGTTAGCGAGTTGCGCCACGACGTGGGCTACGCGCTGCGCAAGCTGCGCGGTGCGCCCGCATTCACGCTGACAGCCCTGCTCACGCTGGCGCTCGGGATCGGCGCCAATACGGCGATCTTCAGCGTGGTGCACGGAGTGCTCATGAAGCCGCTCCCCTTTCCGCGGCCGGAGCAGCTCGTCCGCATCTGGTCGGCCAGTCCGGCGACGGGCGCGCTGAAGGCCGCGGTCTCACCCGTGGATCTCGACGACTGGCGGGCGGAGCGCAAGGTGTTCACCGACTTCGGCGGGTACTGGTACACGGAGGGTGGCAGCGGCATCGACATGACGGGCCAGGGCGACCCACGGCGGCTCTCGGCCGCGTTCATCGAGCCCGGATTCTTTCCCGCCCTTGGTGTGCAACCGACGCTCGGCCGGCTCCCGCGCGAAGACGAAATGCACCGCGGCGGGCCTGACCACGTGGTCGTACTGTCGTATGCTTTCTGGCGCCGTCAGTTCTCCGGTTCCGCTTCGGTCGTGGGGCGCACCCTCACACTGGGCGGCGATCCCTACGAGGTGCTCGGCGTCATGCCGCGCGACTTCCGTTATCCGGCGGATCGCATTGACGTCTACATCCCCTATGCCACGATTCCCGACCACGCCATTCCGCGCCTCAGACAGGTCCACGTGCTCGATGTCGTCGCGCGGCTCCGGCCTGGCATCTCGATCGAGCGCGGCCGCGCCGAGATGGCGGCGATCACCCGCCGTCTGAGCGCGCAGTACGCCGAAGACCGGGCGTGGACCACTGCCACCGTGGAGCCGCTACGGGACGTCATCGTGGGTAGCGCGCGCTCCGGCATTCTCGTCCTGCTCGGCGCCGTCGCGTTCGTGCTCCTCCTTGCGTGCGCCAACCTCGCGAGCCTGCTGCTCGCGCGTGCGAGCGTGCGCGAGCGGGAGCTGGCCGTGCGATCGGCACTCGGCGCCGGACGTGCGCGCCTCGTGCGACAGTTGCTCACCGAGAGCATCGTGCTCGCGCTCGCCGGCGGTGCGCTCGGCGTGCTGCTCGCGCAGCTCGGCATGCGCGCCCTCATTGCGATGGGGGCGCAGCAGCTCCCCCGCGCCGCGGAGATCCGGCTCGATCCCGCCGTGCTGGGCTTCGCGCTCGCGCTGTCCGTCGCCACCGGGCTGATCTTCGGCCTCGTGCCGGCGCTGCGTGTCACCGCGACCGACCTGCAGACGGTGTTGCGCGAAGGAGGGCGCGGAAGCAGTGGCGCGCACGGACAACGCATGCGCGCGATGCTCGTCGTGGCCGAGGTGGCGGTCGCCGTGGTACTCGTGATGGCGGCCGGGCTCATGACGCGCAGCTTTCTGCGTCTGCTGCGCGTGGACCTGGGCTTCCGCCCCGATCACGTGCTCGTGGTGAACTACACCATCGGCCCGCAGCACCAGGGGACGGAGGCGCAGATGCGCGCCTTCTACATCGATGTGCTCGACCACGTGCGTGCGCTTCCCGGCGTGGTGGACGCCGGCGCGGCAAAGGAGATTCCGTTCCGCGGCAGCGGCGAGCGCGTGGGCTTCGTCCCGGAGGGGATGGTCGTGCCCTCGGGCAGCGAGCCGCCGACCGCACATTTCATTCACGTGAGCGATGGCTATTTCCACGCGCTGGGCGTCCCGGTCGTTGCCGGCCGCGAGTTCAGGCGCGGCGACGACAGCCACGTACCGCTCGCGCTCGTCGTCAATGAAGCGTTCGCGCAGAAGTTCTTTCCCGGTCGCGCTGCGGTCGGGCGCACGCTCGCCGGCTTCAGCGAGCAGCCGGCGCCGATCATTGGCGTCGTGGGCAATGTGCGACAGGAATCGGTGGAGGAGCCATCAACGCCTGCTGTGTACATTCACAATCTGCAGAATACACGGGTCCAGACGAATCTCGTGATCCGGACGCGTGGCGAGCCGCTGGCCATGGCGGGTGCGGTGCAGCGTGCCATCTGGAGCATCGATCGTGATCAGACCATCACGTCCATCTTCACGCTCTCCAGCGCGGCCGGTGATGCCGTGGCGCGCCCTCGCCTGCTCACGACGCTGCTCACGCTGTTCGGCGCACTCGGACTGCTCATTGGCGGCATCGGGTTGTACGGCGTGCTGGCGTACTTCGTCATGCATCGGCGACGCGAGATCGGCGTGCGTGTGGCGCTCGGCGCGGACGCGGGACGGGTGCAGCGCATGGTCGTTGCGCGCGGCCTTTCGCTCGCCACCGCCGGGATCCTCGCCGGTCTGGCCGGTGCGCTCGTACTCACGCGTTTCATGCGCAGCGTGCTGTTCGGCGTCGGCACCACCGATCTTCCCACGTTCGCCGGCGTGACCGTGGCATTGCTCGGTGTTGCGTTCCTGGCAAGCTGGATTCCCGCACGCCGGGCGTCGCGAGTGGATCCGATGATCACCATGCGGGCGGAGTGACACATCCCATGGGAGCAGAACCCGAATGCGCGGCGCGGCTCGTGCGCGTCGTGGATCGTGCCGCCGCCGCGCTGCATTCGAGCTCGGACCAGGCAGTCTCCGCACGACCGGCTCCGGGCAAGTGGTCGGTCAAGGAAATCGTCGGCCACCTCATTGATTCGGCCGCACACAACCATCAGCGATTCGTGCGCGCCCGGTGGCAGGACGATCTCATTTTTCCGGGCTATGCACAGGACGACTGGGTGGCCGCGCAGGACTATCAGGCGGCGCCCTGGCCGGAGCTTGCGACGCTCTGGCAGAGCTACAACCACCACATTGCCCGCGTGATGGCCGGTGTCCCTCTGGCCGTGCGCACGAAAGTGCACGTGCGGCACAATCTCGACCAGATCGCCTGGCAGACCGTACCCGTCGGCGAACCCACGACGCTGGATTACTTCATGCTGGACTACGTGGCGCACCTGGAGCATCACGTGCGCCAGATCGCGCGCGTCGTGCCAGCGGTGCTGGAGTCTTACGGCTGACGCTGGACCGTCTTCCGGAAACGGCCGGGGGAGTCACGTGAACAGCGACCGCACGGCATCACGGAATGTGATCTCGCGCAGGTATTCCAGCTCCTCCGTCTCGAATCGCACCGGCGTGATGCCGAACACGCTCGTGAGCGCGTTGTCCGCGACCGTGTTGTCCAGCGCCAGCAGATCGAGCAGGCCCGTCGTGACGGGTGGGCGGGGCAGTATGCGCTGCATCAATCCCACGAGGGGCCGCAGCAGCGGCACGGGCACGTTCACGAGATGGCGGCGGACGCCCATCGCCGCCATCACGCGCTCCAGCATGTCCCGCAACGCCAGCGGTTCGGGGCCGCCCAGGTTGTAGGCGTGCTCCACCGTTTCGGGCATGTCGAGCGCCTCGGCGACGACGCGCGCGACGTCACCCACGGCGACCGGCTGAAACAGCGCTGTCCCGCCGCCCGGTACGGGATACACGACCGGTGACAGCCGCACCAGCCGCGCCAGTACGTTCACGAATTCATCCTCGCGGCCGAAGATCACGGAGGGGCGAAGCACGGTCCAGCCGATCGTGCTCGCGCGCACGGCCGCATCCGCCATGCCCTTGCTCCGGAGGAACGCATGTGGTGAACTGCTCGACGCACCGTTCTGCGACATGTGCACGAACCGTTCGATGCGTGCGTTCGTCGCCTCGCGCAACAGCACGACGGTAGCCGCCGTGTTCACCTGTTCGTAGCTCTGCCCCGGCCGCTCGATCGCGATCGCCGCGAGGTGCACGACCGCACCCATGCCGTCCATCACGCGACGTACCACCTGCTCGTCGCGCAGATCACCAATCACGATCTCGAGCGACAGCCCCGTCAGGCGTTGCGCCGCCTTCTGCGGGGAATGCGCCAGTGCCCGTACTGTCCATCCGCGGCGACAGAGCTCGTGGCACACGTGCATGCCGACGAATCCGCTCGCGCCGGTGACCAGCACGGGGACGCGCGCGTTCTCGCCCCGTCGCTCTGGCTGCGGGGCCGGGGTGGTCGCGGGCTGCGTCGTGGCGCGGCCGCTGTAAGTTTCCGTCTGGCTCACCCGGACCTCCCCTCGTGAACACGGTTCGACTCGTGATCTTCGTGATCACCTACGGGCTCATTGCCATGCAGCAACTGCCTGGCATACGCCTCAACCGACCGGCTGCGTCGCTCCTGGGCGCGGTGGCGATGGTCGTCGTTGGCGGCCTGCCCGTCCAGGACGCCTACGCCGCCATTGATCCCGACGTCATCGTCTTCCTGCTCGGCGTCCTGCTGCTCACCGGATACCTGGAGCTGGGCGGCTTCTTCGACTGGGCCGCGGCCCGCATCGTCAGACGCACGCGATCTCCACGCGTTCTGCTCGCGGCGATCGTGGCGACGAGCGGTGTGCTCTCCGCGCTCTTCATCAACGATACGATCTGCCTCGTCTTCACGCCGCTGCTCATTCCCGCGCTGCGCGCGCTCGGGTTGCGCCCGCTCCCCTTTCTGCTCGGCATCGCCTTCGCCGCCAACGTCGGGAGTGCCGCCACGATCACGGGCAATCCGCAGAACATGCTGATCGGTATTTCGAGCCATCTGAGTTATGCCACGTTCTTCGGCGCGCTGGTGTTGCCCGCGCTCGGCGGCCTCGTGATAGTGTACTCAGTGCTGGCGCTCGCGTACCGGCGCGATCTGCGGGTGATGCCGGCAGATGCGCCGCTGGAGGTGGAGACGCCACTCGATCGCGCGCTCGTCATCAAGGCCCTCGTGCTCTTTGCCGGCGCGCTCGCGTGCTGGCTCGCGGGACTCTCGCTTCCGCTCGTGGCGATCACCGCCGGCGCGGTGATGATCGCCGTTGGCCGGCGCGATGCGGCGCAGGCATTCGCGCGCGTGGAATGGTCGCTGCTGCTCTTCTTCGCGGCGCTCTTCGTGGTGATGCGCGGGGTCCAGAACCTGCCGGTCTTCATGGACCTCACGTCGCGCGCGGCCGCCGGGCTCCGAGGCTATCCGTGGCACGATGCAGTCGTGGTGAGCGCCGCAATGACCATGCTCTCGAACCTGGTGTCGAATGTGCCGGCTGTCATTCTCTGGCGGCCGGTGGTTCCACAGTTGCCCAACGCCCCGCTCATCTGGCTCGCGATGGCGATGAGTTCCACCTTCGCGGGGAACCTCACCATCCTGGGCTCCATGGCGAATCTGATTGTCGCCGAGCGGGCCGCCGCGCGCGATGTGCCCATGCGTTTCGGCGATTTCCTGCGTACCGGCGTCCCCATCACCGTGCTCACGCTGGCGTGGGGCATTGCCATGCTCGTGCTGCTGCGCGGGTAGCCGATAGGGGGAAACCCTACTTTCGCTGCCCGCGCTGGCTCACGTACTTCCGCCACGCACTCTCCGTTCCACCAGCTGTCACACGCCAGATGAGAATGAAGACGCCGATGGACAGGAGCGCGTGAATCCATCCCGGGCCGCCCAGCGCAAAGGTCACAATGGCCCAGAGCACGAGCATGGCAAAGGCGATCGGATAGGCCGCCGCGTACCAGAATTTCGACGAAGGTGTCTCGGTCATTGCTGATTGACTCGCTCGTGGTTGAACACTACATTGCCCCGACAGCACGGAACGAAGAGCTCACATTTTTGAGCCAACAAGTCTCTCGGGTGGGTTCGATAATCCATCACCGACGTCACGCCCCGGTGCGGGGAAGACGAAGAGTTGTGGTGAGAACCTCAGTCATTCGACGGGGCTTCAAGAATCCTCTTCGTTCCTGCTCTCCGAACCCCGCTCTCCCAGGGCGGGGTTCGTTTTGTCATGCGCCAGCGTGCCACACCCGCTCACGCACGAGCTGCCAGAAAATGCGCGGTGCGGTGGGCGGTGCCCAGATCCAGGAGAGCACCATCACCGCCGCCCATATACCGTATACCCAGGTGATCTCGTCGCGCCAGTGGGCCTCGAGGAACTGGGCCAGCCACAGGCCAAACAGCAGCGACGCATTCCACCAGTCGAATCGCATGCGCACGAGCACCAGCACCGCCACGAGGCTCTGCATCACGGTAAGCAGGATTTCGAGGCGCTGCACGCCGTCAAAGCGCAGCGAGGCGGGCATGCCGCGCGATGCACTGAAGACAATCGGGATCATGGCCGCCAGCACGGTCCACTGATTCACGTTGCTCGACAGCAGATTCATCAGCGCCGTGGGCGCGGTGCTCACCCGGCTCGCCCAGTGGAACGCCGACACCTTTTCCGGAAATTCGCTCACGAATGGCGCCACCCACTGTACGAACACGAACTGGCTGATGCCGACCGAGGTGGCGACGGCGAGCATGGAATCGAGGAACGGCTGGGCGGTGAGGTAGATCAGCAGACCGCCGCCAACGAACAACGCCGCAATGGCGACGACGCGCCACCGTCCGGGGCGCGTATAGGCCCATCGCGCCACGCGCGGGGCATCGGCCAGCGACTCCTCGCCGTGCGCGGGGAAGCGCCAGAGCACGGCCAGATACGCCGCGTACATCGCCACGAGAATGACGGCGTCCAGCGGACCGATGGACCGCTTGTACCAGATCCACAGGAAGTACAGGACCGGCGGGACGGTGGCGAGCACCTCCACGGCATGCTGGTCCTCGAGCACGATCGGCGCGAAGGCGCGTTCCGGCCTGCGTCGGAAGAAGGCGGCCACGAAGTAGATCATGGGCCAGCCGAGTCCGATCAGCAGGCGCACGGCTCCCGTGAAATTGGCGATGGCCAGGTGCGAGTGACACCCCGCGGGCGGGAGCGACACGAAGCAGCGCGCGGTATCGCCGCCCGCGGCCCACGCGATCACGGCTTCCACTGCGAACTCGGGGAGCGTCTGGATCCAGGCAAGAATGGCGAGCGCGAGTCCCTGCGCGATGAGGAACTGCGCGGCTTCGGCGCCCCACGTGATCAGGAACGCACTGAAGAGCATGGCGGGGAATGTCCACACCGCTGACCATCCGGACGCGGCGGCACTCGCCATGCCTTCCATCGCGAACTTGACTTTCAATGGCGCGCGTCCCAATTAAGAGAAATGCCCCGACCGCGGGGCAGGGGACACGCGCAAACATAGAGCGGCGGCGCGACCGGCTCAAGCCGTTCCGGATGGAACGCGAGCCAGCCGCGCCGCGTTCCATGACCGGGAGATTCATCATGCCGGACTCATACGATCACGTTCACGCCGCTGGCGTGCCACCAGTCGCTCGACTCGGGCGAATGCTCAACGGGGAGGAGCCGCCGGTCTCCGCGCCGGAGTTCGAGGCACACGTGCGCGCCATTCTGGAATTGATCGGCGAAAACCCGGAACGCGAGGGACTCCTCCGGACGCCGCAGCGCGTGGCGGCGTCGCTCTCCTGGCTCACGCGTGGCTACGACCTGCGCGTGGAAGACGTCATTGGTGATGCCGTGTTCGAGGAAGAGCACACGAGCATGGTCATGGTGCGCGACATCGAGCTGTATTCGCTGTGTGAGCATCACATGCTTCCCTTCTTCGGCAAGGCGCACATCGCGTACATCCCGGACAACAAGATCGTGGGACTCTCCAAGCTCCCGCGCATCGTCGAGGTCTTCGCGCGTCGCCTGCAGGTGCAGGAGCGGTTGACCGAACAGATCGCTGATGCCATCCAGGCGGTGCTCGCACCACGCGGCGTGGGCGTCGTGATCGAGGCGTACCATCTGTGCATGATGATGCGTGGCGTGCAGAAGCAGAACTCGCAGACCGTCACCTCCGCCGTCACGGGCATTTTCCGCAATGACGCGCGCACGCGCGAGGAGTTCCTGGCGCTGGCGCACAGCCGCAATCAGTCGGCGCTGTGAACGCGTCACCCACCGGGCGGACGGCCATCGTGACCGGCGCGTCCCGGGGCATCGGGCTGGCCATTACCCGGGCGCTGGCCGGCAGCGGGACGCGCGTGGCCATGCTGGCGCGTGGTGCGGAAGCGCTCGCGGCGCGGGCGACCGAAATCGGCCCCGCCGCCATGCCCATCCCCTGCGACGTCTCCGACGCCGACGCAGTGGCGCGCGCCGCCGGCGTGATCAGTCGGACGTTCGGTGGCGCGCCGGACATCCTCATCAACAACGCGGGGCTCTTCCACCCGATGCCCATCGAGGAGGTGACGCCGCAGGAGTTCGCGAGCACGCTTCGCGTGAATCTTCTGTCCGCATTTCTCATGGTGCACACGCTGCTCCCGGGGATGCGTACGCGGCACAGCGGGCATATCGTCACGATCGGATCGGTGGCCGATCGCATCGCAATGGCGGAGAACGCCGCCTACTCAGCGAGCAAGTTCGGCGCGCGGGCGCTGCACGAGGTGCTGCGGACGGAACTGCGCGGCACCGGCGTGCGCGTGACGCTGGTGTCACCCGGCTCCACCGATACCAGCATCTGGGATGGCCTCGACCGGGCAGGGACGGGCCGCTTCCCGCCGCGCGAGGCCATGCTGGACGCTGATGCCGTCGCGGCCGCCGTGCTGTACGCCGTGAGTCAGCCGCCCGCCGTGAACGTGGACGAGCTGCGGCTGTCCCGCGCGTAACGGCATCATGTTCGTCGAGCTCGTGGGCGCGCTGCGCTGTGTGCGGCCGCACGAGGCCACCTGGCTGGTCGCGTCGGCGTACCGCATGGAACAGCGTGACATTGTGAGCGGGGAGCTGGGCTGCCCGGTCTGTGATGCGCGCTACTCCATTGAGTACGGCGTCGCGGACTTCCGCGATGGCCAGCGCGGCATCCCGCGCGCGCCCGCGGCCGTGGATGCCGGCCGCGACATGGCGCTGCGCGCGGCTGCGCTGCTGGATCTGACGACGCCGGGCGGCGTGATTGTCCTTGCGGGGATCTGGGCGGCGGCCGCGCACGCGATTGGGGCGATCACGGAGCAGATCCACGTGCTTGGTCTTAATGCGCCGTCGGACATCGAGAGCGGCGAGGGCGTGTCGCTGATGCTCACCGCGGGTCAGCTTCCACTGCGGCCATTCACGGTGCGCGGCGTGGCGCTGGATGCCGCGCACGCGAGCGCGGACTATCTCGCCGCCGCCGTTGCCGCGCTGAACCCGAATGGACGGCTGCTCGCTCCAGTCGAGACGCCACGTCCGCCGGGAGTGGAGGAGCTGGCGCGCGACGACCAGTGCTGGCTGGCTGCCCGGACGCACGTCATCACCGTGCCCCTCGCGCGCCGCGACGCGTAGCGCGCTAGCTGGCGTAGAGCGACGCGATCAATGCCTCGTATCGCGAATTGACCACCTGGCGGCGCACCTTGAGCGTGGGCGTCAGTTCACCACTGTCGATCGAGAACGGGCGGTCGAGCAACCCCACCTTCTGCGGCGTCTCGTACTTGGCCAGGCCCGAGAGTCCAGCCAGCACTTCCTTCTCCATTTTCGTGCGCACGGCGGGCTGTTCGAGCAGCTCCTGCAGAGTGGAATAGACGATGTGCTCCGCGGCAGCCCACGCCTCGAGCTGCTGGAAGTCGGGTACGACGAGTACCACCGGGTATCGGCGCCGGTCGCCAATGAGCACCGCCTCGGCGACGAACTTGCTCTGCTTGATCTGGTTCTCGATTGGTTGCGGCGCGATGTTCTTTCCCCCCGCCGTGATGAGCAGATCCTTCTTGCGATCGGTGATGCTGAGAAAGCCGTCCTGCAGCGTGCCAATGTCGCCGGTGTGCAGCCAGCCGTCGGGATCAATGGCGGCGCGCGTGTCGTCGGGCCGGTTGAAGTAGCCCTTCATGATGTTGGGGCCGCGCGCGAGAATCTCGCCGTCCGGCGCAATCTTCACTTCAACGCCGGCGATGGGACGCCCGACCGTACCCAGCCGAAAGTGCTCGGGCGAGTTCACGGCAATGACGGGCGACGACTCCGTGAGTCCGTAGCCTTCCAGAATCTGGAGTCCCGCCAGGTAGAAGAACTTGTTGATCTCCACCGCGAGTGGCGCTCCCCCGGAGACGAAGTAGCGGATGCGGCCGCCGACGCGCGCCTTGAGCTTCGAGAACACGAGCCGCTGCGCGAGCGCGTATTGCGCGGCCAGCAGCGCTCCCGGTATTCCGCCGCCCAGACGGACGTCTGCCCAGCGTTCGCCGACGCCGCGCGCCCACTGGAAGATCCCGCGCGTCAGGGTTCCCCCCGACATCGCTTTCTCCAGTACGGCGGCGTAGATCTTCTCGTAGATGCGCGGCACGGAGACCACCATCGTCGGCCGCACCTCGCCGATGTTCTCCACGATCGTGTCCACGGATTCCACGTAGGCAATGGACACGCCCGTGCAGAACATCAGGAAATCGAACATGCGCTCCAGAATGTGCGAGAGCGGCAGGAAACTGAGCGACACATCGCCCGGATGAAGCGGGATGATCGACATCACCGCGGCGACATTCGACGCGATGTTGCCGTGACTGAGCATGACCCCTTTGGGCTCGCCCGTGGTGCCCGACGTGTAGATGATCGTCGCCAGGTCGTCCGGCATGGTGCGCAGCGCCGCAGCGCGATAGTGGGCAAACCCGTCCGGACTTTCCGTGGCTGCGCCCTTCGCTTCGAGCGCCGCGAGAGTCAGATCCACTCCGGCCGCCGGCACGTCGTCGAAGCCGATGATCCACCTCAGCTCCGGCAGACCCGCGCGAACGGATGCGATCTTCGCGGCCTGTGCTTCGTCGGATACGAAGATCGCCACCGCGCCCGAATCACGCAGAATGTACTCCATGCGGACCGGCGGCAGCGTGGGGTACATCGGCACGTCAATGAGACCACTGGTCAGGCATGCGTAGTCGGCGATGGCCCATTCCGGGCGGTTCTCGGAGAGAATGGCGATGCGGCAGCCCCGGGCAATGCCCAGTGCCTCGAGGCCCAGCGCCGCATGACGGACACGCTCGGCGAGCCAGCGGTGTGAGAGCGACTGGTAGCGTCCATCGCGCTTCACCTGCAGCGCATCGGGGCGGTCATGCCGCTCGACGGCGTCGAAGAAGAGCTGCGTGAGCGTGGCCGGTGCGACGACCACATCGTCGCGCGTGTCACTCGTGCGTTCTGCAATACCGGCCATGACCTCCTCCCACGGTGAAGTACGCGCCCGTTATTCGATGTGCACGCGCAGCACGTAGCGGATGGGGCTCCCCGGCACCGCCGTGCCGTTCGGTTCGGTGGCAGTCACCTGGACGACCACGGAGTCCGAAAACGCCCGGGTGTCCGGCGTGATACGAAGAGATCGGTTCGCCGTACCCGTGGCGTCGGTCGTGTCCGCCAGCGACGGTCGCTGCGTGTCGTCCACGAGTTGAACGGCCGTGGAGTCGGTATTGTCAAGGCCGGCGGGATACACGAACGCATAGCGCACCAGATAACTGGGCACGGCAATGGTGTCGGTGCCGGAGATCTGGACCACGCGCACCCGGAACGTGCGCAGCGTGTCACGCCCCGTGAAGGCATAGTCGAGCGAATCGCGCAGACTGTCCAGCGCGAGCATCGTTCCCGGGCGGACGACGCTGATCAGCGTAATGGGCGCCGACTGCAGGGTGAGCGAGGTCGCGACGACCGTGGCTTGTCCGGTGTCGTTGGCCACGACGAATCCGGTCGTGGAGTCCACGCTGAATCGCTTGGCGCTGTCGAGCGCAAGGAAGCGGATCGGCGCATCGGGAATGACCTCGTTGCGGAAATTGAATACCGTGGCCTGCAGCGGAACCGCGACGCCCGTGCTGTCACGCATGGAATCTCCCACCACGATGGATGGGAGAGGCGACGGCGAGAGCTGGATGGCGACGGGAATCGAGGGATCCGTGCCCACCTCGCTGCAGGCGAGAGCGGCGAGCACGGCCAGCGTCGCGGCTACGATCACGCGAACCGATGCGCAGCGCATCACTCGAACCGCTGTACCAGGATGGCGGCGAGATTCACGTAGGCCTGCGCCGCGGGGTCGGCCGGCGAGCGCAGCACGAGCGGCTGTCCCGCCGCGAAGGATTCCGTGGCGGCGAGCGACCGGGGCACCACGACATCGAGCAGCATGCTGCGCGGCAGATTCCGGCGAATGTAGTCCACCACGCGGCCGCAGGAATCGTTCTGCGGATCGGCCATCGTGAGCAACAGGCCATCGAGCGTCAGGTCGTCGTTCACTGCTACCATGTCCTGTATCCCGCGAAGAATCTGCGGTGTGGTCTGCAGCGCGAGCGGCTCGCACTGCAGCGGCACCACCACGTGCTGGCTTCCCTGGAGCACCCGTTGAACCACCGGGCCAAGCCCGGGTGGCGCGTCCACCACCGTGACGTGTGTACGCTCGCGCGCCAGCGCCAGCAGGTCCGGAAGCAGCGTGGTCTCCTCGATCTGGTGCTGATACACCGACTGGTTCGATTCGGTACTCACGCTGCCCGCGAGGATCACGCGCAGCCAGGGGAGGGCGGTGGGGAGGATGATCTCGCGGAGGCTCTTCCGTCCCGCGACATAGTCGGAAATACCGAATTGCGTGTGATCGTTGCGCAGGCCCACGCCGTAGCGCACCGCGCCCTGCGGATCCACGTCCACGAGTAGAGTCTTCAGGCCGCGCCGCGCAAAGGCGGCTGCGAGATTCACCGCGGTGGTCGTCTTGCCGACACCGCCCTTCTGACTGATGATCGCAAGGACTTTTCCCACGCCTTACTCGGGATCCGTGAGGGAATTGACATCCACGTGGTTCCTGATCTGGTCGAGCACCTGCCGGGCGTGCTGCACCCAGCGCTCCGCCTCCGTACTCTTCGGTGCATGGGCCAGGAATTCGGTGAGGTGCCGCTCCGCGCCCTGCGTGTCGCCGCGCTTGAGCAGCAGGAATGCGAGGCCATAGTGCGCGCCGTTCAACGCGGGGTCGATATCGAGTGCGCGACGGTAACAGCGAATGGCATCATCGAGGCGCCCGGTCTTGGAGAACGCGATGGCCATGTTCTGCAGGATGCGCTGATCATTGGGTTGATCGCGCAGCGCGAGCCGATAGGACGTGAGGGCGGCATCAAAATCCCCCTGCCGCTCCAGCGTCAGGGCTTCACTGAGATAGTCGAGGCGCTGCGGCTTTGGTGTGCTTGCCGAGCGGCCACCGGTCAGGCGGCTCCACCAGGACATGCGGTTGCGTGTCGTGTCGAGGACGTGTGAGAAAGGGACGACGTGACGCAATGCCAGCAAGCGCCGCTCGGCCTCGCAGAGGGCAAAGTTACCGATTGCCTCGCAGTGCGGCAACCGCGCTGTTCCGACTGGTGCCGGGGAGGTAGCTTGCCGGTATACGGTCGCGCGGCGGATGCCTGCGCGCGTCACCAGGGAGGCCGCTCGTGCCATCACGCCCTTCGATCCATGGGACCAGCCGCGGCGTATTCGAGGTGGACTGGCCGCTGTTCGGCGAGCTGTCACGGGCGCTCGCGCTCAAGGTCGCCCGCAGCTATGACCCGGAGGTGGTGGTCGGCATCGCGACCGCTGGCGTGATTCCCGGGGCCGTGATCGCGGCCATGTTGCAGCGCGAATTCCACTCCATCATGGTGAGCCGCCGCTATCGGGCGGACGCCGTGCGCGAGACCCCGGCCATCATTGGCGCGGCCCCGCCGGACGTGCGCGGGAAGCGCGTGCTGCTGGTGGACGAGACGTGCGATTCCGGCGAGACCATGCGCATGGCCGTCGCGGCCATCGTGAATACCGGTGCCGCCGACATTCGGACGGCGGTCTGTTTCAGGACCGGGCCGTACGAGCCGGACTACGCGGCGCTGGAGACGGACAACACGATCGTGTTGCCGTGGGATGGCGAGGTGATAATCAGCCGATAGGGACCGGTAGACCGGAACCGGTAGGGGTCAGAGGCTGATAGGGGTCAGAGGCTGATCAGCCTCTGACCCCTATCA
>DASVWN010000115.1:0-11824 GCA_036393195.1 Gemmatimonadaceae bacterium | reverse complement strand
CGCCGCGCCCGGGCTGCGGTCGCTACCCGTCGGGTACTTTGGCGCGAGCACCGGAGCAGCCGCCGCTCTCGTCGCGGCGTCCCATCGCCGCGGCGAGGTGCGAGCGATTGTCTCCCGTGGCGGTCGGCCGGACCTGGCAGGCGACGCGCTGCGCCGGGTGCACTGCCCGGTCATGCTCATCGTCGGCGCAGCAGACCCCGGAGTGCTCGAGCTCAATCGTGACGCGCTCGTGCAACTTGGCGGCCCCAGGGCGCTCGAACTGGTTCCCCGCGCCACGCACTTGTTCGAGGAGCCCGGTGCGCTGGAAGAAGTCGCGCGACTCGCGCGCGGATGGTTCGAACAATATCTCTCATCGCCCGGGACGGTCGGCTCGCGAGATGCCTGGTGAAGGGTAAGGAGGATTCCATGAAGAACCCTGTGGCGATACCTACCGCACCGGGAGCGAGCGGCGGCGCCTCGCATGCGGCGTCTCAAGGCGCGCCGCTGCTGGTCGTGACAACGGGCGAGGACGGTAGCGCCGCGCTTCAGGCCGCCAGACTACTCGCTAGCCGGCGCGCAGCCCAAGTGAGCGTGCTTTCGGTCATCGAGCCCGACCCGGCGACAGTCTTCGAGTCGCAGTTCGCCGTCTCCATGCCCGAGTACGCGGCGCGCCGGCTTGAGCTTCGGAAGGCTGCAGTGGCCGAGCAGGTCCGCGAGGTTGCGGGCTCCGCTGCGGCGTGGCCCGTGGACGTGCGGTTCGGGGCAACGGCACCCGCGATCGCGGCAGTCGCCGACCGGCTGGATGCCGCGCTGATCATCATGGGCAGTGGCAAGCACGATCCGATCACCCGGCTGCTGGCCGGTGAGACCACGCTGCGCACGATCCGTCAGGCCAATCGGCCGGTACTCGCCGTTGCCAGCGACTTTCGCGCGCTCGCGCGCGTGGCCGTGGCGGCGGTGGATTTCAGTCCGTCGAGCGTCATGGCCGCGCGCAGGGCACTCGATCTTCTTGGCGAGGGAGCCACGCTGTACCTGGTGCATGTGTGGTCGAGGCACGGCGATCACCCATCCATGAAGGCGCGGGACGAAGCCTACGAACAACGCTTGCCGGGATTGTTCACCCGATTGGAAGAAGAGGTCGCGGCTCCGGCCGGGGTCACGGTGCAGCCTGTGTCCCTGCTCGGTGCCCGCGTCGAAGAGCTCCTGAAGTTCGCGGAATCGTACGGCGCAGACCTCATCGCGGCCGGCAGACAGGGACATGGTTTCCTCGAGCGCCTGCTTGTGGGCAGCGTGACCACAGCGCTGTTGCGCGGCGCGACCTGCGCGGTGCTGGTCGTCCCCGAGCCCACGGTCGAAGAGGCCGACCGGCTCGCGCGGGAGGTCATGGGCATGTCGGCAGCGCGCGCGCCGAAAGACTGGGCGAGCTGGCTCGATGCCTTTTCGCGCCGGAACCAGGGCCGGCGGACGGTGCTCCAGGTGGACGACCCACACGTCGGTGTCCAGGTGCAGGCAGCCGGATACGCGCTGCTCGGCGCCGCCTACGATCACAACGACCGGCGGGTGGAGCTCATGCTCGGCGACGCGGCCAGCAAGACGAGGCACCTGACGCATACCATCGAAGAGGTCACGGCGATCAGCGTCCGGACGGACGCGCGGGGGCGGGACGCGACGTTGCTCGTGGCTCATCAGGACGGACAGGTGCTGCTCACGTTTGTCCCATCGGACGAGGCATGAAGCGCGGGCATGACCGCCCGCAGAGGTGGACCATGATGCAACCATTCCAGGATCGCCGCGAGGCCGGACGGCTGTTGGCCATGAAGCTCCGCGAGTATGCCTTTCGGCCCGACGTCACGGTACTCGCCCTCCCGCGCGGTGGCGTGCCCGTGGCCTGGGAAGTCGCCCGCGCGCTGGACGCACCACTCGACGTATGCCTGGTGCGCAAGCTCGGCGTACCCGGCCACGAAGAGTTCGCCATGGGCGCCATCGCAACGGGCGGCGTGTGCGTGCTGCAGGATGACACCATCCGCGAGCTCGGCATCACCCCTGACGAGATCGAGCGTGTCGCGCTGGCGGAACGACAGGAGTTGGCGCGGCGTGAGAGGTTCTATCGCGCCGGCCGCCCGCCGCTCGACGTGCGCGGTCGCACCGTCATCCTGATCGATGATGGGCTGGCGACGGGCGCGACGATGTCCGCCGCCGTGACGGCGCTCCGTGCCCACGACCCCGCTGCAATCGTGGTCGCAACACCAGTCGCAGCGCGCAGCACCTGTGAGGCCATGCGCGAGATCGCCGACAGCTGCATCTGCGTCGCGGCGCCGGACCAGTTCTACGCGGTGGGATTCTGGTACCGGAACTTCGTGCCGACGACCGACGACGAAGTCCGCAGCCTGCTCGATCTATCGGACCAGCATGTTCCGGCGCTCACGGACAGCGGGATGGCAGCAATGAGCTCGGAGCAGTGGGCGTCCGTGATGCGCGACGACGAGCCAGATGCAGGGCGCCGCCAATCACGACGTGGACGGCGTCGTGGGAGCGCGCTCCGTCGGTAGGCGATCGAGGAGACGAAGCAGTCCGTCCAGAAGCGTAAGCGGATGTGGGGGACATCCGGGCACGTAGAGATCCACGGGCAGCCCCGCGGGGACGCCGGCGGCGACCTCGGGGCTCCCATGGAACGGGCCTCCGGAAATCGCGCAGGCACCAACCGCAATGACGATGCGCGGCGCCGGCGTTGCCTCGTACACCTTGTCCAGCGCCACCCGCATGTTGCGATTCATGGCCCCGGTGATGACGATGCCATCGGCGTGGCGTGGTGACGCGACGAACTGCACGCCAAACCGCGCCAGATCGAACACCACGTTGCCCAGTGCGACCAGTTCCGCCTCACAGCCGCCGCAGCTTCCGGCGACCACCGATCGCAGGCGGAGCGACCTCCCGAAGAGACGGCGGACGCGCGTATCGAGCGCATGCGCAAGCTCCACCTCGCCTGTCGCGGACACGAGGCCCGTTCGTGTGGAGCTTGCCATCCGATAGTCGTGCGTGAAGCGAATCGCGCCAGTGGGCCCGCTGGTCGCTTCCTCGGGACAGAACAGGCAGGCACCGATATCGAGCGCCGGATGACCGTCGGGTGTCGCTGTCATCAGCGCTGACGGCGCCGCGCTCAGCGGCTCCGATTTCACGGCCGCAGACGGATCCAGCGCCGGCAGTCCACGAAAGCGCTCGGGAAAGTCGGTGTCGCTCTCGGGGAACGGCGACGTCGGCGTGCCCTGCCGAAACCGCGCCCGAAGAAAGTCAAACATCGCGCGCGCGCGAAGAGGGCGCGACCAGCGTCCGTTCAGAGATCATGGCCCGCGTAGGAGAGGTTGAAGCTCTTGTTGCAGAGTGGAAAATCGGAGATCTGATTGCCTGGAAGCGCGCCGGCCACGGCGGCCCAGTTGTGGAACGAGGGATCCGTGACTTTATGCCGCCGAATCATCCCTTGCTCGTCAGTAATGACGACGTGTGCGATCTCGCCGCGCCATCCCTCTTCCATCGCGACCACCAGCTCGCCGGGCCGGAGCGCGCCCACGGTCACTCGCAGCTCTCCCCGCGGCAGCGCGGCGAGCTGCTCGAGCACGAAGGCGAGCGAGCGCCGGATTTCCAGCCAGCGTACGAGCGCACGCGCGTGCACATCGCCCGCCCATGCGGTGGAGACGGGAATGTGGGCGAAGCGGAAGACGCCATAGGGATGATCCTGCCGCACGTCCCGCGCAATATCGCGGGCACGTACCACCGGCCCCACGAGTCCGAGCGCGTCACACTGCTCGCGCGAGACCACACCAACATCTTCCAGACGGGCCTGCACAGACGCTGTCTGGAACATCAGTCTGCCCACCGGCTCCAAGTCCTCACGCAGCCATTCGAGTCGCGCCCGCATCGCGTCGGCCATGGCCGGCGGAAGATCGAAGGCAACGCCGCCCGGCCGAACGAGCCCGCGTCCAAAGCGACTCCCCGACAGAGCCATGAGGAGGCTCAGGCACTCGCCCCGCATGCGGCCAAAGAAAGCGGCGGCCGGCTGGTAGGCCACATCCCCGGCAATCGCGCCGAGGTCGCCGATATGATTGGCCAGTCGCTCGAGCTCGAGCGCGATGCCGCGAATACTCTGTGCGCGAGGCGACTTCCGGCTGCGCGCGAGTGCTTCGATTGCTCCACAGTACGCACCGCAATGTCCGATCACCGTGTCGCCCGCGATGGATTCTGCGATGAGCGGCGCGCGCACCACATCCACGGTTTCGAGCAGCCGCTCGACGCCACGATGCTGGTAGCCCAGGACGATCTCGAGGAACAGCACTTCCTCACCGTGGGCCTGAATGCGAAAGTGGCCTGGTTCGATGACGGCGGCATGCACGGGGCCGACCGCCACTTCGTGCACGTCCTCTCCCGTGATGCGGAAGAACGGATACGCCTCCGGATCGAGCACGACGTTCGTCCGGCACTCGGCGCGATGATCGGGAAGGTGCCGCCGCAGGGGCTTCAACCAGGGGTGGTTCATTGGCTGCACGGCACACTGCTCGGCGATTTCCCGCTCGAACGCATGTGCCTGCGGACAATCCGGCGTGAGCGATGGAAATTGCTCGTGCACGACGGTGGTCGTCGCGCCAAGCTGGCCACGCGCATCGTCCGCGAGAATGGCGACGAGGCGTGTCGACTCGCCCCCCTCGGGCAGGCCGAAAAGCGAGACGATTCGCAACCCGTCAGCCACGGCCCGCACGACACTCTCGCGGAAGCGATCCACCGGCTGCTCGCGCAGGGAGCGGAATGGCACGGCCCGCCGGTTCCGCAATTCCATCTCGTCCCTGAGGTTCACGGCGCCGTTCCTCCGAGCGCCGTGGCAGCGATCGCCAGCGCATGCTGCAAGGGGCCCGGAATGAAGACGCCGAGCATCAGCACCGCGGCCGCCAGCCCGAGAGGACCCACCAGCAGCCACCAGCTCTCCGGCGCCCGCGGCGTGCGCGATTCAGGCTCGCCCAGTGCCATCTCCAGGATGAGCACGGCCATCCCGACGAAGATGATCGCGAGAAACAGCAGCATCGTCACCGCGATCCACGGGTGTCCGGCGCCGAACGCCGCACGCAGTATCGTGAACTCGCTGAGAAAGAGCCCGAACGGCGGCGAGCCGGTCACCGCGAACAGACCCAGCACGAGCAGCGCACCGGACGCCGGCAGCATGCGCAACAGCCCGCGATTCGACGCTGCCGCCGAGCTGCCGGTGGCGAGCACGACGTTCCCCGCGACGAGGAAGAGCCACGCTTTCGCGAGCCCGTTGTTGAGCACGTGGAGCACGGCACCATAGGCGCCGATGCCGCCGAGCCCGAGCCCGAGCACGAGCAGGCCCATGTGCTCCACGCTCGAATAGGCCAGGAGTCGCTTGACGTCGCCCTGGCCGATGATGAAGATCGCGGCGACGGCCAGGGAGAGGAGACCGAAGCCGATGAGTACGGGCTGGACGAACGGGCCCATGCCGGCCGCCATCGTAACTTGCGTGATGCGTGCAACCCCGAGGAAGGCGCAGCTCGTGAGCGATCCCGCCATGAGGCCGCTCACGAGACTGGGCGCTTCGCCGTAGGTATCCGGCTTCCAGGTGTGCATGGGCGCGAGACCCATCTTCGTCCCGAAGCCGACGGCCAGAAAGAGAAACGCCGCGTGCAACCACGCCGGATGCAGGTCGCGGGCGTGCGCGACGAGATCGGACAGTACGAGTGGTCGGCCGGCCACGCCCGTCTGCGCAGTCGCAAGGAAGAAGATACCCAGCAGCGCCAGCGCGATCCCGACGGATGAAATCAGCAGGTACTTCCACACCGCCTCGAGCGAACGGCGGTCGTGGCGATGGAAGATGAGCGGCGCCACGGTAAACGTCGTCGCTTCCAACCCCACCCAGAGCAGCGCGAGGTGCTGGCTCAGTGCCACGAGCGAGGTGGCGCAGAGGAAGCCGAGCAGCGCGCCAACGAACACGCGCCCGCCGCGCGGGCGCTCGCGACGCAGGTAGCCCACCGTATGGAGTGCGGTCGCGAAGAACAGCACGCTGGCGAGCGTGAGCACGATGAGGCCCAGCGCATCAACCGCCACCCAGCCGCCGAACGCCGGGAGCGCCGGCACGACCCAGAGGGTTGCGACCAGCGCGAGGTGCGCCGCCGCGACAGCCACGAGCACGCCGATGCGCCAGCGCACGAAGCGCCGCGCGGGAACGGCCAACGCCACAGCAGCGGCCAGCGCGGGAAGCATGCAGAGCGCGATCAGGCGCATCAGTCGGTCAACTCCTCGAGGCGTGCGGAGTCGAGCGAGTCGAATTCGCGATTGATGTGAAAGACGACGATGCCCATGATGAACACGACGACGAAGAGGTCGAGCAGCACGCCCAGCTCGAGGAGGAAGGGCATGCTCTCCGTCTGCGTGAGACCAAAGAGATAGATCCCGTTCTCGAGCATGAGGTAGCCGACAACCTGCGTGAGCGCCTTGCGGCGCCCGGTCAGCACGATGAAGCCGATGATGACGGTCGCGAGCGACACCGGCACCAGCAGCGGCTCGGGTACTCCCGGCAGCGGAAGCCGGGCGGTAATAGCGAAGGCGAGGGCCACGGCACCGGTGCCCAGCAGCAGCGATGCATTGAAGCCCACCAGCGGCTCGATCTCGCGACGTACCGACGCTTCGCGAATCGCCCACGCGAGAAACCAGGGCAGTGCCACGGCCTTCACCGCGACCGTGCCAAGCGCGAGTGCGCCGGCGTGAATGGACAGCTGCCGGGCGAGCAGCAGTGACAGCACGCCCAGCAGCAGCCCCTGCATTGCGACGGCACGGATACACGTGCTGAGTCGCGTCGTGCCGAGGATCGCGAAGTTCATCAGCATGATGAGGAGCAGGATGAGTGGCGGCACGGAGTGCATCGTCAGCGGAGCAGCAGGACGAGCCCGAAGAACGCCAGCGCGCCGGCGCCGGCGAGCAGCTGCGGCACCCGAGGCAGCCGCAGGCGCGCCATCGTGGATTCCACCACACCCACGGCGGCCGACACGACGATGAGGCCCGTGAGCAGCACAGCGATGGATGCGGGAGCGGCCAGTCCGGCGCGAGGCACGAACACGCTGGTGACGAGCGCGCCGAAGAGCGCCAGCTTGAGGGCGCTGCCGTAGAGGAGGAACGCCAGGTCGAGCCCGCTGTGATCGAGCACGATCACTTCGTGGATCATCGTCAGCTCGAGGTGCGTGGCCGGGTCGTCCGCCGGGACGCGCGAGTTCTCCACGAGGAGAAGAACGAAGAGGCTGAGGCCTGCGAGACTCAGCGACGCGGCAGCGCCGGGCCAGGCCGCCAGCAGCGGTGCGCCAAGCATGCCGCTCAGCGACAGCTGGCCGGTGGCCAGCACGAGCGTGATGAAGCACAGAAAGAGCGCCGGCTCGGCGAAGCTCGCGAACGTGACTTCCCGGCTCGCGCCCATGCCCTCGAAGCTCGAGCCCGTGTCGAGACCGGCCAGTACGAGCGCGAAGCGTCCGAGCGCGAGCAGTGCGGCAAAAGCCACAAGATCCCCCTCGAAGGCCGCTGGCGCGGCGCGCCCATTGAGTGGAAGAAAGAGCCCGGCCGCGACGAGCGACCCGAGCATCACCGCCGGCCCCGCCCGGAAGATCCACGTCGTCGTCGTGCTGTACACGCTCTGCTTCCACAGGAGCTTCCAGAGGTCGAAGTAGAGCTGCAACACGGGCGCGCCGCGGCGGCCGGTGAGCAGCGACTTCGTCTTCACGGCGATTCCCGGGAGCAGCGGCGCAATCACGAGCAATGCCGTGAATGCGGCGAGCGCACTCCCGCTCACGTGGCACCTCCTCTGACGACGAGGTAGACCAGCAGGACGATCACGGCGGCGGCCAGGTACGCGAGCTGGAGCGAGATGCGGCCGCGGTGCACCCGGCGAATCCGATCGGCCGCATGGCGCACGCCGCGCCATCCCGGCAGGATGAGTCCCACCAGCACCGGGTCCACCACGTGTGTCACGAACGTGCGGCTCGTTCGCTGCACACTCACGCCCGCGATCGGCCGAAACAGTGTGAGCACCGGGGCGGCGAATGACGACGCGGTATACTGCATCCGCGCCGTTGGCGGCACGGCGTAGCCGCACGCCCACGTATTCACGCTCGCAAGTGCGCGACGCCTCCCGGAGAGCGCACGGAGCGCCGCGCAGGCTATCGCGATGCCGGTGGCCAGCACGAGCACGAAGACAGTCACAGCGCCGTTGGCTGCGGCCGCGACGCGGATTGCGTCAGGCGAAAGCCCGCCCGCGAGGAGCGACCCTGCGCGAAGCACCGGCGGCAGGGCAAGCGCAGGCAGAAGTCCAATGATGATGCAGGCGCCTGCCAGCCACACGAGCGGGCGGGTGATTCCGGCCACGGACTCTCGTGCCTTGGCGGCAGCCGGATCGCGCGGCGAGCCGAGGAAGACGACCGCCACCACTTTGACGAAGCACGCGAGCGCGAGCCCGCCAATGAGCGCGAGCGCCACCGCCGCCACCACGGCGAATCTCGCACCGCCCGTCACGACGCCGCCGTGGAAGAGCGAGCGGTACACAAGCCATTCGCTCAGGAAGCCGTTGAGCGGCGGCAGCCCCACGATCGCCACGGAGCCGATCAGAAACGTCACCGCCGTGCGCGGCATGCGCTTCGCGAGCCCTCCCAGTCGCTCGATGTCGCGCGTGCCCGTGGCGTGCGCAACCGAACCGGCGCCGAGAAAGAGCAGGCTCTTGAAGAGCGCGTGATTCAGTGTATGAAACGCGGCACCCGCGAATCCGAGGCCCGCCATCACGGGATGGCCGTACGCCACGCCGAGCACGCCGGCACCCATCCCCAGAAGGATGATGCCGATGTTCTCGACACTGTGAAACGCCAGCAGCCGCTTGAGGTCGTGCTGCGCCAGTGCCCAGATCACGCCGAGGATGCCGGATACCACCCCAAGCGCCAGGAGCACCCATCCAAACCAGATGGGTGGCGAGACGAGAAGAACGATTACGCGCATCAGCCCGTAGATCCCCATCTTGATGACGAGGCCTGACATGATGGCGGAGATGTGCGAGGGTGCGGCCGCATGCGCTTCTGGCAACCAGAAGTGCAGCGGCACAATCCCGGCCTTCACACCGAACCCTGCGAGCGCGAGCCAGAGTACCACGGCAATAGCGGCAGCGGACGAGGGCGGGTGCGCAGCCAGTGATGCGAACGTGAGATCGATTGCACCGTTCCCCCACACCGCAAAGAGCGCAAACAGCGCAAGCGTGCCGGTGTGGGTGGCCACGAGGTAGAGGAGTCCGCCGCGGCGAACCTCGGCGCGCTCGGGCTCGAAGATGATCGTCAGATACCCCGCGACGGCCATCACCTCCCACGCGATGAGGAATGGCACGACCGCACGCGCGGTGACGACGAGGGCGAGCGCAGCCACGAGCAACGCCACCAGCGCATGCGCGCCGCTCACGGGGCGGCGACTCCGCTCGTGACCCGCATACGCCACGCCATACAGCGCGCACGCGGCGCCCACTACAAAGATGGCAATCAGGAAGATGGCCGAGAGTGCATCAATGCCGAACACCCATTCCCCACCCGGCACCGCCCCTGCGATGCGCAAATCGGGCACGCTGGCGCCCGCAAGCACGGCCGCCGCCGGGATCGCACCGAGCGCGCAGCCCAGGACCACGAGGACGCGGAACGCCGCCTCGCCGAACGAGGGATGGCGGCTGAATGCGGCAACGGTCAGTCCGGCAAGGAGTATCAGCGATATGCCGGCGATGAGAAGAGTCACCGATCTCGCCTCACGTGTGCTCCCTGGTCGCCGGTTGCCCGCGGCGCACCGCGCTCCAGCAGCTCGAGCCGGGCGAGGATCGCGTCCGCCGGCGCAGCTTCACGCACCAGCCGTCTGAGCTCGACGTCGCGCACGGCGAAACCGAGCTGCGCAAGGATGCGAAGATGCGAGGGCACATCCGGACTCACCACGACGAAGAGCGCGTGCACAGGCAGGCCGTCCACCGCAGCGAAATCCACGGGGTTCTTCAGAAGGCAGAGCGAAACGAACGGCCGCCTGACGTGCAGCAGAATCGGGTTGCGCACGTGCGGGATGGCAATGCCATCACCGATTCCCGTGGATCCCATGGCCTCGCGCGCCTCGAGCACGGTGACGAGAAAGTCGCGGTCCACACCCTCCGGCAGCGGCAGCAGTCGCACGACCTCCCGGAGCACTTCGGACGCGGAGCGTCCGCCGACGCCGTGATGGATGCCGCCCTCCACGAGGAGGGCGGAGAGCGGAGGCACCTTCGCCGACGTGTGCCGAGCCTGCTCCAGCAGCGTGCCGGAAACGGGGATGCCCTGCTCCACCGCCCATTCCCACAGCTCGATCGCGTTGCAGTGGAATCGCTCGTTGACGCGATGGGCCGGGAGGCCGCGGCTGGCGATCCAGCGACGGACCGTGCGTTCGGGTACGCCGAGGTACGACGCCGCTTGTCGAATCGTAAGGTGCATGCGAAGTGACGACGGGTTCCGTCCTGGAATCCCGACGCGTCGTGTCAGTTGGCGTGGACGAACAAGCGCTGTTCGGTTCGATCGATAAGATCAATGGCCTCATCGTGGCCGCGGGCGCCGCGCAGCGACGCGAGGAAGCCCGGCTCCCGACAGAGGCGCGCGACCTTGGCCAGCAACGCGATCTGATCCCGCTCGCTTCGGGCGAGGAGCAGGACGAGCGTTTCGGTCTGGCTGCCGTCCAGCGCGCCGAAGTCTACCGGCGCATCGAGACGGCCGATCGCCAGGAGATCGTGCGCCGCCAGCACGCGCGGCCGACTGCGCGGCGTGTGTAGCAGTGCCACGCCGTCGGTGAGCGCGGTGCTGCACAACCGTTCGCGCTCGAGGACACGCGCCACGACGAGGTCCACCGGCACCGCTTCAGGAAAGTGCACCTGGGCGATGAACGCACGTACTACCTCATCGCGCGAACCGGCGGGCACCGGGATGCGCGCGTTCTCCGGTGCGATGAGCTGCGCGATGTGCCACGGCTTACGGCCGGCGTCATCGTCCCCTTCCAGTTGGCTCAACGACTCCGAGTCGAGCCGGTGCATGTTGACGTCGAGCCATTCGTCCACGGCGGTTTTCCGGAAGCGCCATTGGCCGCCAACCTTGACCGCCGGGATGCCGCCACGCTCCAGCAGCCGGTACACCGTGCGCTGCGAGAGCTGAAGGTACTCGGCGAGCTGTTTGGGGTTCAGGAGATCGGTCACGATTGATTGGCTCTGGCGGGCGAGAATTATGGTACAGGATGGTATCGTTTGTCAATTATTGGCATGATTTGACAATCAATCGTCGAATCCGCCACGACGCTATGCCCTCGGCACAGAGCAAGAGCGTCGAGAGCAAGGCAGCCACGGAGCGCTGCACCGGCGCCCGGCAGCTCACGGTGTTCCGTCGCGCCCTGGGCTGTCGAGCGGTCGGCGCGCGGCATCGGGCAGCGGTACCAGCGACTGAACGGCGGCAATGACGTCGCCGATCGATGTCGGCCTCTGAATGACGCGCGTCCACGCGCCAGGCGGCGGCGTCCGGGTCGCGTGCGCCAGCAAGAGAACTGGCGGCGCGCCGAGGGAAGTCAGCAGGTCGAGCAGGTCATTCTGGTGTCCCGCTACGGCGTCCTGGTCCACAACCATGAGCGCCATGATGCCGCGTCCCGGCTCGCGTCTGTGGTGGCGCCGCGCGGTCGCTACATCGCTACTGCCGATCGCATCGTAGCCCACTTCGCGAAGCGCGCCGCGCAGCAGGGCTCGGGGCCACTGGTCGGGCATGATGAGCAGAACACGGGGCGCAAGTGCCAT
>DASVWN010000114.1:0-7089 GCA_036393195.1 Gemmatimonadaceae bacterium | reverse complement strand
AAGCGCCGGCCGGGCCTTTGGCCCGGCGGCTGCGGAACGGCGCCCCACGCCGCCGGTCTCCGGTACCTCGTGAAGGCGCTTTCCCGCAGGGGCCCATAGGCCCCGCTTCCCCCAGCCCCGCGGCCGAAGGCCGCCGGGGTGCTTCCTGCAGGCGCGCGCAGCGCGCCGCTTCCCAGCGACAGGGGCTGCCCCATGGGCTGCCCCTGTCGCCCTAACTGATCCAGGTTCCAAGCATCAGTGCGAACACACTGAGGAGCAGCACGAGCGCGGCACACGTGCCCACCGCCGCGATCGCCATGCGCGCGGAGCGGAGCCAGCGAATACGCCGGGCGCGCCCGATCGCGGCATCCTCGCTCAGCATGCGGTCGCAGATCCCCCAGGCGCCGAACGAGGCGAAGGTGAGCGCCGCGCTGAGCAGTTGCAACCAGCCCGGTGGCGCGAGAATGGCTGCGAAGGTGGCGACGATGATTCCGCCGGCCAGGTCGAGCGCGAGTCGCCCATCGGACGCGTGACGCGCTCGCTGCGCGAGCAACTCGGGCAAGCTCGCATTGGAGCGCGGAATGGTTTCGATCATTGCCAACCTCCCCAGCGACAGGAGCTGCCCCTTGGGCTGCCCCTGTCGCCTGCCTGGCGCCTGTACTGTTCATAATGGATCCGGCAACCTGTGTTCCGCCAGATGGCACCTTCCCGTGGCGGAACGAGAAATGCGCGCCCCATATCTGCTTCGGGAGCGGCACCCGTTCCCGCTGTCACCTCAAACCGGAAGCGCACACGCATGAAGATCGGAATCATTGGCGCAGGGAACATCGGCGGGACGCTTACCCGCCGTCTCACGGCGCTCGGACACGACGTGTCCGTGGCGAACTCGAGAGGACCCGAGACGCTGTCCAGCCTCGCGGAAGAAACCGGCGCGCACGCCGTCACGGCACGGGACGCCGCGCGCAACAAGGACCTGGTGATTGTCACGATTCCCGAGCGTGATATTCCCGATCTTCCCGGAGACCTGTTCGCCGGCACCGACGGCACGGTGGTGGTGGACACGGGCAACTACTATCCGAAACGCGATGGCCGGATCGATGCCATCGAATCGGGCACGCCCGAGAGCGCGTGGGTGTCACAGCAGATCGGCCACCCCGTGGTCAAGGCGTTCAACAACATTTACGCCCAGCACCTCATGGACAACGGACAGCCGGCGGAGAAGGCAGGGCGGATCGCGCTACCCGTCGCCGGCGATCACCCCGCCGACAAGCAGGTGGTGATGGAGCTCGTCAATGAACTGGGCTTTGATGCGGTCGACGCGGGCACCCTGGCCGACTCCTGGCGGCAGCAGCCGGGTACGCCGGTGTACGCCACGGATCACAACGCTGACGGCGTGCGGCGCGCACTGGCCCAGGCTTCACCCGAGCGCCAGCCGCAATTCAGAGCGTAGCTGCGGGGACAAGACACGGCCGCCGGCGCGCGTCCAACAGTTTCCACCGGATGGGCTCTGGCGGTCGCGTCCGCCTCGACTAATATGGGTGCGCCTCAATCAGCAGAGGGACCCATGCAGTACTCAACCACTCCGGCCGTCGTGTTCCTCGCCGCGTTCGCGCTCGGCGCCTGCCAGGCCAGAACGAAGTCCGCCGAGACGGCGGACACTACCGAAGCCCCGGCCGCCGCGCCCGCGCCGACGGCCGCGCCCCAATCCGCGCTCGAGTCCGCCATGAGTGCAGCGCCGAAATCCATCGTCGACGGCGCGGCAATCATGAACGCGCCCGACAGCAAGACCACGCAGATGACGCAGGTGCGCGCCGGTTCGAACGGATGGACCTGCGTCGCTGCATCCGCGACCTTCGATCCCATGTGCGCCGACCAGAACTTCGTGAGCCTGATGACCGCGCTCATGGCGAAGAAGGATCCGCACATCAAGGGCGTCGGCTTCGCGTACATGCTTCATGGCGATGACATCGGCGCCAGCAACACGGATCCGTTCGCAACGGCTCCGACCGCGGACAATCACTGGGTGAAGGCGCCGCCGCATCTCATGGTCGTGTTTCCCGATGCGAAGGCGCTCGACGCATTTCCCGTGGAGCCGGCGAGCGGCGGGCCGTGGGTGATGTGGAAGGGAACGAAGTACGCGCACCTCATGGTGCCCGTACGGTAACAGCGCGTCAGAACTTCGTCAGAACTTGAAGATGCGGCGCAGCGCGTTCACGATGCGCGCCCCGATGTCATCTCCCTCGGGCGGCCCGTCATGCACCTCGCAGTACTGCGTGGGCTCCGTGCCCATGCGAAACCATTCGAGCTGCGTGACGGGACACCACTCGGTGGCGAGCTCGCCGTTGGAGGCGTCAATCTCGCGCGCGACGAGGCCGGGCGGTGGCGCCCACGGCGCGTCGCGCGCACCCTGCGGCCAGCCGTTCAGGTAGAAGTGCGCCCACGCGGGCGCAGCGAGTCGTCCGCCGGTGGCGCCGCCGCCCGCGATCGGGCGCGGCGTGTCGTAGCCGAACCACACGCCCGCCACGATGGACGGCGTGTAGCCCACGAACCAGACGTCGTTCCCATCATTGGTCGTGCCCGTCTTGCCCGCGATGGGTCCGCGGGCACCAAGGTCGCGCACCGTGCGCCCCGTGCCCGCATCCACCACCGAACGCAGCATGTCGGTGAGCTGGAAGACGTCGCGCGGATCGAGCACGGAGTCCGGCGGGGTGATCGGGTTCGACCACAACACGCTCCCATCGCTGTCGTCAATGCGCCGCACCAGACGAGGTCGCACGTGCACGCCGCCGTTCGCAAAAGGCGCATACGCGTCCACCAGCTCCAGCGGCGTGACTTCCAGCGCGCCGAGCGCGATGGACGGCACGGCGCTCAACTGGCTGGTGATGCCGTTGGCGTGCGCCACCTGCACCACCTGCGGCTCACCCACCGCGCGGCTGAAGCGAACCGCCGCCGCGTTCGAGCTCACCATGAGCGCGCGGCGCATGGTGATCGGGCCATCATATTCGTCACCGAAGTTCCCGGGCGACCAGACGCGGCTCCCCTGCTGCACTTCCACCGGCTCGTCTTCCACCAGCGACGCCGGCGTGAATCCCGCGTGCAGCGCGGCGGCGTACACGAACGGTTTGAATGCGGAGCCCGGCTGGCGCCGTGCGTAGAGCGCGCGATCGAAGCCACCCGGATCATTGGTGCGGCCCCCCACGAGCGCGCGGAGATCGCCGGTGCGGGGGTCGAGCGCCACGAGCGCGCCCTCGATCCCGGCACCGCTGTGCGCGCCGTGCGCGCGCCGTTGCAGCCGGTCAATCACCGCAGCCTGGTCGCGCACCGCGCGCTCGGCCGCGCTCTGGGCGCGCGCGTCAATCGTGGTGTAGATGGTGACGTCGCCGTCATCCAGCGCATCGGGACCGAGCACCGAATCCACGAGCGCGCGCACCGCGCCAATGACATACGAATTGGGCTCGGACGGCCGCCACTCTTCCCGCGCTACTTCCAGGGGCTGCGCCGCGGTGGACCGGGCGCGTGAGGCGCTGATGTATCCCTCACGCGCCATGAGCGAGAGCACGAGATCCCGCCGCGCACGGGCGCGCGCGGGGTCGCGCCGCGGCGTGTACCATGATGGTCCCTTGGGGAGCGCGGCGAGCATGGCGCCCTGCGCGAGCGTGAGATGCTGCACGCTCGTACCGAACAGATCGCGGCTCGCCGCTTCCACGCCGTACGTCCCGTTCCCCAGGTAGATCACGTTGAGATAGAGCTCGAGAATCTCGTTCTTGTCGAGATTGCGTTCGATGAGCCGCGCGATGCGCAGCTCGATGAGCTTGCGCCGGAAGGAGCGCCGCGTCGCGAAGTCGGTCGCGAAGGTGTTCCGCGCCACCTGCATGGTGATGGTGCTGAACCCCTGGCGTACGCCGCCGGCCTCCACGTTGCGCAGCGCGGCACGGAAGAAGCCGCGCCAGTCAAGCCCGTCGTGGTGATAGAAGCGCCGATCCTCGGTGGCAATGAAGGCCTGACGCACGAAGAGGGGAACGCGGGAGAGGGGCACGTTCACCCGTCGCACATACGTCAGGCGACCGATGAGCCTGCCGTTCCGGTCGAGCACGCGGCTTCCTTCCGGAGGGCGATAGTGCCGAATGTCGCTGGCGGTAGGACAGCCGTCGAAGCCACACGTCCCCAGCCAGACGTCAAAGACCGCAACGCCGAGTACGGCCGCGCCAAGGAGCGACAACGAGCGCCACCGCCGCCGCATCCAGTTGCCGGATGGCAGCGCCCCGCTCGGACGCAGCCGCCAGCCGATCTTCCGGAGCCATCCACGTGGATTCAACACAGACAACGCGATCCTCATGCTTCCCTATGCCTACGGAGTTCGCCACCGTTGGTTTCCGGCCGCCGGTGTGATCGGCCGAGCCGCTGGCGCGCCCAGTGACGAAACGGACTGCCAATCGTGACAGAAGATCGTTATCCTTCGCGGCCAACTTGTACGTCGCGCCTCCTTCTGCTCCTCCCTGTTCGATGTTCCGGACGTTCGTCATGGTTGCCGCGGTGCTCACCGCAGCCGTCGCCTGTCGCGGCAATCGGGCCGTCCACAGCACCGCGGTGATCACCGAAACGAGCGCGGCACAGATTGCGACCCCGCCCGCGTTCTCCACGCCGCCTGTCGCCGTGCGCGACACCTTGCCGCGTGTGCCGATTCTCGAGTATCACCTCATTGGCAATCGCGAAAGCCGATGGAGCGTGCAGTACGACCACTTCCGCGCGCAGCTCGAGATGCTCTACGCGCACGGCTACCGTCCGATCACCGTTGCGCAGCTCATTGATCGCAAGTGGGACATCCCCCGGGGCACGCGACCGATCGTGTTCACGTTCGACGACGCGTCGCCATCGCAATTCCGCTACATCGAGCGCAACGGGGCGCTGGAGATCGATTCTACCAGCGCGATCGGCATCTGGCTCGATTTCCACCGGAAGCACCCCGACTGGGCAAACCGGGCGACGTTCTGTCTGCTGCCGGCCGCCGCGGCGGGGCATGCGTTCTTTGGCGACAAGGGAATAGAGGGACAGCAGACCGCCTGGCGTTTCCGCAAGGTGCAGTACCTGGCGCAGCAGGGATTCGAGCTGTGCGATCACACGCTCTGGCATGCCAACCTGTCGAAGTACTCCGACGAGGTGGTGCAGGAGCAGATCGCGCGCAGCTCGATCGCGATCGACTCGGCGGTGCCCGGCTATCGCGTGCGCACGTTCGCGCTGCCGCTTGGCATCTGGCCGAAGAACAGGGCACTGGCGGTGGCGGGCGCCTGGCGCAATCCCAGGACCGGCAAGGTGACGACCTACCGGTTCGATGCCGTGCTCATGGTGTCCGGCGGAAGCGCGCCGAACCCGCTCGATCCGAAGTTCGACGCTCTGAAGCTGCCGCGAATCGAAGTGTTCGGGGATGTCATCGAGCGGCTGGTGGGGGAGACAAAGGTGGCCAGTCGGCGGTAGCGGCATTGCCTATGGCGGGCCCAGCGGCGACCCCTTGACAGCTACCGCGCAGGCACTAAATTAGACATAGCGCATGAATACCAGCGAACATGAAAAGGGACCTGGCTATCGCCAGAGGTCCCTCTTTTTTGTTCGCTGCATCGCATATCGCGGGAGCCCGATTGCTCTCGCGCGCCTATCGCGGCGGCGTGAGTCCGCGAACAACACAGTCGGCAGGTACGGTCAATTCCGGACTCCGACGAGAACATAGTGAGGAGTACCGTAATGCGTACCACCGGCACCGTGAAGTGGTTCAACGACAGCAAGGGTTTTGGCTTCATCACCCCCGAGGATGGACAGAAGGATTGCTTCGTTCATCATTCGGCCATCCAGGGCAGCGGCTTCAAGACGCTGGCCGAGGGCGAGAAGGTCGAGTTCGACATCGTGCAGGGCGCCAAGGGACCGGCGGCCGAGAACGTCACGAAGCTCGGACGATAACCAGGCGCCGCGAGTAAGCGGCGTGCGGTAAGCAGGACCCGCGAGGGCGGACCAACTCGATATCGCAGGGGTAGGACGTGAAGCAGCAATGCTTCACGAACTGGTCCCGCGTCCGAGTCGGTTCGTCCTCGTTGCCATCCACCCCAGCCTCCAACCCGAGCGCATGCTTCTCGCCGAGCCAGAACTCCTGTCCAAGATCGAAGTCATTGCCGACCTCGAACCGGCCGTGCAGGCGCTCATGGTTGTGCACGAGGAGAAGCGAGTGCTCTGGTTCCCGTCGGAACTGCTGGCGCCGCCAGCCGACACCGATCCCCAGCGCTTTCTCGATGACCTTCGCGAACGGGCGCGCGGCATCGAGCCCGCCCTGCGAGTAGCGCTCGCGCTGAATCTCCTCACGGAGGAAGGGCTGCCGCACTTTCATCGGTTGCTGGCCGTCCATCTGGATGAGAACGCCTACTGGTCCAAGTGGACGAACATGTGGACCGCGGAGGAGGATCGGCATGGCGCGGTACTGCATGACTACGCGCGCGACGCGCAGATCTTCGACCAGCCGCTCATTGAGCGCATGCAGTTCGCGTACATTCGCGCGGGCTTCGATCCTCAATGGGACCGCGACCCGTACCGGGTGTTCGTGTACACCACGCTGCAGGAGCGCGCGACGCAGATATCGCATGCGAACACGGGGAAGCTGGCCGAGCAGCATGAGCCGCTGATTGGCACGGTGCTGGGCAACGTGGCCAAGGAAGAGGCGCGACACTACACGTTCTATCGCAGCATTTTCAAGGAAGTGCTGGAGCGCGATCCCAATCAGGCGCTGGAGTCGGCGGCCAGAGTGATGCCGGCCATCGACATGCCCGGCGTGAAGATGCCGCATTTTCGCGAGTTCGCCGACGTGGTGCGGCGCGCGGGCATCTATGGTCCGCTGGACTATCTCAAGATCGTTGAGGAGCAGCTTCGCTACTGGGGTATCGAGGCGCTCTCGGGTCTCAGCGCAGGCGGCCGTGCCGCGCAGGAAAAGCTGCTGGGCATCCCGGCCCGTCTGGAGCGGATCGCGAAGGCGATGGAGCTCAAGTCCAAGCCGAAGACGTTCAGTTTTGACGTGATTTTCGGGAAGGAGTTTGGCATGGAGTGAGGGGCAGCCCATGGGCGGCCCCTCACTCC
>DASVWN010000113.1:0-180151 GCA_036393195.1 Gemmatimonadaceae bacterium | reverse complement strand
CCGTCGATTCGGGGATCGAGACCGGAGCTCGACGACAGCATCGACCGGCTGCTGGGGTGGATGCTCGCCAAGGAGCCGGCGCAACGCTTCCCCGACGCGGCGCGACTGCTCGCCGCGCTCGAGGACCCGGCCACGGTCCCTCCGCTGCCACGGCCTGCGCTGCACCGGGTACGGCAGGCGATTCACGCCTTGGGGACGATGCTCGAGCGGGTGGTTCATCCGTCAAGTCGTTAGGCCGCGCTGTCTCAACGAGGCCCCGTCATCGGGATTCCTCCCGAGGACAGAGCATTGGCTCATCGCTCGAGTCCGACATCCCAAGGCCGGGGCCTGTCGCGCCCAGGAAGCTGTCGAGCTGCAAGCTTGCAGCTAGCAAAAGACGAATCCCCCACGCCTAACGGCGGTGGGGGTTCGTTGTATATGAGCAATCGAGAGTGAGAGATCGTGCAGTGGCTGCGACACGCGAGCGGCTTTCCGTCAGAGATCCTTCGGGCTGCGCCCTCAGGATCCGTCCGTTCGCGCTTGCGCGCTGACGGCGGACTTACTCGCCAGCTCCGTTAAGGAGGTGATCCAGCCGCAGGTTCCCCTACGGCTACCTTGTTACGACTTCGCCCCAGTCACTGCGCTCGCCTTCGGCCGCTTGGCCCCTTGCGGGTTCCGACACGGACTTCGGGCGCTCACAGCTTCCATGGCGTGACGGGCGGTGTGTACAAGGCCCGGGAACGTATTCACCGCGGCGTAGCTGATCCGCGATTACTAGCGATTCCAGCTTCATGGAGGCGGGTTGCAGCCTCCAATCCGCACTGAGGCCGGCTTTCGGGGATTGGCTCCTCGTTACCGAGTCGCAACCCGCTGTACCGGCCATTGTAGCACGTGTGTAGCCCTGGACGTAAGAGCCATGATGACTTGACGTCGTCCCCACCTTCCTCCGGTTTGGCACCGGCAGTCCCCCGAGAGTCCTCAGCTTGACCTGTGAGCAACACGGGGCGGGGGTTGCGCTCGTTGCGGGACTTAACCCAACATCTCACGACACGAGCTGACGACAGCCATGCAGCACCTGTCGACGGACTCCGAAGAGGGCCCGATGTTTCCACCGGCTTTCCCGTCGATGTCAAGCCCAGGTAAGGTTCTGCGCGTTGCGTCGAATTAAACCACATGCTCCACCGCTTGTGCGGGCCCCCGTCAATTCCTTTGAGTTTCAGCCTTGCGGCCGTACTCCCCAGGCGGGGCACTTAATGCGTTAGCGCCGACACTCCGAGGGTCGCTCCCCGAAGCATCTAGTGCCCATCGTTTACGGCGTGCACTACCAGGGTATCTAATCCTGTTTGCTCCCCACGCTGTCGCGCCTCAGCGTCAGCTTAAAGACCTTGCGGTCACAGCCCAGCGGGCCGCCTTCGCCACCGGTGTTCTTCCGGATCTCTACGCATTCCACCGCTACACCCGGAATTCCATCTGCCTCTAGTGAGCTCAAGCACGGGAGTATCGACGGCCGACCCGGAGTTGAGCCCCGGGCTTTCACCGCAACCTTACCAGGCCGCCTACGCGCCCTTTACGCCCAGTGATTCCGGACAACGCTCGCACCCTCTGTATTACCGCGGCTGCTGGCACAGAGTTAGCCGGTGCTTCCTCACCCGGTACCGTCAACGCCTGCAATCAAGCGCATTCGTCCCGGGCAACAGGGGTTTACAACCCGAAGGCCTTCCTCCCCCACGCGGCGTCGCTGCGTCAGCCTTTCGGCCATTGCGCAAGATTCCCCACTGCTGCCTCCCGTAGGAGTCTGGGCCGTCTCTCAGTCCCAATGTGGCTGGCCATCCTCTCAGACCAGCTACCCGTCGTCGCCTTGGTGAGCCGTTACCTCGCCAACTAGCTGATAGGCCGCGAGCCCCTCCTCCAGCACCCTTTCGAGTTTTCCTCCCCAGGCCATGTAGCCCAAAGAGCGTATGCGGTATTACCCGGCCGTTGGGCCGGCTATCCCCCTCTGGTAGGGCGGGTCGCTCACGTGTTACGCACCCGTTCGCCGGTGAGTGGGTTGCCCCACCCCCCTCGACTTGCATGTGTTAAGCACGCCGCCAGCGTTCGTCCTGAGCCAGGATCAAACTCTCCAATAGTTGAATTGCTTGAATGGCTCTTCGTTCGTCATCGCGCCGAAGCGCGACAAAGTCCGAATCACTTGAAAAGATTGTTCAGGTCTGAACTCTCCCCCATGCACTGAACCGGCACGGGATCAACGAGTCCGCCTCGCACAACCGTCTCTCTCATCGATTGTCAATCAGCGGTCAGGGCGAACGAGCATGCGTTCGCACCAACAAGAGTGCCGCGTCTTATGTGAATATCCGCGGCAGCCTTGCATTGTAGCTGCCCGCACAGCCTCTGTCAAGGCTTCGGACGTCGCCTGTCGCGAATCCAAGCCAGATGGCAGCGCTCGTGTGGGGCAGGCAAGCTATACGGTTCTCGCCACAGCGGCAACCCTCCCCGCACAACAAGAAAAGGGGTCACGCGTCGCGACACGCGGACCCCCGATCCATGACGTCACACCCTTCACTCTCCGCACCCCATGCCGGGTCCCACCCGGCACGGGCACCTCATGGCACGAACAAAAATGCCTGATTCACGATCGCGCGCACCGGACACCCACGCACACTCGCCGGATGGTAACGCCACCGGCGAACTGCATCGAGCGCCGGTTGGTCGAAGCCGGGCACCGCCTCCAACACGCGCAGCGTTGACGCATCGACGCGCCCCGTGGTGTCCACCACGAGCTGCAGCAAGGCGCCACCCTGCTTGTCACGCCCCCCGGCTGGCCAGGCTGGCGGCCGATCACCCGCTTCCACCTCGGCCGCGACATCCACTTCGCCATCGTACAACGCATGCTGCGCCCGCCCCGCATGCAGGCCGGAAACTCTGAACGCGGCCAGTACGCCAGCGCCCGAATCCGGTGACGCCGGTTCGGGCGATAGCGCCGGACGAAGGCGAAGGGTGAGAGACACGGAATCGCCCACGTCATCCGGCAACTGCGGGAATGCCCCCGCTGCACTCGCCAGCGTGACAGCCGCCGCGAGCCGCATCGTCACCGAGGCCGGATCAGCAAAGAGCTCGGGCGCCGCGTGAAACGGTCGCGCGGCCATCAGTTCACCCGAAAGCTGCTTCATCAATCGCACGGAGTCCATCATTGCGCCGCCATCGGGCGGACCAGGTGGCACATCAGCAATATGGACCTGGTTCGGACCGGCGCCGATGACCTCGATCCGCGTGCGACGCTCGAGCTTTATCTGCGGACCAAGGCTCTGAACGATCACCTCACGCTCGGTGAGGCGCGCCGTGGCTGTGGCTCCGCCTGTTCGCGCAACGCGGAGCGGAAGCGAGACGTCGAGCAGTGGATCATAGCGCACGTCCGCCGCGTTGAAGCGCGAGACGATTTCGGTAAGCGCGGCTTGCAGATACCAGCGCGGCAGCGTCACACCGCGCGATGCAGATGAAAGCGTGGCATACACGACGACCGAATCGGGCGACGCGGCCGCGGCATACAACTGCTGTCGCAGCGCGTCGCACCCGAGAGGCTGCTGGGCCAGAAGTGACGCGCCAGGACCAGCGGCGCCAAGCAGCACCGTAGCGAGGAGCGAGCGAAAGGTGATCATGGTGGGCGTTGCGGGTCGGAGGGACCGCCGGAAGCGCCGAGCCAGCGCCACCTGTTATACGCACCAATGACAAGAGGCGCAACGACCGGAATCGTTGCGCCTCCCTGATGCGCCCTGTAGGAATCGAACCTACAACCTAATGATTAAGAGTCATTTGCTCTGCCAGTTGAGCTAAGGGCGCGACTGTCTTCGCTCACGCGCCAGGGAGGACTCGAACCTCCGACCCACAGCTTAGAAGGCTGTTGCTCTATCCACCTGAGCTACTGGCGCTTCTTCACCTGCCCGGGCCGGCGTGCCGAACGAGTGTCTCCGGCGGCGGGGGCACCTGCCAGGTCGGGGCGACCGGATTTGAACCGGTGACCTCCTGCTCCCAAAGCAGGCGCGATACCAGGCTACGCTACGCCCCGCAACGAAGGCGTGAATGTATGCGGCGCGCCGGGAAAAGGGAATGGGCAGCGGCGCGCTCGCACTGAGACTCCCGGCAGTTCGTCGCGGCAGGCTACCTGTGCTGCCCCGCTCGCAGCTCGAGCAGCAGTTTCGCGAAGGCGCGCCCCCGGTGACTCACGCGCGCCTTGTCCTCGCGCGACGCTTCGCCAAACGTGACGCCCAGTGCATCCGAGAGAAACAGCGGGTCGTAACCGAAACCGCCGCTGCCGCGCGGCGCTTCGAGAATCATCCCCGTACTCTCACCGCGAAAGGTGCGCTCTCCCGTGGCATCCACATACGCGGCGACGCACACATAACGCGCGCGGCGATCGCGCGTCCCACGCAGCGCGGCGAGCAGCCTGGCGTTGTTTGCCGCATCGAGCGCGCGCCCCGAAAGATCCGGGCGCCCGCTCCAGCGCTTGCTCTGTACGCCAGGCGCTCCGCCCAATGCCTGAACCTCCAGGCCGGAATCATCGGCAACGGTCGCGCGTCCGCCGCTCAGGGCATGGAAGTAGCGCGCCTTCGCCAGTGCGTTTTCCTCGAAGGTCGCGAAGCATTCGAGGTCCGATTCAGCCTCCTGCTCCTGCAGGCCCGCGTGCGCCAGGTCGTCCACGTGCAGGCCAGCTTCCTCGAAGAGCGGGCGGAGTTCATGCAGCTTGCCCAGGCTGCGCGTGGCCAGCAGCATTGTGGCTGCCGCATCGCTCACGGCACAAGCGCCGCGTGCTGCCGGGCAAGCAGCTCGCGGACTCCAGCAGCCGCCAGATCGAGCAGCGTGCCAAGTGCGGCGCGGTCGAAGGTCGTGTGTTCACCAGTGCCCTGGACTTCCACGAAGCGCCCTTCGCTGGTCATGACCACGTTCATGTCGACGTCCGCGCGCACGTCTTCGCTGTACTCCAGATCGAGACGCGGCTCACCGTCCACCAGTCCGACACTCACCGCGGCAACGCGGCGGCGCACGGGTGACTGCGCGAGTGCACCGCGTGCGACAAGCCACTGGAACGCGTCCGCGACCGCGACCGATGCGCCGGTGATGGCGGCCGTTCGCGTGCCACCGTCGGCCTGCAGGACATCGCAGTCCACGCGCACGGTGAACTCGCCAAAGCGAAAGTCATCGAGCATGGCGCGCAGGCTCCGCCCGATCAATCGCTGGATCTCCTGCGTGCGGCCACCGACCTGCGCACGCTCGCGTGCCGTACGCGTATGGGTCGCCCGGGGCAGCATGGCGTACTCGGCGGTCATCCACCCTTCGCCGCGTCCGCGGCGCCAGGACGGCACGCCTTCCTCCACCGACGCAGTGCACAGCACCCGCGTCTGGCCGAACGCGATGAGGCACGATCCCTCTGCGTAGGGCGCCGCGCCGCGCTCGATCGTGACGGCTCGCAGCGCGTCGGGAGCGCGCCCGGTGCGCGCCATGCTTTCAGGATGGTCCACGAAGGGTCTCGATGAGGCTGGTGGTCGAATGTCCCGCGGTGAGCGGCACGATGGCGACGCGTCCGCCCCACGCTTCCACTTCGCGCCGGCCGACGACGGTATCGGGAACATAATCCCCTCCCTTCACCAGCACGTCAGGGCGCAGAGTGACAATGAGATCGAGCGGGGTGTCCTGCGGAAAGAGTACAACCGCGTCCACCGCTTCGAGCGCGGCGACAACGTAGGCGCGCGCTCCCTCGGCGCGCACGGGCCGCCCGGCTCCCTTGAGGCGACGCACCGATGCATCCGTGTTGACTCCGACCACGAGCGCATCGCCCATGGCACGGGCGGCCAGCAGGAGATCCACATGGCCGGGATGGAGCAGATCGAACACGCCATTGGTGAAGACGACCGGTCCACGCGCTGCCGCGCGCCATGCGGCCGCCTCGTCCCAGTTGAGTACCTTCCGCGCCGGCGAGCGTACGCTCAGAACGTCCTCTCGGCGTGCGGCGTGAACGTGATATGCGTGGCATACCCCGGGAGCACTACCGGTTCGACGTAGGAGGAACCGATGGAGATGCCCGCATCAGTGCGCTGAATCTTCACGGCGCCCGCCGGATCCGGGAGTCCGAGCGAATCCGCGAGCGCCTGCAGCCGGCCGGCGATGTCAGCATCGGTGTGGTGCTGCGCGAAATTCGCCTCCTGCATCATGGCGTCGCGAAATTGATAGTAATGGAGGTACATGGGCGCGACATCGCGGCCGAAGTAGGCGGCCGCGACAAGCAGGAGCAGCGCGAACAGGCATCCCAGCCGGCTGGCGCCACGACGGGGCCGTCTCACCATTGCGACTGTGCTCCCGCGACGATGTCGTTCACGATCTTCTCGATGGCGTCCTTGCGCCCCTGATCCTCACCGCGCTCCGCGTACGTGCCATCGCGCATCAGGCCTTTCTGCGCCCAGAGCGTGCGACCGGTGCTCTGATCGACGATCTCGACGTCCACGGTGATCTGCAGCTTCCGCTGCGCGCTCGTGGCCTGCGCCGGATTGGCGCTGTAGGCGATGGGAATGTCCGCGTCATAGCGCGTGATGGTTCCGCGCACAACGGCATCGGCCTTGCTCTCCGATGCGTCTCGAAGGCCGAGCCGGCCTTCGAGATCCTTCTTCATGCGATCGTAGAGTTCCTGCTGGAGCGTGGCAGAGGCAGTCTGATTCTCGAAGGGAAGAATGGCGACCGTGTGAATATTGGCCGGCAGTCCACCACCCGCGAAGCCGTAGATGCACCCCGTGAGCAGCGTGACCAGCGCCAGCACGATCAGTCTACCGCCAGATACTCGCATCGAAGGCCGGGACAGTGTCCACCCGCTCGATCGTCAGATGGAGCGCGCGACGCGCTCGGGAATATTCATAGTGCACGGACCCGGTGGATGATCGTTCGAGCCACTGCGGAATGCGTCCGCCATCGACAAGGTCCAACCGGCCGAGCTGTCGGTCGACGAATGTCGCGCGCCAACCTGGATCGTGTCCAATTTCGACGCGCAGGGTGTCGCCGTCAACGCGCGCGGCTGTGTCCGGCGCCGGTGGAACGGAGAGGCGACCGAGCGCGGCCCAGAGCAGCGGCACTGGTGGAAGATAGCGCCGGACCGCGTCGCCGGCGGGCGTCCGGACGCTGTCGCCGACGAGCAGCGCGTAGCCGCTCCCCATCCCGTTGGCAACGAAGAAATCCAGCCGGACGCTGTCGGGCGGCGCGACACGCGCGGCACCGTCGCCGCGCACACGCACGTTGTCATCCGTGAAGCTCCACTGGAACACGATCTTGCGATGCACCGTCGGAAGCGCGGTGCGCGGAATGGTGACAGGGACCACGGTCCCGGCAAGCGGCGGCGCCTTGGGTGCGCACGCGCCGAGCAGCGTGATCAGCGCGAGGCGCGTCGCCCAGGCTGCACGACTCACCGTACGGTGATACGGCGGAGACTGTCGCCCTGCACGAGCGCATCCAATGCGGCATATCCGCTCACGACGTGTCCGAACACGGTGTATCCTCCATCCAGATGCGGCTGCGGCGAGAGCGTGATGAAGTACTGGCTGCCCGCCGTATTCGGGCCGCTGAGCGCCATGCCGACAGCGCCGCGGTCATAAGGGCGACGATTCAGCTCGTCGCGAATCGTCCACGAGGGTGCTCCGTTTCCGTCGCCGCGGTGATCACCGTCCTGCACGACGAAATCGGGAACGACCCGGTGGAACGCGATGCCGGAATAATAGCCGCTGCTCGCGAGCGCAAGAAAGTTGTCCACGGTGAGAGGCGCGTCGGCGGCGTACAACTCGAGCTCGATGGGACCCCGCACGGTCTGGACGATGACGTGCGGCAAGGTGCCCCGAAGCGCGGGCAGCACGAGCGCGCGCACACGATCGGCGTACCACGCGAGCGGGTGCGGTGCGGGCGCCGGGGGCGCGGCGCGCCATGCCGAGAGCAGCGACACGTCACCCGCGGCCGCGCGAACCAGCGGATCCGCCGGCACGGGGAGCGCATGAATGGCCGCGACGAGCGAGTCGCTGAAGGCCGCACTGTCATGGCGCCAGGCGCCGGCCAGAAAGTGCGCCACGGCCACGCGCGCGTCCGGCACGCTGTCGTGCGCGGCAAGTTGCCGGCTCAGGAGCACGCGTGGCACTTCCGCGGCGGTCGCGTGGTGGACCAGCGACTCGATGCACAGGGCGCGAACCCAGGTATCCGGGTCGTGCATGCCGAAATACATGAACTCGCGCCGCCAGGGATGGTCCTGGGCCGTATCCGCATGCGGAGCCATGGCCTCGTAGCCCGACACCCGTACGCGCGGATCGGGATCGTTCGCCAGCGGAAGCGAGATCTGTCGCATGCGCTCGATGCTGGGGGCGCGCGCACCAGCCGCCGCCACGGCGGCGCGATAGCGCCAGTCGCTCTGATGGCGCCATCCATCGGGATTATCGTTGTCGGCTGCGGGGAGAACGACATCGACGTGCATGGCCGACTGGAGCACGGCGGCGCGATATGCGAGTGCGGTATCAGCCTGCCAGGCGGCGAGCCATGCGCGGCGGTCAGCGTTCAGTACGGAGCCCAGCGATTGCGCCGCCGTTACCCGAACATTGGCGTCGGCGTCGTGCACGGCCGCGACCACGACCACACGAGCGCGGGCCCCGTACTCCGCCAGCGATCGGATCGCGTTGATGCGCACGTGCGGGTCCGCGTCCACCGCAAGAGAATCGAGTGCCATCGTCGCCATGGCGGCGAGCGAATCGCCGGCGGCGCGGGCCGCGAGTCCCCGGGCCACCTGGGCACGCACGAGGGCGCTCGAGTCGCGCGCCAGTGCGAGGAGCGGACGCACGCCAGCGGGCTGATACGACCGGGCGAACACATACGCCGCGCGCCAGCGCAGTGCGGAATCCGGCGCCGCGAGCAGCGCCGACACCTGCGCCACCGGCACCGGACGCAGGTGCGATGACGCGAGCAGCAACGCGCCGGTCACCGCACGATCCGCATGAGGATTCGCGAGCGATCGCGTAATAACCGGCGCGGCAGCGGAACCGATCTGACCCAGCGCCCACGCCGCCGCCACGCCAACCGCGGGCGCAGTGGTCAGTGCGGTGGTGAGCGCCGCCACGCTCGCGGAATCGCGCAGCAGGCCGAGCGAGAATGCCGCGGTGGCGGCCACGGCGGTGTCGCGATCCTCGAGCAGGCGGCGCAGCTCAGGCACCAGGATCGCGCCGTGGACCTGGCCTGTCGCGCGAATTGCCTCCACGCGGAGGGCCCGCCAGTGCGATGCCAGCGCCTGCTGCACCAGGGCCGTGTCCAGATCGCGCCTGTCGGCCATCCGGAGCAGACGCGCATACAGATCCACACCGGCCGCGTCGGACGCACCACCGGTCGTGCCGCGCGGCGTGGCGCACGCCAGCGCCAGCGTCGCGAACAGCGTGATGCTACGACGAGGCCAGCGCACTCGCGGCGAGCAGCGCACGCAGATCGGGCGGAAGCGTGACGACGCGTTGCGCAGCATCGAGAGAAATGAGAACCGTCCGCGCGGTGGCCAGCACCTGACCGGACTCGGCATTCGATACGGTATAGTCAAAGGTGACGGTGCGCGAGGCGACCTCGCTCAGCGTGGTAGCAACCCGGATGAGGTCGTCGTATCGGGCTGGTGCCCGGTAGCGGATGCTGGCATCGGCGACTGCCAGCGTGACGCCCTGTTCCTCCATTTCCCTGTACGACATGCCGCCGCCACGAATGTGGTGGGTCCGGCCAATCTCGCACCAGACGAGATAGTGCGCGTGATACGCTACAGCCATTTGATCGGTCTCGGCGTAGCGCACGCGGAATTCCACGGTGGAAACGCGTAGCGACATCGGTGGCGTGAGAGTGACCGTTCGCGCGCGACCGTCCCGCCCGAACGCGGGCGAACATGCGAAGTGTCCCCTGGTTTGTAAAGGGCAGGATGCGTGGGTAGAATGTGCCCATGCTCGCCGCTCCCTGCTTCATCGTGTCGGACGCGCATCTTGGCGCTGCGCCCGTCGAAGTCGAGCGCACGCTGCTCGCATTCCTGCGCCACCTGCCTGGCCGGGCGGGGGCCCTGCTCATCAACGGCGACCTGTTCGACTTCTGGTTCGAGTGGCGCCACGTCATTCCCCGCCCCGCGTTTCGGGCGCTCGCGGCGCTCGCCGAGCTGCACGAGGCGGGCGTGCCGGTCCTCATGATCGGCGGCAACCACGACTGCTGGGGGGGCGACGTGCTGACACGTGACGCAGGCGTGTGCTTCCATCTGGGCGCGTGGCAGGGGTCGATCGCCGGATGGCGCGCGCACGTGGAGCATGGGGATGGGCTGCGCGACCGCGAGGATCGCGCGTATCGGCGCCTGCGAACGGTGCTGCGTCATCCGCTGGCCATTCGCGCGTTCCGCCTGCTGCATCCGGACTGGTCCAGCGCGCTGGCGACAGGCAGCTCGGATGTGAGCCGCGTTCACGGCGCCGGCGATGGCGGCGCGGGGCTGCGGCAGGTCGCGCTCTCGCATCTGGTACCACCGAGCGACGTGGAGCTCGTGGTGTTCGGTCACTCGCACGTGCAGGCGCTGGAACGCGGCGAGAATGGCGGCGTCTACGCGAATCCCGGTGCCTGGTTCGATGCGCCGACGTATCTCGTGGTGAGCCCGCTGCGTGTGGAGCTGCGCCGCTGGACGGGGTCAGCCGAGGGTGAGCTTCTCCACGCACTCGATCGACGCGCCGAGAAAGCGCTGCCCCTGCCGTAGGAAGTGATCGGGTGCGTCCGACGCCACGAAGCGATGCACGGGTGGCGGGCCAGCCGGCGCGCACAGGTCGCGTTCGGCAAGCACGCGGCGCGTTTCGGCGGCGGTCTCCTCTGCGCTGTCGATGAGTCGCACGGCAGGCCCGGCAAGCTCCGCGAGAAGCGGTTTCAGCAGCGGGTAGTGCGTGCACCCGAGGACGAGGGTGTCCACGTCAGTGGCGAGGAGCGGACCCAGGTATTCTCGCGCGATGAGCCGCGTGGGTTCCGTATCCAGCCAGCCTTCCTCCACGAGCGGAACGAACAGCGGACAGGCGCGCGCCACGACATGAGCGTGCGGATCGATGGCCTGGATCGCGCGCACATACGCACCGGACGCGATGGTGCCCTCCGTGCCGATGACGCCGATGCGGTGCGCCCGCGATGCGCGCGCGGCCGCGCGCGCGCCGGGATTCACCACGCCGATGACCGGCATGGGAAACGCGCTTTGCAGCGACTCGAGTGCGTGCGCCGTGGCGGTGTTGCAGGCGACAACGATCGCCTTGACGCCCTGATCGGCGAGCCACTGCACAATCTCGTGGCTGTAGCGCCGCACCGTGTCGGGGCTCTTGGGACCGTACGGCACGCGGGCGGTGTCGCCGAAATAGACCAGCGATTCTCCGGGAAGCTGGCGCACGAGCTCGCGAGCGACCGTGAGGCCGCCGATGCCGGAGTCGAAGACCCCGATGGGGGCGTTCGCCATGCTTACCACTCGATGCGCGCGCTGACTTCAGCGTCCTGCGTCGTGGCATGCCCCCGGACCTGCACCGGCACGTCCCAGAGATGCGCGGCCACAAAGGCGTCCGCAGCGGAGAAGAGGTGCGTGAAAATCAGCAGTGCCGTCCAGTCCTCCACCGCCTGACGTCGCGGATCAATCTGCGAGGCCAGCGGATTCGCGACGTACACGCCACCGTCACCCCGCACGCTGTCGCGCGACGCCACGCGTGCGTCACGCAACTCCCGCTTGGACTGCACGAGCATGGCAATGGACGTCATCTCGACTGCGACATAGATCGCGCCCGCGGTGGACCGGTGCAGAGACGCCTGTCCCCACCCGGGGATGAGCAGCGATTGCAGCAGCGCCCGTTTGGGCGAAATCGGTGGCCGGATCAGCGAGTCGGGTATTACGCGCCCGGTGTCCTGCTGCGGCGCCGGGCGTGGCGCTCCCACGCGCGCGCTGTCTGCCACCTGGGCGTGCACCGCAGGTCCCAGCGGCGAGAGCCCCAGGACACTGAGCGAGACGGCAATGAGGAACCGGCGGACGTGGCGCGCGGCGCTGTGGCGGGAACGTGTGGGAATCGAACCCACCCGACCCGACGTGGTCAGGTCGCACCAGTTTTGAAGACTGGGGAAGCCACCAGGCCCCATCCGCCCCCAGCGTGTCACGAGAGAACGATGTCGGTCGCGCCATGCGGCAGCACCGCGCCGATGGCCACGGCGTCGGGCACCTGTGCCAGGTAGTCGGCCAGCGCGGTAGCGGGCACACTGAGCAGCATCCCGCCGGACGTCTGCGGATCCACCAGAAGCGCGCGCTCCACGTCGGTGGTGCTCCCCCAGGAGACACGAGACTCCAGAAAAGCCAGATTGCGCCGCGCCCCACCGGTGCCGACGCCCTGTGCAGCGGCGTCGCGTGCGCCATCGAGGATGGGCACGCGCGACACCGTGATCTCGAGCGTCACGTCGCTGGCGCGCGCGATGTGCGACGCGTGGCCCAGCAACCCGAATCCGGTGACGTCCGTGGCGCAGCGCACACCAACGGCGAGCGCCGCGCGACTCGCATCCCGATTGAGTCGCGACATCACACCGATCGCCGCGTGCAGGGAACCGGCGTCACAGCGGTCTTCCTTGGCCGCCGTGGTCAGGAGCCCGCTACCGACCGGCTTGGAGAGCACGAGCACGTCGCCGGCCCGGGCGTTCGCATTGGACAGCACGGTGCGGGGATCCGCGCGACCGGTAACCGAGAGCCCGTACTTGGGCTCCTCGTCCACGACGGTGTGGCCGCCCACCAGTACCGCGCCGGCTTCCCGGACCTTGTCGTAGCCACCGCGCAGAATGTCGCTGAGCACATCCAGCGACAGCGTTCCGGCTGGAAACGCGACGATGTTCATCGCGGTGAGCGGCTCGCCGCCCATGGCGTAGACGTCCGACAATGCGTTGGCCGCCGCGATCTGGCCGAAGTCATACGGGTCGTCCACGATGGGCGCAAAGAAATCCACGGTCTGGATGAGCGCCAGCGAATCGGACAGGGCAAAGACGCCCGCGTCGTCGAACGTTTCCGCGCCGATCAGCAGTCGCGCATCGTCCTGGCGTGGCAGCGGCAGGAGCACACGCGACAGATCGCCAGGGCCCATTTTGGATGCGCACCCCGCGCATCGCGCGTAGGCGGTGAGTCGGACCGCCGTCCCCTGCGCAGGTGACGCGCTCATGGCGAGACGGCGACGGCCGCAACGGTGCCGTCAGGCGGGAATGCTGGCAATGACATCGACCTCCACGACGGCGCCACGCGGTAGCGCCGCCACCTGCACCGTGGACCGCGCCGGCCGTGACGACCCGAGATGGCGACCGTACGTCTCGTTGAACACGGGAAAGTCGGCGAGGTCCACGAGATAGACGGTACAACGCAGGACATCGCTCCAGGATGCACCCGCGGCCGCAAGCACGGCCTCGAGATTCTTCATGACGCGATCCGTCTGCTCAACGATGCCTCCCTCCGCCATGCGCCCGGTGGCAGGATCGAGCGCGATCTGACCAGCGGTGAACAACAAACCGCCCGACATGACCGCCTGCGAATAGGGACCGATGGCCTGCGGAGCGTGCTCGGATGCGACGGAGGTTGTTGACATGGAGTACGGGTCGTGGGTTGCGATGTGGGGAGCAGCGGACGCGCGACGTGAGCCTTGCGATGGCCCGTTCTCCCTGTGCCTGCTGTCAGCTTATCGCGGTGTGCCTGCCGCGACAAGTCGTCACGACAAACCCACGATGCTGCCGTCCGCTTCAATGGCCATTCGCTCCGCGGCAGGCTCGCGCGGAAGTCCCGGCATGGTCATGATATCGCCGGCCTGCGCGACGATGAATCCCGCGCCAGCAGACGGACGGACTTCGTTGACCGTGATGCGGAAACCGGACGGCCGACCCAGACGCGTGGCGTCGTCCGTGAACGAATACTGCGTCTTGGCCATGCAGATGGGCGTCTGGCCAAGCCCAATGGACTCGAGATAATCAATCGCCCGATCGGCCCTGGGCGAGTAGTCCGCGCCCTCACCACCGTACACCTTGCGGACAATGGTGTCGATCTTCTCGCGGATGGGCAGCGCGACGTCGTACAAGGGGTGATAGTGCGACCCGCCGCGTTCGAGCGCTGCGAGGATCTCGCGGGCTAGCTCCTCGCCACCGGCGCCGCCCCGCGCGTACACGTCGTTGGGCGCGACGCACACGCCCTGCCGGGCCGCGAAGTCGGCAACCATGTCAAGCTCGCGATCCGTGTCCGAAGCAAACCGGTTCACGGCGACGATCACCGGCACGCCGAACTGTCGGACGTTGTCGATGTGCGCAGCGAGGTTGGGGAGGCCGCGCTCGAGGGCACCCAGGTCTTCGGTCTCGAGCTGCTTCTTGTTGGCGCCGCCATTGAGCTTGAGCGCGCGCACGGTGGCCACCAGGACCGCGACCTCCGGATTGAGATTGCCGAAGCGACACTTGATGTCGAAGAACTTCTCGGCCCCCAGATCGGAGCCGAAGCCCGCTTCGGTGAGACAGATGTCGGCGAGCGCAAGCCCGGCCCGCGTGGCCATGAGACTGTTGCAGCCATGGGCGATGTTGCCAAAGGGGCCGGCGTGCAGCAGCGCGGGGCCACCTTCGAGCGTCTGGACGAGATTCGGACGCAGGGCATCGCGCAGCAGGAGCGTCATGGCGCCGACGCCCTTGAGATCAGCCGCGCGCACCGGCTGTGGTGTTGACCCGGCGGTGCTGCCGACAATGATCCGCCCCAGACGCTCGCCGAGATCGCCGAGGCTGGTCGCGAGCGCGAGGATCGCCATGATCTCACTGGCGGGTACGATGACCCAGCGTTCCTCGCGCGGGACGCCGTTCCCGACTCCACCGAGGCCGATGACGCAGTCGCGCAGCGCGCGGTCGTTCATGTCCACGGTGCGCGGCCACGTGATGCGGCGTGAGTCCAGGTCGAGTGAATTCCCCTGCGTAAGATGATTGTCAATGAGCGCCGAGAGCAGGCCGTGCGCGCTGGCCACCGCGTGGAAATCGCCGGTGAAATGCAGGTTGATGTCTTCCATCGGCACTACCTGCGCGTAGCCGCCGCCGGCGGCGCCGCCTTTCACCCCGAACACGGGTCCGAGGCTCGGCTCGCGCATGCACATCACCGCGCGCTTGCCCAATCGCCGCATGGCCTGGGCGACGCCGACCAGCGTGGTGCTTTTCCCTTCGCCCGCCGCGGTGGGATTGATGCCCGTGACGAGCACGAGGCGGCCGCGCGGCGGCCGCGCCGAGACCTCCAGCGGAATCTTCGCCTTGTATTTGCCGTAGAGGTCGAGCTCGTCCACGAACAGACCGAGCTCGGCGCCCACGTCGGCGATGGGCCGCATGTGCGCGGCCTGTGCGATTTCGATATCGGAAGGTACGGTTGTGCTCACTGCGTCCTCGCTCGAAGGGTGCATGGGTCCTGCGCGACAATCTTACGCCCACACCGCGCGCCGTCGCTAGCCAGGTGGAGAGGACACCGCCAGACCGAACAGTGAGCGCGCGTTGCGCGCCGCGACCGCACCGAGCTGTTCGGGCGTGGTCCCGCGACGCTCCGCCAGGTGCGCGACGGTCAGCGCGACATACGCGGGCTCGTTGCGCTTGCCGCGGTGCGGCACGGGCGCGAGATACGGCGCGTCGGACTCCACGAGGATCCGAGCATCCGGAACGAGCTGCACCACATCGTCGCGATCCCATGAGCGGAAGGTGACGATGCCGCTGAAGGAGATGAACCAGCCGGCGTCGAGCGCAGCGCGGGCGAGTGCGGCGGAGCCGGTGAAACAGTGCATCACACCCCGCGCGCCGCTCCGGCCGAACTCCTCGATGAGCGCGCGCGTGTCGTCCTCCGCGTCGCGCGTATGGACGATCACCGGGCGGTCGAGCGCGACGGCGAGCGCGAGCTGCGCGCGGAACGCCGCGAGCTGACTCGCGCGCGGCGCGTGATCGTAGTGATAGTCCAGTCCGCACTCACCGACCGCCACCGCCCCCGCCTCGAGATGCGCGCGAATCGCCGGGATGGCATCGTCCGCGCGGAAGCCGGCCGCATCATGGGGGTGGACGCCGGACGTCCAGGCCATGAAGTCCGGATACCGCGACGCGAGCGCGCGGGCATGCTCCGCCGCCGCGAACGATTCGCCAATGCAGACGACGGCCGCGGCGCCGGCCGAGCGCGCGCGCGCCACGACCGCATCGTGGACGCCGTCGAATGCGGCGTCCACGAGATGCGCGTGACTGTCAATGTATGAGAGCATGCGTGGCGTCTCTCCGTCTGGCGGGGCGACGCACGCGGCGACCCATCAGCGATTCGCCGCGACCGGGGCGTCTTCCTTGCGTGGCGCGTTCTGCTGCGCAGATCGGACATTCCGCGGCCCAACGCCACCCTTGGTACCCACCGCACGCGGCCACTTCTTCTCAATCCAGAGCAGGATCGGCGGCGCGACGTAGATCGAACTGAAGGTACCGGTAATGACGCCGAACAGCATGACGAGCGCGAACGGACGAATTACCTCGCCACCCAGCAGGGCGAGACCGATGAGCGCGCCCAGCGTGGTGGTGTGCGTAAGCACCGAGCGCGGGAGCGTCTCGTTCACGGCGCGATTCACGGTGTCGTACAGTGTCTCCTTGCGCTTCTTGCGGAGATCCTCGCGGACACGATCGAAGATGATGATGGTATCGTTGAGCGAGTACCCGATCATCGTCAGCACACCGCCCACCACGATGAGCGAGATCTCGAGGTGTGCGTACTTGATGAAGGCGAGCGTGCCCAGGATGTCGTGCGCAGTGGCAATGACGGCCGCGATCCCGAACCGCCATTCGAAGCGATACCACAGGTAGATCAGCGTGACGAGGAACGAGACCAGGATGGCGTAGAAGGCCTTCTGGCGCAGCTCGCCGCCAACTTTCGGGCCTACGGTATCGGCGCTCCGCACCGAGTAGCTGCCCGGGCCGTAATGCTTCGTGAGCGCCGCCTCGATGACCTGGGCCACGGCATTGGCGCCATGGGCCTGCTCCGCCACCTCGCCCGCATCCTGTGCGCGGATCAGGAACTCGCTGGTCGCACCGAACTGCACGATTTCCGCGCCGTGCACGCCCGCCCGATCGAGCGTGGATCGCAGATCGCCGGCATCGGGCGTCCTGTTGAACCGCACGTCCATGAGCGTGCCGCCGGTGAATTCAATGCTGTACTTGTAGTTGCTGACCGCGATCCAGATGAGCCCGGGGATCGTGAACGCCAGCGTCACGGCCGTGGTGATCTTCCACAGCCGGATGAAGTCGATCTTCGTATCGTGGAGAATGCGAAACATTCAGATGCTCAACGTCTGGGCGCCGCGCGTGCGGTTGAGCCACAGGAGATAGAAGGTCCGGACGACGAAGATGGCACTGACCATCGAGGCCGCGATGCCCGCAATGAGTGTCACGGCAAACCCCTTCACTGGACCGGTCCCGATTTCGAACAGCACCAGCGCGGTCAGTGCGGTGGACACGTTGGAGTCGATGATCGCGCTCATGGCGTGCCGGAACCCTTCATCGATGGCCGCTCGCACGGTTTTGCCGCTGACGAGCTCCTCTCGTATTCGTTCGAAGATCAGCACGTTGGCATCCACCGCTATCCCGACGGACAGCACGAACCCGGCGATGCCCGGCAGGGTGAGCGTGGCTTCGAACCCGGCGAGCAGTGCGAGGGTGAACAGGACGTACAGCGCCAGCGCCGCCACGGCCAGCATGCCCGAAAAGCGATAGTACCCGATCATGATGAACACGACGAGCCCGACGCCCAGGATGCCGGCGCGAATGCCGTCCTTGATGGCGTCCTTGCCGAGACTCGGATCGATCTGGCGGGACTCCACCACCTTGAGCGGCACCGGTAGCGCGCCGGCGCGCAGCACGAGCGCCAGATCCTGCGTCTTCTGCAGCGGTTGGCCGCGCATGGTGATCTGCCCGCGGGTGCCAATGGCGCTCTCGATGACCGGCGGACGCCCCATCACACGGTCATCGAGCACGATGGCCATGTAGTCGTTGATGTGCTTCGCCGTTTCCTGGCGAAAGCGCCGGCCGCCTTCCGCGCTCAGGGTGAACTGCACGATGTTGCCCTCGAGCGGGTCCGTCGCCGGCTTGGCGTCGGTGAGATACTCACCGGTAATGATCGGCTTGGAGTCCACCACGTAGAACGGCGTCACGTTCGCCGCTTCGCCCTCGTCCGCTGTGCCCCAGTGGATCGTCTTCCCGGGCGGCAGGGCCGCCTTCACGGCCGGGTCGTCCAGATACCTGGCCACGGTCGGAACGTCTGCATTCGCGACAAAGAATTCGCCGGGCATCTGTCCCGCCTGAATCTTGCTGCTCAGCGGTCCGTTGGACGTGGCCGAGAGCAGTCCGGTATCCGGTGCGGCACTGGTGTCCGCGGTCGCCGCCTTCCCCTTTCCAGCCGCACCAGTGTCCGTGCCGGCCTTCGCCTTGTTCGTGTCGGTGGAAAAGAGCGAGCTGATGGCGGCGCTTGCGGTGTCGCCAGAGGGTCCGGCCTTGGCGCCTGTGGAGCCTGGCGATGCGGCAACGATGCCCTTGCTCCTGATGATCTGATCCATCCGCGGCAGGACCTTCTCCAGTGCATTGGTCTTGTCCGTGATCTGGAACTGCAGAAAAGCGGAGCGCTCGACGAGCTGTCTCGCCCGCTCGGGATCATCGACGCCCGGGAGCTCTACCAGGATGCGGTCGTTGCCGACCTTCTGCACCACGGGCTCCGCCACGCCGAATTCGTCAATGCGGTTCCGCACGACCTTGAGGGCACGGTCAATCGCCTCCGACTTGTTCGCCACGACGCCTTTCGACTCATCGACCTCGAGCGACATGTGGATACCGCCCTGCAGATCGAGTCCCCGTTTGAGCGGCACGCGCGTGAACGTCGTGTCGTGAAAGACGCCCTGTGCATTCCGCTCGCGCACGGTGGTGGTCCGTGGGAAGAGCGCCCAGATGGACACGGCGACCAGGGCGACGATGGTCAGGATGCGATAGCGGAGATTACCCATGCGACTTCGACCAGGTGAGAAGATTCCAGCGCAGTTATGAAGGTTACCGGACTATTCCAATTCAGTCAACGCGCGGCGCGCCTGCTCGGCGTCGCGCTCGAGCTGGCGCACCAGCGCCCCGACGTCGGCAAAGGCCTGCGTATCACGCAGGCGGCGCACGAACTCCACCTTGACGGTGGCGCCGTACAAGTCGACCGCCGCATCGAAGAGATGGACCTCGAGTGTCAGCTCGGCGTCGGCAAACGTGGGCCGCGGGCCCAGGTTCATCATGCCGGCGAACGCCCCGGCGGGCGTCTGCGCGCGCACCGCATATACCCCAATCGGCGGCAGGAGTTTGCGCGGCGGCGGCTGCGCCACGTTGATCGTCGGAAAGCCGAGGAGGCGCCCGCGACGCGCACCGTGGCCCACGACACCGGAAACGGAATAGGGACGCCCGAGCGCCTCTGCTGCCCGTTGCAGATCGCCACCCGCCACCGCGCGGCGAATCAGGGTGGACGACACGGGGCGCCCGTCCTCGAGCGTGACCGGACCCACCACCTCCACGCCGAAACCACGATCCTGACCGAGTTGCCGGAGCACATCCACATCCCCCTCGCGCCCGCGTCCGAAGCCGTGGTCGTAGCCGATGATGAGGTCGCGCATGTGGAAGCGCCGCAGCAGCACGTCGTCCACGAACTGGGCGGCGGAATACCGCTGCAGCGCCGTCGTGAAGGGTACGATGGCCAGGTAGTTGATGCCGCTTTCGGCCACGACTTCGAGTTTCTCGTCACCGACCGTCAGCAACGGCGGCGCCGCGGCGGGGTTCACCACCTCGAGCGGATGCGGCTCGAACGTGACGAGCACGCTCGGCAGGCTCTCTGCCCGCGCCCGCTGCGCGAGCCGACTCAGAACGTCGCGATGGCCGCGATGCACCCCATCGAAAGTGCCGACGGTGACGATGGTGCCGGACGAGTCGGGTGGAAGCCCGGAGTCACGCCAGCCGCGGAACTCGTCAGGCATCCCGCATCACCAGGCGGGGGCGCCAGTCCCCATCCGCGCGATCCGCCACCGCCACGAGGGTTCCCGCGGCATCCACCAGCGCGGCGCGGGCACCGGGCTCGCTCGCGGGAACACGCTGGCCGTGCGCGACCCGGATGGCCTCGCTCGGCGTGAGAACCTGCGCGGGCAGCGACGGGACAGCGGCGCGCGGCGGCAGCAGGGCCGGTGGCGAGGCGCGCAGTTCTTCAATCGTGCAGGCCTCGTTCACCGAGAATCGACCGCACTGTACGCGGCGCAACGCGGAGAGATGCGCGGCGCCATCCGCGAGTCGGCCCAGGTCCCTCGCGAGGGCGCGAATGTACGTTCCACCAGCGCACGTAATGCGCACGTCCAGCTCGGTGGTGCGCCACTCGCGCACCGTCCACCCTTCCACATGCACCGCAGCCGGCGCCAGTGGCAGCGCCGCGCCACGGCGCGCCGCGCGGTACGCGCGTTGGCCGTCGCGCTGCTTCGCGGAGAATGCGGGCGGCACCTGCAGGATGTCTCCGGACAGCGCGATCATGGCGGACTCCAGGGCGGCACGGGATGGCACCGGAGCCGAACGCACCACCTGGCCCGTGGGATCATCCGTGTCCGTTTCCGCGCCGAGCCGCACCGTGGCGTCGTACGTCTTGGGTTCATCCTCGAGATAGTCGGCCAGCCGCGTCGCGCGACCAATGAGCAGAATGAGCAAGCCGGTCGCGAACGGGTCGAGCGTGCCCGAATGACCGACCCGCCGGACGCCGAGCGCGCGCCGCACGATGCTTACCACGTCGTGCGAGCTGTGTCCCGCCGGCTTGTCCACGAGCAGCAATCCGTCAGTGGCCTGATTCTCCATTGCCCGGGCTGGACTCGTCCTTGATCTGTGCGAGAAGCGTCTCGATGCGCGCCGCCTGTTCGACGCTATGATCCAGACGGAACATGATGTCCGGCGCGAGGCGCAGGCGCAGCGCGCGAGCGATGCGCGGCCGCAGATGCGCGGCGAGACTGTCGAGTCCCTGCAGGGTCTGCGCGCGCTCCGCGTCGCTGCCCATGATGCTCACGAAGACGCGGGCGGTCCGCAAATCACGCGTGACATCCACGCCAGTGACTGTCACGAATCCCACGATCCGTGGATCTTTCGCGCCGTCGGTGAGAAACCGCGCGATTTCTTCACGAATGGCCTCCGCAACGCGGTCGGCTCGCCGATGAGGAGCAGGCATGGGATGGACGCGGCTGTGGCGTGCCGGCCGCGTACAGTGCGGCCGGCGAGCACGCTCACAGCGTTCGCGCCACTTCCTCCGTCCGGTAGCTCTCGATCACATCGCCGACCTTGAGGTCGTTGAAGTTCTCGATCCCGATACCGCATTCGAATCCTTCGCGCACCTCGCGGACATCATCCTTGAAGCGGCGCAGCGACCCGATCACGCCGTCGTAGACCTCGATGCCGTCGCGAATGATGCGCACCCGGCCGTGGCGCGACACGGTGCCGTGGCGCACGAAGGAGCCGGCGATGACGCCAGCCTTCGGCACACGGAACAGCTCGCGAACCTCCGCCTCACCCAGCGCCACCTCGCGTTCCTCGGGACGCAGCAGGCCACTCAGCGCAGCGCGGACGTCGTCCACCGCCTCGTAAATGACACGATAGAGCCGAATGTCCACGCCTTCGCGTTCCGCCGCGGCACGTGCGTTTGTGTCGGGGCGCACGTGGAAGCCGATGATGATCGCGCCTGACGCCTTGGCGAGGAGGATATCGCTCTCCGTGATCGCTCCCACGCCACGGTGCACGACGTCCACCTTGACTTCCGCGTTGGAGAGCTGGCCAAGCGCATCGGCCACGGCTTCGGCGGGCCCACCCTGATCCGCCTTGATCACGAGATTCAGCGTGCGCACCACCCCAGCCGCCGCCTGGGACATGAAGTCCTCGAGCGACACCGAGACACGCGACGTGCGGCGGCTCTTCGCCTCGCGATCCAGCCGCTGGCGACGCTGCGCGATCTCGCGCGCCTCGAGCGCATCGTCCACCGCCAGCAGTTGATCGCCAGCCATGGGGACGCCTTCGATGCCGAGCACCTGCACGGGAATGCCCGGTCGCGCGTCCGGCGCGGGCTTGCCACGTTCGTCGAGCAGAGCCCGGACGCGTCCCGAGTACATTCCGCAGATGAAATCGTCCCCCACGCGCAGTGTGCCGTTCTGCACGAGCACCGTTGCGACAGGTCCCTTGCCGGGATCGAGCTGTGCTTCCACGACCGTGCCGATGGCACGCCGGTTCGGATTCGCCTTGAGGTCGAGGATTTCGGCCTGCAAGAGAATCTGATCGAGCAACTCCGGCACGTTCGTTCCTTTCTTCGCGGAGATCGGCGTGGAGAGCGTCGTGCCGCCGAACTCTTCGAGCACCACACCCTGCTGCAACAGATCCTGCTTGACCTTGGGCACATTGGCCGAAGGCAGATCAATCTTGTTGATCGCCACGACGAGCGGCACGCCCGCGTTCCGGGCGTGCGAGATGGCCTCCACGGTCTGCGGCATCACCTGATCGTCCGCCGCGACCACGAGCACGACAATGTCGGTGACCTGCGCGCCGCGGGCCCGCATGGCAGTGAAGGCCTCGTGGCCCGGCGTGTCCAGAAAGGTGATCTCGCGGCCGTTGCCGAGCGTGACATGATACGCGCCGATGTGCTGCGTGATGCCGCCCGCCTCGCCGGCCACGACGTTCTCCTTGCGGATGTAGTCGAGCAGCGATGTCTTGCCGTGATCCACATGACCCATGATGGTCACGACCGGCGATCGCGTGACCAGGTCTTCGGGACGATCGGTTTCCGGCTGCTCCTCCATGGCCGCGTATTCTTCCTCGCGCACGGCACGGAAGCCGAATTCACCCGCAATCAGCTCGATCTGATCGAAGTCCAGCCGCTGATTGATCGTGACCATGAGCCCGAGATTCTTGAACGCGAAGGCCACGATCTGCGTCGGCGGAATCTTGAGGATGGATGCCAGCTCGCTCACGGTGATGAACTCGTTCACCCGCACGGTCGTGCGTTCGCGCTCTGCGTCCGCGGCGCGCTGTGCCTCGACCTCTTCGCGATAGCTGCTGTCCTCGCCGCGCCGCGGACCGCGCCGCGTTGGCGCTCCCCGCAACGCCGTCATGGTTCGCGTGATGTTCGCGCTCACGGCTTCCTGATCCACCGTGCCACGCTTCCCCTTCTTGCGCTTGCCGCCGCGCTTCTCATCCCGGCGGCTGGGCAGAGTGCTGCCGGCGCCCGGTGCCGCGGAGGCTACGGGACGAGGCTGCGCGGCTGAGGGACCGGAGGTCGGCCGGGGGCGGGGCGGTCCGGGTACCACCGACCGGGGACGCTGCCAGTCCGAACCGGCCGGAGCGGGGCGTGGTGAACCGGGACGACCGGTCGCGGGAGCAGCTGTCGGACCAGAGGGACGCGCCGCGGAATAGGCCGGCGTCTGCGGCGCAGGCCGGCTGACGTCCGGGCGGGGTGCGGCAGGCGCAGGCTGAATCGGTGCTTCCGCCGGGGCCTCTGCGGGTGGCGCGGCGCGGCGCTGGGCGGGTGCGACTGGGGTCCCGGCGGCCTCTGCGGCTGCCGGCTGCTCCTCCGGAGCCGGCAGTGGCGACTCCTCGATCTCGGCCGGCACGGGCTCGGCGGCCTCAGTCTCGGCCGCCGTCGCGACGATGTCCGCCGCCTTGCGGCGCCGGCGCACAATCGTTTCGCCACCCCCGCTCGGCTCGGCCGGAGCCGGCGCGGGTGCCGTGGCCGCCGTGGTCCGTCGCCGCCGGCTCGTGGTGGGCGCCGGCTTCTCCTGACGCGCTCGCTTCTCCCGCTCCCAGCGCGCGCGCAGGCGCGCCACCTGGTCGTCCGCAAGAACACTGAGATGACTGCGCACCGGAACGTCCATGGAACGCAGCAGCGTCATCAGCTCGTCGTTGCTGATGCCAAACTCGCCAGCCAGATCATGTACACGAAGCTTGAGCAAACCAACCCTCCTATGCGACCCCCACTGGGTCAGACCTCACGATCGCGCGAATTCCCCTTGCCAGATCACGATCCGTAATACCAACTACCGTCGTCTGCTGCCGTCCGACCGCGTGGCCGAGCGCCGCCGCCGAAGGCGCCGACACCATTTCGATGCGCCGGGCACGAAGCAGCGGCACGACCTTGTCCAGGCTGTTCCGTGCCGCGTCCGGCGCGACCACCGCCAGTTGCAAGACGCCACGCTTCGCCGCCTCGCGCACCCGGTCGACTCCGGCGACCACCAGACGCGCGCGCATCCCGAGGCCCACCAGGCCGAGGATCCGCTGGGCCGCCGCGGGCTCCGTCACGCCGGTGTTCCCTCCGGACTCTCCGCGCCGTCCGTTCCGCCTTCCTCGGTGGTCAGCTCGTCAATCAGCGCCATGATGCGATCCGCCTCTTCCGGTGCGATGCCGGGCAGCCGCAGGAGATCCTCCCGTTCGAGATCAATGATGTCGTTCAGCGTGCGATAGCCCGCATCCTCGAGCACGGCCACAGTCGCCGGACCCAGACCGCCAATCTCCGAGAGCTTGACGTCGGCGGCCGCGCTCTCCTCCGGTAGTGGCGCGAACAGCGGCGCCTCACCGCCCCGCTCCAGCCATTCCCGGCTCGAGTAGAGATCAATCTTCCAGCCGGTGAGCTCCGATGCGAGACGCACGTTCTGCCCGTTGCGCCCGATAGCGAGCGAGAGCTGATCCTCGTCCACAACCGCCGGGATGGTGCGCGTGGCGGGGTCGCTGAACACGCGCGCCACCCGCGCCGGCGCGAGCGCCATCTTGGCGAAGCGCTCGGGATCGGCCGACCACGGTACGATGTCGATGCGTTCGCCGCCCAGCTCGTTCACCACGGCCTGCACGCGTGAGCCCTTGAGGCCAACGCACGCACCAACCGGATCGATCGAATCATCGCGGGACACCACGGCGATCTTGGTGCGGCTGCCGACTTCGCGCGCCACGGCGCGGATTTCCACGATGCCCTGCTGGATCTCCGGCACCTCGAGCTTGAACAGGGCCTGCACGAACAGGCCGTCGGCACGGCTGAGAATCAGACGCGGACCCTTGGGCGTTTCCTCGATGCGCTTGAGCACGGCGCGCATGGGCTCTCCCTGATGGAAATGCTCGCGGTGATTCTGCTCGCGGTAGGGAACGATCGCCTCGGCCTCGCGGAACTTGTTCAGCATGATCACGAGCTTGCCGCGTTCGATCTGCTGCACTTCACCGGAGAGGAGATCGCCCACGCGACCGGAGAACTCGTCGCGAATGCGGCTGCGTTCCCGCTCGCGGATGCGCTGGATGATGCGCTGCTTGGCCGCCTGTGCCGCAGTCCGGCCGAACATGCCGAAGTCCACGTTTTCCTCGAGCATGTCGCCGACCTCGAAGCCTTCGTCATACACGCGGGCTTCGTCCAGCGATACCTCCCGGCTGGCGTCCGTTACGGCATCCACCACGCTGCGCAGCCGTGTGATCTTGATGTCGCCTCGTGCCTCGTCAATCGCGATTTCCGCCTGGACATTCGGTCCGAATTTCTTGGCGAGCGCAGCGAGGATGCCGTCCTGCAGCAGCCCATGCAGTTCCGCACGGTCGAGCTGCTTCAGATTCGTCATCTCCCGGATTGCACTCAGAATATCGCCTGAGCTGTCCATCGAACCATCCTCATCGATTACCAGTGGAACGCCAGCCGGGCATCCGTCACCCCGGCCAGCGGCATTCGCTGTTCGGTGCCATTCCTCTCACGCACGATCACGACTTCCTGGCCGGGTTCGCCCTCGACCCCGACGATTTCAACTTCCGCGCGACCCCGCAGCAGCGGGCTCGCCACACTCGCGCTTCGTCCGACAAACCGTCGCCAATCGGCCGGCGACCGAAGGGGCCGCTCGACCCCTGGTGACGACACCTGAAGGACATAGCGTTCGCCGAGCGATGCCTCGCTGTCGAGGCGCTGCTCGAGCGCACGGGACGCGCTCGCGCAGTCGTCCACCGCGACCGGCGATCCATCACGCCGGTCAATCCGCACGTCCACCGTCGGGCGCGAGCGCGAGCCGCCCACGCGGAGCTCGACCAGGTCGAATCCCAGCGCGTCCAGCACCTGTGCAACAACCGCGTCCAGCGCCTCGGGCATGTCGAATTGCAAGCCATGATAACAAAAAATGTGGGGCATCACCCCCACATTTCCGCCCGCCACTAGCTCCGGCAGGCTTCCGAATAACCAATCTAGGCTTGTACTTAGGGAGAGTCAAGTGAAGTGGCATCGCCAGCCGCGACAATCATGGCGACCTGCCGGCCGCGGTCACCCGCACGGTGCGAGAAGAAGCGATCGTTGTGGCAGCGCGTGCACCACTGGCTCGCGTGGATGCGGGAAATGCCCAGGGCGCGCGCCTGCCGTGCGAGGACATCGCGCAGATCCACGGTCGTCGCCCGGGACACCGCGCGGCCGGTAAGGCGTTCGTAGACGTCAGGACTCACCTCATAGCATCGGCCGCATATCGCCGGGCCGAGCGACAGGTAGAGCTCCCGCGGAGGGACCCCCTGGCGCCGCAGCGCGTCGACGCCCGCCTCGAGAATGCGCGCGGCGGTCCCGCGCCAGCCCGCGTGAAGCAGCGCCACCGCGCCCGATGCGTGGGCGAGAAAGACCGGAACGCAGTCGGCCACGACAATGACGAGCGCGGTACCAGCCGTGGGCGCCACATGGCCGTCCGCGGCGAGGACACGCAGCCACCCCTCCCATCCGGCGCCATGCGTGACGACGCGATTGCCGTGCACCTGATGTGCGCTGGCGAGTCGCTTCCCGAACCGCCGCGCCTCCATCGCCAGCGCCGACCAGCGTCCCATGACCTCGTGCACGGGGTCGTCGCCGGACATCCCGAAGGTGCCCGCCGCGCGCGTCGTCACGAACGCCTGCACGCCGTCCACCATCAGCCCGTCGACAGGCTCGGCCGGCAGGACATCGGTCACGCCTCGCTGCTCTCCACCCGCGTGATGTGCGCACCGAGCGCGCGCAGTCGTTCGTCAATGCGCTCGTAGCCGCGCTCGATCTGACCGATGTTGTTGATCGTGCTCGTCCCATCTGCGCAGAGTGCGGCAAGCAGAATGGCCATCCCCGCGCGGATGTCGGGCGACTCCACCGTCGCGCCATGCAGTCGCGACGGGCCGGCAACGAGCGCCCGGTGCGGATCGCAGAGTACGATGCGTGCCCCCATGCCGACGAGCTTGTCCACGAAGAACATGCGCGACTCGAACATCTTCTCGTGCATGAGAATGAGGCCGTTGCACTGCGACGCCGTCACGATGGCAATGGACATGAGATCGGCCGGGAATGCGGGCCAGGGCTGATCCTCGAGCTTCGGCACATGGCCGCCGAGATCGCTCCGGATCTCGCGCGCCTGATTGCCGGGCACGATGAGGTCATTCCCCTCGACCTCGCACACGACACCCAGTCGCTCGAATCCCATCAGGATGGCGCGCAGATGCTCCACGCCGGCATCCGGGATGCGCAGCGCGGAGTTGGTGGCGGCGGCGAGCCCGATGAAGGAACCGACTTCGATATGATCCGGACCGATGCGATGCGTCGCACCACCGAGCGTCCGTCCCCCTTCCACGGTCAGGCAATTCGTCCCGATGCCGTCGATGCGTGCGCCAAGCGCGACGAGAAAGCGGGCCAGGTCCTGCACGTGCGGCTCACTCGCGGCATTGCGCAGCACGGTTGTTCCCTTCGCCGCCACCGCCGCGGTCAGTGCGTTCTCCGTGGCCGTGACGCTCGGTTCATCGAGGAACACATCGGCGCCACGCAACCCGGTCGAGCGGATGTGATAGGCGGTGTCCATCGCGAAAGTGGCGCCGAGCTGCTCGAACGCGAGAAAGTGCGTATCCACCCGGCGTCGTCCGATGACATCCCCGCCTGGCGGCGGGAGCGTGACCTCGCCGCACCGGGCGAGCAGCGGGGCCGCGAGCAGAATGGAGGCCCGGATGCGTGAGGAGAGCCGGGGATCCAGCTCCGACGCGCGCAGCTCGCGCGCTTCGATGGACAGCGCGTTGCGTGCCGTCCAGTCGATGCGGACGCCGAGCGACCGGACGAGCTGCACGAGCGTCTCGACATCGCGAATGCGAGGAACGTTGTCCAGCGTGACGGGGTGCTCGGTGAGCAACGCCGCGGCGATGATGGGCAGCGCGGCATTCTTGTTGCCGGATGGATGAATGGCGCCGGCGAGGGGATGGGAGCCTTCAACGATGAATTGCGGCGCTGACATTCGCGGATTTGATGGTGCGTGGTGTTACGTTTAGTGAGTGAGTCGCGAAGGATGGACCAGCGCCGAAGGAGAAGTCAAGCAACTGCTTGACTTGTGTGCGGCTCGGCCCTACGCTACGCGCTCTCATCCTCTATGACCACGCATGCAGCTACTCGTAGCCGTCATCAATCATATGGAACAGGTGGATGACATCCTGGCAGGATTCGTCGAGCTCGGTATCACCGGCGCGACGATCCTGAACAGCGAGGGGATGGGACATGTGCTCACCCATGACGTACCAATTTTCGCGGGGCTGCGCTCGCTCACGGCGAGATCGCGTCCAAGCAATCAGACGCTGCTCAGCGTAATCGCCGACGACAAGGTGGAGAGCGCCGTCGCGCTCATCCAGGAAGCATGCGGCAGCCTCGAATCGCCGGGCGCCGGCATCGTCTTCACCGTTCCGGTGACGTCGGTCGTGGGACTCGCGCCGGAGCTGGACGGGTGAGATCCGCCTCATGATACCAATGGGCGCCATCGCCCTGCTGTTCGCGCAAACGTCGGCCGCTGGCGGCTGGCTGGGCGTGTTGCTGAGCATCGCGATCATCGTGCTCACGGTCCTGCTGCTCGTGCTCGTGGTCGTGCTCGTGCCCACCCTGCTGAGCCTCCGGAAGACCATGGAGGAGTCACAGAAGCTCGTCGCGCTGCTGTCGCGGGAGACCGGCCCCATCAGCCAGCGCATCAGCAGAGTGGCGGACAACCTTGACTACATCACGACGGCGGTGCGCGCGGACCTGCATCAGCTGAGCCGCACGCTGCAGGACGCCAATGCGCGACTGGGCGATGCCATTGATGCATCGGAGCTGCGCGTACGCGAATTCGGCGCGCTTGCCGGCTTCGCGCAGGAGGAAGCCGAGCGGGCGGTGGTCTCCGCCGCCGCGGCGCTGCGCGGCGTCCGCGCGGGGGCGGCGGCGTTCACGAGCAGGCCGCGCGAGGGCCCGGCGATGGTCCCGACCGAGGCGAATCGCGGAAATGGGGAGACCGTGCCATCCGGCCGGCCGCGCATTCGCCGCTCCGGACACGAGTCCGGGTGACGATGCGGCCTTCTTCCCGCGGCCGCGCCCGGCTGCGAGCGGCGCTGCTCTTCGGTGCGGTCGTCGTGCTGGCCATCGTGCTGATGCCGTCCAGCGCGTTTGCCTGGACACCGGGCACGCACATTTTCCTCGGTCAGTCCATTCTCGCCGCCGTGGCACAGCTCCCATCCGCTACGGCTGAACTGCTGCGCGCCTTTCCGTACGACTTCCTGTACGGTTCGATCGCCGCCGACACGAGCATCGCGAAGAAGTACGTCCCTGTGGGCCGCCACTGTCATTCCTGGACCGTGGGGCTGGAGATACTGGACGGCGCAGTGGATGAGCCGCTGCGGAGTTTCGCGCTCGGGTACCTGGCGCATCTCGCCGCAGATACGGTCGCGCACAACTACTTCGTCCCGCGCTACCTGGTGATCGCGTCGCGCACCTCGGGATTGGGACACAGCTACTGGGAGAGCCGCTTCGAGACGCACCTGGGTGGCGAGTACAGCCATCGCGCACGCGAGATCATGCTGCGCGATCACTCCCGCGCGGATCGTTTTCTGGATCGCATCCTGAGCCCGACGATCTTCAGCACGCAGACCAATCGCCGCATCTTCAACGGCATGGTGTACGTGACCGATACGGAATCGTGGCAGCGTATCTTCCAGATCGCGGCGGAGAACAGCCGGTGGGACCTGGGCACGTCGGAGGTTTCGCGCTATCTGGCGCGCAGCTACGACTACATTCTGGATTTTCTCGGCCGGCTGGATTCTTCGGAGCCGTACGCGCTGGATCCGTCCGGACTGGATGCGCTGGAACTCGCCAAGGACGTGCGGCGGCGCGCCCGGCTGAGCCGCGTGGCGTACCACCTGGCGGAGGAAGCCGGTCGTCACTTCGGGATGCCGGAGTCACCGCTGGACTTTTCCGCTCGCCTCGAGCCGCCGCTCTATCCCCCGCCTGCGCGCTCCGCGAGCAACTGATTCACGCGCTTCGGATCGGCGCGTCCTCCGGATCGCTTCATCACCATGCCGACCAGCACGCCCTGCAATTTCCGCTCACCGGACATGAAGCGCTGCGCTTCAACCGGGTGCGCGGCGAACACCTCGTCCACCCAGCGACTCAGCTCATCCGCGTCGCGCACCTGCAGCAGGCCCTCGCGCGAGGCAATCACCTCGGCCGGATCGCCTGAGCGCATCATGATCTCGAAGATGCGCTTCGCCGCCGAGTGGCTGACCGCTCCGTCGCGGATGAGATCGAGCAGTCGCGCCAGCGCCGTCGGGTGGACAGGAAAGTCCGCGATCGAGCCGCCGGATGCATTGAGTGCGGCCAGCACCTCCCCCATCACCCAATTCGCGGACGCCTTGGCGTCGGGATGGGCCGCGACGAGGCGCTCGAAATAGTCCGCAAGCGGCGCCGCCGCGGTGAGCGGCTCCACATCGGCGGGCGCAAGCCCGTATTCCCGGGCAAATCGCTCGCGTCGAGCCTGGGGCAGCTCGGGCAGGTCGGCGCGGACGCGCGCGATCCATTCCGGACGCAAGCGCAACGGAGGAAGATCCGGCTCGGGGAAATAGCGATAGTCGTGGCTCTGCTCCTTGGAACGCGCGGGACGCACTTCACCCCGGGTCGCATCCCAGAGCATGGTCATCTGCGCCACGCGCTCGCCCTGGTCGAGCAGGGCGCATTGGCGCAGGAACTCCGCTTCGAGCGCACGCTCCACGCCCGAGAAGGAATTCATGTTCTTGACCTCGGTCTTGGTGGCGAGGCGCGTTTCGCCGTGCGGACGGGCGCTCACGTTGGCGTCAACCCGGAGACTGCCCTCCTCCATGTTGACATCGCTCACGTCGATGTATTCGAGGATCTGCCGGAGCCGCCGGAGATACGTGCCTGCATCGGACGCCGAACGCATGTCCGGCTCGCTTACAATCTCGATGAGCGGCACGCCCGCGCGGTTCAGGTCGATCGCGGACACGCCGGGGAAGCGGTCGTGGACCGACTTGCCCGCATCTTCCTCCATGTGGACGCGCGTGATGCGCACCACGGCGGGCGACCCATCCGGCCGGGTGCCGATCACAAGCCGGCCGTGTTCGGCGAGCGGTCGATCGAACTGCGAGATCTGATAGCCCTTGGGCAGATCGGGGTAAAAGTAGTTCTTGCGCGCGAAGATGGATTCCTCGTTCACCGTGCAGCCGAGGGCGAGCGCGGCGCGCACGGCGAGCAAAACAGCCTGCTCGTTCAGCACCGGCAGCGCGCCTGGCAACGCCAGACACACCGGACAGGTGTTGACGTTCGGTGCCGCGCCAAAGCTCGTACTGCAACAGCAGAACGCCTTGGTGATCGTGCGCAACTGGACGTGAACTTCCAGTCCGACCACCATTTCGTACCGTGCGGCCACGTCGGCGGCGACACCCTTCGTGGTCGTCATGTGTGCGCCTCGGCGCCGAGCGCGCGCTCGAGTCCGAACGCCGCCCGGAACATCGCGAATTCATCGAAGTGCGGCGCCATGAACTGGCCCCCGACCGGAAGCCCGTCCAGCCGGCCGATGGGCAGCGAGATGCCTGGTACGCCGGCGAGGTTGGCCGTGGCCGTGAAGATGTCGTTGAGATACATCTCGTACGGATCAGACTTGGCACCAAGTGGAAATGCCGGCGTCGGCGCCGTGGGCGTGAAGAGGACATGCACACCGCCCGCGAACACACTGGCAAAATCATCCGCGATGAGCGTGCGCACCTCCTGCGCCTTGCGGTAGTACGCGTCGTAATACCCCGCAGAGAGCACGTACGTCCCGAGCAGAATGCGGCGTGTGACTTCCGGTCCGAAGCCGCGCGACCGCGTGTGCTCGTACATGGCACGCAGGCCCTCGCCCGCGGCCCGCGCGCCGTAGCGTACGCCATCGAAGCGCGCGAGGTTCGAGGACGCCTCCGCCGGCGCAATGATGTAGTACACGGGAATGGCCAGGCCGGTGTGCGGCAGCGACACGTCGCGCACCTCGGCGCCCTCGGCGCGCATGGCGTCCAGCGCGCGATCGCAGAGCGCGGCGACCCGGCTGTCGAGCGTTGGAGGGAAGTACTCGCGTGGTCGCCCGATCACGAGTCCCGCGAGCGGATGGTCGGCCGCGTCGCGGTAGCGTGGAACGGGATGCTGCACGCTCGTCGCATCCCGGGCATCGCGGCCAGCGATGAGCTCCATGGCGAGTGCGGCATCGTGCGCGGTCACGCCGAACACGCCGATCTGATCGAGGGAGGACGCAAACGCCACGAGGCCATAGCGGCTCACGCGCCCGTAGGTGGGCTTGACACCCACAATGCCGCAGTACGCGGCGGGCTGCCGCACCGAGCCGCCGGTCTCGGAGCCGAGTGCCATGCGCACGATACCGGCCGCCACCGCCGCCGCGGAACCACCGGACGAGCCACCGGGGACGCGCGAGCGGTCCACCGGGTTGCGTGCCGGACCCCACGCGCTGTACTCGGTGGACGAGCCCATGGCGAATTCATCGCAGTTGGTCTTGCCGATGACCACGCCGCCAGCGTCGCGCAGCCGCGTGATCACGGTGGCCTCGTAGGGGCTGACGTAGCCTTCGAGGATGCGCGAGCCACACGTGGTGGGAAGATCCAGCGTCGCGATGTTGTCCTTGACGGCGAAGGGCATCCCGGCCAGGGGTCCGCGGTCTGCACGGGCATCGACGGCGCGTGCGTCGGCTACTGCCGCGTCACGATCCGTCCAGAGGATGCAATTCAACCCATCGGCACCGGCGCGGACCTCGCTCATGCGCTCGAAACTCCGGCTCACCTGTGCGACCGCGGACGGGGCCGTCATTCGAGATCCTCCGGTGCCGCGTCCTCGTGTGTCGCGAGGCGCGGCACGAGGAAGAAACCATCGCGCAGGGATGGAGCAAAGCTCGCGATGGGGCGCAAGAGCGCCAACGGTGGACCCGCGTCGCGGCGCAGTGGCATGCTCGCCTGCGGCGGCGCACCATCCGCGGTACGGCCGGCCGTTTCCACCCGTTGGAGCACATCCATGTGTCCCAGAATGGCGTTCAGCTCCACGACCATGCGTGTGATCTGCGTGTCGTCGAGCGCGAGGCGCGCGAGGGCCGCAATGTGGGCGACATCATCCCGTGTTACCGCCATTCAATCAAATCCGCGTTGAAGACCGGCATAGGCGACGACCAGCCGCTTCCGGCCGATCGTCTCATCGTCGAAGTCAATGGTCACCTTGGTGTCTCGAGCAACGCCGCTCAGCTCCACGACGGTGCCGCTGCCGAAGCGGTCGTGCTTCACGCGCTCGCCCTTGATGAATCGCGGCGCATCCTGCGAGACGTCCGCCTCGTCCACCCACGCGGGGCGCGTGACGGGTGTTCCCGGCCGCCGCGACGCGGCCGTTGCCGGAAACGTCGCGTAGCCGGTCTGGCGCAACCGTACGGTCGCATGCTGCTCCAGCGCGCCGCGCGCAATCGGCTTCAGGAAGCTGGACGGCAGGGATGGCATGCTGGTGCCATTGCGCCGCCGGTTCCGGGCGTGCGTCACGTAGAGTTTGCGCTGTGCCCGGGTGATGCCGACATAGAACAGACGCCGCTCCTCCTCGAGCAGTGCGTGATCCTCCAGTGCGCGGCTGAGCGGAAAGAGCCCTTCCTCGAGCCCGGTAATGAACACGATGGGAAACTCGAGTCCCTTGGCGTTGTGGAGCGTCATGAGCGTCACGGCGTCCGCCTCCGCATCCAGCCGATCGAAATCCGTGACGAGCGACGCGCGCTGCAGGAAGTGGTCGAGCGGCGTCAGTCCCAGTTCGCCGCCCTCGTCCGCGACGGTCTCGGATGCGCCGGCGATCAACTCGCGCACGTTCTCGAGGCGCTCCTCGCCGTCGGGCCCTTCAGCCCGCAGGAATTCCGCGAAATGAATATCCTCGATGAGCTCGCGCAACAGTTCGTCAACGGCCGCGTCCGCGGCACGCGCGCGCAGGCGCGCCACGAGCGTGGCAAACGCGGTGAGCGCGGGACGCGCGGCGGGGCGGAGGCTGTCCAGCAGGTCTGGTCGCGCGGCGGCCTCGAGCAGCGGCACCGCCGCGCGCCGCGCGAGTGCATCGAGCGCATCGATGGTGGCGTCGCCGAGTCCGCGGCGTGGGACGGCGACCGCGCGGCGAAAGGCTTCCGTGTCAGCCGGGTTCGCGATGAGTTTCAGATAGCTCATCAGATCCCGGATTTCGCGACGGTCGTAGAAGCGCACCGCGCCGACGAGCCGGTGCGGAATGGCGCGCCGGCGCAGGGCATCCTCGAGCGCGCGGCTCTGGGCATTCGTCCGATAGAGCACCGCGATGTGCGCGAGCGCCAGATCGCGCTGCGCCGCGCGGCGCGCCAGAATCTCGTCGGCGACGTAATCGGCCTCGTCGCGCTCGTCCACGGCACCCACAATGGTGACTCGTTCGCCGGATGCGCGCGTGGCGCGAAGCGTCTTGCCACGGCGCGACGTATTGCCACTGATCACCGTGTTGGCGAGATCCAGGACCTCCGGCGTGGAGCGGTAATTTTCCTCCAGACGCACAATCGTCGCGTCGGGAAAATCCTTCTCGAAGTCGAGGATGTTGCGGATGTCCGCGCCGCGCCATCCGTAGATGGACTGATCGTCATCGCCCACCACGAGCACATTGCCGTGTTCGCCCGCCAGCAGGCGAATCAAGCGGTACTGCGCGCGGTTGGTATCCTGGTATTCATCCACCAGCACGAACTGGAAGCGCTGGCGGTACTCCGCCAGCCGGTCCTCGTGCGTTTCAAGAATGCGGACGGGCAGGAGGAGCAGGTCATCGAAGTCCACGGCGTTCGCCTCGCGCAGCGCGGCGTCGAGCTGCGCATACACCGGAGCCGCGGCCCGTGAGAGGGGATCGAACGCGAGGCGCGCGTACTCCGCGGGCGGGACCAGCGCGTTCTTGGCGTCGGAGATCGCGCGACGGATGGCCTTGGGCGCCCATTCCTTCGTGGAGACGTGCAGGCGCTCCATGACGCGCCGCACCGCCGCGAGTGCATCGTCCTCGTCGTAGATGGTGAAGCGTGTCGTGCGCGACACGAGCGGCGCCTCGCGGCGGAGCATCCGCGCGCCGATCGCGTGAAAGGTGCCCACCCACATTCCGGCCGGCTGCTCGCCGAGCAGGCGGCCCACGCGTTCGCGCATCTCGCCGGCGGCCTTGTTCGTGAACGTCACCGCGAGAATGTGGCGCGGATCCACGCCGTGGTGCTCGATGAGACGCGCGATGCGCGCCGTCAGCACACGGGTCTTGCCGGAGCCCGCGCCCGCGAGCACCAGAATCGGGCCTTCAAAGTGCTGCACCGCGGCCCGCTGCGACGGGTTCAAGCCCGCCAGCGCGTCCGCGGACGTGTTCGATGACGTCATCCCTGAAGTATAACGTCGAAGGTCGCGCCCTTCTCCGACGGCGCGAGCACCAGGCGGCCCGCGTGATTCTCCTCGATGATCCGTTGCGCCAGCGAGAGACCGATGCCCCACCCCGACTCCTTCGTGGAAAAGCCCGGCTCGAAGATGCGCGCTCGCAGCTCGCGTGGAACGCCCGGCCCATCGTCCGCCACCCGGATTCTCACGCGATCAGGGTCGAGCCGTCTCGTCGTCAGATACATCCGTCCGCCGCGACCCGCGAGGGCATCGAGGCCGTTCTTCACCAGCACCTCCAGCGCCCACTCCAGCAGCACCTCGTCGCCCTCCACGATCACCGGCTCGCTGCCACGCGAGGCCACGATCGTGACGGTGTGCGCGAGCGTGGGCACGCGAGCCTGGAAATACGCCCCGACGCGAACGACGAGCTCCCCGAGATCCAGTTTGTCGCGCCGGGGCGGCCGGCCAATGCGCTCGAAACGGTGAGACACGCGCTCGAGCCGCTCGAGATCACCACTCATGTGCGACAGCGCCGACTGTGACACATCGTCGCCGCCGCGTTCGCGCAGCAGCTCGAGCCAGCCGCTGAGGCTCGACAGCGGCGTGGCGAGCTGGTGCGCTGATTCGCGCGCCATGCCCGCCCAGACGCGCTCCCGATCCGCACGGCTCCGCGTGCGCACGACATACACACCCGCGAGAAAGACCAGCACCAGCAGCGACGCCAGGAGAACCGGAATGACGCGCAGACTCGTGATCAGCTTGCTGTCGCCGAAGTGCACCATGCCGAAGCCCGGCTCGACGACTGGCGGGTTCTGGTGGTCCAGCACGGCGATGTACGCGTGCACGCGCGGATCATTCAAGGCGGCCGTGAACGGGAGATTCGCGGTGGCGGTCGGATGCCCCGCCGTATCCGTGAGGATCACCGGCACACCCAGCTCGCCGATGGTCCTGGAGAGGTCCAGCAGTGCCGCGCTCCCGGACTCCTCGCGCGGATCCGCGAGGGCCCGGAAGACACTCGCGTACATGCGCCCGTACCGGCTGGCGTCGTGACGCAGCTCGAGGACCACGCGCTGCGAGTAGACGATGTATGCGCCGAGCAGGATGGCAAGAACGGCGCCCAGCACGATGACCGGCGCGCTTCGGCGCATGCGATCAGCCGAGTACGTCCGTGCCCAGATACGGCCGGAGCGGCTCAGGCACCGTCACGACGCCATCGGGGCGCTGATAGTGTTCGAGCAGCGCGATGATCGTGCGCGGGAACGCCAGACCGGAGCCGTTGAGCGTGTGCACCAGACGTGGCTTCTCCCCCGCGCCCGGCCGATAGCGAATGCTCGCGCGGCGTGCCTGGAAGTCGGTAAAGCTCGAGCACGACGACACCTCGAGCCAGGCACCAACACCCGGCGCCCACACCTCCAGGTCGTACGTCTTCGCCGCGGAAAAGCCGGTATCACCCGCGGCCAGCAACACCACCCGATACGGGAGTCCGAGACCCTGCAGCACGCGTTCCGCCTGGGAAACCAGCAGCTCGAGCTCCGCCGGTGACCGCTCCGGCGTGCAGTAGCGGACCAACTCCACCTTGTCGAATTCGTGCACGCGAATGAGGCCACGGGTGTCCTTGCCGTGTGCACCCGCCTCACGACGAAAACACGCGGAATACGCCGTCATCGCCTTTGGCAGCTCGGCGGCGTCCAGCACTTCGTCGCGATACAGGTTCGTGATCGGTACCTCGGCGGTGGGAATCAGAAACAGGTCATCCGTCGCGACATAGGCATCCTCCTCGAACTTCGGGAGCTGGCCGGTGGCAGTCATGGACTGCCGGTTGACCAGGAACGGGACCCACAGCTCCTCGTAACCGTGTTCGCGCGTGTGCAGATCGAGCATGTACGACATGAGCGCGCGCACCAGCCGCGCCCCGAGGCCGCGCATCACGACAAACCCCGACCCGGTGATCTTGGCGCCTCGCGGCAGGTCGAGAATGCCCAGCCGGGCGCCGATCTCCCAGTGCGGCTCCGCACCCACGGTGTCGCGCGGCGTGCCCCACGAGCGAACGATCGTGTTGGCACTCTCGCTGCCCTCGGGCACGTCAGCGAGCGGCAGGTTCGGCAGCTCATACCACAGGCGCTCGAGCTCCGCGGCCAGTGCATCGTAGCGCGCCTGGTCCGCGGCGATCTCGTTGCCGAGCGAGCGCGTGTGCGCGATCAGCTCATCCGCGGACGCGCCGGCACGCTTGCGCCGCGCGACCTCCTGACTGGCGGCATTGCGGGCGGCCTGGCGCTCCTCGATCTGCTGGAGCAGTTGGCGACGCTCGCGATCGACGGCTTCAGCCCGATCAATGATCGGGCCGAGGACGTCCAGCTTGCCGCGGCGGCGCATGCCATCGCGCAGCGCCTCGACGTTTTCCCGAAGCAATCTGAGATCGTGCACGTCAGAACGTGGGGATTCCGTCGGCGAAGGAAATGAATCCGCAATTCGGATCCACGCGAATGCGGAAGTAGATCGAGCTCCCGGCAGGATTGGTAATCGGATCGAACGGCGAGGTGTTCACGCTGTCGATGACGATCTTGGAATACATGAACTGGCGCTGCGTGAGTACCTCGCCGGAACAGGCCGTCGTCTGCGCCTGGATCAGCAGTACATCACCCGGGTTGACCGCAACCGCCGTTGAATCATCATACCCGGTGACCGGAGCCTGTTTGATGTCTTCGAACGCGTCCACGGAATCGCGACGGATGCCCGCATTGCCAAACAGCGCAACGACCTTGGGCGGCAGCACGAACCCCCGTAACACGCCGGCCGAGTCGCGCCGGATATCGAACACCAGATCGTAATTCTGCGATGGATCAGCCGACACCGGCCGCGCGGAGGCCGTATACAGTGCCGTGGGCGCGCCCGGCGGTGCCTCCGACAACCCGTACACGGCAATGGTGTCGTCAAACACCGCCACATTTGCCTTGACAGCGAACGGGTTACTGCATGCGGACGCAGCCGCGACGAGCAACACGCTCGTGCCGAAGAGCAAGAGTCTGGACCGCATATGCCTGCACATGGATGGGGATGACGGCGGCTGTACCTCGGAGAAAGATCGTACGCGAGCCGAGAGAGTTCAAGCGATTGTCTTCGCTTGACTTCACCCTGGGCACGGTCTAGCTTCGCACCACCTGAAGCTGGAGCCCACATGCCCACAATTCGCGACCTCGTTGGCGCCTTGCGCCGGCGGGATGGAGTCGAGGCCGCCATACTGCTTGGGCGCGACGGTCTGCTCATTGACGGCGATAGTACAGCAGGAATCGATCGCGAGAGCGCTGCGGCGCTCATCCCCTCCATCGTCTCCGCTGCCGACGACTTCGGCTCGCAGGATGGTCCTGGCGCGCTGACCATGGCCATTCTGGAGTACGAGCGTGGCGTAGCGTTCGTCTCCGTGCTCACGCCGGACACGATCCTGCTCGTGCTGGCTCGGGCAGACGCCAATGCCGGCGCATTGCTCTACGAGCTGCGCCGTCATCGCGCGCATATCGCCTCGCTGGTCTGAGATGGCGCACGCCAGCGAGCCGGTTCACGTTCTCGTGGCCGATGATGAACCGCATATCGGCCGCATCATCAAGATGAAGCTCGAGCAGGGTCCCTTTGCGGTCACGCTGGCCTACGACGGGCGCGAGGCCCTGGAGGCGCTCGAACAGGACAAGCAAATCGCGGTGATTCTTCTGGATCTGATGATGCCCGAGCTGAGCGGGCTGGATGTGCTCACGCGGCTCCGCGCCGACCCGGAGTGGGCCGGGCTGCCATGCATCATCCTCACGGCGGCCGGGCAGGAACAGCATCAGCGCGAAGCGATGGCGCTGGGCGCGAGCGCGTTTCTCACCAAGCCATTCAGTCCGAAAAAGCTCTACGGACGCATCGCCGAGCTTGCGGGCGTGCCGGCGGAGGACACCGCGGCGGGCAGTTCGTGACTCCGTGGATCGTCATTCTCGCCGGCGGCGTGGGCTCGCGCTTCTGGCCGCTGAGTACACCGCGCAGGCCGAAGCAGTTGCTGCCCCTGGCCGGATCGGATCCGCTGCTGCTGGACGCCGTGAACCGGCTGACTCCGCTCGTGCCGGCCGAGGAGATGCTGATCGTCACCAACGAGCTTCTGGCGCCCGTCGTTCGCGAACTGCTACCCGCGATTCCCACGACCAATGTCATCGCGGAACCGCGCTCGGCGGGAACCGCGCCTGCCCTCACCTGGGCCGCCATGGAAGTGCAGCGACGGGCGGAAGCCGGCGCCGCCATGATCTGCGTGCATGCCGATTGGTGCATCAGCAAGCCGGAGGAGTTCCGGGACACGGTGGCACGCGCCGCGCAGGTCGCCACGGCGCAGCGGAGCCTCGTGACAGTCGGCGTCGTGCCCAGTCGGCCCGACCCCGGCTTCGGCTACATCCAGCCGGGAAGCGCCGTGAACGGGAGCGGAGCGCGACGCGTCGCCCGTTTCGTCGAGAAGCCGGACCGTGCGACTGCTGCTCGCATGGTGGCGGACGGATACCTGTGGAATTCCGGCATCTTCGCCTGGCGCGCCGGCGATTTTCTGGCCGAAGTGACGGCGCACACCCCGGAGGTCGCCCCTGCCCTGCCACTGGCGGCGCGCGGCGATCTGCGCGGCTTCTTCGGCGCGGTCACACCCATCTCGGTGGACCAGGGCGTGCTGGAACGCAGCGCCAGAGTGCTGGTGCTGCCCGGAGACTTCGGCTGGGATGATGTAGGCACCTGGGCGGCACTGCACCGCGTGCGCATGACCGATGCCGCGGGCAACGCCATCTCCGGTGATGTTCACCTTCTGCAGGCACGGAACAACGTCGTGCATGCGGAGGGTGAGACGGTGGTGCTGTACGGCGTCTCGGATCTCGTGGTCGTGAGCGGCGGAGGCGTGACGTTGGTGACGACGATCGAGAAAGCCGCTGATCTGAAGACGCTGCTCGATGCGCTCCCCCGCACGATTCGGGATCGCCCATGACGGAACTCTATCTCTATGACGACGCCTGTGCCCGATCCTTCGCGCCCTTTGCGCTCACACGGCCGCTGGGCGAAATGCGCGCCGGCGTGGAGCTCATCCGGCGCAGATGGGAGCGGGCGCTCGGCGTGTCGTCGTGCGGCTCGCTCAGCGCGGCGCACCTCGAAGCGTTCGAGGAGTTCGATGCGCCACCCGTCACACTGGGAACGGTACCCGCTGGCGCGATCCTCGCCAACTCCCGATGCGTGGTGTCGCTGCAGCCCGGCACAGCGCTCGCCGATGTGTGGATGTGCGAGGGACGGGTCACCGCCGTGCGGCTGGCGCACGACCTGCCGGCCGAGGAACTGACTGGCGGCGATGAGCCGCTGGAATCACTGGGCGCGGCCGGCACGCGGGTGGCCCACATCTCGGGACGGTGGCTCGACAACGTGTGGGACTTCGTCACCATGCTGTCGCCACTTCTGCGCGAAGACATCGATGCGCTCGGCCCAACGCTGGAGTGCAGCATGCCGGCCGAAGCGATCCGTCTGGGACGCGGCAACGTGTTTGTCGAACAGGGCGCAACGGTCGAGCCGGCGGTCTGTTTCGACACCAGCGATGGGCCGATCCTGATTCGCGCGGGTGCGACGGTACGTGCGTTCACGCGCCTCGTGGGGCCGTGCGCCGTCGCGTCGGGCGCTACTGTTCTGGGCCAACGCGTGAGCGGGTGCTCCATCGGCGAGATGTGCATCGCGCACGGCGAGCTGAGCGAGACCGTCATGCTCGGCCATGCGAACAAGAGCCACGATGGCTTCGTGGGACATTCCTACCTTGGGCGCTGGGTGAACCTGGGCGCGGGAACCATCACGAGCAACCTCAAGAACACCTATGGTACGGTTCATCTCTGGACACCGTCCGGCATGCGTGATACCGGCCAGACAAAACTCGGTGCCTTCCTTGGCGACCATACCAAGACCGGCATCGGCATCCGGCTGACGACGGGCAGCATCCTGGGGGCGGGTTCGAACGTGTACGGCAGCACGATGCCCCCCAAGCGTGTCGCGCCATTCTCGTGGGGTGAGGGGAGTGCGCTCGGCGTGTACCGGCTCGACGGCTTCCTGGAGACCGCGAGCCGGGCCATGGCGCGGCGCGGCGTTGCACTCAGCGATGGCGCGCGCCGCCAACTCACCGCGGCGTACGCACTGCGGCTGGAGGAGAGCTGATGCGCCTCTGGGTTCTGGGAAGCGGGAGTGCCGGCAACGCGACGCTGCTCGAGAGCAACGGCACTCGTGTGCTCATCGATGCGGGCTTCCCCCCTCGCGTCCTCGCGACGCGACTCTCGCAGCTTGGCGTGCCGTGCGACTCGATCGAGGCCGTCGTGCTCACGCACGAGCACCACGACCACGTGCGCGGGGCGTGCATGAGCGCGGCGCGCTGGGGCTGGTCGCTGCATGCCACGCACGGCACCATTGCGGCATTGCCGGAGCTCGCGACGTGCGGAGCACAGGCATTCCGTGCGGGAGAGGAGCTTGCACTGGGCGATTTCGCGTTGCGGACGCACGTCGTGTCGCACGATGCCGCCGAACCGGTCGCCGTGATCGCGACGGCCCGATCGAGCGGCACGCGAGCCGGCATCGCCTATGATCTCGGGCGCGCGAGCGGATCGCTGCGCGCGCAGCTGTGTGATCTGGACCTGCTCGTCGTGGAGACGAATCATGACGTGCAGCGTCTGCGGAGCGGACCGTATCCCGCGGCAGTGCAACAGCGCATTGCGAGCAACCTGGGTCATCTGAGCAACGAAGCCGGGGCCGAGCTGGCCGCGGAGGCAGCGCATCGGGGACTCGCGCACGTGATTCTCGCGCACCTCAGCCGACGGTGCAATGAACCCGCGCTCGCGCTCCGCGCCGTGCGGCAGGCGTTGCGCGCGACGCGCTTCCAGGGCAGCGTCCACGCAGCATCGCAGGATCGTCCCTGCGGACCGTTCCGCGCCGGCGGCCACCCGGACACGCAACTGGCGCTCGCGCTCTAGCATCGAACCCCACGCCTGCTGACACGGAAACGCCCCGGGAGAACAATCTCCCGGGGCGTTTCCGTATCAGCAGGTGGGTGGGCTCAGTACATGCCGCCCATGCCACCGCCGCCAGGCATGGCCGGGGCCGCCGACTTCTCTTCCTTCTTCTCCACGATGAGCGCTTCCGTCGTGAGCAGCAGACCGGCAATGGACGCCGCATTCTGGAGCGCCGTGCGCGTCACCTTGGTCGGATCAATGACGCCGGCCTGAATCAGATCCTCGTACGTGTCCGTGAGCGCATTGTAGCCGTAGTTGTTGTTCTTGGACTCCCGAACACGCTCGAGCACGATGGAGCCTTCCGCGCCCGCGTTGTGCACGATCATGCGGAGCGGCTCCTCGATGGCACGACGGATGATCTCGACGCCCACCTGCTCATCCGGCTCGCTCAGCTTGAGCGACTTGAGCGCCTTCTGCGCGCGAATGAACGCCACGCCGCCACCGGGAACGATGCCCTCTTCCACCGCAGCGCGCGTTGCATGCAGCGCATCTTCCACGCGCGCCTTCTTCTCCTTCATCTCGGACTCGGTCGCGGCGCCGACGTTGATGACGGCCACGCCACCGGCGAGCTTCGCGAGGCGCTCCTGCAGCTTTTCCTTGTCATAGTCCGACGTGGACTTGTCGATCGCAACACGGATCTCGTTCACGCGACCCTGGATCTTGCTCTCCTCACCAGCGCCGTCGATGAGCGTGGTATTGTCCTTGTCGATGACAATGCGCTTGGCGCGGCCCAGATCGCTCACGACCGCGTTCTCGAGTTTGAAGCCGACTTCCTCGCTGATGACCTGCCCGTTGGTGAGCACCGCGACGTCCTGCAGCATGGCCTTGCGGCGATCGCCGAATCCGGGCGCCTTCACCGCGCACACGCGCAGCGTGCCGCGCAGCTTGTTGACCACGAGCGTCGCCAGCGCCTCACCTTCGATGTCCTCGGCAATGATGAGCAGGGGCTTGCCGAGCTGCGCCACCTTCTCGAGGATCGGAAGCAGATCCTTCATGGACGAGATCTTCTTGTCGTGGATGAGAATCATCGCATCCTCGAGCACGGCTTCCATCTTCTCGGGGTCCGTCACGAAGTACGGCGAGAGATAGCCGCGGTCAAACTGCATGCCGTCCACCGTCTCGAGATCCGTGGCGAGACCCTTGGCCTCTTCCACCGTGATCACGCCGTCCTTGCCGACCTTCTCCATCGCCTCGGCGATCAGATCACCGATCTCGGGATCGTTGTTCGCGGAGATGGTGCCGACCTGGGCGATTTCCTTCTTGCCGCTCGTCGGCACGCTGAGCTTCTTCAGCTCCTCGACGATGGCGGCGACGGCCTTGTCCATGCCGCGACGCAGCGGCATCGGGTTCGTGCCGGCCGTGACGTTCTTCAGTCCCTCACGAAAGATCGCCTGAGCCAGAACGGTCGCGGTCGTGGTGCCGTCGCCGGCGAGATCAGATGTCTTCGTCGCGACTTCCTTCACCATTTGTGCGCCCATGTTCTCGAGCGGATCACTGAGCTCGATCTCCTTGGCGACTGTCACCCCGTCCTTGGTGACGGTGGGTGCGCCGAATTTCTTGTCGATGACGACATTGCGGCCCTTCGGGCCGAGCGTCACCTTGACCGCTTCGGCGAGCTGGTCAACGCCGCGCTTGAGTGCCGCGCGCGCGTCCGTATTGAAATGGAGTTCCTTGGCAGCCATTGTGTGAATTCTGTGTGATAGGTGAGTGGCGAATGATGTCAGCCGACGATCGCCAGCACGTCAGACTCGCGCAGGATCAGATACGGCTCGCCGTCGAGCGTGACCTCGGTGCCGCTGTACTTGCCGTAGAGCACCTTGTCACCAACCTTGACGTCCATCGGAACGCGCTTGTCCTTCTCGAACCGGCCTGGGCCCACGGCAACGATCTCGCCCTGCTGCGGCTTCTCCTTGGCGGTGTCGGGGATGTACAGTCCGCCACGCATCTGCTCCGACTCTTCGAGCGCCTTGATGACGACGCGGTCGGCCAGCGGATTGACATTCACCTTCACGGTCGTGGCACTCTTGGTGGCCATGAGTGTGACTCCTCCTCGGTATGGGTTGCACAGAGACGTGAAGTAGGGGCATTGTTGGCACTCGCCTGCAATGAGTGCTAAGCAGCAAGTGTAGCGCCCACAGCCCCAGTCGTCAAGTGACCGTGAGCAGTATGCGGACCACCAAATGCTGCAAATTGCGCCAGCTGGATGATGCCGGTCACGCCATAATGGCGTACAACAGGCTCGCTACAGCCGCCATGGCAGCCGGCAAATATCAGGCGGCGGCTGTAAGCAGCCGATGCGCGATGCGGAGCCCGGCCAGCGTGAGGTATGGCTCTACGCCGTTGACCTCCGCGCAGAGCGGGGCGACGAGTTCCGCCAGGCCGCCGGTTGCAATGACCAGCGGAACTTGAGCCGTGGGCCACTCGCGCTTGATGCGCCGCACGATGCCGTCAATCGCGTCGGCCGCTCCGAACATGACACCCGCGCGAATACACTCCTCCGTGCGCCTGCCGATCACTCGAGCGGGCGCCACGAGCTCGGTCGCCGGCAGCTTCGAGGTCCGCCGCGTCAGCGTGTCGGCCGCCGTGCGGAGTCCCGGCGCAATGACCCCGCCCAGGAACACGCCCTGGGCGGTGATGCAGTCGTATGTGGTTGCGGTACCGAAGTCCACCACGATCGTGTCGCGGCGGTGGAGCTGGCTCGCCGCGAGCGTGTTGATGATGCGGTCCGCGCCCACCGTCAGCGGCTCCTCCACGTCGAGCGTGATGGGAAGCGGGGCGCTTGCGTCCACGATCACAGCTTCGACGCCGAGCCATGTGCTGCACGCCTCGGTGAGCGGAGCGGTGACGGGAGGAACGACTGAACCGATTGCCGCCCCGCGAATCTGCCCGGGCGCGACGTGTCGCGAGCGCAGCAATCCGTCCAGAAGCAGACCGAATTCATCCGCGCTGCGCGCCACGTCGGTCATCAGCCGCCAGTGCGCGCACAGCGCATCATGCTCGTCGAACAGGCCGATTGTGGTCTCGGTATTGCCGACGTCGAATGCGACGATCACGACTCCTCCTGAAAGACGAGTGACCCGGACCGGCAGGCGCGCACACCATCACTCGCGCGAACCAGGAGCGATCCTGTCCGGTCAATCCCAGCGACTTCGCCCACGACGGGCTCGCGGCAGCGCCGTCCTCGTCCGGTATCACGCGCGTGCCACGCCGTGAGTTCATCCAGCGTGAGCGCGCCTTGCGCCCGGGCAGCGGCGCGGATGGCGGGGATGAGGGCGCGGAGAATCTCCACCCGGGAGCACCCGGCGCGCAACGCTGACGCACCGGGAATGCCATCAGGCCTGCGCACGTTGAGACCCAGACCAATGGCAATCCAATCCGGTCGCTGATCCTGCCAGCGCGTCTCGACGAGGATCCCGCCGATCTTGCCGCTGCCGTCGAGCAGATCGTTCGGCCATTTGAGTCGAACCGGGCTGTCGGCCCACCGATCCAGCACGGGTGCAGCCGCGAGCCCAAGGCGGATGGCCAGCACATCCATGGCTTCGCGATCCACGGGGCGCTCGATGAGGGTGAGCCAGATTCCTGCGCCGGCTGCTGACGACCAGCGGCTGCCGCTGCGTCCGCGTCCCGCAGTTTGCTGATCGGCAAGGACGAGCGTCCCCATCGGGCCGCCTGATCGGGCTGCGTCGTGCGCGACATCGAGGGTCGAGCCGACCTGGTCGAACAGGAGAACGCGCGGCACGTCGAAACGCGCACGCAGCTCGTGCGCGGTCGCGCCATCGTAACGCACGTCATCCACGCAGATACACCACCGCGAGCACCGCCACGCCAACCACGACGCGATACACGGCGAAGATGCCGTAGCTATGGCGCGTGACGAAGCGCAACAGCACGGAGATGGCCAGCCAGCCGCTCACCGCCGAGGCAAGGACACCAACGACCAGCGGAAGGCTCACACCATACATGCGCAGCGCATGTGGCACCTCGAGTATCGCGGCCGCGCCAATGATCGGCATGCTCATGAGAAAGCTGAAGACTGCCGCACTTTCGCGATCGAGCCGGTCCGCGCGTCCCATGGTGACGGTCGAACCGGACCGCGAGACACCCGGAATGAGCGCGAAGATCTGCGCGATGCCCATGAGCAGCGCGTCCTGCCAGCGCATCGCGCCCAGCGAACGGGTTTGCGACGCGTAGCGATCCACGAGCCAGAGCACGACGCCCAGCAGAATCATGGCCGTGGCGATCAGCGAGGGGGCACGGAAGGTGGTCTCTGCATACTTGTTCAGCGCGAGACCCGCAATGCCGCCCGGAATGGTCGCGATGATGAGCAGGACGACACGACGTTCCGACTCGCTGCGCACCTGGCGCGTACGCACGATGGCGTACGCGGCTCGTAACAGGCGCACCCACTCCATTCGAAAGTACCAGAGCACGGCCACGAGCGTGCCGGCGTGCAGCGCCACGTCGAATGCCAATCCGGGTTCATCCCAGCGCAGGAGCCACGGGATCAGTGCAAGGTGAGCGGAACTGCTGATCGGCAGGAATTCGGACAGACCCTGCACCACGCCGAGGACCAGCGCCTGAAAGATGGTCATGAAGTGAAGGACGATCGGAAGGAGGACGAGACGCTACGGACGGATGATGACGAAGGCGGCCATCGCGCACAGCATGGCCATCTTGAAGACGAGCGGGCTGCCGCGACGTCCACGGAACGCACGATCGGTGCCCAGCAGCACCAGCGCGACGGCTGGCAGCGCCGCGAGACCGAAGCGGGGAACGGCACTGGCCCACGCCAGCAGCGCCAGCACGAATGTCGCCGCGGCCGCGAGCATCACGGCGCGCGTGAGGTGCACCCCGCATCGAATGGGAAGGGTGAGGCGGTGCACGGTGGCATCGGCAACCGCGTCGTCGAGATCCTTGGCCAGTTCGCGCGCAAAGTGCAGCGGAATGGCGAGTGCCACGAGCGGGAGCGCGGCGGCGGCGTGTCCGGCGCTCCATCCGCCGTAGAGAAACGGAAGCGATGCGAGCACGGCGACGACGATGTTTCCCGGAAGTCCGGACTGCTTGAGCCACGGACTGTAGGCATACATCAAGAGGACAACGATGGCGGTAACCAGCGCGAGCATGGGCGAGATGAACACCGACATCACCAGCGCGGCGAGTGAGCAGCACCAGGCGAGGCGCGCCGCCGTCGTCGTATCGAGTGCGCCACTGGGGATGGGACGCGTGGGGTGGGCCTGCCGGTCGATCGTCACGTCCGCACGGTCATTCCAGGCATTCGCCGTCGTCGTGAGCAGGAATGCCACACACGCCGCGAGCGCGACAGACCGGGCGTGTCCCCACCCCACCCACCAGGCGCCGAAAAGTACGCCGCCCGCCGCGATGCTCCCATTCTCCCAGCGGGCCAGCCTGAGGAAGGCGCTAGCCGAGCGTACGTTCATAAAACGCTTCGTATTGACTGACGATGTCGCTTCGGGAGAATCGCCTTCGGGCATCGGCGGCGGCGGCGGCGCTCATGGCGCGCCAGCGGTCACGCTCGCCGAGTATGGTCAGCGCGGCGTGCGCCATGCCGTCGACGTCGCCCACCGGGCACAGCATGCCCGTGATGGCGTTCTCCACCACTTCGGGGAGGCCACCCGCATCCGAAGCCACGACAGGAACGCCGCAGGCGAGCGCTTCGAGCGCACTGAGTCCGAACGACTCGCTCTGGCTGGGGAGGAGAAAGAGATCCGCGTTCGCGAGCAGCGGCGCCACGGCATCCAGCTTGCCCAGGAAGTACGTGGAATCCTGCACACCAAGCGCGCGGGCTTCCTGCTCGGCGGCGACCCGTTCCGGTCCGTCGCCCACCATGACGAGTACGCTGGGGATCGTGCGCTGCACCTGCGCGAAGATGCGAATGACGTCGCCAATGCGCTTGACCGGCCGGAAATTGGATACGTGCATCAGGACGGCCTTGTCGGGCCCCACCTGGTCGCGCAGCCGGGTGTCGTACGCCGATCGATCGTACACGGCCGGATCGATGAAGTTGTGGATCACTTCCACCGAACAACCGGTGCAGCCGAACGCCTTGTACGTCTCCGCCTTCAGATAGCGGGACACCGCGGTCAATCCGTCGGAGCGTTCGATGGAAAATCGCGTGATGGGCCGGAAGGACGGCTCCTGTCCGATGAGCGTGATGTCCGTGCCATGAAGCGTCGTGATGATCCGGGTGCTCGATCCGCCATCCTCGAGCATCTCCCGTGCAATCCAGGCGCTGGTGGCATGCGGTATCGCGTAGTGCGCGTGGAGCAGGTCGAGGCCGTGTTCGCGCACCACTTCGTGCATGCGCACGGCCAGCGCAAGATCGTAGGGCGGATACTCGAAGAGCGGATAGCGGACGACGTCCACTTCGTGGAAGAAGACGCCCGGCAGAAACGCGGGAAGGCGGAACGGTTGCTGGTAGGTGATGAAGTGCACCTCGTGGCCGCGCTCGGCGAGCGCGATGCCAAGCTCGGTGGCCACTGCACCCGACCCGCCGTAGGTGGGATAACACGTAATACCGATCTTCATGGCCGCGACCCGCGGTCGGCGTTCCACCAGCGCAGGAGTCGCGTGTGCGCGTCAGGGTGCATGGGATCCAGCAGGGTCACGTCGTCACCAGGGAGTTGATGCCGGAACCAGGTGCGCTGCCGCTTGGCGTACTGGCGCGTGTGAATGGTGATCTGCTCCACAGCCTCCGTTCGGCGCAGCGTGCCGCGAACGAGCTCACGGATGCTGCGATAGCCCGTGGCGTTCCACGCTGGCGCATTGTCATCCACCAGGTGCAGGAGCGCCCGGACCTCCGCCTCCCATCCGGCGGCGAGCATGGCCTCCACGCGATTGGCAATACGCCGGTGCAGGGTCGCACCGGGATCGACTACAAGATATCGCGCTTGCACGCCGGACGCGCGACCGGCGCGCCGGTGCCAGGTGGAGATCGGCACACCGGTCAGGAGCGCGACTTCAATGGCGCGCAGCAATTGCGCACGTCCCAGGTGCGCGCGTGGCCGATCCAGTTGCAGGCACCAGCGTCGCAGCGTCTCAGTCGAGTGTGTCGCCAGGTGCCGCTGCAGGTCGCGCCGCGCTTTCTCGTCCAGCGGCGGCGCGTCGAAGAGCGGCGCGGTGAGTGCGCGGATATAGAAGCCCGTTCCGCCGACCACGACCGGATCTCGCCCCAGTGCATGCGCCTGCCGGATCCAGTCGCGAGCTGCGGCGGCCCAGCGCGCAGCGGAGTAGCGTTCGCCCGGCTCGGCCACGTCCAGGCCGAAGTGCGGCACGGCGTCGCGATCGGCGCGCCCGGGTTTGGCGGTCCCAACGTCGAAGCCGCGGTAGATCTGGCGGGAGTCCGCACTGAGAATGGCGATCGGTACCTCGGCCGCGAGCGCCATGACCAGCGCCGATTTCCCCGCGGCGGTGGGCCCGACCAGGATGCGGAGCCTAGCGTCGGCCAAAGCGACGTTCGACCTCGTCCCAGGGGAGCTGCACGATGGTGGAACGTCCATGGACATCGTGCGCCGGCAACGTAGTGCCGGCGAGCGCCACGTACAGGGCGCGCATTTCGTCCGGCGAGAGCAGATCACCGCCCTTGATGGCGGCCTTGCACGCGAGCGTGGCCGCGAGCCGCTCGTGTCGCGCGGCCGCAGCGGCGTCGCGATCGCCGGTGAGCGCATCGAGCGTCTCGCGAAGGCAGCGCGGCGCATCGAAGCGGTCATGCGGCATCGGCACGGCGCTCACCATCAGGGTGTGTCCCCCGAACCCATCGATCTCGAAACCCAGGCGCTCGAAGAGCTCACGGTGCGCCTCGAATGCATCGCCTTCGGCCGGACTCAGGTGCAGCGTAATGGGAAAGAGGAGTCGCTGTGCGGGCGCGTCGCCACGCTCGAGTGTGCGCATGAACCGCTCGTACAGGACGCGCTCGTGCGCCGAGTGCTGATCGATAAGCACGAGGCCCGCTTCGCCCTCGAATGTGATGTAGGTGCGATGAAACTGCGTAAGCACGGGCACGGGCGGACCTGCCGCATCCGGGCGGGCACCGACGCCGTTTGCGTGCGCGGCCGCGGCGGGCACGAGCGGCGCATCCAGCGGTGGACTGCCGGACGGATGCAGCAGCGCGATGTCCACCGCCGACGAAGTCATGCCAGACGCGGCAGGCCAGCCGGTGCGCCCCCCGAAGGCGGCGGCGCTCGCCGAACCGCCGAGCGCCTGGCGCACGGCCCGCTCCACCGCACGCTCGAGGCCCCAGCGATCGCGGAAGCGCACCTCGGCTTTCGTCGGGTGTACGTTCACGTCCACCGAATCGGCAGGCAGCACGAGATCCAACAGCACGGTGGGACGTACGCCCGCGGGGATCGTTGAGCGGAACGCTGCTTCGGCGGCGCGCACCACGCCACCATCCCGGATCACGCGACCGTTGATCGAGATGAAGATCCTCCGGCTCGCGGTGCCTGCGTCCGCCGGACGCTCGACCAGCCCGCTGACCCGCACGTCGCCACTCACGGCATCCACAGCCACGAGCCGTTCGGCGAGGGGTCCTCCCCACAGGCCCGCGACGCGAGCGCGCAGCGATGATGCCGGCGGGAGCACCAGCACGGGCCGCGCGTCGTGCGTGACGTGCAAGCGCACGTCGCGTCGCGTGAGCGCCAGCGCGGTCACCACCTCGAGAATGGCGCGCCACTCGGCGCGCACCGACCGGAGAAAGCGCTCACGCGACGGCGAGTTGAAGAACAGCCGTGACACCGTGATCGTCGTGCCGCGCTGGCGCGCGGCGTCTTCCACGCGCTCCGGGACGCCCGCCACGGTCTGGATGCGCGTGCCGACACCACGCGCGGGCGCGGTCTCCATCTCGAGATGGGCCACCGACGCGATGGCCGGCAGCGCTTCGCCGCGGAATCCGAAGCTGCCAACGCCGACGAGGTCACTGGTATCGCGGATCTTGCTGGTGGCGTGGCGCTGGAGCGCCAGCAGTGCGTCATCGCGCTCCATGCCGCACCCGTCGTCCGCGACGCGAAGTCGCGTGCGCCCACCGTCGTCCACCGTGATGTCAATGGCGGTTGCGCCGGCATCCAGCGAGTTCTCGACGAGCTCCTTCACGACGGACGCGGGGCGCTCGACGACTTCGCCCGCCGCGATCTGATCCACGACGGTGCTCTCGAGCACGGCGATGCGGGGCATGCGGAAAGGTATCCGGCACGCCGGATGAGCGTCAATCGCGCGCGATGGAGATCAGGGCGGCGGCTTCCATCCACCCGGCCTTGCCACCATCGGCCTCCACGTGCACCCAGACACCGCTGCGATTGGTGATGCGCGCCATGTCTCCCGAATGCATCGTCGCGCGAGTCTGTGCGCCCAGTGACGGGAGCAGGCGCAGCGGCGCCTCGCGCGCCAGGACCCCCAGATCCCGCGCGGCGAGTCGCGCATCCAGTACCGCGGCAGCGCCGGCCAGTGCAATGGCCGCACCCAGTGCGCACGTGATGAGCGCCAGGCGGCCGCGCGTGCGGCGCCGCGCGATGCACCACGCGAGCAGCAGCCAGCCGCCGAGCCAGAGCGCCGCGGCGAGAAGTGCCAGCGGAACGACTGGAATGGCCGGGATTGCGGCAATGCCGCTACCGGGAGCGGCCCCAATGTATTCGAGCCGATCGCGCGCATCCGTGGCGAGCGGTTCCAGACGCAGGGCGCGCTGCCACCCGATCACCGCATGGGCCGTGTCAGCCGCGGCGTACGCGGCCGTGCCGAGGTTCGCCCACGCATCGGCCGCGCGCGGCACGCGCCTAGCGAGCGCGAGAAACTCCCCCTCGGCCACCCCGAACCTTCCCTGATCGTACGCCTGAACACCGCGCGCGAATTGCGCGCCATCCATGTCAGGCGCAAAGGCGGACGCGCGCACCGTCAGCAACGTCGCCAGAAGGAATATCACGACCGTGGGTGCGACCCTCGCGCTGAACGTCCGCGCCTCGTTGTCCACACGACGGTACAGTGCCTGCGCACGGCGCGAGACGTCGCGCACCGGTGTCGGCTGCGCGCTGAATGCCGCGGCGTTCATCTCATCGAGCAGCGCTGCTGCGCCGGCCGCCGTTTCCGGCGACGTGCCGGCCCGACGGGCGGCGCGTTCCAGCGCACGCGGCTCCGCCAGTTGCGTCGCGGGCACGCGGATGCGGGCCGCGATCGCGCTGAGGAATGCCCGGCGCACGGCACGGACGTCTCCCGGCGCCTTGCGAGTCTGCATGCTGAGCGCGCGCTCTGGCGAGATGGCGCGGGGCGCACGCCGCGGCCACCGCGACGCAAACAGCATCAGTGCCGGGATCGGTGCCAGCAGCATCACGAACCAGAAGGTCGGCGCACGGTACGGAGGGCGCGACAGCGCGCCACGATACACGGTACGCACGGCCCAACGCGGCCCGGTTGGTACCGAGTCCGCCGCGAGCGTCCCCGGCAAGGCATGCAACACGAGACCGCCCGTCGTGGCCACGGCATAACGCGCACTGGCCGGATCGAAGTAGGAATAGCGGATCACGGGAAGCGCGAGACGGCCGGAAATCGTCGGCGTCAGGAGCCAGTCGAACTCCTTCGTGCCGTGAATGTCGAGCGAGTCCGCCGAGAGCGTGACGCGTTCACCAGCCGGCACGATCTTCGCCCAACTGATCGCGAGCGCGGGTCGCGCGAACAGTTTCACGTTGCCGCGGCCGCTGACACTCACCGTGAGCAGCACCGGATCACCGACGCGCGCGGCCGACGTGTCGAGTCGCGCGTTCAGGCGAACCTCTCCCACCGTCCCGGTCCAGTCCGGGGGGCGTCCCGCCAGCGGCGGCTCGCGCACGATCAGGACGGCACTGTCCGTGCGGACTTCGTAACTTTCCTCGCGACTGAAGAAGCTGTAGGACAGCGGCAGCGCATAGACGAGATGCGCTGGCGGAATGGTCAGGCGCCCGGCGGTGAGGGGAAAGATCGGGCCCTGATAGACATGCACCTCGTAGCGGTGCCCGCCGTCCATCCGCGACAGAAAGCTCCCGGAGGGCGCAGGCGGCTCGTACGCCATCACCCCCGGCATCTCCGGCGCATTCGCCTCCATGCGGCGCAACCGGTCCTTCACCGAGTTGTCGAGAAAGACGCCAAGCTGATAGATGGCCTGCTGGCCGACGTACACCGTGTCGGGCACGATCAGCACCCGGAAGTTGACCGGCGCACGCGCATCGAGTCTGGCGCGCTGCACGATGACGGGTGGGCGCGTCGCGCTATCCGGCCGTGGCTGCTGCGGCACGAGGAGCATCATGACTGCGAGGGCGACGATCACCAGTCCTTTCCTCCGGGCGGCTGCGTCGGCTGATTCGCCTTCTGCTTCGCTGCCTGGACGTCGCGTTCCTCGCGCGCGGCGCTGTTGAGAATCGCCTCCGCTTCCCGCTGATCGAGACCACCGGTGGGCTGTCGCGACAGTTGCGCCGCGGTCGATGGGTTCGGTCGCTGCGGCTGCGGCCGTCCTGTTCCGCCACCTCCGCCGCCGCCGCCCGTGGTCTCCTTCTTCCGCCGATTCGCGAGCTCGTAGTTCCACTTGGCATCCAGCTCGCTCGGGCGCAGACGCAGCGCGCTCTTGTACGCCTCCACGGCGGCCGTGAATTCGCGGCTCGCGGTATCGCCCTTTGTCGCGAGGCCGGCGCGCAAATGGAGAAGTCCCAGGTTGAACAGCGCGCGGTAGCGCAGATCCGCGTCGCGGGCGATTGACGCCGCGCGATCCAGCGCCTCCGCGGCGGGTGCGCTGCGACCCGCCGCCAGGAGCGCGGTGCCATAGTTGTAGAGCGTGCGCGGCGACGAGTCACCATTGCGGATTTCCTGCGCGTACGCGGCTGCGGCTTCGGCGTAGCGTCCCGCCCGATAGAGGCGATCACCGTCTGCGCCGCCTTCCGCGAGGAGCGCATGCGGCAGCACGAGCATCATGAGCAACGCCGCAGCGACGGTCCGAGCCGCAGCGGGCGCCGCACGACGACGACCGCGGCGCTCCGCGAGCACCGTGTCCGCCAGGAGCAGCAGAAGCGCAGGAATGAGAAAGAGCTGGAAACGCGGCTTGCGATCCCGGCCGGCTGATGTGACGCCGCCCTGGCCGTGCAGTCCCGCCAGCGCATTGCGCACTCGAGCGGCCTTGTCCGTTGCACTCGCGCTGATGAAGACGCCGCCGGCCGCGTCGGCCGCCGCCTGGAGCGTGGCCGGTGTGTAGCGCGTCACGACAATCTGCCCCGCGACATCCCGCTTCAATGTCGTGCCTTGCGCACCGATGATGGGAATCGTACTGCCCGCGGTGGTGCCGAAGCCCACGGTGATGACCCGGATTCCCGCATCGGCGGCCCGCTTGGCGGCCGCGACGATGTCATCCAGCGGTTCGAAGGCTTCGCCATCACTCATGATCACCAGCGCCTTGTCCGCGCCGGTCTGCGACGCGGCGAGCAGATCGGTGCCCTGCCGGATCGCCCGGGCCATCGAGCTGCCCGCTTCCCCAACCACGGAGGGATCGAGGTTGTCGAGAAAGAGATCGAGGCCGCCCTGGTCCGCCGTGATGGGCGACAGAATGTAGCTCCGGCCCGCAAAGGCAATGAGACCGAACCGGTCGCCACTCGCCAGATCGAGCAACCGGCGCGTCTCTTCCTTCATTCTCGTCAGGCGATTGGGCCGTTCGTCCGTGGCGAGCATCGACAGCGACGCATCGAGCGCGAGTACGACGTCCACGCCGTTCGCCCGCTGTTCGAGCTGTTCCGTTCCCCAACGCGGACCCGCAAAGCCCACACCGGCACACGCTACCGCCAGTCCCAGCAGCGTCGCCCGGTGCCACCACGCGCGGACGGCTGCGGGGAGCAGGCGCGCCACCACTGAGTCGGAACCCAACCGGTGCAGCCGTCGCGCGCGGCGCCGCGAGGCCACGTATACCAGCAGCACGATCGCCGTCGCCAGCAGCGGCACGATGGCCAGTACCCAGGGATACTCCATGAAGGGACTCATGGGAGCGGCCCCCGCCAGGCCACGAGCAGGACTTCCATGGCCAGCGCCACCAGCGCCGCGCCAAGCGGCCAGCGAAAGCGCTCGGTGAACCGGACGTAAGTACGTGTGTGCACCGGCTCGCGTTCGAGCTGATTGATTTGCTCGTAGATGCTCTCCAGCGCTTCGGCATCCACCGCACGGAAATATCGCCCGCCGGTGGTCTTCGCCACATCGCGCAGCAGTGCTTCATCTATCTCCACCGGACGGTACTCGAAGCGGAGGCCCATGAGGCCACGGCCCACCGGCACCGGTGCCATCCCCTGCGATCCGACCCCGATCGTGTAGATCTTCACGCCGACGGCCGCCGCCGCCTGCGCGGCCGTCCGCGGATCGATGGCGCCACGGTTATTCTCGCCGTCGGTGAGCAGAATCATCACGCGAGACTTTCCCGGCGCATCGCGAAGCCGGTTCGCGGCGGTGGCAATGGCGGTCCCGATCGCCGTGCCATCCTCGAGCTGGCCTGCCTGGAGATTGTCCACCGCCGCGAGCAGTACGGGATAGTCCACGGTGAGCGGCACCTGCGTGAGCGCTTCACCGGCAAAGGCCACGAGACCGATCCGGTCGCTGCGCCGGCCCAGGATGAACTGCTTGACCTTTTCCTTCGCGACCTCGAGACGGTTCTGCGGCTGAAAATCTTCCGACAGCATCGAGCTCGAGAGATCGATGGCCAGCACGATGTTGATCCCCTCGCTCGTGATGCTCTCGGCCGCCGCACCCGTACGCGGACGCGCCAGCGCGACGATGAGCGCGGCAAGTACCAGATTGCGCAGCACGAACAGCGCGCGAGCCCAGCGTCGACCGGCGCGAGGTCCGTGCGAAAGCACATCCGCGCGGGAAAAGACAATCGCCGCTGGACGCCGGTGTCGCCGCCAGATCCACCAGCCCGGGAGGAGCACGAGGGCCAGGAGTACCCAGGGCGAGCCGAACGTGAGACCGGCGACGGCCATCATGCGGCCGCCTCGCGCGTGGCCGCCGCGGCGCGCGCCGCCTGCACATCACGCTCGGTCTGTTCGACGACGGCGCGTGCTTCCTGTGCGAGTTCCGCAGCGCGCGCGTTCGTGATCGGGCGTCGCGCGAACTTCACGAGATCGGACTCCTCGAGCACTGGGGCGAGCCGCTCCCGCGGCACCAGTGCCGTGTCACGCAGCGCATGCAGCAGTTCATGACTCGTCAACGAGCGGTCGGCCGCCGGCACGCGGGCCGCCAGATAGTCGCGCACGGTATCCACGTTGAGCGCGACGTAGCGCCCGCGTTCACCGGCATCGAGCAGCGCCATGGCCTCGATACGGGCGAACTCGCGGCGCGCCTCGTCGTAGGCGTCCACGTTGGCCGGCGCCACCGCACGCCGGCGCCGGCGACGCCACCACCAGAAGAGCAGCCCCAGGAGCGCGAGTGCGGCCAGCGCGACGAGCAGCCAGATCCACCAGGGACGTCCCGCGGGCACGATGTCCCGCGCGGGTTTCGGCTTCTGCAGCGCGGTATCAGCGGGGAGCACACTGCGGACGTACACACGGTCGCCGGCGATGGTGATCTGGCGGTCCGTGCCGGCAACCGTCACGACGACCGTCCCGAGGTGCGCCACCTGAGTGCCGGTGTCCCACGCGACGAGCCGGTACAGCGCGGTCTCATCAACCGCGGTCGTGTCAGGCGAGCGTTGGACCACGCGCGGATCCACGGCCTCGACGTCGAGTCCACTGTCGGGGCCAACGGGGAAGCCGATCGCGGCGCCTCGTGGCGCGCGCACGCGCACCACGAGCCGAAACGACTCGCCCACGGTGACCGTATCCGGAGTCGCCTGAACACCGATCTGTACGCCCGACGCCGGCGGCGGCGACCGCTGCGGCGTAGCGTGCGGCGTTTCCTGACGGAGCAGCAGCGCAAGCACCAGCAGCGCGATCATCGTCCTCTGCCCCGCATCTCACGCAGTCGGAAGAAGTGGAGAAGCGGCTCCACGTAGCTGCGATCCGTGCGTACCGCGATCTCGTCTATGGCCAGCCGGCGGAAGAGATGCGTGCGCGCCTCGCGCTCGGCACGCACAGCCCGTTCGAACCCCTCGCGCACCCTGGCATTCCCCGTGTCCACGTCCACCGTGGCTCCCGTTTCAGGATCGCTGAACCGTGCGAGCCCGAGATCGGGAAGCAGCCGCTCGCGCGGGTCCTCGATGGTCACAGCGACCACGTCGTGCCGCCGCGCGAGGAGCTTGAGCGGCTGCTCGATGCCCGTGGCAACGAAGTCCGAGATGAGAAAGACAATCGCGCGATGCGGCAGCATGTGCGCCAGATAATCCAGCGCGCCGGCGATATCGGTACCGCGTCCCGTGGGCTCACGGACGAGGAGATCGCGCACGAGGCGCAGGACGTGGCGGCGGCCCTTGCCCGGCGGCACCACGTACTCCACGCGATCCGTGAACGTGAGCGCGCCCACGCGGTCGTTGTTGCGAATGGCGGACATCGCCAGCACCGCGCTCAGTTCCGTCGCCAGCTCGCTCTTGAAACGCGACACGGTCCCGAAGCGCTCGGAGCCCGACAGGTCCACCGCGAGCATCACCGTGAGCTCGCGCTCCTCGATGAAGCGCTTGACGTACGGGTGGCCCATGCGCGCCGTGACGTTCCAGTCGATGGCGCGCACTTCATCGCCGGGCTGATACTCGCGCACCTCGGAGAACTCCATCCCCTGCCCCTTGAATACCGAATGGTACTCGCCGGTAAAGAGCGAGTTGACCAGCCCCCGGGTGCGCAGCTCGAGCAGCTTGACCTGGCGGAGCACCTCCGACGGAATGGGGAAGTGAGCGGCCGCCGGCGTCACGGGCTCTCGATCGCGGCCAGGATCCGCGTGATGATGGCGTCGCTGGAGACTTCCTCGGCTTCGGCCTCATAGGTCGTGAGGACACGATGGCGCAGAATGTCCGGCGCTACGGCCTTCACGTCATCCGGCGTGACGAAACTGCGCCCCCGCATGAAGGCGTACGCGCGCGCTCCCTGCGCCAGGAAGATCGTGGCACGCGGGCTCGCGCCGTACTCAATGAGCGGCGCGAGATCCGCCAGCCCGGCCATGCCGGGCTCACGCGTGGCGTGCACGATGTCCACGATGTAATCCACCACGCGGTCGTCCACGTAGAGGTCGGCGATGCGCCGGCGCGCCTCGAGAATTTCCTGTGGCGTCGCGACCGCATCGACGGGAATCGCCTGTCCGCCAGCCATGCGCCGCATGATTTCCTTCTCCTCGGCACGGGACGGATATCCCACCCGGAGCTTGAGCATGAAGCGGTCCACCTGCGCCTCCGGCAGCGGGTAGGTGCCCTCCTGCTCGATCGGGTTCTGCGTGGCCAGTACGAGGAAGGGCTCCTCCAGGATGAACGTCGTCCCGCCAATCGTCACCTGCTTTTCCTGCATGGCCTCCAGCAGCGCGCTCTGTACCTTGGCCGGCGCGCGGTTGATCTCGTCGGCCAGGATGATGTTGGCGAAGATGGGTCCGTGCTTGGGACGGAATTCACCAGTATGCTGATCGAAGATCTGCGTACCGATGACATCGGCCGGAAGCAGATCAGGAGTGAACTGGATGCGCTGAAAGGTCGTATGGATCGTCTCGGCGAGCGTCTTGACGGTAAGCGTCTTCGCGAGCCCCGGTACGCCTTCCAGGAGAACGTGCCCTCCCGTGAGGAGGCCGATGAGCAGCCGCTCGATCATGTACTCCTGACCAACGACGCGGCGTGCGACCTGCTCCAGAATGTTCTGAACGAGCGCGGCGTCGGCCGCCGGCATGGTACGAGTGGCCACTCGGGATTCTCCGTCAGGGCGGAAGATGAATGATACCGCTGCGTCCGCGATTCGTTCTCCGGGTGAACGTGGTGCCGCCCCGCGGTTCAGCGCTTGACCCGGAATCCTCCGTCTTCGTGTTCGAACACCCACACGGCCATCCGGGATGGCTCGATGGGTCCGTCGGCATTCACCGCGTTCCACTGAGCGCCGGAACCGGTGCTCACCCCGTGCACCTCGGCGGTGATGGACGCGGCGCGGCGAATCCAGAGCTCGAGGTTGGACGGCCGCAGGTCCACCCAGCCACGGGGTGCGATGTCCGCGCCCCGTCCATCCGGTGTGACGACCACGGCGGGACCGCGCAAAACCGACGCGCCGTCGCTGAGCACGATGGGCAGTCCCACGGAGAGAATCTGGCGCCGCAAGGCATGCTCGCGTTCACGCAGCAGCTCTTCGGCGTCGTGCGCCGCGCGTACCGCATCCGCGTGGGAGAGGGCGCGCACCGACGCAAACAGCAGGCTCAACATGTGGCCCTCGTACAGCAGCTTGGTGAGCCGCGGCGGACCCAGCATCTCGAAGGCGACGGACCGCACGCCGCGCGTCGCCTCCAGCTCGCGCAGTCCGGCCACGGCAACCGATCGCAGATATCCGCCGCGGTACGTAGGTCCAAGCGTGGCACCGTCCAGCGCCGCCACGATGTCGCGCCCTGTGGGTCTGCCCTGCACTTCCATTACCAGCGTCTCGGCGATCTCCTCGGGCGTGACGAGCTCCATCTGACCGAGCGCGCTCACCGTTTCGAATTCATCACGCGCGAAGACCCCGTTTTCCCCGACATTGATGAAGACATTCTCCAGCGGCTCACCGCTGCACGTCCATCCCGAGGCGCCCTCCGCGAACGCGGTCGCCAGCGGCAGCGGCGTCTCGCAGTCCACGACCTCGATCGTGCGCCCGGCGCGCCGAATGGCGCCGTAGCCGATCTCCTTCCACGCAATGGCCGCCGTCGGCTTGATCTCGATGGTGGCGGGAGCACCGGGCGTGCGCCCGAGCAGAAAGAGGAAGATGCTCTGCGCGCCGGCCACCGCCGATTTCGACATGAGAGTACGCGACGGCTTCTGCTCGCTGTGTGTGTACGGAATGTTGAGCCCCATGCCGCCGGTCCCGCTCGTCCCGATCTTGACATAGGCTTGAGTTCCGGCCCGTCGCATGCCCTCGAACACGACTTCCATGTGACGGATGAGCTGCGGCAGCGGCAACGTGAGGAGGTGGCGCTCGACCTGTTCCCGGTCCACGGTGCCGGCATCGGCGGCGTGCAGCAGCGAAAGCGCGCTCGCGTGACCATCCTGGTACGCGACCGCGGTCGCGGTGTTGACGCAATCCACGACGAGATCGGGCATGAACCGGACGAGCCAGGTGTAGAGCAGATTTTCCTCGAGCGGCGTCCGGGCGAATGGTCCCAGGTAGTCATCCACGATGCGGCGGCGCGCCACCGGATCAGACAACAGCGCGGCACGCGGCTGTTCGGCGAGATCGGCGGGCAGGAAGATGTTTCCCCAGACACCGTCAATGGTGATGTCGCCTGCAACCGCTTCAAGCTCGCGCAGCGCCGCCACGACCTCTTCGCGCGTGAGGCCGCTCACGACAATCTGCCGTGGCGCGAAATCGATCAGGCGGCGCGCCACCGCCATCCCGACCAATCCGCTTCCGCCAAGCAACAACACCGTCGAATTTCGCAGTTCCATAAATCGCCTTGTCAGAGCGCCTCGTGGCGCGTCTCTCGAGCGCGGCTCACGGCACGTCCGCCACGAGTGCCCGGATGATCGTCTGCTCGTGTGACGTGAGCGCGCGCGTTTCGCCCGGCGCGAGCCGACCCAACCCGACCGGCCCGAATTTCGTGCGCACCAGTCGATCCACGAACAACCCCAGCGCCTTGCACAACCGGCGCACTTCCCGATTGCGCCCTTCGGCTATCGACACCGTGAGCGCCCACTGCCCGGACGCAAGCGGGGCCGCGGAGATCTCGCCCGGTACGACCATCCCATCGTCGAGCGGCACGCCACGGCGGGCCGCGCGGACCGCCGCCGGGGCATCGCCGCGAACGGTTGCCACATAGGTGCGCTCGACCCCGCGGCTGGGATGTGTGAGGCGATGCGCAGCCTGACCGTCGGTCGTGAACAGCAGCACCCCTTCCGTGAGGAGGTCGAGGCGCCCGACGTAGGTGAGCCCCGGCAGGTCGGGCACGAAATCAAATACCGTCTGGCGCCCTGACGGATCACGCCGCGTGGTCATGACGCCGGCCGGCTTGTTCAGAACGAGCCAGCGTTCGCGGGCGGGCGCGCCGACGACCGCATGGTCCACCTGAATGACATCGGCCTCGGGGTCCACCACCTGACCAATGTGCGCCGGCGAGCCATTCACCGTCACACGCCCCGCGAGAATCAGCGCTTCGGCATGCCGGCGTGACGCGACACCGGCACGCGCGATGGCGCGCTGAATGCGCATCGACATGGCGGTCAGAGTACGCGCGGCTCGGATCGCAGCGCCACCGCGAGTTCATCCGCGCGGGGAAGCTCGCCCAGGTGACGCAGCGCAAACTGCTCGAGAAACGCCGGGGTGGTGCCATACAGCATCGGACGGCCGAGTCCCTCCGCGCGCCCGACGACATCAATGAGACCACGCTCGAGCAGGGTGCGCAGCATGCTGCCCACGGCCACGCCGCGAATTTCCTCGATCTCCGCGCGACCAATCGGCTGGCGATAGGCAATGATCGCCAGGGTCTCGAGGGCCGCAGAGGACAGGCGCTGCGGACGCACGGCGAGCTGCACGCGCTCGATCGTCTCGGTGAATTCCGGGCGCGTGAGAATCTGCCACCCACCCGCGATTTCGACGAGCTCCACGCCATGGCCGCCGGTATCGTAATGCTCGCGCAATTCGTCCAGCGCCATCGCGACTGCGGCGGCTGACGCGTCCGGATCGAGCGCGCGCAGTTCGTCCAGCGGCACCGGATGGCCGCTGGAGAAGAGCGCGGCCTCAAGCAGCTTCGCCAGCGGGGTCACGAGCGATGTCCATGGTGCCGAAGGGACGAAGCTGGCGCACGCGCAACTCGCCGCGGCGGGCGAGCTCGAGCAGCGCGAGCAACGCGGAAAGAATCCGCCACGGCTCCGCGCCGGCGGACACGATGTCACTGAACCGCGCGCTGGCCCGGAGCTGCAACAGCGCGCGAATGGTCTCGATCGCACCATCCACGTCGAGCGCACGCGGCACGATATCGTGCAGGACCGGCTTTCGCGCCAGGCGCAATACGCGATCCACGGCGGCGAGCAGCTCCGGCAACGCAAGCGACAGCGGGCGCGCGGGACGCGCAGGCTCGATCAACGTCACACCGCGACCCAGCCGCTCGCGCCGATCGTCGCCACGGCGCTCGAGCAGGTCCACCACCTCGCGCATCTGCTGGTACTCCAGCAGACGCCGCACCAGCTCGGCGCGAGGGTCCTCCCATTCGTCGCCAGTCCCGTGTCGCGGCAGCAGCATCTGCACCTTGATCCGCAACAGCCGCGCGGCCATTTCGAGATACTCGGCCGCGTCACTGAGCCCGAGCGAATGAATGCGCGCGAGAAACTGCTCGCAGATCCGGGCGATGGGAATGTCGGTGATCTCGACGCGCTCGTCGCGAATGAGCGTGAGCAGGAGATCGAGCGGACCGGAGAACTGCTCCAGCTCGATGACGAACGGCGCCTCGACCGGCTCGGCGGTCGCGATCACGGCAGGAACCGGCTCGGCAGCAGGAATCCGCCCACCGGATGAACCAGCAGCGAGAACAGCGCGTACGCCGGGTACATCCAGAGATCGAGGAAGCGCCCGCCAAAATAGAGCAGCGCGATGAGAATGATGATGCCGTACTGTCCGATCCGCTGATACTGCATGGCCCACGCCGGCGGCAGCAGATACTTGAGCACGTGGGAGCCATCGAGCGGTGGCAGCGGCAGCAGGTTGAACGCCACGAGGATCAGATTGAGGAGGATGCCCCAGATGAGCATCGCCTGCACGATGGCGAGGACCTGCGCTGCGCCAGGCGCCGCCTGGGCAATGAGCCCCAGCACGACCAGCACCGGTACGCTGAGAACCGCGATGACGAGATTCGTCGCAACGCCGGCGAGCGACACAATGATGTCGCCCCGGCGATACTTCCGGTAGTTCCGCGGATTCACCGGGACCGGCTTGGCGCCGCCCAGAATCGGTCCGTGCGTCAGGGCCATGAGCACCGGAAGCAGAATCGTCATGAATGGATCAATGTGCTTGATCGGATTCCACGTCAGTCTGCCGAGCTGGTAGGCGGTGGCGTCGCCCTGGCGCAGGGCCGCGTAGCCATGCGCGTACTCGTGCGCGATCATCGCGAACAGGAGAACGGGCGCGATCAGGACGAACCGTTCGATGTCGAGTGGGTCCAAGAGCTCGCACGGTAAATGGCGGGACAGAGCGACGATACCTCTCGTCGGCGCGAAAGCTATCGGGTGAGCAGAGCAGTGTCAAAGTGAAGTGGCGCCTTGACATCCATTGCTGTCAGCTCTAGGTTTTCCCCCTCGCGCGCGCCGCGCGCATCTCTGTGCGTTCCTGGAGAACTTCGTGCCGAATATCAAGTCCGCGAAAAAGAACATGCGGAAGAGCCGCGCCGCCGCAGTGCGCAACAGGGCGCAGCGCTCCGCGCTCCGTACCGCGCTTCGCAAGGCGACCACGCCGGGCGCCACGCCGGATCAGCAGCGCTCCGCCGTCCAGTTGCTGGACCGTGCGGCCCGGAAGGGCCTCGTTCACCCGAACGCAGCGGCCCGGCACAAGAGCCGGATGGCAACGAAGCGCGGCTGACGCTCGTCAGCGCGCGCTTCGCAACTTCATTCCCCGTCAGGGGTCCTACATCGCCGCCAGTTCGGCGCCGCACCGCTCGCAATACCACTCGGTGGGATAGTTGAGCGTGCCGCATTCCTGACACTTGAGCGTCTTGACCTGCTCCGCGTTCTGAGCGGACGGTGTCGTGCGCATCGGGGACGGCTGTGCGCCAGATTGCGCCCGAACCTTTCCGCTGACCGGACGCTGGCGTCCCGCAGCCGACGCCGCGGCGCGATCACCGGCCGATCCTGCGCCGCTCCCCACCGCGACGCCTTCTCCGCTCGACCTCGGGTTCGACATCGACTTGAGGAATTCGAGATCGTCGAATCCGGCACCGCTCGGCGCCGGTGTTGCGCCGCCCGCAGGGTGCGGCGTGGGCGCCGTCACCTTGTCGAACGCCGCATCCCACTCATCCTGCTCGGTGGACGACGGTGCGGCAACGGGGCCAGAAACCGGGCGAGGGACGGGCGCCGGGGTTGGCGCGGCGGGGGCGGCGGCTGGTGCCTTGGGCGGCGCTTGGGGCGTGGCGCCGGCGGCCACGAGCACCGCGCGCAGCCGGTTCAGCTCATCAGACAGTGATCCGCGCTCCTGCTGAATACCGGCCATGGCTGCAGAGGTGCGGTCAGCAACCTCGCGATGCTGCTCCGCGCTCAATTCGCCGACTGCCGCGCGCAGCTCCGTTTCCGCCGCTTCATCGCGATGCCGCGCCTCCTGGACATCGAGCGCAGAGAGCTTGCCGAGCAATCCGCTTTCCATTTCCTGCAGGACGGCGCGATGGCTCGCCAACTGCTCGACCACGTGGCGGAGCCGCGCGGAGTAATCCGTGTGGACGCGTTCGTAGATGTGGGCCGGGGTCGCACCCCGCCTGTTTTCCAGTGTCGCGAGCCACGACTCGTAGCGTTGCCGTTCCTCGAACAGGGCGGTGACCTGGTCGGAATTCACTGTCGATTGCGTCATTCGTCTCTCCGCTGGCTCTCGCGAGCCGCCAAATCCCGGAGTACCGGGCAGCCTCTGCGTCACGCGCGATGTGACAGCAGCCCTGCCGCCTGTTCGGCACTCAACTCAGTGACTCGGCCCAGAAGTCGTGCTGTGAGCAGGATTCTCGCCGAGTGCTCCACACTTTCCATTCGTTGGTGCGCGATCAGCAGCGACGGGCCGGTGGTCGTCGCTCCATGATTCGCCATGAGGAACGCATCGTGACCCGCGATGAACGGCTCGAATGCGTCCGCCACAGCTGGCGTCCCGGGAGTGGCGTACGGCACAAGCGGGACCCGTCCCATCTGATACACCAGCTCGGGAAGGACATACGATTCGAATCCCTCCCCCGCGACCGCGAAGCCCGTTGCCGTCGGCGGATGCGCATGGACCACCGCCTGCACATCGGGACGACGCGTGTACAACCTGACGTGAAGGTGGACTTCCGATGAAGGCTCCCGGTAACCGGAGATCCGGACACCGTCCATCGAGACCTCGACCAGATCGTCCGGCGTCACGTCGACCTTGGAGAGTGCCGCCGGCGTGATCAGAATGGAGCCGGCAGACAGGCGCACGGAGATGTTGCCATCCGGGCCTGCGATCAAGCCCTTCTCGTAGAGCCGCCTGCACACCGAGACGATCTCCTGCCGAACGAACGAGCCGGTGTCCACCCCTGCTCACTCCACGCACCGATATACTACACGCCCATCCACGATCGTGTACAGCGCCCGCCCGCGCAATGTGCGCCCGGCGTAGGGCGTGTTCCGTCCCTTGGACAGGAAGCGCGACGGGTCCACCTTCCATTCACGCTTCGGATCGAAGACCGTCACATCCGCCACGGCGCCCGCCGTCAGCGTACCGCCAGGCAGATGAAAGAGCCGCGCCGGTCGCGTTGCCATCCGATCCACGAGCATGGGATAGTCCAGGATTCCCGTCTCCACCAGTTCGGTCACGACGAGCGCGAGCGCCGTCTCGAGCCCGATGATTCCGAACGGCGCGTCGGCGAACTCGCGCTCCTTCGCGTCGTAGTGGTGCGGCGCATGGTCCGTGGCGACCACATCAATCGTGCCATCACGCAATGCCTCGCGAAGTGCGGCCACGTCCTCGGCCGTGCGCAGCGGCGGATTCATCTTGGCCTGCGTATCGTAGGCGCCGACGGCGTCCTCGGTAAGCGTGAGATGGTGCGGCGTGACTTCCGCGGTGACATTGATGCCGCGCTCCTTTCCCCAGCGGATGAGCTCCACGCTGCCCTTCGTACTCATGTGCGCGAGGTGCGCGTGTCCGCCCGTCCGCCGCGCGAGCAGGATGTCGCGGATCACCATGATCTCCTCGGCTTCCGAGGGGATGCCGCGGAGGCCGAGCCGCGCGCTCATCACGCCCTCGTTCATGGATCCGCCGTGCGCCAGCGTGGGCTCCTCGCAGTGATCCACCACGGGAATGCCGAAGGTCTGCGCGTACTCGAGCGCGGTCCGCATGAGATGCGCGCTGGCCACGGGTTTGCCGTCGTCGCTCACCGCCACGGCACCCGCGCCGACCATCTCGCCGAACTCCGCCAGCGCTTCTCCCTTCTGCCCGACGGAGATCGCGCCAATGGGGTAGACGCGCGCTGCCCCGGCGCGCAGGGCCTGTCGCGCGATGAATCCCACGGCTGCCTGGTTGTCGGTGACCGGCTCGGTGTTGGGCATGGCGCACACGGCGGTGAAGCCGCCCGCCGCGGCCGCACGGGCGCCGGTCGCAATCGTCTCCACATCCTCGCGCCCGGGTTCGCGCAGGTGACAGTGCACGTCGATGAAGCCCGGCGACACAATTGCGCCGGTACAGTCGAGCACCTCTGCGCCCTCCGACGGATCGATGTGCCCGCCTGCCCGAGCGATCCGTCCGTCCACGACGAGCAGGTCGCCAGCCTCGTGCAGCGATTGCGACGGATCGAGCAGGGTGCCGCCCGTGAGCAGCAACGTGTGACGGCTCATCGATCGATCGCTCCCTTGGCCGCTTCCGCCAGCTCGGGACGGCCGCCCGCGAGCAGGTAAAGCACCGCCATGCGCACCGCCACGCCGTTGGTTACCTGATTGAGGATCACACTGTGGGGCCCATCGGCGACATCGCTGTCAATTTCGACGCCGCGGTTCATGGGGCCGGGGTGCAGGATGAGGATATCGCGCGGCGCACGCGCCAGCCGCTCGCGCGACACGCCGAACACGCGATTGTATTCGCGGAGCGACGGAATGTAACCCGCCGTCATGCGCTCGAGCTGCAGGCGCAGAATGTTGAGCGCCTCGGCCCATTCGATGGCTTCCTCGATGCGCGAGAACACGCGGACGCCGAATTCGCCGATCGCCCACGGAAGCAGCGTCCGCGGACCGCAGACCGCGACCTCGGCGCCCATTTTCTGGAGTCCCCAGATGTTCGACCGCGCCACCCGCGAATGCAGCACGTCGCCCACGATGCACACGCGGCGACCCGTGAGATCACCCAGGTTGTCGCGCAGCGTGAGCAGATCGAGCAGCCCCTGCGTGGGGTGTTCGTGCGTGCCATCGCCCGCGTTGATCACATTGCTCTCGATGCGATCGGCGAGGAACTGCGCGGCGCCGGACGCTCCGTGGCGGATCACGACCATATCGATCCGCATCGCCTCGAGATTGCGCGCGGTGTCCACCAGCGTTTCGCCTTTCTGCACGCTGGAACCGGATGACGCGACGTTCACCGTGTCCGCGGAGAGGCGCTTTTCGGCGAACTCGAACGAGATGCGCGTGCGGGTCGAGGCTTCGAAGAAGAGGTTGACGATGGTCTTGCCGCGGAGCGCGGGCACCTTCTTGATGGCGCGCTCGCTGATTTCCTTGAACGGTTCGGCGGTGTCGAGAATCAGGCGGATTTGCCGGGCAGTGAGCGGCTCGAGCGCGAGCAGGTCCTTGCCGAGGGTTTCGCTCACGCGCCATCCCCGGGGCGCACGACGACCACCGCGTCCTTCCCATCGAGCTCCCGAACCATCACGTCCACGCGGTCGCCGTTCGCCACCGTGAGCGTCTTGCCCACGACATCGGCGCGTATGGGCAGCTCGCGCCCGCCGCGGTCCACAAGCACCGCGAGCCCGATCCGGGCGGGACGCCCGAAGTCCGCCAGCTCGTCGAGTGCGGCGCGGATGGTGCGCCCCGTGTAGAGCACGTCATCGACGATTACGACGTGCTTGCCACCGATGTCCCACGGAATGTCGGTGGGGCCGACGACGGGTCGCGGACCGACAGTCTGCAGGTCGTCGCGATAGAGCGTGATGTCGAGCGCCCCGCGCGGGACGTCCTGATGCTCGCGCTCCTTCATGACGGCGACGAGCCGATCGGCGAGCTGGACACCGCGGCGCTGGATGCCGACGAGGATGAGATTGTCCGTGCCATCGTTGAGTTCGACGATTTCGTCCGCCATGCGGCGGATGGTGCGATCCATCGCGCGCGCATCGAACACGGTGGTGGGAGAGACAGGCATGGCGGAGAAATATATGCGGCCGGGACGGAATGGAGAGGGAGAGAAGAGGGCCCCCTTCAGGCAGGCGGTTCGATCGTCGGCTCGAAGCGCCGCGCGACGCTCACCCGTGCGGCGAGCCGATCCATCCAGGCCGGCACTTCCCCTGTATTCGGGTGGCGCAGCACCATCACGAGCGGCGGAAGATAGAGCACCGATGCCAACACCCAGGACCCGTGGCGCCACGCCAGCATGGTGAAGTGTCCCCAGGCGATGAGCATGAGCTGGCTGATCGCCGTGTAGCCGAACGCTTCGGTCGCGTCGCGGGGAATGAGCCAGAGTACGATCTGATCGTAGAACCAGGGCGCCTGCGGGATGCACGCAAAGCAGAAGAGCAGTCGCGCTTCCCGCTGCCGCCAGCGGGCGAGCGCCAGAAGCAGCAGCGGGCCGGCCGGCGTGAGAATGGGAATGGTGCGGCTCTTCACGGACGCGAGCTGATGCCACCAGTCGAGGGGCCACCGCGGCAGGATCAGCAGACTCACGCCAAGGAACGCCGCGCTGGCAATCAGCATGGACCATCGGGGGCGGTACACGAATGATGCGATCCCGACGTTGGGCTTGACACAGACGAGGAAGCCGAGCGCGGGGAGGAGCGCTGCAGCTGCGATGATGGGCGGCCACGTCCCGCTCATCGCGGAGATGATGAAAGGCGCGCTGGCGAACACCGCCAGGCGATAGAGGCCGTTGCGCGACAGTCCGAAGGCGAGCAAACCGGCCGACAGCGCGACAAAGAGGGCGCCACCGAGCGGGTACGGGAAAGGCGCGAACGGGATGGTCGCAATCGCCGCGGGAAGCGGATAGAAGAACGGCGTGAGGAAGCGCTCGGGCGCGACGGCGGGAATGACCTGGTAGGGGTTCTGCCCGCGCAGGAGGGCGCGCGCGGCCGTGCGCCAGTAGAGAAAATCGCCAGGCAGGCCGGGGCGACTCATGGATGCGTATGCGACCGCGAAGCCGAACGCGGCGCAGAGGAGAGAGGCGCGGATTCGCGAGGAGAGGCGCACGTGGTGCATGGCGCCGCCATCATCTCCCGTGGCAGGGTGACCTGTCAAGCCCGGTCGTGTCATGCGACGGGCCGGAGTCCTGCGGTGAGAGAGGAGTCTGACGAAACTGCCCGACAGGATTGTCGGATGATACGGATGGGGCGGGATTCGAACCCGCGAGGGCTGTTACACCCCACACGCTTTCCAGGCGTGCGCCTTAAACCACTCGGCCACCCATCCCACTGTCATGGGAATGACGACGTTCACAGCGTGCGCGATGCAACAAAGGCGGGCTGTGGCCCGCCTCGCCGGAAGTCGAACGCTTCCGCTTCGCTCTGACGCCGGCACGGGTATCAACGGACGGGGTGAGATTCGAACTCACGATACCGTTGCCGGTACTCCGGTTTTCGAGACCGGTGCCTTCAGCCACTCGGCCACCCGTCCTGTCCAGTCAGTAATGTTACCCGCGCGAAAAAGTAGAGTCAACGACGGCGCGCCGCGAAGAATTCGCGCAGCTCCGCGCCACATTCCTGTTCGAGCACGCCGCCGGTGACCTCGGGGCGATGATTCAGTCGCGGATGCCGGAGGAGATCGCCCACGGATCCGGCCATGCCCGCCCTGGCATCCCACGCACCGAACACGACGCGCGCCACGCGCGCGAGGACGAGCGCACCGGCGCACATGGCGCACGGCTCCAGCGTCACGTACACGGTGCACCCCTCCAGCCGCCAGCTCCCCAACGCACGCGACGCGGCGCGCAACACGAGCATCTCGGCGTGCGCCGAGGCATCCTGGTCGCGCAGCGTGCGGTTCGAGTCGCACGCGACGATGCTGCCATCGCGCACGATCACCGCGCCGACCGGCACCTCGCCGGCAGCGGCGGCATCACGCGCGGCGTCGAGCGCCCGCCGCATCCAGGCGTCGTCCGCAGGGCGCGTCACCTTCAGCGCGTCCGCTGTGGCACACAGAGCATCGCGCACCGCATCCTCATCGTGTCTCCCCCACCCCGCTCACCGCCGGCTCCGCGCGCGTGAACTCCAGCTCGCCGTTCGTGCCCCGCGTCACCAGCACGCGGTCGCCTTCGCCAAATCTGCCTTCGAGCACCGCGAGCGCCAGCGGATTCTGAATGAGTCGCTGGATCGCGCGCTTGAGCGGTCTGGCACCGAACGCCGGATCGTAGCCTTCCTCCGCCAGCGCGTGCTTCGCCTCGGGCGTGAGCTCGATGGAGAGCTTGCGCTCCGCCAGCAGTTGCTCCAGCCGATGGAGCTGGATCCCGATGATCTCCTCGATCTGCTCGAGGGTGAGCGGCTTGAAGACGATGATGTCGTCCACGCGATTGAGAAACTCGGGACGGAAATGCTGGCGCAGCGCGGCCGTTACCTGCATCTCCACCTCGCCCCAGTCCGCGTGCACGCCTTCCAGAATGTATTGGCTCCCAATGTTCGATGTCATGATGATCACGGTGTTCCGGAAGTCCACCGTGCGGCCCTGCGAGTCCGTGAGGCGTCCGTCATCCAGGATCTGGAGCAGGATGTTGAACACATCCGGATGCGCCTTCTCGATTTCGTCGAAGAGCACGACCGAGTACGGGCGGCGCCGCACCGCTTCCGTGAGCTGCCCGCCCTCCTCGAAGCCCACGTAGCCGGGTGGCGCGCCGATGAGCCGTGCCACCGCATGGCGCTCCATGTACTCGGACATGTCAATGCGCACCATTGCGTGCTCGGAGTCGAAGAGGAACTCCGCCAGGGCGCGCGCGGTCTCCGTCTTTCCCACACCGGTCGGGCCGAGGAAAATGAACGAGCCAATGGGCCGATTGGGATCCTGCAGCCCCGCGCGCGACCGCCGGACCGCATCGGCGACGGCGCGTACCGCTTCGCGCTGCCCTACCACGCGCGACGCCAGGACTTCCTCGAGCTTCGTGAGGCGCTCGCGCTCGCTTTCCAGCATGCGCGAGACGGGGATGCCCGTCCAGCGGGCGACGATTTCCGCGATGTCGTCCGCGTCAACCTCCTCCTTGAGGAACTGCGGCGCGCCCGATTCGCGCGAGCGCATTGCCTGGTCGGCATCCTTCAGCTGCTGCTCCAGTTTCGGCACACGACCGTAGGTGATTTCCGCCGCCTTGCCCAGATCACCGCGGCGCTGGGCCTGCTCCGCTTCCAGTCGCGCCTGTTCGAGCTGCTGCTTCAACTCGCCCACCTTGCCCAGACTTTCCTTCTCCGCCTTCCACTGCGCCTTCATGGCCGTGGACTTTTCGCGGAGCTCCGCCAGCTCGCGCTCGAGGGCCGTACGGCGCTCCTTCGACTCCGCGTCCTTCTCCTTGCGCAGTGCCTGCCGTTCGATCTCGAGCTGCGTCATGCGCCGTTCCACCTCGTCGATCTCCTGCGGCATGGAGTCAATCTCGATGCGCAGCCGGGAAGCCGCCTCGTCCACGAGGTCAATGGCCTTGTCCGGCAGAAAGCGGTCTCCGATGTAGCGGTTGGACAGGGTCGCCGCGGCCACCACGGCGGCATCCGTGATGCGCACACCGTGGTGCACCTCGTAGCGCTCCTTGAGCCCGCGCAGAATGGCGATCGTATCCTCCACGCTCGGCTCGCCCACGTACACCGGCTGGAAGCGCCGCTCGAGCGCGGCGTCCTTCTCCACGTGCTTGCGATATTCGTCGAGCGTGGTGGCGCCCACCACGCGCAGCTCGCCACGCGCGAGCATGGGCTTGAGCATGTTGCCCGCATCCATGGCGCCTTCCGCGGCGCCCGCGCCCACGAGTGTGTGCAGCTCGTCAATGAAGACGATGAACTTTCCGTCGCCCGAGGTGATCTCCTTGAGCACCGCCTTGAGTCGCTCCTCGAACTCACCGCGGAACTTGGCCCCGGCAATGAGCGCGCCGAGGTCGAGTCCCACGAGGCTCTTGTTCTTGAGGCTCTCCGGGACGTCTCCGTTGACGATGCGCTGCGCGAGTCCCTCCACGATGGCCGTCTTGCCGACACCCGGTTCGCCAATGAGCACGGGATTGTTCTTCGTGCGGCGCGAGAGCACCTGCACCACGCGGCGGATTTCCTCGTCGCGGCCAATCACGGGATCGAGCTTGCCCTTGCGCGCCGCTTCGGTGAGATCGCGGGTGTAGCGCTGCAGCGCCTGGTACTGCGACTCCGGCGTCTGATCGGTCACGCGATGTGCCCCGCGTACCGCCTGCAGCGCCTCGAGCATGGCCTCGCGGCCGGCGCCGGCGCCATCAAGAATCTCGTGACTGTCCGTCCCCGGCACGGCCGCGAGGGCCAGCAACAGATGCTCCGTGGAGACGTACTCGTCCTTGAGCGCCTTGGCCTCGTCTTCGGCCTTGTCGAGCACCTGATTGAGCTCGCGCGCCACCGAGGGTTGGGCACCACCGGACTGCCGGGGATAGCGCTCCACTTCGCGCTCGATCTTCGCGCGAATGTCGGCGACGTTGGCGCCGAGCTTGTGCAGCAGCGGAATGACAATGCCTTCCGCCTGGCCGAGGAGCGCGAGCAGGAGATGGCCGTCATACACGAGCGGGTTGCCATTTCGCCGGGCGAGCGAGATGGCATCGTTGAGCGCTTCGGACGCCTTGACGGTAAGCCGATCGGGACTGATCATGATTGCATCCGCATGCTAAAGTACGTTAACAAGTGGCTCGTAACTCACCATTCCTCAATGATGAGGCAACTGCAATGCCAGGCCATTTACGCCGTTTTGGCATGACGGACGGCCGCGGTGCTTAGGGGACGCCGTTGACGCGCCACCGGAGGCAGTCTAGCGTTGGCGCATGACGCGAACATCATTCGCTGTGGTGGCACTGGCAGGCGCGCTGCTCGTCGCATCCTGTCGCGGCCGCATCGCTTCCGGAGGAGTGAGCGATTCGACCTATGTCGCGACGATGCGGGAGCTGCGCGGGGTGGCGCTGGATACCATGCTCGACAGTGCCAGTCGCGTCGCGGCCCGTGAACGCATCCTGACCCGGCATCACGTCACGGCCGCGAGCATGCAAACGGCGGCCCGCGCCCTGGCGCGCAACCCGGATCACGCCATTGACGTCTGGAGGCAGATCTCGGAGCAGCACGCGCCCCCGGTGGTGAAGAAGGGTCCCTCGAAATGATGCGAGCGCGCTGATGGGTTGACCATCACCGCGCTCGCTCGAACGGCAGAATCCGGCTCACCGCATGACGATCATTTTTTTCCCGATCGAGCGGCCGTCAACTTCCAGCAGATAGATGTATACCCCGGATGGCACCTCCTGCGAGGTGCTCATGTAGTGTCCGTCCCACGATGCGGAGTACGACCCGCAGGGTAGAGACAGATTCATCGTCTGCTGACCAGTTCCTTCAGTTCCCCCCTGCAGGACCGGGATCGCCACGAGCTGGGCGAGCACGTTGTAAATCCGCAGGGTCACATGATGCTGCCGGCCGCCATCCGCCACGCAGCTCGGGGGATCCCCGATACTGAAGGGAATGGTCGTCGCCGGGTTGAACGGGTTCGGGTAGTTCTGCCCGAGCTTCACCCCAGGGTTGAGCTCACCGGCGGGAGGAGGGTTCGACGTCTCCTGAGCCGCCGCATTTCCTGGCACGAGCCAACCCAGGGCAAGCACGATGACCAGCGCTGCCCAGCGGTGCTTCATGTGCCTTCCTCGACGAACGAAATACGGTGCTAGGTGGACGCTCCTTCAGCGAGTGATACGGAACAGCATGACCTGCGCGAACATAGAGTGAGCCAGCGAAGGTGTCAAGCAAGCCTGCTCTCCCTGGCATGCGGCGCAAGGACCCGACCGCCAGGGCGCCGTTCGGTGAAGCCGGAACGGTCGCAGTATTCGAGGAACGGAATGAGGAACTTGCGCGACAGTCCCAGCGCATCGCGCAGGTCGGCCGGAGAATACTCACGTCCATCCCGCATCCCGTCCGCCAGGGTGTCAAGCATTTCCCGCACCGCTGTGGCCGCGTAGTAGCGATCGCGCTCGACCGGCACGGCCTCCCCTGCTCGCTCCAGCATGCGCAGCAGCGGGAGCACCGCCGCTCCATCCCTGGCCTCGAGCTCGTCCACCGCGGGTGGCTCGCGCCCTGCCGCTTCGAGTGTATGCCGCAGCGCGAGCAGCCGGCGCTCGTCGGCATCCGACAACCGGGGCGACCAGCCCTGCCGCATCGCAAACGCGCCCTTCAGCTCGACAAGGTTCGCGCGGCAGAGCTCACCGAGCACGAAGTCCGCCACATCGGGCTCGACACCAAGTGCGGCGCGAACCGACTCGATCGCGAGGCCCTCCTCCATGGGGAATCGCACGTGGTGTTCCTCCACCCGATCACGTGCCTGGCGTGCAAGCTCGTCCAGTATGCGAGCCGCATACAGGCGCCCGCCAATCGTTCGGGATGGCACGAGCGGCGCGCCCGGCTCGAGCAGTGACGCCACGGCTCGGGGCGCTGCGCCGATCCGCATGGGAAGCGGCGCAATCTCGACCCCGCGAGGACCAGCGCCGTCGAGCAGCGCGCTCAGACGCGTTTCCGCCGTATCCGCGGCGCGGGCGATGGGCCGTGACCTCCGGTGCGGCGGTTGAGGATCGTCCACGATACCGCCGCCGATCGTGACAAGCGGCGATCCTCCACGCAGCACGAAGCGATCACCCGCGCGCGCGATAACCGGTGCATCGAGGACAAGCCGCACGCCAGCACGTTCGCCCGGCGCGATCGGCCCGCCCGCCTTCACGATCCGCGCGCCCACATCCGCGGTGCCCAGGTGAAAACGCACGAAGCTGCGCGGCCCGAGCGGGCGCGACAGCGCCGGGAGCAACGCCACGCGTGCCAGCAGCAGCCGCGATGGGCGCCACGCCTCGTCGGTGACAATGGTGGCACCTCGCGCGGTCTGTCGCACGTCAACCCCGGCCAATGCGACGGCTGCGCGCATTCCCGGGTGTACGGCGTCCAGCGCTACACCGTGGGATTCGAGACCGCGCACGCGCGCACGCATCGCGCCAGGCAGTATCCACACGGTGGCATCCCGCTCGAGACGTCCGCTCCAGACGGTGCCGGTGACGACCGTGCCGGTGCCACGCACCGTGAACACGCGATCCACGGGAAGGCGGAAGAGATCATCGCCATCGCGCCCGGCCACGCGGCCGGCGGCCGCCCCGATCGCTGTGCGCAACGTCTCCACTCCTTCTCCGGTCGTGGCGGACGTCACGATCATCTCGGCACGCCGCAGCGCCGTCGCGCTCACCGCCGCGCGGATGTCGTCGCGCACGAGCGCCAGCCATTCGTCGTCCACGAGATCACGCTTGGTAATGGCGATCACGCCGTCCGTGACCCCAAGCAGTTCCAGGATGGTCACGTGTTCGACTGTCTGCGGCATGACGCCCTCGTCCGCGGCCACGACGAGCAGGGCCAGATCCACGCCGGTTGCGCCGGCGAGCATGTTGCGCACGAACGCTTCGTGGCCGGGGACGTCGACAATGCCGAGCAGGCGACCGTCGGCGAGGCGCAGCGGAGCAAAGCCCAGATCGATCGTGATGCCGCGACGCTTTTCTTCCGCCAGCCGATCGGTGTCCACACCGGTGAGCGCCCTGACGAGCGCGGTCTTTCCGTGGTCCACGTGGCCGGCAGTGCCAAGAATCATGCGGCGCTCCAGCTCCCGTGCTCCCACACGGCGAATGCGCGAAGCGGACGACCATCCAGCAGATGCTCCTGCAAGAATTCACGCAGCAGCCGCTGATGCGCGCGAATTTCGAGCGGCCCGGGAGACGCGGCGAGCGCGCCCGTGCTCCAGGCGGCGATGCACGTGCGCGCGGCGGCGGGGAGCACACGCGCGCCCGCCTGGCGTGAGGCGCACGACGTACAGAGCACGCCGCCTGCCACGGAGCTGAAGGGCAGTCCCCCGGGATCGGCCACGGGCGCATGGCAGAGGGCGCAATTGTTCATGGAGGGCGCAAAGCCGAGCTCCGCGACAAGGTGCCATGCACCGGCCAGCCCCGCTTCGTCTGCGCGCAATGGTGACGCGGCGGCGATGCGGTCCAGTGCGGCCGTCAGCGTGTCGAAGAGCGTGTCGGGCGCCTCGTTGGCGGTGCCGAATCGCAGCATGAGCTCCGCCGTGGCGGAGGCCGCGGTGAATCGCGACAGATCAGCGGCGAGAGCGGACCGCGCAACGGTCACATCGAACGCCGCCAGGGTCTGGAGGTCGCGTCCCTCCTTCAGGTAGAGCTGCGCCGTACCCTGTGCGAAGAGGTCGAGCGCCGCGGAGAACCGTCCCTTCCCTCTCCGTGCGCCACGCGCGAGGACCGATTGCACGCCGGCGTCCCGAGTGGCCAGGCGCAGGATCCGCGACGTTTCCGAGTATGGAAATGCGTGCAGCACGATGGCGTCGGTGGTGAGCGGCGGCATGCCTGAAAACTAGTCGCTCGCAGGCGATTGCTTGAAGCCGTCGGCTGCCGTCCGGGCCTTCTGCACCCCGACCCGCACGCCGGCCAGCACTGCCCGGCCCGGCGCCCGGAAGCCGTAGATCGGGGTGTAGTCGACATTCATGACGTTCTCGACACGGACCGTGAGCGCGACGTCAGGCGTGCGCGGCGCACCGCGCAACACGGTGAATTCACCGGACAGATCAACCGTCGTATACGACGGAGCGAGCACGCGCACGAAGTTCTGGAAGTCCACATCCGCGCGGTTGCCGACGTGCGTCACGTGCGCACTGAGCGAAGCGCGCTCCGTGGGGCGAATTCCTACCGTGAGTGTGAACTGGTCGTTCGGTCGCCGGAGGAGGCGTTCTCCAGTCACGTACGGCGCCGTCGGATCGGTTTCCTCGCCGGCATCCGCCACCCGCGTGCGGAGATGCGTGTAGCCCGCCGTCACGTCCCACCGCGCCGCCGGGCGCAGCGCCGCCGTGTACTCCACGCCGTCCGCGCTCACGCCGCCGAGATTCACATAGTTGGGATCACCGGCCTCCGGCGGCGATGCCAGATACTGGATCATGTCACGGAAGCGCTGCGAAAAGTACGTTGCACCAACGGTCACCGCGCCGCGCGCGAGTGTCTGGCTCACACCGGCATCCCAGCTCCTCGTGTGCTCCGGGCGCAGCGCGGGATTGCCCCGCGCGAACGGCGATGTGGAGAGCATCTGATCGAACGTCGGCTCCTTGAAAGCCGTGCCGAAGGATGCATGCGCGTGCGTGCCCGCGTGCAGCGCATATCCGCCCGACACGCGATACGTCGTGAAGGAGCCGAAGAGACTGTTGTCGTCCCGCCGGACGCCCGCAGTGTACGAGAGCGCGCGCCACGCGCTGCCCAGCGCCTGGGCGTAGAGCGCGTGCACCGTGCGCTGTTCGGCGGCGGAGCCGGTGATGCGCTCATGCTGCCACTCATAGGCGCCGCCGGCGGTGAGCAGGAGCTCGGGCGCCGCATGGAAGTTGAGCCGCGCATCGGCGCTCCGGCGCGAGGTCGTCGTCGTATTGTCATAGCACAGATCGCACGTCTCCCCGGGCGTGTCCGGCAGATCGGCGGACCGCACGGTGCCTTCGGTCGCGCCGAGGAGCACGCGCGCCTCGACATTCGGTGCGAGAAAGCGTCCCGCATCAACGGAGCCGATCCACCGTCGCTCGGTATGGAACTGGTTGCTGTCGTCCGCGACACCGTAATAGTTCGTCGGAATGTCGGCGCGTGCATCGCCATACCGCAGCGCCAGCCTGATGCTCGACCGCGTATCCGGCGTGAGTCGAAGCAGTCCGCTCGCCACGCTGTTCCGGTTGCCATTGTTGAACGCGTAGATGCCATCCGAACGATGGTCTCCCACGGCGAGCGAACCGGACATGTGCCTGCCGCCGCCCAGCACGGATGCCTCGACGTCGCGACTGTCATACGTGCCGCCGCGCACGCCGGCCGATGCGCGCCACCCCGCGCCGCCATCACGCGTGAAGATCTGGATGACGCCCGAGACGGCGTTCGCGCCATAGAGCACGCTCGCGGGCCCGCGCACGATCTCGATGCGATCCACGTTGTCGGTACTCAGGTTCGCGAGATCAATCGCGCCGCCGGGATCGTTCACTGGGACGCCGTCCACGAGTACCTGTGCATAGTCGCTGTTGCCACCCCGGACGAAGAGCGAGGTCTGCGCGCCGTAGGAGCCGCTGCGCGGCACGAAGACGTCGGGCGCCTCAGCGAGCGCATCCTGCACCGTGGTGATTCCCTGCGCCCGGAGCGCGTCGCCCGTGAGTACGGTCGTGCTGATGGTGGGCGCAGCCTGCGGCAGGGCAACGCGGGTTGCCGTGATGACGACGGGAGGCAGGGCGGTCGTGTCCGAGGCGGGCTGTTGCGCGTGCGCGGTGACAGCGAAAGTTGCAGTGGCGGCTGCGAGCAGGGCATGGCGCAGGGGTGATGGCATGACAGGTCTCAGTCGGGCGGTTGGGAGTTCAGCGTGAGGGTCCGCGCAGCGGGAGCAGTGCAGGCGCGCCGACCGCCGGGTCACGGGTAATGACGAGGGGCCAGTCGTAGACGGGTTCGAGCACGGCGGCGCGCATCACCTCGTTCGGCGTGCCCGCTGCTGCCACACGGCCGTGGTGCAACAGCACGATGGTGTCGGCAAATCGCGCGACGAGATTGAGCTGATGACTCACCAGCAGCACGCCGGTGCCGCTGTGCGCCAGCCGCGCGAACAGCTCGAACATCGCCATCTCGTGCGCGATGTCGAGAAAGGTCGTGGGCTCGTCGAGCACCAGCGCCGGCGCACGCTGCGCGAGGGCGCGCGCGATGCGCACGCGCTGCCATTCGCCGCCCGAGAGCTCCTCGGTGGAACGCTGCGCAAATGGCAGGACGCCCGCGACCATCACGGCGTCGTCAACGGCGCGCTCATCCTCCACGCCGGCGGCGTGCCAGTTTCCTTCGTGCGGATAGCGCCCCAGCGCGACATATTCGCGCACGGGCATCGGAAAGACGAGCGACTCGCGTTGCGTCACCACGGCCACGCGGCGCGCGAAGGCGCGCCGGTCGCCCGCCGCATCGTCCAGCCCCTCGACGCGAATCGTTCCCGACACGAGCGGCAGCATGCGCAGCAGTGCACGTACCAGCGTGCTCTTCCCACTGCCATTGGGCCCCACCACCGCGGTGATCCGCGCGGGCGGCACGGTAAAGCTGACGTCGTCCACGGCCGCCCTGTCCGCGCGTGGATAGCGTGCGACGACGTGGTCGAAGCAGATCATGAGAAGCGGCGGAGCTGGACGAGAAAGAACGGCACGCCAACGAGCGCAGTCACGGCACCGAGCGGCAGCTCCGCGGGCGGATGCGCCGTGCGGGCGACGAGATCGGCGAGCACGACCAGCGCGGCGCCGGCCAGTGCGGCACCCAGGAGCAGGGGGCGGTGGCGCCGAATACCCGCGGCGCGCACGAGATGCGGCACCACGAGTCCCACAAAGCCCACCAGCCCCGCCGCCGCTACCGTTGCCGCCGCGAGCAGCGAGCTCACAAGAAACACGCGCCGCCCCGCGCGCTCCGCGTTCACACCGAGCGCGGTCGCGGATTCCTCACCCAGCGCGAGAATGTCGATGTCGCGCGAAAACCAGAGGAGCGCACCCCCGGCCAGCACGCTGTAGCACGCCAGCCAGGCCACCTGCGGCCAATCGGCGCCTGCCGCCGAACCCATCATCCACCAGAGCGCGCTGCGCATGGTGTTGGCCGGCGCGCCAGAGAGGACGACCATGATGGCCGCGTTCGCGAAGGCGCCAATGATCACACCTGCCATGAGCAGCACGCGCGGATCGGCACGTCCGCCGGCGGCGCGCGCGATGAGAATGGCCGTGGCGATCGCGGCGGCCGCCCCCGCGAAGGCGAACAGAGGCAGCGCCACCGCGCTGCTGAAGCCCAGCGCGACGCCGATCACCGCCCCCACCGCGGCGCCGCCCGAGACACCAAGGAGATATGGCTCCGCCAGGGCGTTGCGCAGCGAGCCCTGCAGCGCTGCGCCGGAGACGCCGAGTCCCGCCCCAACAAGGGCGGCGAGCGCAACACGCGGCAGGCGCAGGGTGCGCACGATCTCGACGGCATTCCGGTCGCCGTGCCCGGCAAGCGCCGCGATCACCGCACGCGCCGAGAGTGGAACGGTTCCCCACGATACGCCCAGCACCATCAGCGCCACCAGGAGCACCACGGCGACGATCCAGAAAGTCGTGCGCTTCATGGCACAGCACCCGGGTGCAGCAGCCGCGCGAGCGTCACGGCCGCCTCGCCCATGCGTACCGAGGGGTGGCCGATGAGCGACGTGTCCACCACCAGCACGTGCCCGGTGCGCGCAGCACGGACCGCGCGCCACGTGGCGCTCGCACGGATGCGCGCCGCGCCATCCGGTCCGGCGAGAATCACATCGGGGTCGCGACGCACGATGTCCTCGATGGAAACCTGCGGCGATGGCTGGCTCAGATCCTCGTAGACATTACGGCCACCCGCGATGGCCAGCAGCTGATCGAGAAAGCTGCCGCGCCCGATCGTGATGATGGGTGCGTCCCAGACGTGCCAGAAGACCGTAGGTCTGGAGAGTCCCGCGGTCGCCGACCGCACGCGCGCGAGCGTCCGGTCCACGCTGTCCACGACGGTCGCCGCGCGCGCGGAGTCGCCCGTCGCCATGCCGATGAGTCGCGCGGCACGACGGAAATCCTCGAGACGATCGATGCGCAGCGCAACGACCGGCACGCCGGCCGCCCGCAGCGCCTGCGCGGCGGCGCGATTTTCGCCCGTGGCATAGAGCAGCACGAGGTCCGGTTTGCGGGCAAGGACGGCTTCGATGTTGGGCCGCAACCCGACGCCGGCGTCCGCTATACGGCGCGCGGAATCCGACCACAGATCCCACGGCGTGCGGCCCACCACGCGTGGTCCCGCGCCGATGGCGAAAAGCAGCTCGGTGGTCGCCGGCATGAGCGAGACGATGCGACCTGGCGAGGTCGCGGAGCCGCGCCTGACCGGCTCGCCAAAATCGTCGACGAGCGCGCTGCCTCGGTGCGGCAATGCATCGCGACACCCTGCAATGAGAAGCGCGAGCACGGGCACTGCGTGGACACAACGCAAAATGGGCACCGTTCCCTGGAGGAGATGCCCATGCGCGAGAGCGCGCCACGACACGAATGCGCTCGACGCCACCAGCCCCTTCTCCGAGGGTCCGTTCGAGTGGCGCGGACGCGAGGCGTCTCCTGGCTTCGAGCCGCGCAGCCCGCCTTCCCGACCGGAGTCAGTGGCACATCGGACGCGCGTGAGTTGTGCTCGTTACAGTGGCGGGACCGCGCCGGATTCACACCGGCTTCCGGAACCCGCATCCGCTGAATTGTACTGGCGGTGAAGCTACGTATTGGCGTTACGCGCGTCAAGCAGCGCGGTGAGCTCGCGCTTGAGCTCTGTGCGGCGCGCCTGATACGCCGCACGGGTGCTGTCGCTGGGTGCGGCGTCTGCCTCGAATGATGCGTCAAGCGATGCGATCTCCCGCGCCAGTTCGTCCGCCGGCGCATTCGTGGCGTGCCTCGCCACCACGGATGGCACCAGGTCACTGCCGGCCCGCACGCGCACCACACGACGGCGCGGCGAGCGCATCGCTGCCCATACGAGCGCCAGCAGCATGACTGCGCCGACGACGCTCGAGATGCCGATCACCAATCGGCGGTCCATTGGTGGTTCCGCCGCCACGGGGGCATCCACCCGAATCGCGGCGCCCTGCGGGACATCCTGCGCCGTGAACCGCTGAAACGTGCGCCCATCAATCGATACCGGCGCGACCTGCGCGAGTCGCGCTCCGGTCACCTTCGCCGTGGGCTCCTCGGTGAGCACCTCGAGTACGGTCGCGGCGTGATCGAGCGGAAGGTGCAACGGGAACGCGCTGGAGGGCACATGATACGCGAACGAGATCTGCTTCAGCCCAGGGGCAAAGGGCGCGGTGATACCGATCACGCCCTGCTGTTCGCGAATGGCCTGAATCGAGACGTCGCTCTGTCCGGCGCTGAAGTCGCGCTCTCCAGCCGGCAGGCGCGCGGTCCAGCTCGGGTGCGCGTCATCCGGCGAAACCACCGTGAGGGAGCTGTCGTTCGTCAGCTCGTAGACCTCGACGATCTCGCGCGAGCCGTCCACGGACGGTGCCGCGATGACAATGTGGCGGCCGCGGACGTGCAGCGGGATGGGCCCCGAGGTCGTGTCGAAGACCGTGACTTCGCCGTCCGTGCCGGTGACGCGCACCTTCTGCAGTGGCAGCGAGAAATACGCGATACCATCGTACCACGCGGACACGAAATACACCGCATCCGCGCTGCCTGTATGGCGATAGTGGAACTCGTAGCGGCCACCCGGCCCTGCGCGCATGGAATCCACGGGGCCGGCAGTGTCGGAGCCGACACGATGCAGCGTGACCAGAATGCCGGAGACCGGGAGCATTCCGTTGGTGCCCGGTCGCACGATGCGTCCGCTCACCACACGAGGCGCCGACGACGTATCGGGTGCGACCGCGGTATCGGGCGCGACAGGAGCGCTTTCCTGAGCCTGCAGGGGCCGCGTGAGGAGCAGGCACAGCACAAGGCAAAGGCGGCCGCTCCATGCGACCGCCCCCGCACCCCGCACGAACAGGCATCCAGCCATGCCGGACCCGCGTCTCACGGATTGAACTTGCCGAAATCCTCGGGGCGCAGCTTTTCCAGATGGGACTTGAGCTGTTCGGCCGACAGATCGCGCTCGTCCGGCGGGCCGGGATCCGGCGAGAGGAACGAGGCGTCATCGCTGGTGGCACTCTCCTCCTCGCCATCCTCCACGGCAAAGGCCGTGAGCAATGATTCCTGCGCGAAGATCGGTGCCGCGAGCCGGAGCGCGATGGCAATACTGTCAGACGGCCGTGCGTCGATCTGGAACTTGTCGTCGCCGCGCTGCAGTTGCAGCTCGGCGAAGTACGTATTGTCCTGTACGCGAGTGATATGCACGCCAGCCAGTGACGCTCCCATACCCACGATCAGCCGCTTGCAGAGGTCGTGCGTCAGCGGTCGAGGCGGCTGGATGTGATTCATTTCCATCACGATGGACTCCGCCTCCGGCTGTCCGATCCAGATGGGCAGCAGCCGCTCGCCTTCCTTCTCCTGCAGGATGACCACGTACGAGTTCGAGGTGCTATCGAGACCGAGTCGTGCGACTTTGACTTCGACCATGAGAACTCCCGGTGTCGGGCGCCGAGCCTCACGTCCCCATGTCCCAGGACGCGAGATACTGCTCCTGCTCGGGCGTTAGGACGTCGATCCGCGCACCGACGGCCGCCAGCTTGAGCCGTGCGATCTCGCGATCGACTGTCTCGGGCACGCGATGGACATCCTTCGACAGTGATGCGCCGTGCTGTACTAGATACTCCGCACCCAGCGATTGGTTCGCGAAACTCATGTCCATGACACTGGCCGGATGACCTTCCGCGGCGGCGAGATTGATCAGGCGTCCCTCGCCGAGCAGGAAGATGCGCTTGCCACCGATGCGGAACTCCTCCACGAAGTCGCGCGCCGGGCGCGATGTGTTGCCGGCAAGCTCGCGGAGCGCGGGAATGTCAATCTCGACGTTGAAGTGCCCGGAATTGCAGATCACCGCGCCGTCCTTCATCCGCGTGAAGTGCTCGCGGCGCAGCACGTGAATATCGCCGGTGAGAGTGCAGAAAATGTCTCCGATGGGAGCGGCCTCTTCCATGCACATCACGCGAAAGCCATCCATCGTGGCCTCGAGTGCCTTGAGCGGATCCACTTCGGTCACGATGACATTCGCACCCATCCCGCGCGCACGACTGGCAACACCGCGCCCGCACCAGCCATACCCTGCGACGACGAACGTGGAGCCCGCCAGCAGCAGATTCGTCGCGCGAATGATGCCATCCACCGTGGACTGGCCGGTGCCGTAGCGATTGTCAAACAGGTGCTTGGTGAACGAATCATTCACGGAAATGACCGGGAACCGCAGCACGCCATCCCTCGCCATGGCCTTGAGTCGAATGACACCCGTGGTGGTCTCTTCCGTGCTGCCCAGCACGCCGGCAATCAAGGCGGTGCGCGCGCTGGCGTCGAGTCCCTGGACCCAGGTGCGCACCGGGGCCGGCAGGTCGTCGAACCGGCCGAGCGCGATCATGTGCATCGCACCGACGACGTCGGCGCCATCGTCCATCGTAATGTCCGGCTTGTGCGCGATGGCGGAGCGCACGTGCTCGTAATAGGTGTCGTTATCCTCGCCCTTGATGGCGAAGACCTTCATGCCGTAGTCACGCACCAGGTGCGCCGCCACATCGTCCTGCGTGGAGAGCGGGTTGGAGGCGCAGAGCGCGACGTCAGCGCCCCCCGCCTGGAGGGTCGCCATGAGATTGGCGGTTTCCGCGGTGACGTGAAGGCAGGCGGACACACGCTTGCCGGCAAGCGGCTTTTCCTTTTCGAAGCGCGCACGAATCTGGCGGAGCACCTGCATGGACCGTTCGGCCCACTCGGTGCGACGCTGCCCGTCGTCTGCGAGGGCAATGTCCCGGATGTCGCTCGCCACGTCGCTCCCTGCTCTCGTTATCGTTGCCATCCGCTCACCCAGCCGAGTGTGAAGCCGCGCTCAGCGCACGGCGCTTCGGAGCGCATCGACCTTGTCCGTGCGCTCCCAGGTAAAGAAGGTGAACGAGCGGCCGTCAACGCGCCTGGTTTCGCTCGCGCGGCCAAAGTGACCGTACGCGGCCGTGGCGCGGTAGATCGGCGTGCACAGATCCAGCGCGCTGCGGATTCCCGCCGGCGTCAGATCGAAGACCTCACGTACCGCCTTCTCGATGCAGATCTCATCAACAACAGCCGTGCCAAACGTGTCCAATCCGATACACACCGGCTCGCGCACGCCGATGGCGTAGGCAAGCTGGACCTCGCATCGCCTGGCGAGTCCCGCAGCCACGATGTTCTTGGCGACCCAGCGCGCGGCGTAGGCCGCGCTCCGGTCCACCTTGGACGGATCCTTGCCACTGAAGGCTCCGCCGCCGTGACGCGTGGCGCCGCCGTACGTATCCACGATGATCTTGCGTCCGGTGAGCCCGGTGTCACCCATGGGTCCACCCACGACGAACCGGCCTGTGGGATTGATGCAGAGTGTTGCCGTCCGCCGGTCGAACATGCCCTCGGGCATGCCAGGCACGATGATTTCTTCGGTGATTGCCTCGCGCAGGTCCCTGATCGCGATCTCGGCATCGTGCTGGGTGGAGATGACGACGGTATCCACGCAGGTGGGCCGGCCGTCCTCGTAGCGCACCGTGACCTGGGACTTGCCGTCGGGCCGGAGCCAGGGGAGTGCGCCGGACTTGCGTCGCTCGGCGAGCAGCCGGGTGAGACCGTGCGCAAGCTGGATAGGCATGGGCATGAGCTCCGGCGTCTCGTCGGTGGCATAGCCGAACATCATCCCCTGGTCGCCCGCGCCGCCGGTGTCCACGCCCATGGCAATATCGGGCGACTGCTGGTCAATCGTGCTGATGACCGCACAAGTCTGCGAATCGAAGCCGTACGCCGCGTTGTCGTAGCCGATGGACTTGATCGTGCCGCGGACGATCTCCGGAATGGAGACGTAGGTCCTGGTGGAAATCTCCCCGGCCACGCACGCAAGACCCGTCGTCACGAGCGTCTCGCATGCCACGCGGGCGTCCGGGTCTTCCGCGATGATGGCGTCCAGGACGGCGTCGGAAATCTGATCGGCGATCTTGTCGGGATGCCCTTCCGTTACCGATTCCGACGTGATGGGAAACGAGTTGGACACGCGTGGCTCCATGCGCGAAACGGCGGCTGTGCCGCGCGGTGATCGGTCAAGTGATGTGATCGATGATGATATCGTTCTAGAATGGCTCGGGCAACCCGTCCGCGAGGAGCGGATCTGCACCGCATGCGAGCGCCAGATACCGTGATAGCAGATCGTGTGCCGCTTCCGCGGTGCGCGCTTCGAGCGCTTCCCGGGCCGCAACGGTAGCCGTGGCGACGGTAATGGCTCGCACCAGGCGTTTGACGAGCCGTACGGCGCGCGGCGCAACGCTCAACTGGCGCACGCCGAGCCCGATGAGCGCGAAGGCCGTGAGTTGCTGCGACGCCATCTCGCCGCAGACTGTGACATCAATGCCGTGGGTCTGGCCGACTTCCACGGTTCGCCGAATGAGACGCAGGACGCCCGGATGCAGCGGCGTGAAGCGATCGGCGATGTTCGCGTTGCCCCGATCAATCGCGAGCGTGTACTGCGTGAGGTCGTTGGTGCCGATGCTGAAAAACTCCGCGGCGCCGGCGAAGGTGTCCGCGGCGATGGCAGCTGCCGGCGTCTCGATCATGACGCCGAGTGGCAGGTCGGCGCGATGTGGCACGCCGGCCGCGGCGAGCTCCGCGGCGGACTCGCGCAGGAGGGCGCGCGTCCGCTCGACTTCGGTCACGGTCACGACGAGCGGGAGCATGATGCGGAGATCACCATGCACCGCGGCGCGCAGCATGGCGCGCAGTTGCGTGCGGAAAATGTCGGGCTGATCCAGACACATCCGAATGGCGCGCCAGCCGAGAAACGGATTCGCCTCCGTGGGATAGCCGCCCACGGGCAGCTTGTCGCCCCCAATGTCGAACGTGCGAATGACGACCGGATGGCCGTCGAAGGACTCCAGCACACGGCGGTAGGCGCGGTACTGTTCGTCCTCCTCGGGCATGGCGGTGCGGCCAATGACCAGGAACTCCGTGCGCATGAGGCCCACGCCGTCCGCGCCGCTGGACACGGCGGCGACCGCCTCCTCCGGGATATCCACGTTGGCCCGCAACACGATGCGCACGCCGTCGGCGGTGACGGGCTCGGCACCGGTCATGTCGGCGAGCGCGCTGGTGACCGCCTCCTCGCGCCGGGCGCGCGCGCGATGTGCGTCCACCTCGGCCGCCGTGGGATGAATCCAGAGCGTGCCGGCGGCACCGTCGAGAATGGCGATTTCCCCGCCCTTGAGCTGCTGCGTGGCGGTGCGCAGCCCCACGACGGCCGGAATGCCGAGTGAGCGCGCGAGAATCGCGACGTGCGAGACCCGCGTGCCGGCGTCGGTCGCGATGGCGGCGATGGCCTCGCGATCGAGCTGCACCGTCAGGCTCGGCGTCAGATCGTCCGTGACGAGAATGGCGTTGGCCCCCTTGGGGAGGTCCACCGGATCGTGGTCCGGCAGATCCAGCAGCAGCGAGAGCACACGGATCTGCACATCCGTAATATCGCCCACCCGTTCCCGCATCATGGGCGACGCGTGACGCGCGAAGTGATGCCGCCACTCGAGCATCGTGATCTCGAACGCGGATTCCGCGGCCAGATTCTGCCGGATGAGCCCTTCGACGCGCCCGATCAACTCGATGTCCTGCAGGATGAAGAGCTGCGCATCGAAGATGCGTGCCTCCTCCTCGCCCGCGTAGCGCTCCGCGCGCGCGCGAACGGTACGGAGCCGTTCGCCGGCGCGCGCGAGCGTCGCGTGAAAGCGCTCGATCTCGGCGGGAATGACTTCGTCGGCGATGATGCGCTGCGGCACCTCGGGAACTTCCCAGAGGAGCAGGTGCACGGGACCAATGATGATCCCGGGAGACGCAGGAATACCGACGAGCTTGCGAGCCACTAGTGTTCTCCGAACTTCCGGGCCACGAGGTCGGCGATCGCGGTGACCGCCTGTTCCTCATCCGGGCCGCTGGCGCGGATGAGGAGCTCTGCCCCGAACTCCGCAGCGAGCATCATGACGCCCATGATGCTTTTCCCGTTTACCTCAAGGTCGTCACGAACCATGATGATATCACTCTGGAACCGGGAGGCGACTTTCACGAGTTCCGCCGCCGGTCGCGCGTGGAGGCCATTCCTGTTTGCAATGCGAATCGAGCGTTCCATCGTCATCGAGCCAGGGAGTAGAGGATCAGCGCTGCGAGTACGACGATCGCGGCGCGCCAGCCTTCGACACGACCATGCAGGCGCACGAAGATGCCGCCGAGAACGGCTGCTCCGACCAGCGCCGCGATCGCGGCCGTGATGCCACCGGGGAAACCACCCGCCGCGACGTTCGGCACTCCGGCAGTCGATACCAGCACGCGCCGGATCACGAGTGGCAGCACCGCGCCCAGGAGAAACAGCACTGCGCGACCGATGTAGAGTGGCGCCTGGCGGAGCACCGGATGGCCGAGGACGGCGGCCACGTGCAATCCTCCGTGCCATCCGTTGTGAATGCCCCAGGCACGGAGTCCCACGTGTCCCACGTTGTACAGGGCGAGGAACATCAGCACGACAGTGAACGGACCGGCGCCCAACCCGTAGGCCAGCAGCGCAATCAACGCGGTCAGCGGCAGCCAGCCTGCCCAGACGAGCCGGTCACCCAGGCTGCCCAGGGGCCCGCACATGGCGTTGCGGAAGCGCTCGATCTGCGCGGGCGGCTGGCCGTCGAGCTCCGCCCGCACGAGCGCACCCACCGCCACCGAGGCGAGATAGGGATGCGCATTGAAGTAGTCGGACTCGCGGGCAAGAGCGAGGCGGTACGCGGCACCGCCGCGCCCGCCCGGAAGCGCCCGCAAGGCAGGTTCGGCCGCGAACCCGATGCCATTCCCGAGCATGCTCTCGTAGTTCCACGAGCCCTGAATGGCGAAGAGCCGCGTGAACATCGCGGCGCGCAGACGCCAGGCCAGCGCGGGTGGCGACGACTGGGGGCCAGTCATTGCAGCACCACGAACGCCACGCCGGCGACGAGACCGCTGAGCAGATACCAGCGCGCGCCCGTGGCGCCATGCCCGAGCCGCCAGATCGCGCTGGCGGCGGCGGCGGCCGCGACCGCCACGAGAATGCTGTGCGATATGACGAGATCGAGCGACCACCGGCTCAGCAGCCACATGTCGATGGGACGCCAGACGAGCAATGCGACCAGCGTGATCAGGGCCGCACGCAGCAGATCCGCCGTCAGTCCGCGCAACTGCAACCCGACGACCGCGTGCCAGGAACCCGCTGCGACGGCGGGTTGCATGCGCTCGGCCCAGATACCGTTCAACCGGCGCAGACCATACATGCTCCACCCGCCCGCCCAGGCCGTAGCGATGCCGGCGAAGACCGCGATCACGAGCGCGCCGGATCGCGGCTCCGCACGCACGGCGGCCAGCGTACCTGCAACGACCGCGGCCGAACCCCACTCGGGGTAGCGCGAGGCGCCCACGGGCAGCGTCTCCATTGCCATGAGCTCCAGCACCGCCCCCGCCAGCAACCCCGCTCCGACGTCGCCAGCCAGCGCGCCCGCGAGCGTCGCAGCGACGATGGGGCGCGAGATCATGACCTGGGGAAAGCTGACGACGTCCAGTCCAAGCAGCGCGCCGAGCAGGACAGGAGCCAGCAGATCGAGCGCCGTCACGCCTTTGCTCCGGAAGACAGGAGCTCGCGCAGCGGCACCGGTCGTGCGGAGGGGACATCACGCGCGGTCACAGCCACGCCGCGCGCTTCCAGATCGCGCAGGGCCTGTGCCTCGCCGGGCGAGAGGTAGATATAGCGCAGCCGCTCGATCCGGCCGGCGCGGTGATGCACACCACCCAGGTTCACCGCCGTAATGCCAGTCACCTTCGACACCAGCCGGTACATCGTCTCGATGTCCCCCGTGAGCAGAATGCCGGCGCGCTCATCCGCGCGCCATGCGCCGAGCTGCCCGGGGGCTTCGTCCACCGAAGCGAAGAACAGATCCATCTGCGGCGGTACACCCATGCGATACAGCTCGCGCTCCCAGTCACTCGACGCGACCGCGTCATCGACCAGCGCGATGAATCCTGCGTTCATCGGCTGTCCCCATCCCACGACGACCTGGCCATGGATGAGCCGATCGTCGATGCGGTACAACTCAACCGGCACGCGTGCGACCCTGGAGCACGCGCAGCGCGCTGGAGCCCCGCTGCACCGCCTCAGACACCGCCTGCTCCCGTTCTCCACCCTCGTGCATGACGAACTGCAGCAGCACCGGGAGATTCACGCCTGTCACCACGATGAGATCAGGGCGCCAGCGTACGAGCCGGCAGGCCGCCATGTTGCAACTGCCGGCCGCGAGATCCGTGAAGATGACGCTCGCACCGGAGGTCTCGATCGTGCGGCGCAGCAGGTCGTCAATCTGGTTGTTGTCGAGCCCCGCATTGGTGAGGGGGATGAGGCGGTCGCCGCGCCCAGTGATGAGCTCCACGGCGGACACCAGCGCCGCCGCGATGTCGCCATGGCCCAGGACAATGCCAGCGTCCGGATTACTCATTGTCCTCCTGGAGGTATTGCCGCACGTTCGCCGCCGCGCGCATGCGCGTGATGAGACGTTCGTTGAAGGTCTCCGCGGGGTCCACGCCGCTGTAGCGCAGCAGGTGATTCATCGCGATGACCTCCGCAACGACCGTGATGTTCTTCCCCGGGTTGAGCGGGATCACGACCCTGGGAATGTCCACGTCGAGAATGCGCGTGGTCGCGCCGTCAAGGCCGGTGCGATCCACGGAATCCGCGTGATCCCACTCTTCCAGCGACACGACCACCTCGATCCGCTTCTGCTGGCGCACGGAGCGGATGCCGAACACCGCGGGAATGTCGATCATGCCGACGCCGCGAATCTCCATGTGATGGCGCTGCAGCTCGTGCCCGCGACCGATGATGACGTCGTTGCCACGGCGGCTCGCGATGACGAGATCGTCCGCCACCAGCCGGTGCCCGCGCTCCACGAGATCCAGCACGCACTCCGACTTGCCGATGCCGCTCCGCCCCACGAAGAGGAGCCCGATCCCATAGACGTCGGCGAGCGACCCGTGCAGCGTCGTCGTGGGCGCGAATTCATCGTCCAGCGCGGGCTTCACCCGCCGGTAGAATTCGGTGGTCTTGAGCGCCGAACGCAGGACGGGCACGTCGAATCGCGCCGCGATCTCCAGCATCTCCGGCAGCACGCGCTGTCCCTTCGTGACGACGACGCACGGCACGTGGAAGGCGAAGAAGGCCTCGAGCACCGTCACACGCTGCGCCGGCGGCAGCGATTTGAGATACGAGATTTCCGTTTCGCCGAACACCTGCAACCGCTTCGCGGGAAAGCGTTCGACATATCCCGCCAGCACGAGGCCCGGGCTCGACACCTCGTTGCTCGTGATTTCCCGTCCCAGCGCGACGTTCTCGCCGACGACTTCGAGCTGCAGCGTCTCGCCCAGCAGCTCGAGGAAGCGCGCAACGGTAAAGGTGGTCTTCATGCGCGCAACGCCTCTGCCGCACGCGACTTCCGCGTCCGCTCCGCGCGCCCGCGCAGCGTGTCCGACAGCACCGCGTGATGCGCATGAACGATGATATCCATGGCCATCCTCCTACTCTGCGACATGCCGAAGATGATCGTAGGTCTGCTGCGCCGCATGCTCCCACGTGAAGCGACTGGCGAAGCAGCGTCCCTGCGCGCCCAGCCGCTCCACGAGGGCGCGGTCGTTCGCCAGACGCGTCAGTGCACGTGCGAGTGCGTCAATGTCCCCATGGGGAACGAGAAACCCGGTCTCCTGATCCCGCACGGACTCCCGCAACCCTGGCGAATCCGACGCCACGACCGGCGTGGCGCATGCGGCAGCTTCGAAATTCGTGATCCCCCACCCTTCCTTGGGCGACGTGAACCCCAGGGCCCACGCCTCCCGGAGCAGGGCCAGTTTCTGTTCATCCGTGATGAACCCAAGAAACCGAACCCGGTCACCGAGGTCAAGCGAGCGCGCGAGCGACTCCAGTTCAGCGCGGTAGTCACCGGTTCCCGCAATGACCAGGCGCGCATCCGGGTGGCGCACCATCGCGAACGCGCGAATGATGAGCTCCACCCCCTTGTAGCGCTTGAGCCGACCAAGATACGCGAACAGCGGCGTGGGTGACCGCATCGCCGGCGCCGGCGTGTAGGTGGCGGAATCAATCCCGGGATAGATCACCTGGATGCGCGAGCGTGCGATGCCTCGCGCGGCGAGATCCGACGCGGTGCTGTCGCTGATGGCCTCGAAAGGTACGTCGCGATACACGCGCACGAGGGGCCGCTCCAGGGCCCACACCATGGCCGCCATGGGGATGGACACTTCGCGAAAGGCCGTGGAACCGAACAGATGCGGCACGAGCGCCATCACCCGGCGCGCGCCCCAGAGCGGCGTGTACAGCGGGACCTTGTTGATATCCTCGACGAGCACGTCGTGCGCGGCCGGGGCGAGCACGCGGCGATAGTAGCGTCGCGCATGGAACTGGAAGGTGTAACGCGTGCCGACGCGATGTACGGCAATCCCATCGAGCGTGGCGCGACTCGCGCAGCCGTGCCAGCCGCTGCAGAGCAGCGTGACCTCGTGTCCCGCCTGCGCCAGCCGGCCAAACAGCTCGTGCAGATGCAGTTCCGCGCCGCCGGCCTGGGGGTTCTCCCGGTCCTGCCAGTTCACGATGAGCAGACGCACTAGAGCCGTCCCATGCGGCGCGCGATGGCGTCGAGCACCCCATTGACGAAGCGGGCGCTCTGCGCGCTGCCGTAGCGCTCGGCCAGTCGTACGCCCTCCTGGATGACGACGCGTACGGGCGTATCGCCGAGCTGCAGCTCGGCTGTGCCCAGACGCAGCACCGATCGCTCCACTGCCCCCAGGCGCTCCAGCCGCCAGTTCGTGGTGACGTCCGCCAGCGTGCGATCGATCGCGTCGTGCGAGCTTGCCACCGCATGCACCAGCGTCGTGGCGCGCTCCCGTTCCTTTGGTGCCACGTCGAGATCGGCCCAGAGCCGGTCCGCCTGCCGTTCCAGGTCCGTTTCTCCGCGCATGTCACACGCATACAGCGCCTGCAGCGCCCGCGCCCGGGCGCGAGTCTCAGCTCTCGTCCGGGACATTCAGGCGATCGAACAGGTCAGCCATCTCGAGCGCGGCGAGCGCGGCATCCCATCCCTTGTTGCCGTGCGCTCCTCCCGCGCGGGCTTCGGCCTGCGCCATCGTGTCGCAGGTCAGCACGCCAAGACTCACCGGGACCTCGAACTCCGCGCTCGCCCGCGCCAGCCCCCGCGCAGCCTCACCCGCCACGTAGTCGAAGTGGGGCGTCTCACCGCGGATCACCGCCCCCAGCGCGACCACCGCGTGGTAGCGATCCGACGCGAGCAGCTGGCGCACGGCCAGCGGCAGCTCCCACGCGCCAGGTACCCAAACCAGATCCACGTCCTCGAATGCGGTGCCATGGCGCGTCAGTGCATCCATCGCGCCGTTCACCAGCTTCTGCGTGATCGTCTCATTGAAGCGGCTGGCCACGACCGCCACGCGCCGGCCGGCGCCCGTCGGGTCCCCCGCGAATTCCGCCATCAGTGCGCCAGCAGGTGGCCGAGCTTCGAGTGCTTCACGGCGAGGTAGTCGCGATTCTCGCTCGTTTCCGGCGCGTGAATCGGCACGCGCTCCGCCACGCGCAGTCCGTAGCCCTCGAGCCCGACAAGCTTGCGCGGATTGTTCGTCATGGGCCGAATGGACCGGAGGCCGAGATCGAGAAGGATCTGCGCGCCGATACCGTAGTTGCGGAGATCGGGCTTGAAGCCGAGCCGCTCGTTGGCCTCGACGGTGTCCGCCCCATCGTCCTGCAGCGCGTACGCACGGAGCTTGTTCAGCAGGCCAATGCCGCGGCCTTCCTGATCCAGATACACCACCACGCCCCGGCCCTCCTTCGCGATCATTTCCATGGCCGCGTGCAATTGCCAGCCACAGTCGCAGCGCAGCGAGCCGAACACATCGCCCGTGAGGCAGCGCGAATGCATGCGCACGAGCACGTCCTCACCGTCACGCACGTCGCCCAGCACAAGCGCCACATGCTCGTGCGTGTCCACATCGTTGCGATAGCCTACGACGTGGAAGTCGCCGTACTCCGTGGGCAGTCGCGCCTCTGCCACCCGGTGCACGAGTCGTTCGGTCTTGAGCCGGTGCGCCACGAGCTGGGCAACGGTGATGAACGTCAAGTGATGGCGTTCGGCGAAGCGCTCGAGCTCCGGGCGGCGCGCCGGCTGGCCGTCCTCGTCCCGCAGAATCTCGCAGATCACGCCGGCTGGATAGAGTCCGGCGAGCCGCGCGAGGTCCACGGCGGCCTCCGTGTGCCCCACGCGCTGCAGCACTCCGCCCTCGCGCGACCGGAGCGGCTGCACGTGTCCGCCGAAGCGCAGGTCCGCGGGCACCGTGGCGGGATCCACCGCGACGCGAATCGTCGTCGCGCGGTCCTGCGCGCTGATGCCTGTCGTAATGCCGAAGCGCGGCGCCGCGTCGACACTCTGCGTGTACGCGGTGCGGTACGCATCGATGTTGTTCTCGCTCACGGGAACGAGTCCGAGCTGATCGCAGCGCGCACCGGTGAGCGCGAGGCAGAGCAGCCCGCTCGCGCGCTTGGTCATGAAGTTGACGATCTCCGGCGTGACGCGCTGCGCCGCGCAGATGAGGTCTCCTTCGTTCTCGCGATCCTCGTCGTCGGCCACGATCACCATGCGGCCCGCGGCAATTTCGCTGATCGCCTCTTCCACCGCTCCGAACGCCATTGCTATCGCTCCACAGCGAGCCAGGGTGCCGTGAGCCGCTGCACATACCGGCCCACGACATCGGCTTCGAGATGCACGCGCGCGCCCGGCTGCAGCGCGCCGAGCGTGGTGTGACCGCGCGTGTATTCAATGAGGGAGAGCTGCATGACATCCGGCGCGGGGAGTGCGTTCACCGTGAGACTGACGCCATCCACCGTGACCGACCCGTGCAGCACGGTCAGCTCGGCGACGTCGTGCGGCACGCGCACGTCCACGAGCACCGCGTCCCCCGCGACCACGACGGATTCGACCACACCCACACCATCGACGTGTCCCTGCACGATGTGCCCGCCCAGACGATCCCCCAGGCGGAGAGCGCGTTCGAGATTGACCCGATCCCCCGCCCGCCACGCGGCAATGGTCGTGCGCTCCAGCGTGGGCTCGACGGCGGCCACCGTGAACCATCCCGACCCGTGCTCGCGCACCGTCAGGCAGACGCCGTTCAGCGCGATGCTCTCGCCGCCCGACAGATCGTCGTAGCTGCAGCGTACACGCACTTCACGGCCGGTCGCGGAGTCGTGTGCATTCTCGACGATGCCGACGTCGTCAATCAATCCGGTGAACACAGAATGAGCGTGGCGGTGCGGGAGGCTAAGTGTTGTGCTCGCCGGCGGGCCACGCCGGCGCATAGATCGTCATGACATCGTCTCCGAGCGCCCGACGTTCGACTGCTGCGTAGCGCGGCGCGGCCTCCAGCGAGTACGCCGGGACGGCGGAAAACGCTCCCAGCGAGCCTGCGCCCAGCAGCATCGACCCTCGAAATATAATCAGCCGGTTGACCAGCGCGCTCGCCAGCAGACTGCCCGCCAGGCGCGCACCGCCCTCCACCAACAGTGAACGAACGCCACGCGCCGCCAGTTCCTCGAGCGCAGCGACCGTCCCGCTCGCGCACAGAACACTCACCCCGGCCTCCTCCAGCGCGCGCACCCGTCGTTCATCCGGCGCGTCCGCGATCACCAGGGTTGGCACCTCGCGCGCCGTCCGGACGACGGTAGAGGCCAGGGGCAGGCGAGCCCCACGATCGAAGATGATGCGCCGCGGAGCGACGCGCGGGGCGGGCGCCTCCCGTACCGTGAGGGCGGGATCGTCCGCGAGCACCGTTCCCACCCCCACCGCGATCGCATCGCTCTGCGCACGCAACCGGTGCACCACGTGCCTGGCGCGTTCACCCGTGATCCAGCGCGAGCGACCCGCGGCGTCAGCCAGCGCGCCGTCGAGCGACACCGCGAGCTTGAGCGTGACCCACGGGCGGTTCGAGCTGAAGGCGTGCAGGAACGCCGCGTTCAGCTCCCGCGCCGCCGCTTCCTCCAGGCCCACGTCAACGGTGACACCGGCGGCTCGCAGTCGTTCGACACCGCCGGCGGCCACCGGGTTCGGATCGCGTGTCGCTACCACCACGCGGAAGATTCCCGCGGCCAGCAGCGCATCCACACATGGTGGCGTGTGCCCGTGATGCGTGCAGGGTTCGAGCGTGACGAACATCGTGGCGCCGCGCGCGTGCGCACCGGCCGCCCGCAGCGCCATGATTTCGGCGTGCGGGGCGCCGTAGCGGGCGTGATATCCCTCGCCGACAATCGTCGCTTCGCGCACAATCACCGCGCCCACCAGCGGATTGGGCGCCGTCTGCCCCCAGCCACGCCGCGCGAGCGCCAGCGCTCGACGCATGAAGACCGCTTCGCGCGGACCCCCGCTCGCGCTCACTACCTGAGAACCACCTGGCCGCTACCGGGTCGCACGCTGCCCAGCCGCCAGGCGCCAATGCCGCCCGCGGTCGCCGCGGCAGTCACCGCTGCGACGACCGCAGGCTCGCACACCACCACCATGCCCACACCCATGTTGAACGCGCGGTACATCTCCGCCCGTGCGACGCCACCCGCGCGTTCGAGCTCGAGAAACACGTTGGGGATGCTCCAGCTCCCCGTCTCCACCTCGGCGTCCAGGGAGTCGGGCATGGCGCGATTGAGATTCCCTGGAATGCCGCCGCCTGTGATGTGCGCCAGGGCATGCATCCGCGTCCGGAGCGGACGGAGCACGGAGAGGTACGAGCGGTGCACGCGCAGCAGCACGTCGGCGACCGACGCGGATTCGCCCGGAAACGTGTCGTGCACCCCGAGGCCCATGCGCTCGTGCACGATCCGGCGCGCCAGCGCGTAGCCGTTCGTGTGCAGTCCCGAACTCTCGAGCGCTACGAGCACATCCCCATCACGCACGCGTGCCGGTCCCAGCACCGCGTCCTCCTCCACCCAGCCGGTGATGAAGCCCGCCAGGTCATAATCCGGGGGTGTATAAAGCCCCGGCATCTCCGCCGTCTCACCACCCACGAGCGCGCAGCCGTTCTCACGGCACCCCGCCGCGACGCCACGCACGATGGCCTCCGCCACGTCCGGCACCAGCGCGCCGAAGGCCACGTAGTCCAGAAAGAACAGCGGCTCGGCGCCCTGCGCGAGCACATCATTCACGCAGTGGTTCACGAGGTCATGACCGATCGTGTCGTGGCGGTCGGCGTCAATGGCCACCCTGATCTTCGTGCCGACGCCATCCGCGCTCGACACCAGCAGCGGCGCGCGCGCATCCGACGGCATGCGGAACAGGCCACCGAAGCCGCCGAAGCCGCCGCGGACGCCCGGCGTGCGGGTGGATTCCACGAGCGCGCGGATGCGCCGCTTGGCATCATCCGCGGCCCCGATATCCACGCCTGCGCCGCGGTAGTCGAGCGGAGCGCTCACGGCAGCAGGTCCTGGTCGAAGCTCACGAGCCGGTGAAAGTCGCGCACGCGGCGAGCGATGTCCGTGGCCCCGATCTCGAGGAAGCGCGCAATGGAAAAGCGTTCTACCGCAAAGGAGCCCATGGCGGATCCGTACACCACGGCACGCTTCAGATTCGGCGCACTGAGATCACCCGTCCGCGACAGGTAGCCGATGAATCCGCCGGCGAAGGCGTCGCCTGCGCCGGTGGGGTCGAACACGTCCTCCAACGGGTAGGCCGGCGCGTAGAACACGGTGGATGGCGAAAACATGAACGCACCGTGTTCGCCTTTCTTGATGATGACGTGTCGCGGGCCGTGTTCCATGATCCAGTGCGCGGCTTTCACCAGATTCACTTCCTCCGTGAGCTGGCGCGCTTCGGCGTCATTCAGCGTCAGCAGGTCCACCTTGCCGAGCAGCGCGAGCAGATCGGAGCGGCGGCTCTCGATCCAGAAGTTCATCGTGTCACACGCCACGAGGCGCGGACCGTTCATCTGCTCGAGCACATCGAGCTGCAGGCGCGGATCGATGTTCCCGAGGAAGACGAACGGCGCCGAACGGAACTGCTCGGGAATCTTCGGCCGGAAGTGCGAGAAGACGCCGAGACTGGTCTCCAGCGTTTCCGCCGAGTTCAGGTCGTGGCGATAGCGCCCGCGCCAACGGAAGGATTCCCCATCGGCCTGTTCGAGCCCCGCGAGATCCACGCCGCGCTTCACGAGCGGCTCGAGCCGGTCCACGGGAAAGTCGGCTCCGACGACGCCGACCACCTGCACCGGCGTGAGCAGACTGGCGGACGCGGCAAAGAAGGTCGCGGAACCGCCGAGCACGTCATCGGCCCGGCCGAACGGCGTTTCAACGGAATCGAGAGCAACGGAGCCGACGACGAGAACGGTCATGGAGGAGGCGGGTTGCAGGAATCGGGATCAGGCCGGCGGCATCTGCCAGCGCTCCTCACATTCGCGCCGGCGCAGTGATGCCAAGAATCGCGAGCCCGTTGCACAGCACGATCTGCGCGGCCCGGGCGAGGAGGAGACGCGCGGTCATGAGCCGCGCCGGTTCATTCAGGACGTGGTGCTTGTGATACCAGAGATGTGTCTGTCGCGCGGCATCGAGCAGATAACTCGCGATACGATGCGGCTCGAGTGACTCCGCGGCGCCCGCGACAACCGCGGGAAAATCCACCAGCGTCTTCACCAGTTCCTGCTCCTCGGGTTCGGCGAGCGCATCGAAATCCACGCCGTCCGTCGTAATGGAATCCGGCGCGATCTCGCCGACCCGAAAGATGCCGCAGAGCCGTGCGTGCGCCATCTGGATGTAGTACACGGGGTTCTCCTCGGACTGCGAGCGCGCGAGGTCCACGTCGAACACGAGCTGCGAATCGGTCTTCCGCATGAGAAAGAAGTAGCGCACGGCGTCGCGCCCGACATCATCGACGAGATCCCGCACGGTGACGTACGCGCCGGCGCGCTTGGACAGCTTCACTTCCTCGCCACCGCGCATCACCGTCACCATCTGGTGCAGCATGTACTCGGGATAGCCGACCGGAATTCCCATGTCGAGCGCCTGAAGTCCCGCGCGGACGCGCGTGACCGTGCTGTGGTGGTCCGCGCCCTGGACGTTGATCGCCCGCGTGTAACCGCGTTTCCACTTGGTGACGTGGTACGCCACATCCGGCAGGAAGTACGTGTACGTGCCGTCGCGCTTGCGCATCACGCGATCCTTGTCGTCACCGAATTCCGTGGTGCGGAGCCAGAGCGCGTTATCCTGTTCATACGTGTGCCCGGCGGCGATGAGCGCACGAACCGTTTCCGCCACCTTGCCGTCAGCGTACAGGGACGATTCGAGGTAGTACGTGTCGAAGCGCACGCCGAACGCCTGCAGATCCCGGTCCTGCTCCGCACGCATCTCGTGGACGGCAAAGCGCGTGATGACGTCGAGATCGGCGCCGCGCCGATCGCCCGGGTGGCGCTGCACGTACTGCTGCGCGATCTCGCGCACGTACTCCCCGTGATAGCCGCCATCGGGGATCGGGACGTCCCGACCGTCCGCCTGCGCGATCCGCGCCTGCACGCTCCGCCCGAGGTTGGCAATCTGCACGCCCGCGTCGTTGTAGTAATACTCGCGCGACACGCGCCACCCGGTCCACTCGAGCAGCGCGGCAATCGCGTCGCCAAGCGCCGCCTGGCGTCCGTGCCCCACGTGCAGCGGACCGGTGGGATTCGCCGACACGAATTCCACGTTCACGCGCTTCCCGGCGCCCAGTGCGGACCGTCCGAACTGATCGCCCTGGGCCACGATGGTGGCGAGGCCGCGCGCGCTCGAGGCCGCCGCCACGTGGAAGTTGATGAAACCCGGACCAGCGACTTCCACCCGCTCGACGCCCGCCGACGCCAGATCGAGCCGTCGCGTCAGTTCCTGCGCGATCTCGGACGGCTTGCGCTTCACGACACGCGCGAGGGTCATGGCAAGATTGGTCGCCCACTCGCCGTGCGCCGGATCGCGCGGCCGCTCGAGCACCGGATCAACCGGCTCGGGCACACCCATCCCACGCGCCGCGTCGATCAGCGCGGCGCGAATGGTATCACGTACCGTCATGTGGAAGACGAACCCTTGGGCGGCGCGGCTGGCGGCGCGTCGGGCTTTGCGCCGGACGTCGCGCCGGGCGACGACGCCTTCTCCCCGGTCCCCGACTCCGGCTTCGTTCCGCCGGAATCCGCGGAGCCTGCGTCACGAGAGTCCCGCGGCGGAGCGGGTTGCCCCTTCTTCCCGTCCTTGCCGTAATCCGTGATGTAGAATCCCGACCCCTTGAAGACGAGGCCGGCGCCGCCCGAGACCTTCCGCTGCGCCACGGCACCACACACCGGACAGGGCAATTCGCTCACGCCATCGCTCATTTTGCGATAGAACTTGTCGAAGGTGTGACCGTTTGGGCAGGAAAATTCGTAAGTTGGCATATACGTGCTACTTAAGCATTGTGATGTGATATGGAAAATTAGCTGCGCCGAGCGATAGCATCAACACTCCGATCGCCGGCTCACGCGGCCGGCCGGTAGACGCCCCAGCTTGCCGCCAGCGCATCCGAGATCTCGCCGAGCGTGGCGCGGGCGCGAACGGCATCGATGATGCACGGCATGAGCGGCGCGCGAAAGGTCCCCGATGAGGTGTCCACAGCGCGGCGCAGTGCCATGAGCGCGCGCTCCCACGCGGACCGGTCGCGCCGCGCTCGCAAGGCGCGGGTGCGTTCGACCTGTTCGAGCTCGAGACGTGAGTAGTCGGGCGCTGGTACCGTGCGAGACTCCTGGCCGTCAGCGAATCGGTTCACGCCAACGACCACCACTTCGCCCCGCTCGACGCGGAGCTGATAGTCGTAGGCACTGCGCGCGATCTCCTCCTGGAAGAAGCCGCGTGCAATGGCGCGCTCCGCACCGCCCAGCTCGTCCACGCGGCGCAGCAGCGCGAGCGCACGCTCCTCCAGCTCGCTGGTCAGGTGTTCCACGTAGTACGACCCGGCCAGCGGATCGGCCGTACTCGTGACGCCCGATTCATATGCCACCACCTGCTGCGTGCGGAGCGCCAGCGTTGCCGCGTCCGCCGTGGGAAGCGCGAGCGCTTCGTCGTAGCCATTCGTGTGCAGCGACTGCGTACCCCCAAGCACGGCCGCCAGCGTCTGAACGGTCACGCGCACCACGTTGTTCAGCGGCTGCTGCGCGGTAAGCGTCACGCCCCCCGTCTGGGTGTGGAAGCGCATGCGGCAGCTGGCATCCGCCGCGCCGAAGCGCTCGCGCATGAGGCGCGCGTACAGGCGGCGTGCGGCGCGGAATTTGGCCGCTTCCTCGAACAGATCATTGTGCGCCGCGAAGAAGAACGAGAGCCGCGGCGCAAACGCATCCACACTGAGACCCGCCGCAATCGCGCGCGAGACGTATTCCACCAGGTTGGCGAACGTGAACGCGAGCTCCTGCACCGCGGTGGCGCCCGCCTCACGAATGTGGTATCCCGAAATGGAGATCGGATTCCACGATGGAAGCTCGGCGGCACAGAATCGGAACATTTCCGTGATCAGGTCCAGACTTGGCCCGGGTGGGTAGATGTACGTGCCGCGCGCGATGTACTCCTTGAGGATGTCGTTCTGCACAGTGCCGCTCAGCGCGCCGCGCGCGATTCCCCGCTCCTCCGCCACGACGATGTACATGGCAAGCAGCGTGGACGCCGTGGCGTTGATGGTCATGCTCGTGGACACCCGCTCGAGCGGAATGCGATCGAAGAGCGCGTGCAAATCGTCAACCGAGTCAATGGCGACACCTACCCGCCCGACTTCACCCTGCGCGCGCGGCGAATCGGAGTCGAATCCCATCTGCGTCGGAAGGTCGAACGCGACCGAAAGCCCCGTCTGCCCCGCGTCGAGCAGCATGCGGAAGCGCGCATTCGTTTCCGCGGCCGTGCCGAAGCCGGCGTACTGGCGCATCGTCCAGAGCCGCGTGCGATACATGCCTGGCTGCACGCCGCGCGTGTACGGATAGCGGCCTGGATCGCCCAGGTCGCGATCATACGTGACGGGCGCGTCATGCGGACGGTAATACGGCGCGATGTCCAGTCCGGATGGAGACACACGCGCGCTGGGATCGGACATGGACTCGGGGCAAAGCGGAGGAGTCATCGATGCAGGCGGGCCGCATCCGGAAGATAAGGGATGCGGCCCGGGATGCTACCGATCGATCATCAGACCGTCACGCCTCCCAGCATCTCCGCAGCAAGTTCCACCTCCGCCTTGCTGCCAATGAAGAGCGGCGTTCGCTGATGCAGCTCCGTCGGATGAATGTCCATGACGCGCGACACCCCATCCGTTGCCGCGCCGCCTGCCTGCTCCACGACGAACGCCAGCGGATTGGCTTCGTACAACAGGCGCAGCTTGCCGCGCGGGCTGCGCACGTTGGACGGATAGCAGAACACGCCGCCACCCAGCAGGTTGCGATGAAAGTCTGCGACGAGACTCCCCACGTACCGCACGCTGAGCGCCTTGCGGTCTCCCTCCAGCCCGCGGTAGCGACGCATGAGGCTGCGCACGTGCTCGTCCCAGACCTGCTCGTACGAGTCGTTTACCGAGAGGTAGCGGCCGTTGGCCGGGATGTGAATGTTGGGATGCGAGAGCAGGAATTCTCCAATGGACGGGTCGAGCGTGAAGCCGTGCACGCCCTGGCCAGTGGTGTACACCAGCATGGTACTCGACCCGTAGATGACGTATCCGGCCGCGGCCTGGCGGCGTCCGGGCTGCAGGAGATCCTCCATTTCCGCGCGCGTGCCGCGCGTGATCTTGCGGAGCACGGAGAAGATCGTGCCGACCGGCACGTTCACGTCGATGTTGGATGAGCCGTCGAGCGGGTCGAACGTGAGGATGTACTTGCCGCAGCGAAAGCCGTCGGGGATCTGAATGATGTCCGGTTCCTCTTCGGACGCCATGCCGCACAGCCGGCCGCCGTGGTCCATCGCCTTGATGATGATCTCGTTGGCCAGCACATCCAGCTTCTGCTGGACCTCGCCCTGCACGTTCTGCGACTCGTTAGAGCCGAGAATGTCGACCAGCCCCGCCATGCGCACCTTGCTCGCGATCATCTTGGCGGCGAGCGCGAGATCGTACAGGATGCCGGACAATTCGCCGGTCGCTTCCGGGTGCAACCGCTCCTGCTCGATGATGAATCGGTCGATGGTGACGACCGAGGTAGGGGTATGCTGAACCACGTTACACGTCTCCTCGAGGCAGGTCGGCAGGCGCAGCGCGGAGGCGCTCAGCAGCGTACTCGCGCGCATCGGTCTCGTAGCGATTCCGGTGGTAACCGTGGCACAGGCTCTCCCAGATGTAGCGAACCGGGAAGGTGGCCGTCGCCTCAAACTGGTGCACGTGTCGCAATTCATGCAAGAGCAGTTCCCCGGTGAGCGGCACGTCCGGAGCGACGAAGATGGTGCGCCAGAACGTAATGGCCGCGACGCGCCGCTGGCCGAGCATCCAGCCCCCAAGGCATGTGGGAAGTCCGCCACGGCGGAGGCGCACCACCGCCAGCTCGGGAAAGCGATGCGCCAGCCCGGGTGGCAGCGCCATCCGGCTTCCGCTCACGGCAGTGATGACGCGCTCGACAATCTCCATCGGTCTCCGTTCTGCTCGATCTCCAGGGAGTGTCCATCGGTACGGACCACCACGGTGCCGGACCGATCGGTACGCAATATTGCCGCCCCGGCTCGCGCCAGGGTGCGCAGAACTGACTGGCTGGGATGCCCGTAGGAATTCCCCGCTCCCACCGACACGAGCGCCAGTCGCGGCGCGACCGCCTGCACGAATTCCCCGGTGCTGCTCGTCGCGCTGCCGTGGTGCCCCACCTTCAATACATCGGCGTGAAGGGCCGCGGCGTCGCGGCTGAGCAGCCACTGCTCTTCTCCCCGCTCGGCGTCGCCCATGAGCAGGAAGCGCTCGGCGCCGTACTGCGCGAGCACCACCACGCTTCCCTCGTTGGGGTCGTCCAGCGTGGTCATCCACGCGGAATCGGGAGCGAGCACGCGCAGCGACACGCCGTCTATGGTGACGGTGTCGCCCGGAGAAGCGCGATGCCAGCGGACGCGCACCGCGCGAGCGGCCAGGAGTGATTCACGGTATGGGTCGCTCGTGCCGGCGTACGCGCCGTCCCAGTACTGCGCCGGGTGCAGGGCATGGAGCACGCTCGACGCGCCGCCCACGTGGTCGCTGTGCGGATGGGAGAGCACGAAGAGCGCCAGCGGGCCGCCCTGGCGTCTCAGATAGGGAATCACGGTCGAGCGCCCGGCATCACCGCCGCGCCAGGCGCGTCCGGCATCCACGAGAATCCATCGTCCTGCCGGGGTGCGGAGGGCGATTGCGTCGCCCTGACCGACGTCAAGCAGATGCAACTCCATCCCCGCCGCATGGTGCGGCGCCAGCGGCAGCCAGAGCGCGATGGCGAAGCACGCGAGCGCGGCCACGAGGGCGGGGCCCGCATGTCGGCTGATGCTCGCCGCGAGCAAGGCCAGCATTGCCAGACCGGCGAGTAGCGCGCCGAGCAGCGTCGGCGCAACCTGCACGGCCGCCAGGGGGACACTCGCACCGATGTTGGCGACGGCATTGAGCGCCACCAGCATGGGGTGCGCGGCGCCGGCCAGGAAGCGCGCCACCGAGGGCGCGAAGGAGCACAGGGTGGCCAGGAACAGTGCGGGTTGCAGCAGCGCCACGATTGGCGTGGCCACGATGTTGGTGATCGGCGCAATGAGGCTGATGCGACCAAAGTGCCAGGCCACGAGCGGTGCCGTGACCGCCGACGCGACAGTGGACGCCAGCCCGACCGTGGCCAGGCCGGCGCGCCACCCGTCGAGACGAGGCACGATCCATTTTCTTGCAAGGGCGCCACTGGCAATGAGGCTCGCCATGCCCGCCACGCTCAGCTGCCACCCGAGGTCGAGCACCGTCGCGGAATGGCCCAGCGGTACGGCAGCGCCGAGCGCGAGCGCGCCCCATGCTGAGACAGGGCGCTGCGCAAGACGGGCGACGGATGCGGCGCCCAGCATCACACCGGAACGCACCGCGGGTGGTGGGGCGCCGATGAGTGCAATGTAGGCGGCGACGACCACCATGGTCGCGCACAACGCGCCCGAGCGCGGAAGTCGCACCGCCACGAAAAACAGCTCCATGGCCGCCGCGATGATGGCGACGTGCAACCCCGAAATGGATAGCATGTGCACGATGCCCGCCGCGGCGAATCGGTCGCGGACGCCGGGATCAATGGAATGGGTGTCGGCGATGAGGAGCGCCCGCACGAGCGGTGCGTCAGCGCCGAAGGCCGCATCGATGCGCTCGCCCATCCGTCCTCGCAGCGCCACCAGCGCGTCACGCCCGGCGGCCCGGCCGAGAACGGCGTGCCGGACCATGATGCCCTGTTTCGACGCGACCGCTTCGCCCGACACACGTACGGTGGCACCCGCCGCAGCCACGCCTGCGCTGATGGACAGCGATGCCGGGATGGAGCAGTCAGGCCACGAGGCCGTCGCGGGGACGAAGGCACCGGGCGCGGCAGGCTGAAAGAGCGTCACTGTCCAACTCGTGCGCCGGGCACCAGCATCACGGCAGCGTTCGTGGCGGGCACCGCTCGCGACGGCGACGAGCGCACCAGCCAGCAGCGTCATCGCGAGCCCCGCGAGCCGGAGATCATCGCACAACCAGGCGATGGCGAGCGAAAGGCCAACTGCGGCCGCGCCGGCCCAGACAAGGTGTGCCAGCCCCAGCCAGAGCCCTGCGGCGTACGCGGCGACGGCGTGGAAGAGGAGAGGCACGCTGGAGGCTGGAAGCTGGTGGATGGTAACGGCGGGATTGGGACGTACGAGCTACCGGCCACCAGCTATGGGCTACCAGCGATCAGCTACCAGAGTGCCTCGGATTCGCCGATACCCGGTCCACCGCGTCCAGCACGAGCACGGCGAGCGCGGCGCGCATCTGATCGCGCTGCAGGTCAACCGACGTGAGCGCCTGCCCGACGTCCGTGCCGCCGGTGTAGCGCGGGCGCGCGGCATTGAGCGCGTACGCCAGTACGTCGGCCCGGCAGTTGGCACACCCGCAGATTGCCGGATTCTGCTGGCGCAGCTCGTCGAAAATCGCGCTGACGGTTCCTTCGAGCTGGTTCTTCATGTGCGCGGTCATCCTGCGAGCGGCAGCGGGCGCCCTGCGCCGACGAACGCGCCGGTGAACGTCGATCCCGTGGTCCCCGTGAGCTCCACGACGCGATACTGTCCAATGAGGGACGCGCCGCCAGGCACGAGTACGGTCCGATGCTGGCGCGTGCGCCCCTGCAACAGCGTACCGCGCCGCGACGGCCGCTCGAACAGCACTTCGTGCCGGCTGCCGAGCAACGCGAGATTGCGCGCACGTGCACCATCCCGCACTACCTCGATGAGGCGCTGCAGCCGGTCCCTGCACTCGTCGGCACTCACCATCATGCTGGCCGGCAATCGCGTTGCGGGAGTGCCATCCCGCGCCGAAAAAATGAACGTGAACGCATCGTCGAAGCCCACTTCCCGCACGGCACTGATCGTCTCCTCGAATTCCGCATCGGACTCGCCGGGAAATCCCACGATGATGTCCGTCGTGATCGCCAGCGATGGCACCGCGGCGCGCAGTCGCGCGACACAGTCCATGTAACCTTCACGCGAATACCGGCGAAGCATGCGTCGCAGCGTGCGCGTGGAGCCCGACTGCATGGGCAGATGCACGTGTTCGCACACACTGGGCACTTCCGCCATGGCCGCGATGACCCGGTCACTGAAGTCGTTGGGATGCGGGCTGGTGAACCGGAGACGACGAATGCCCGGGACCGCGCCCACCGCGCGTAACAAGTCGGCGAAATCGTGCTCGCCATCGTGATACGAGTTCACCGTTTGCCCGAGCAGCGTAACCTCCGTGGTTCCGTGCTCGGCAATCTCGCGCGCTTCCCGCACGACGTCGGCCAATCTACGGCTGCGCTCCGGGCCACGCGTCATCGGAACAATGCAGTAGGTGCACTTATAATCGCAGCCCCGCTGCACCGGAATCCACGCACGCACGCCCTCGAAGCGGCGTGCGCTGAAGTCTTCGTAGTGCTCCTCGAGATCGAAGTCCACGCGCGCCACGCGCTCGCCCGCCCGCGCGCCTTCGATGAGCGAGGGGAGCGCGCGGTAGCCGTCGGGGCCAACGACGAGCTGCACATGGCGCGCGCGCGCGAGCAGGGTTGGCCCGAGCCGTTGCGCCATGCAGCCCGTCACGCCAAGGACGGTGTCGCGCCCCATGAAGCGCTTCAGCTCCCCGAGGCGCCCGATGACGCGCTGTTCGGCGTGATCGCGAATAGCGCACGTATTCACCAGAATCACGTCAGCGCCATCTGGTCGGTCCACCGGAGTGTAGCCGTACTCCGCGAGCCGGCCGTACATCAGCTCGGAATCGCTGACGTTCATCTGGCACCCGTACGTCTCGATATACACGGTACCGCGTTGCATGCTGGACATCCCTCAAAGCTATCCGGCCGCCGGCCGGGCGAACAGGACGGCGAACCCGCGATCGAGACCCACGCTCATGAGATCGCGCGCCGGAGACACCTCACAACGACGTCTGAAGCACGACGCTCACGTCCGATCCAGCTGGCCGCCGCTGAATCCGGGTGGGCGCTCCGGCAGCAGCACGTAGAACCGACTCCCCTGCCCCACCGTGCTCTGAACCCAGATGCGCCCGCCATGCGCCTCCACCGCGAGCTTGCAGAAGGCAAGTCCCAATCCGGAGTTCCGGCCGCCGCGTGAATCGGCGCGCTGCACCCGCTCGAACTTGCGGAAGATCAACTCGTGATACTCCGGCGCAATACCAGGACCGGTATCCGACACGGCGAAGCGCACGCCTGCGGCGGCGTCGCGTTCAGCCGACAATGCGATGGCCACACCACTCGTCGTGTGCACGAGCGCATTCTGCAGCAGATTCGAAAACACGCGCCGCAGAAGCCTGCGATCCGCACGAATCACCGGCGCATCTGCGGCGACCTGCACCGAGACACGCGCACGCTCCTGCTCGAAACGCACGCTCCACTCCTGGACCAGCTCCGCGAGGAAGGCGGCGGGTGCCAGCGGCTCCAGCTTCAATTCCACCACCGCTTCCTCGATCCGCGCGACCTCGAGCAGGTCCTCGATCAGCGCGAGCAGCTCCTTGGCGCGCGATTCCGCGTCGGCGATCGCGCCGCGGGCGCTCTCCGCCACGCCGCCGAAATCGCCGTCCAGTACCATTTCGAGCGAGGCCAGGACGGATGTCAGGGGCGTCTTGAGATCGTGCACGATCATGTTCATCAGGTCGTCGCGCACGCGCTCGAGCTCGCGCAGCTTCCGATAGCTCTCTTCCAGCGCATCGGTGGCGTTCTTGAGCCGGATGAGCGAGCGCACGCGGGCGCCGAGAATCTGCCGGTTGTGCGGCTTGGTGAGAAAGTCGTCACCGCCCGCCTCAATGGCCTTCACGCGATCGGTCGTGTCGCTCAGCGCGGTCACGAAGATCACGGGAATGCGCGCCGTACGCGGATCGCGCTTGATCCGGCGGCATACTTCGAGGCCCGTGTAGCGGTCGCCGCCACCCAGGTAGCCGGCCGGCATCGCAATGTCCAGAATGCAGAGGTCAGGTCGTTCGGCGAAGCACTGCTCGATGGCCGATGGACCATCCCCAGCCGTGACGACGCGGTAGCCGAGCGCAGCAAGCTGATCGTGCAGCACTTCGACGTTGGCGGGCACGTCATCCGCTACGAGAATCAGCGGCGCCAGGGGCAGACGCTCAGACACGACGCTAGGGACGAACCATGAATCCGGCCGTGAAAATCGTTGAGTGCTCCGAGATGCCGGCGACCTGAGTCCGATTGGCTCGCGCCAGGCCGAGATCGATGCGCGAACGCCCTCCCAGAATCAGTATGCCGGTGCCAATCGAGTAGGTGCGCTCACGAATCCGTGTACCGTCCACCAGGAACGGCAGGGTGCGTTCACGAATCCCGGCGCGGAGCGGCATGGCAGAACCGAAGAGGCCGGGACCATGCACTTCCACGCCGCCACCGATGTCCCATGCATTCGTCACGCCGAGCCCCGGCTGGCCGAGGCTTCCAAGGCTCGACCATCCTTCCCAATCCCCGCGCAGTGCGACAGACACGCCCGGCAGTCCCTGAAACGACACGCCGGCGCCCACCCGCCGGGGCACCTTTCCCGTCGTGAGTGATGTGTCGTTGCGATAAGCGGTGATGGTTCCTCCCACTCGCCCGGATACCCCCACCATCAATCCGGCACCCGGTGCCCAGAGCACCCCGCCGCTCACGCCACTGCCGGAGTACGTGAGCGACGTCGACTGCGAAAACAGGCCGAACGTGGTATCGGACGACGACCGCTGAATGGTCAAATCGTTATCTCCGGTGAACAGGTGGCCTCCCACGCCGACCCACACCTTGCGCACCACCGCGAACGCCAGCGCGAGCTGGATATCGTTGATGGCACCCGAACTCTTGAACTGCTCGGTGAACTGTGCGCTGTCCCCGGTCGGGTAGTGCTGGACTCCGGTCCGCCGGGTTTCCCAGGTGCGATCCAGCAGCGTGGACGTGGAGATGCCAAGCACGGCACGCGACCCGACCGTCAATGCACCGGATGCCTGCGGAAACCGTGCCGTCATGGTGTGATCACTTCCCTGGGCCGAGGAGACCGAGCGATAGTCGGGCTGGTACTCCAGGTACAGGCCGGAGGTACCCCAGTTCGCCTGGGCGGCCGGATTGAGCAGCGAGAGCTGATCGACCTCGGCCGGCCCTCCGCCCATGCTGAAGGTCCGCGCACCGATCTGTCCGGGCGGATAGCCGAAACCCTGGGTGCTCAGGGTGCCTTGCGCGTGAGTCGTGCAGGCCGCAAACGCCAGCAGCAACAGGGAGCAGACAAGAATGCGCATCAGGGAAGTCCGAAGTTGCTGCGAAGGATGTAACTGAGGCGAAGACGCGGCCGCAGACTGTCCACCGCCGCGTTGGAGTAGAAGTAATATTGTCGTGGATCGAATCCCTCATTCGACGCTTTCAGTTCGATCGCACGAATGGTCGTGTTGTGTTCGGACTTCCAGAGGGCAAAAGCGCCCTGGAGCGGAATCGTATCGATCCGTGACAGCGCGGGCGGTATGATCTGCGGCGGAATGGCAAGCAGGGCAGACGCGGGATCGACGGCCAGCAATGCGGCACTGTAAATGTCCGTCACCTCCGGCGTGGCGCGTACCAGCAGCGTCTGCAGCATGAGCGTATCCACGCTCGCAAACGAAAGATTGGGCACCTGGTGCAGCTCAAGGTTCGCGCGCACCACCGTGATGGACGAATCGGTGAGCTCGGGCGGAACCTGGAATCGCAGAAAGATTCGCGATGACGGAACGCCACCGGCGGCCAACACGCCAGCGGGCGGTGGCGGTGTGCCAGCCAGCACCAGCGTGTAGTCCGCCAGCGACGGCAGGTTCGGCCCGCTCGCCGCGTGCGTGTTCACCGACACGACGCCTTCGGCGCGGTGCCCGCTATCGCCCAGTGCCGTGTAGCGAAGCGATGCGCTGCCGCCGCCTTCCCGCGAACCGATGCGAATGTTGACGGGCTTGTCCCCCGTGGCGCGGAGACCGAGCCGGATGCGCTGCTTCGCCAGCACGTGCCGCGAGACGAACGCGCTATCGACGGGAATACTGATCTGGCCGGTTATCGAATCGCGAGCGACTGCACGCGACCCTATGGGCGTTGACGTGAAGCGCTGCCGCACCGGCGCGGTATCGAGATCCGTCGCCGCCGCATCCACGTCATAGACCAGGAACGTCACGGAATCGTTCTTGATCGTGGTATCCGCGCTGTCGGCGAGCGCCTGAATGCTGATGACGAGAAAGGCGGAGTCGATCGCGACGACAGGATGCGCTTTCTTGGTGGTGTCCGTGTCCGCGATGCTCGTCTGCAGCACGTCGAATCGCAGGACCGCCACGGCCTTCACGGGCGAATCGCCCTGCGAGTAGTCCGCAAGCAGGAGCTGCTTTTCACTGCCGAGCGGCGGAAGCCCGGGCAGCGTGACGGCCGTGTCGAGTATCGCGCTTCCCACCAGGACGGTGTCCTTGACGGTAAGCGTGTCCGGACAGAGCGCGGGACACGCCGCGCCTCCAGCCAGATCCTCCTGGCATCCCGCGAGTACGAGCACCGCCGCGGCAAAGAGCGCGAGCGGCACCCACGACTTACGCAAAGCGTTCACACCTGCCTTCCACGTGGAATCTGTCCGGAAAGAATACCGCCGCGCTCGGGCGCCGCGTAAAGCACGTCAGGCGCGCTCCAGCGAGTGCGGGGTGAAGGGGTACGCGAAGAGATCGGCCAGCGACCAGGTTGCGCGCGCGCCGGCCCGGGTACAGCTCACAATTTCAATCGCCGGCGCGAATTCGGCGAGCACCTGGCGGCACAGCCCGCATGGCGGCGCCGGCGTGTGCGCATCAGTCGCGATCACCATACGCGTGAACGCCCGGCCACCGTTCGCGATCGCGGCGAGCACGGCGGCGCGCTCGGCGCAGATCGCGGCGCCGTACGCGGCATTTTCCACGTTGCAGCCAACGAAGAGACGCCCATCCGAGACCGCCAGCGCCGCGCCGACCCGGAACCCGGAGTACGGCGCGTACGCGCGGGCCATGGCCTGGAACGCCGCGGCACTCAGGGTCTCGATGCTGGTGGGCCCGTTCACGCGCGCCACAGCTCCGGCGCGAAGGAGGTGCCGCGACCACGGTAGCTCAGACCCAGCAATTCAGCCACGGTTGCGCCCAGATCGGAAAAGGACGCGCGCTCGCCGAGCGAGCCGGGTCGCACGTGCGCGCCGATCGCGAGCAGCGGCACTCGTTCGCGAGTGTGATCCGTGGATGGCGTGGTCGGGTCGTTCCCATGGTCGGCGGTCAGGAAGAGCACGTCGTTTTCGAGGAGGTGTCGTTCGAGCTCCGGCAGCACCCGATCGAATGCGCGGAGTCCATCATGAAACCCCACGACGTCGTTTCGGTGCCCCCAGAGCTGGTCGAAATCTACAAGGTTGGCGAAGAGCAGCCCACCATCGAGGGTCTGGAGAAGCTCCAGGATCACCCGGACGCCCTCGGCGTTGTCCCGGGTATGACGCGACGTGATGGCACGATTCGCGAAGAGGTCGCCCACCTTGCCGACGCCGACTCGCGCGATCCCGGCCGCCGCAAGGGCGTCGAGCAGCGTTTCCGCCGGCGGTTCGATGGCGAAGTCACGGCGGTCCGGCGTTCGGACGTACGCCCCGGCGCTTCCCGTGAAGGGCCGGGCGATGACTCTCGAGACATCGTTCGGCGCGACAAGCATTTCGCGGGCGATCGCGCAGGCGGCGTAGAGCTCGTCCAGCGGCACCACGCGCGTATGCGCCGCAATCTGAAACACGGAATCCGCGGACGTGTAGAGAATCCAGGCGCCGCTGCGTTCGTGCTCCGGACCGTAGCGCGTGAGCATCTCGGTGCCGCTGCCGGCAACATTGCCAAGGACGGCGCGTCCCGTGCGCCGCGAAAATTCATCGACGATCGTCGCGGGAAAACCCTGCGGATACGTGGGGAATGGCCGGTCGAGCTGCACGCCCGCGATTTCCCAGTGGCCGGTCGTACTGTCCTTCCCCGCGGACTGCGGACGCATCACGCCCCAGGCGCCTCCGGGATGTGTCACGGCGCGCACGCCCTCGAGTTCGGCGATGCACCCGAGTCCGAGCGCCTCGAGATGGGGAAGATCGAGCCTGCCCACGGCGCGCGCGAGATTGCCCAGCGTGTTGCTCCCTGCATCCCCGTATGCCGACGCGTCGGGGGCCGCGCCAATCCCCACGCCATCGAGCACAATCAGGACGACGCGCCGCGTCACGGCGTCGTCCCGGACAGCACGACATGCTCGAGCCGGCCTCGAAGCCCGGTCAGCAGTTCGTACGGCGAGACGCCGGCGGCGGTCGCAACCTCCTCCGGCGTGAGCACATCATCGCCGTCTCGACCCAGGAGCGTGGCGATGTCACCCACACGGCACGGCACATCCGTCACGTCGAGCATCGTCATGTCCATTGTGACCACGCCGGCCACGGGCGCGCGCCGTCCGCCCAATAGCGCGGTGCCGCGATTGCCGAGCGAGCGCCGATAGCCATCCGCGTAGCCGATGGCCAGCGTGGCGATCCGGCGCCGGGATGTCGCACGCCACGTCGCGTCGTAACTCACGGTATCTCCCGCGCACACATCGCGTACGGCAACCACGCGCGCCCGCACGTGGGCGACCTGCTCCGGCGTGACGAGCGCGCCGCGGCCGCTCCCCACACCGTAGAGAAACACGCCAGGCCGTCCGAGGTCGTATCGCGACCGCCTCACGCGAGCGAGCGCGGCAGAATTCTCCGCATGCAGGACCGACGGGCGAACCGGCAGGGCCGCCACCGCCTGATCGAAGCGCGATTCCTGCCCGGCGCGGCTCGCATCGTCGAGCTCGGCAGAGTGAAAGTGCGTATAGGCGCCTTCGGGCATGTCTTCGCGGACCAGATCGGCGAGCGATGCGACGCTGGTCCACCGCACGCCGGCGCGGCTCATGCCCGTGTCGATAGTGAGATGCCATGGGCCGCCGCCCAGCGCACGCCAGGCCCGGATCTCGTCCGCCGACGAGAGCACGGGTGTCAACCGCGCGGCGCGCAGATCCGCCAGCTGCGCCGTGAGGACCGGCGTGAACACGATGATCCGATGGGAGAGTCCCGCGTTGCGTAGTTCCAGCCCCTCACCCACCGTCGCGACGCCATATCCCCACGGCGCGAGCGGCGTCAGCGCACGCGCCACGGCGACCGCGCCGAGGCCATAGGCATCCGCCTTCACCATGGGAAGCAGCGCCGCGCAGCGCGCGGCCATTGCGGCGCCATTGCGTCGCAGCGCGTCGAGATCGATCTCGACCCACGCGCGCATCAGCGCGGATTGCATTGACGTGTCATCACACGGGCGGGTAGTATAACGGGCTACGGAGGAACCATGCAACATAAGCCGACACTTGAAGATGCGCTCGCCCTCATGCGCGATCTCCGCGCCCGCTGCGACTGGGACCGCGCGCAGACGCACGAGTCGCTGCGCCCGTACCTCATGGAAGAGACCCACGAACTCGATGACGCGCTGCGAACAGGAAACGTCGCGCACCTGCGCGAGGAGCTGGGCGACCTGCTGCTCCAGGTGCTGTTTCACTCGGTGATTGCCGAGGAGGATGGGCAGTTCGACGCGCACGACGTGGCCGGCTCGCTCATTGAGAAGATGCGACAGCGGCATCCGCACCTGTATGGCGGCGGCGATCGGCAGGACTGGGAAACCATGAAGGCCCGGCGGCGGAGCTCGATTGGAGACGGGTTGCCTTCCGGTCTGCCCTCGTTGCATCGGGCGCATCGGCTGCAGGATCGCGCCGCGGGTGTGGGCTTCGACTGGAGCGACACAGAGGGACCCGCGCTGAAGATCGAGGAGGAGCTCGGCGAAGTGCGCGCGGAGCTCGCGCGCGACGATCGCCGCGACCGGCGCGCGGCACTGGAAGACGAACTCGGCGATCTGCTCTTCGCGGTCGTGAATCTCTGCCGCCGCGCCGGTGTACACGCCGCGCTCGCGCTGGACCGGGCGAATGAGAAGTTCCAGCGGCGTTTCGAGCGGCTCGAACGGCTCGCTCGCGAGCGAGGAGTGGCAATGGACGCAGCTACGCTCGCCGACCTCGACAAGCTCTGGAACGAGGTGAAGGCAGAGGAGTAACCGCGCGCCATCCGAGCGGCGGATCGCCGCGCGGCCGATACGAGCGCGCGAGCAGGACGCAGAGTCCCGGTGAGCAGGATCAGCTCACCGGGACTCTGCACCGCGGGATCATCGGTTTGATCGCGATGAATCCGCTCAGGGCCTCAGGCGATTCATCAGCCTCGGAAACGCAATCGCTTCGCGCAGGTGATCGAGCCCGCAGATCCATGACACGGTGCGCTCGAGACCGAGCCCGAACCCCGAGTGCACGAAGGTGCCGTACTTGCGCAGATCGAGATACCAGCCATACGCGTCCATTGGCAGATGTTCCGCCTCGATGCGGCGCGCGAGCTTGTCGTAATCATCCTCGCGCTGGCTGCCACCAATGATCTCGCCGTAGCCCTCCGGCGCCAGCAGGTCGTCGCACAGCACGGTCCGCGGATCGGCCGGGTTCTCCTTCATGTAGAATGCCTTGGCTTCGCGCGGATAGTTGAAGACGAAGACGGGCCGGTCGTACTCCTCCACCACGCGCGTCTCATCTTCGGCGCCAAGGTCGTCGCCCCACTGGATGGCGCTCCCCTTCCGCTGCAACATCGCTACGGCGTCGGTGTAGTTCACACGAGGAAACGGCGGCACGACGCGCTCGAGCGCGCTGGTGTCCCGCTCGAGTTCCGTCAGCTCCGGCTTGCAGCGCTCCAGCGACCTGCCCACGAGGTAGGCGACGAAGTCCTCCTGCAGGCACATGTTGCTGTCCGAGTCGTTCCACGCCACCTCGGGCTCGATCATCCAGAATTCGGCGAGGTGACGGCGCGTCTTGGACTTCTCGGCGCGAAACGTGGGGCCGAACGTGTAAATGCGCCCGAATGCGGCCGCGGCGGCTTCGCCGTAGAGCTGGCCGGTCTGCGCAAGGTAGGCTTTGCCTTCATCGAAGTAGTCGGTCTCGAAGAGGCCGGAGCGCTCGCCGATGGCGGCCGTCAGAATGGGTGTGTCAACCCGGAGAAAACCGCGCTGGTAGAAGAAGTCATGAATGGCCTGTTCCACCTCGTTGCGCACACGCGCGATGGCCCGCTGGCGTGGCACCCGCAGCCAGAGATGGCGGTTGTCGAGGAGAAAGTCGACACCGTGCTCCTTGGGCTGAATGGGATAGTCGAGCGGACTCGTGCCGATGAGCTCGAGCGCGGTCACCGCCAGCTCGATCCCGCCCGGCGAACGTGCATCGGCACGGACGTCGCCAGTGAGCTCGACGGAAGACTCGATGGAAAGCTCGGCGAATCGCGCCCACACGGTGTCGCTCACCTGCGGGCGGCTCAGTACTGCCTGCAGGATACCCGTACCATCCCGGAGGACCACGAAGGCAATCCTGCCGGACGAACGCACGTGGGTCACCCAGCCACATACGGTGGCCGCGCGACCGACGTACGCGTGAAGATCCTCGATACGCGTCGTACGCACTGGTCGTGTGTGGTGTGTGAACGGCTCTCTGGGGATCGGCAAGCTACCGTGCACCTGAGCCATGTGTCAACGACAGATGACGGCCGGTCGCGGGGCATGCACCGCACGCCGCTGGCGTGAACTCGCGTTTCCGTGTACGATGAAGGATACAGCCTCACACCCTCCGATCGCAGTCGCGAACCTCCTACCCTGACTTATCGCCCTGTGACCGCGCGCGCGACGATTCGCTCAAAACTGGCTCTTGGCCTCTTCGCGATCGCGATTGTCCTGTTGCTGCCGCTGGCCATCGCTCTGCGGTCGCTCACGACGCTGCATCAGATCACCACCCTGCTTCAAACGCGGGATTTTGCCGCATCTCTGGTGCTCAACCAGATGCGCGCGGGAACGGATGAGCTCCGTCGCCTGGATCTCGCCATCCTGGTGGTCAAGGACTCGTCGGACAAGGCGGCCATGGATTCACAGCTCACGCAGCTGCAGACGCTGGCCGATTCGCTCAAGCGGCTGAGCATGGCGAACGCATCGGAGCGAATCTCGAGCGGCATCCGCCAGGTGCAGTATTTCCTGCCGCTCGAATACGCGGCAGCCGCGGCGGGACACTGGGCGTCGGCAGACTCGATTTCGCAGAAGCACTTGCTGACCACCGTGTCGCTCACCGAGCGCGAATTGACGAGCGCCGAGCGATTATTGCGGGACCGGTCGAGTCGCCTCGTCGCTGCCGGCACGGAGGAGACCACTGCGGCACGGCGCGCGGCCGCCATGGGTCTGGCCGTCGGCGCGACCCTCGCGCTCATCATTTCGATTCTGCTCTGGCGCAGCATCAGCCGCCCGGTGCGCGACCTGGAACAGGGGATGGCGGCGGTGGCGGACGGGGACTTCGGGCACCGGCTCGCGATCTCGCCGTCGCGCCGCGACGAGTTTGGCCATCTGGCGCAGAGCTTCGCGTCCATGTCCCGGCAGCTCGCGGCGCTGGACCGACTGAAGGCGGAATTTGTCTCCATCGCGTCGCACGAGCTGAAGACGCCGATCAACGTGATCCTCGGCTATCTGCAGCTCATCGAGGAGGAAGTCTACGGTCCGGTCGCGCCAAAGATGCGCGAGATCATCCACACGCTCGATACCCAGACACGCTCGCTTGCGCGCCTCGTGCACCAGTTGCTGGACATGAGCCGCTTCGAAGCCGGCGGCAGCCGGCTGGATCTGCGTCCGACGCAGTTGGAGCCGTTCCTGGCCGAGCTCGAAGAGACCTTCCAGGTGCTGGCGCTGCAACGGGAAATCGCCTTTCGCATCGAGCATCTCGGGCAACTGCCGGCCGAGGTGCGCTGGGATCCGGACCGCGTGAGCGAAGTACTGGGCAACCTCCTGTCCAATGCATTCAAGTTCACCGAGCGCGGCGGCACCGTGGAACTGCTGGCGGGTTCATCGGAGGACGCAGTGCAGTTCATCGTTCGCGACACAGGCGTCGGGATACCGCCGCAGCAGCTCCAGCATGTCTTCGAGAAGTTCTATCAGGCTGACAATCAGGACGCGGCGTCACACGGCGGCACAGGGTTGGGACTCGCGATCGCGCGGCAGATCGTGCAGGCACATGGTGGCACGATTTCGGTGGAGAGCACGGTCAGCCTGGGCACGACGTTCCAGATCGTCCTCCCCATTCGTGCCGGGCAGCGCATTCGAACCGTACCACCGACCAGCATTGGAGTGTCGGCGTGACGCGTGTGGTTGCGCTCGCGATGGCGCTCGCTATCTCCGCTTGCTCACGGTCGTTCCATCCGCAATCAGCGCTTCCGCCACTCGGCAACTGGGAGCAGACGCTCACGGCGGCAGAGCTGGCGGCGGCGCAGTCGCGCTTTGACGACGCGGATTACATCCTCACGGCGTTCTCGCAGCGCCATCCGAATGCGCCGGAGAGCCGGGAGGTGAACTTCTGGCGGGCGCTGTTCAGGCTCGATCCCGCGAACGCGAAAGGGAGCACGCGTCTCGCGCGCGAGAGCCTGGACACGTACCTCAATGACAGCTCGCTCGTGCTGCATCGGACCGAGGCCGTCATCCTGCGCAGCGTCGCCGTGGCCATGGATTCGCTGCAGCGTCGCGCCGATTCCACCGCGCACGTAGCGGACGCCGCGAGGATCGACGCGGCAGCCGCCAGCGTGGCGCAGAACGCGGACCTGCAGAAGGAAAATCAGCGGCTCAAGGACGAACTCGACAAGCGGACCGCCGAGCTCGAACGGATCAAGAAGCGGCTATCGGAGAGAAAGCCCTGACAGCACGGCAGCGCGCCACGCGCTGCCATCCGCTAACCCACCCGGAAGAGTTCGATCGCGCGGGCGAAGCGCTCGCCGAGCGCGGTACGGATGCCGGCGTGCTCGGCGCGCTCCAGCGCGGGATCCGTCGCCAGATATTCTGCGGCGAGTGCCATGGCGCGGCGGTTCAGCTCCTCATCACGCAGGGGATCCGCGACGCGGAAGGTAGGTGTCCCGCTCTGCTGCGATCCGAAGAGATCGCCCATGCCACGCATGCGCAGGTCCTCGCGCGCAATCGTGAATCCGTCCTCGGTTTCCAGAAATACCTGGAGACGCTCCGCGACCTCGGCGCTCACGTCGCCGAGCAGAATGCAGTAGCTCGCCTCGGCGCCACGGCCGACTCGACCGCGGAGCTGGTGGAGCTGCGACAATCCGAAGCGCTCCGGATGTTCGATGAGCATGACCGTCGCGTTGGACACGTCAATGCCGACCTCGATCACCGTGGTTGCCACGAGGACATCCACCTCGCGATCACGGAAGGCGCGCATGGTGCGCTCACGTTCGTCCGCGCTCAGACGTCCGTGCAGCAATGCCACGCGGTGATTGGCGAAGACGCCCGCCGCGAGTTCGGCATGCATCGTGGTCGCGGCCTTGAGATCGGTCTTCTCGGACTCCTCGATGACAGGATAGACGATGTAAACCTGTCGCCCCTTCTCGACCTCACTTCTGGCAAAGTCGAGTACCCGCGCGCGCGATGATTCCGCCCGGTGCGCGGTCAGGACCGGTCGCCGGCCTGGCAGGCGCCCATCCAGGACACTGACATCCAGGTCGCCGTGGAGCGTCAGCGCCAGCGAGCGCGGAATGGGGGTCGCGCTCAGAAGGAGCACGTCCGGCCGCGCTCCCTTTTCTCCCAGCGCCGCGCGATGCTCCACGCCGAACCGATGCTGCTCGTCAATCACAATGAGGCCCAGCCGGCCGAAGCGCGTGCGCTCCTGCACCAGCGCGTGGGTGCCCACCACGATGAGTGGCGCGCCACCGGCAAGCCGCTCGTCCGCCTGGCGCCGCTCGCGAGGCGGCACGCTGCCCGTCACGAGGAGCGGCCGCACGCCCAGGGGCGCCAGGAGCTGCTCCAGCGTGCGCACATGCTGTTCCGCAAGCAGTTCGGTGGGCGCCATGAGCGCCGTCTGGAATCCGTTCTCCAGCGCGAGGAGTGCCGCAAAGAGCGCGACGATGGTCTTGCCGCTCCCGACGTCGCCCTGCACGAGCCGGTGCATGCGCCGCGGACTGCACATGTCCGCCACGACTTCCCGGATGACGTGCACCTGGGCGGCGGTCAGCTCGAACGGCAGCGCGTCCTTGAGACGCGAGGTGAGATCGCGGCGATTCGTGAACGTGATGCCGCGGCGCGTCTCACGAGCCATGTCGCGCGCACGGCCATGCAGCAGGTGCACGAAGAACAGCTCCTCGAAGGCCAGTCTGGAGCGTCCGCGCAGCGCTTCTTCCATGTTCGCCGGATGGTGCACCATGCGCAGCGCGTCGCGCAGCGGCGGCACGCCGGCGCGCGCCAGGAGAGTCGGAGGGAAATACTCGTGCACGAGCCCGAGCAGCATCTCCAGATGCTCATCGATGAGCGCGCGGATCTGCTTGTGCGACAGCCGTTCCGTGGCGGGATAGACGGCGAGGACGCGCCCGCCCTGTGTGCCGTCCGCGTCCCGTCCGAGATTCACGAACTCGCGCGGCTGAAGCTGCCGCCCGTGGAAGAATCGGACAGCACCACGCAACAGCAGCACATCTTCCCTGGCAATCGCGCGATCCAGAAATGGTTGTCCCGGCCAGGAGACTTCAATCAGGCCGCTGTCGTCGCGCACAACCGCCTGGAACACCCGCAGCCCCTTGCGCGTGGGAACAATGCCCTTGGAGATGACCGTGCCAATGATCGTGGCCTCCATGCCCGTGTGCAGCGCCGAAATCGGCGATACGGTGCTCGCATCCTCGTAGCGATGCGGCAGATGGCGCAGCAGATCTCCCGCCGTGATCACACCCAGGCGTCGCAGCGCTTCCGCCCGGTGCGGGCCGATGTGCTTGAGGTACGTGACGGGAGTGGAGAGGAGCATGGTCGCTGGAGGCCTGAGGTTGCGCGCAGGGAGAGAACAGGAGTACCAGCTCCCGGCTACCAGCTCCCGCTCACCAGCTCGCCGGCGAACGCATCGGCATCAAATGCCAGCAGGTCATCCGGCTGTTCGCCGACCCCGACGAATTTCACGGGAACGTCGAGCGCTTCGTGCACAGCCACGACGATACCGCCGCGTGCCGTGCCATCGAGCTTGGTGATCACCACGCCCGTGAGCGGCACGACCTGCGCGAACGAACGCGCCTGGGCCACCGCGTTCTGTCCAATCGTGCCGTCGAGCACCAGCAGGGTCTCGTGCGGCGCGCCGGGAAGCCGCTTGGCGACGACACGGGCAACCTTCTGCAGCTCGGTCATCAGGTTGTCCTGTGTATGCAGCCGGCCGGCGGTATCCACGATGACCACATCCGCATTGCGCGCCAGCGCCGACTCGATGGCGTTGAATGCCACGGCCGCGGGATCGCTGCCCGCGGATGAGCCCACGAAATGTGTCCCGGTGCGCTCGGCCCAGACGCGGAGCTGATCGATCGCTCCGGCCCGGTAGGTATCGCCCGCGGCAACCACCACCGATTTCCCCTCCGCGCGCAGCCGCGCGCCCAGCTTGGCGATGAAGGTGGTCTTGCCCGCTCCGTTGATCCCCACGACGAGGATGACGGTCGGACCCGACGGCGCCACGTTGAGCGCCGGATCGCTGGTGCCCGTGCGCAGCGCGGTGGCGATGCCATCGCGCAGCACCGTGAGAAATTCTTCCTGTGTCCTGATCTTTCCCTTGCTGGCCAGCCCTTCCACCTCGGCGACCAGGCGGATGGTCACGGGAACGCCGAAATCGGACTCGAGCAGCAGTTCCTCAAGCTTCTCGAGCGACCCGGGATTGACGCCGCCGCGCACCAGCACCCCCACGTCCATGAGGGCGATGTCCTTGATGCGGCGCCAGAGTGTGCGCCGGGGCAGGTCTTCCTTGCGACGAAGAATGCGCATGGCCATTGCAGGCTAGAGAGTCAGCGTACCAGAACAGCTACCGCAGGCCGCGCACGCGACGCAGAATCCATTCCGTACACAGCAGTGCGAGAGCGAGCAGGTACGCCCACCAGTATTCCCGGAGGCCCGGACGCGTGCCCGGCTCGGCAGCGCCGCCAACCGCGCCGCTCGCTACACTGGGAGCGCGCGGCAGCAGCTCGCGCGACGCGTTGACCACGAGCACGGCCGAACCTCCGTTGACCCGGACGTCATAGATCCCCGCCGGCAGCGGATTACTTTCGGCAACAGTGGCATCCCTGGCGAAGCGGAGCCGTATCGAATCCGTGCGAGTCGTACCGCGCCGTTCGAGCCGGACAACCACCACGGAGTCCGCGCCAGACCCACGGCGCCAGCGAATCGCGTCGCCGGCGCGCACCACGCCCTCCGCGGGAAAGGCCGCTCGCGGATCGGGGCGTTCGGCAGTGAGCCAGTCAAATATACTGCCCCACACGGCCGCGAACGCGTCAGCGCTCGCGCCGCCACGGAATTGCCAGCGCCAGAATCCGGACGCACTCACGATCACCACACGGCGACCCGACGCCGTGCCCTCGATGACCGGCTGCCGCTCGAACTCGCGTGCACGCGCGACTAGCAATCCGCTCCACTGGCCGGCAGGCGGGCGCAACGACGTCGTGATGGGCGGCAGACTATCCCAGTCAATGCCGCCGAGCGCTGCGGAGAGCGGTGACACCGGTGCGGCCACGGCGTACCATTCTCCGGTGGAATCCGCCGGCGGCACGAGCAACGCCAGCGAGCCGGTCGTGATGGATCGCGGCGCCCCGAAGTAACTGGTGTCCCCGTGAATGATCGCCAGCGGCGCATCGTGCAGCGCATCGCGCACGACACGTTCGCTCACCGGCGCGAGCGAGCCGTCCTGCCGCCACTGCTGCGGCGCGACGCGAAAGTACGCTCGCGTAGGCAGTGCGACGGCACCGCGCAGAACCGGAAGGAGAAAGCGTGCATCGAAGTCGGGCGACGTGGACGCCAGCACCGCGCCGGCGGCACGCGCGACATCCACCGGTACACTGAGCGTGTCGTTGCGGGGCTCGACGTCCCCGGGAATGTGAACGATCGCGGACAGCACGGCTGGGCCGGCGGCACCGCTGAACGGCGTGCGGACCGTTTGCGTACGGTCGGATCGCGCGGCGAATGGCGCGAGCGATGCGGTGGCGAGCGTCCGCCCGTTCACTACGATCGCGAGCGTACCGGCGGGCGTGGCGAGCGCGCCGGCGCGGACCGCGACGCGCACATCGAGGGTGTCACCGCTCACCACCGCGCGCGGCGCGTCGAGCTGGACGACACCCACGTCTATCGCGGACGGATGCGGAAGCACATCCACGCGCGATCCGCCGGGGAACGCCGCACGCGCACCCGGGTCATCGATCTCCCCATCCGTGACAAGCGTGAGCGGACGCCCGGCGGCGAGTGCGCGCTCGACCAGCGGCCGCACGCGCGTCGCGTTATCCCCGGGATACGCGGGCGCGCGCGACGTGGCGCGCACCGAATCGCCGAACAGGACCAGGGAATCGCTGGCGAGCGAACGTGCCGCCGCCACCGCCCGCCGCCATCCCGTCGTATCCCCGCCGCGCGTCCAGCTGGCGGATGCATCCAGCGCCACAATGCTCCGTGGAACCAGTCGCGCACCGGCGGGCGCATTGAATGCCAGCGCGAGCACCAGCGTGAGTGCCGCCGCTCGCAGGAGAAGAAGCATGCCCCGAAGCGGCGTTGCGCGCCCTCGCCGCCACCCATATCCCACCACCGCGATCGCGACTCCCGCCGCTGCCGAGAGCAGCCATGATGTCATGGGAGAAGGGTAATGGCTGGTGACTGGTGGCTGGTAGGCGGACGCAACGCCCCGGCGCCGGCATCAGCCGGCATCAGCCGGCTTCGGCGCCCCGGGTCAGCGGCTGGCGACTGATGTGTTGCCCGTTCCAGCCAGCAGCGACGCGAGCAGCACCTCCCTGGTGCTGTCGAACCGCGCGCGCTCGGACGCCGGAATCGGTACGCCATCGGTGCGGCTCAGCACCGAGGAGGGATTGCGCTGAACACCGTGGACAAGGATCTCGAAGTGGAGATGCGGACCGGTGGCGAGACCAGTCATGCCAACGTAGCCGATGGTCTGCCCGATGCCCACGTGTGCGCCCGCGTGAATACCCTTCGCGAAACCGCGCAGGTGACCGTAGCGACTCACGAAGCCGTTCGGGTGGCGCACGTCAATCGCGTTGCCGTAGCCGCCCTTGCGGCCGGCAAAGATCACGACGCCATCGGCGATGGAGCGAACCGGCGTGCCGGCGTCGGCCGCGTAGTCCGTGCCCTTGTGAGCCCGCCACGTTCCCAGTATCGGGTGCTTGCGCACGCCGAAGACGCTCGAGATGCGCCGGAACGCCAGCGGCGCCCGCAGAAAGCTGGCGCGCATCGAGCGACCCATCTGATCGTAGTACTCCACCCCGCCATCCGGCTTCACATAGCGCACCGCGTCAATCGCGCTGCCCGACAGATCGAATTGTGCAGCGAGGATGTTGCCGAGCTGCACGAGACCGCCCGGCCCCGTCCGGCGCTCCACGAGCGCCCGGAACGCGTCGCCGGGCTGCAGCTCGCGGCTCATGTCCACGCGGTATTCGTACACGTCGGCCAGCGACCACGCCAGCTCCGAGCGCACGCCGGTGGGCAGAATGGTTGATGCGGAGTCATCCAGCGCCTGGTACAGATTTGTCCGGATCACGCCGCCCACAACGATCGTATCGATGTGCCAGGGGAGCACCTCCACGGCGCTCTCCCACGTGGAGTCCGACGTGCGACGGACGTGGAGGAGCCGATCGACGGCGAGCTGGAACACGATTTCGGACGGATGGGAATCACCATCCTGCTGCCTGACGCGAATGGGCATGCCGGCCGGAATCCGGCGGGCATCCAGCGACGGCGCCGCGCTCAGAATGCCGGCCATCTCGCTGCTGCGCACACCGCCGCGCTCGAGCAGCCCGGAGAGTGTCTCGCCGGCGTGCAACGTATCGGTGTGCACGGACCACGCTGGCGGCGCCAGGCTGTCCGTTGTGGGCGGCGCGAATGGCGCCGCGGTCCTGGGGTGCGGCAGGCCGACGGCGAGCAGGAGGAGGGCGAGCGCGACGATCGCCAGCGACGACAGCGTGCGTGGCGACGGCCGCTTCAATCCATCTGTCTCCGGATGAACGTCGGGATCTCCATGTCATTGAGATCCTGCGACGCCTTCTCGGTTGGCTGGCCGGGTTGCGGAGCGCGTGACTGCGGCGGCGTGCGCATGGTGGAGGATGCCGGCCGGGCCGGCCGCGCGCCGGGAAACGGAATGACCGGCGTCGCGGGATTCGTGCGTCCCAATTGGCCTTCCGCGCCGCCAGCCTGCGGCTGCACCGCGCGGTCGAAGCCGGTGGCAATGACCGTGACGCGAATCTCGCCCTGCATGGCAGGTTCGTTCACGGCGCCAAAGATGATTTCGGCATCATCGCCAACCGCGTCGTGCACGATCTCGTTGATCTGATGCACCTCGCCGAGCGTGAGATCATTGCCACCGGTAATGTTCACCAGCACGCCCGTGGCGCCGCTCACCGACACGTTGTCGAGCAGCGGCGATGAGATGGCCTGCTGCGCGGCCTCCATGGCGCGGTTGTCGCCGCGGCCAATGCCAGTCCCCATGAGCGCCGAGCCGCCGCGCTGCATCACCGTGCGCACGTCGGCGAAGTCCACGTTCACGAGGCCGGTGACGCCAATGAGATTGGAGATGCCCTGCGTGGCGTGCAGGAGCACTTCGTCGGCCTTCTTGAGCGCGTCACCGAAGGGAATCCCCTTCCCGACCACGGCCAGCAGCCGCTCGTTCGGGACGACGATCATGGTGTCCACGCTCTTGCGCATGTCGGCGATACCCATTTCCGCCTGGCGCATCCGTTTCCGCCCTTCGAACAGGAACGGCTTCGTGACGATGCCGACGGTGAGCGCACCCGACTCGCGCGCCATTTCGCAGACCACCGGCGCCGCTCCGGTGCCGGTGCCGCCCCCCATGCCACACGTGACGAAAACGAGGTCGGCGTTGGTGAGCACTCGCGCGACCTCGTCACGGTTTTCCTCGACCGCCTGTCGCCCGATCTCCGGACGTGCGCCGGCGCCGAGCCCGCGCGTCAGTTTTTTCCCGATCTGGATCTTGACGTCGGACTTCGAGTTCAGGAGCGCTTGGGCATCCGTGTTCACCGAGATGAACTCCACGCCTTCCAGATGCTCTTCGATCATGCGATTCACGGCGTTACCGCCGCCGCCGCCCACGCCGACGACTTTCATGCGGGCGTTCTGGGACGTGCTCTCCTCGAACTCGAAGATCATTGCGGAGGGAACTCCAGAAGATGGGATAGGGGATCTCACGGGCGGAGTGCGGTGCTGCGGAGACTAACGGCATGACGCGCGGCAATGCAATGCGCCGCGCGATTTGCCAATATAATGCGTCCAGCCACGATGCACACTACCGGATTCAGGACGATCAGAAGAAGTCCTGCAGCCAGGTCTTGACGCGCTGCGTGATCCGATCCACACCAGGCGATGACATGCGCTTGCGACCGCCCGCCGAGACCGCCGCTCCCTGAGCTATCTGGATCGCGCCGTAGAGCGCGAGCCCGACGACCGTCGCGAAGCGCGGCGAGTCCACCGAGTCGCTCAGGCCGCCCACTGCCTCCGCCGGCGAACCGACGCGTACGCCAGTCCCGAATACCTCTGTGGCAAGCTCCGTCGCGCCCTCGATGGCGGACGCGCCGCCGGTGAGTACGATCCCGGCACTGAGACGCCCGGCAAAACCGGCGTCACTGATCCGGGCATTCGCCAACCCGAAAATTTCGTCCATCCGCTGATGAATGATGTGCGCCAGCAGTTCACGCGGAATCTCGCGGTCGCCCTGCGCCACGGTGCTCGGCAGCTTGATGACGTCATGCGAGTGCGCCACGAGCGGCTCGTAGGCACACCCGTAGCGCTCCTTGAGCCGCTCGGCGTCCGCCTGCGTGACGCCGAGGCCGTGAACGATGTCACTCGTCACGTTATTGCCGCCGAAATTCACGGTGCCCATGAAGCGGATCTTGCCCTCGTGGAACACGGCCAGGTCGGTAGCGCCGGCACCCATCTCGACCAGCGCCACGCCAAGCTCCTTCTCGTCCTCCGTGAGCACGGCCAGGGCGCTGGCGAGCGGCTCCAGCACCAGATCGCGCACCTTGTAGCCGGCCCGCTCCACGGACTTGCGCAGATTCATGGCGGGAGAGGCGCCGATGGTCACGAGGTACATCTCGGTTTCCAGGCGCATTCCGATCATCCCGATCGGATCGCGGATCCCATCGTTCTTGTCCACGCGATATTCCTGCGGGATGGCATGGAGCAGTTCCCGGTCCGCCGGGATGGCCTGCGTGCGCGCGACCTCGTTCGCGCGCTCCACGTCGGCGCGCGTCACCTCATCGCCGTTCACCGCGACGATTCCCGAGCTGGTCATTGCCTGGACGTGCTCCCCCGCAATCCCCGCATACACCGCCTCCACCTCCACACCCGCCATCCGCTCGGCATCCTCCATGGCGCCGCGAATGGATCGGGTCGTCTCCTCGATGTCGGCGACGACGCCGCGGCGCATCCCCGCCGTCCGGGCCTGGCCGACTCCGAGAATCTTGATGGACGGATGGCGGGGAATGTCCCCGACCACCTCCGCAATGAGCGCGGTGGTGCGGGAAGAGCCCAGGTCGAGGCCCGCGACAAGCAGTTCGGGGTTCATTGCAACCTTGCGATCACCTGATCGCGGAAACGGAGATCCAGTTCGGCGGCGTGCAGTTGACGGCGCGAGAGGTCGCGCTCGACCGGAATGATGTCGGTCAATCGGTCCGCTGTCACCCCCACCTCCGCGCGAACGACTTCTGAGGGCAGTTCGATGGTCAGTTCATCCCGTCCGGTGCGCTGCACACTGCTGATCCGGGCGAAGAGCGCCGGCGCCTGCTGTCGTATGGCGTCCAGCAGTGCGAGCACCACACGGTCGGCGCGCGGGACGACGGGCACGTCCACGCCAACCTCGCTCGGATCGATCGGAAGCGTTCGCCCCGAGGCATCCACGGCATGCAAGCCGGAGGGCGACGGCACAAAAGCAACAGGAACGTTTTCGGTGATGTGCACGACCAGCGTTCCGGGAAGATTACGCTCGATTCGCGCCGCGCGCACCTGTGGGAGCGACGCGACACGCTGCTCGAGCGGCGCGAGGTCCGTCCAGATCGACGTCGCGGTATCCACGCGTAATCGCGCCAGAATGTCGCTCGGCTCGATGTAGCGCTCACCCACGATCTCCACGTGCCGCACGCGGAAATACGCCAGATGTGACAGCAGCGGCGGTCCCCACCACGGCGTGCACAGGATGCCGATTGCGGCGAAAATCGCGGCCGGCCGTTTCCACCCGAGCGCGCGCACCGCCGTCGCGGTGCGCCTCAGCCAGCCGCCGTCAGACATGTGAGCAGCTCGGATCCGGTTCGCGTGATGTCGCCGGCGCCCAACGTCAGCACGACGTCACCACTGCGCACGAACCGGGCGAGCGCCGCGGCGAGCTGCATCCGGTTGCCGCGCCAGGCGAGCGTACCGCCGCCGTCGCGCGCGGCGCGCTCGATCAGCGAGGAGGTCACGCCCGCAATGGGCTGCTCGCGCGCGGGATAGATCTCCGTAAGGAAAATCGCGTCCGACCGCGCCAGCGCCTGGCCGAATTCCACCGCGAAATCCCGCGTCCGGCTATACAGATGTGGCTGGAACGCCGCCACGATGCGCCGTCCCGGGAACGCGCCGCGCGCAGCGGCGAGCGTGGCAGCGATCTCCGTGGGATGGTGCGCGTAATCATCGATGATCGTCACGCCGCGCGCGTCGCCCACCCGCTGAAACCGGCGTTCGACACCAGCGAAGGCGGCGAGACCGGGCGCCATGGCGGCGACGGTACCACCCAGCGCGAGTCCGGCCGCGAGTGCCGCAAGCGCGTTGCGCACGTTGTGCTCGCCTGGCACACGAAGCGTCGCGTGACCCAGGATCTCGTTGTCATAGGCCACGGTAAAGCTGGACCCGCCATTGGCGACGCGCACGTCGCGCGCGACGAGGCGCGCATCGGGCGACTGGATACCGTAGCGGATGACTTCGGCGGTTGGTGGCGTGACGAGCGTGCTCGCGCCCGCGTCATCCGCGCAAAGGACGATGGCGCGCGCACCCTGCACGAACTGCGCGAAGGCGACGCGAATGTCATCGAGATCGGCATAGATATCGAGATGATCGGCCTCGATGTTGGTGACTACCGCGACGGTGGGAGCGAGCGCCAGAAAGGAGCGATCGTACTCGTCGGCCTCGACCACGAAGAGCTGGCTGGAGCCGTGCCTCACGTTGCCATGCCAGGCAGCGACACGCCCTCCCGCCACCCCGGTCGGTTCAAACCCCGCCGTCGCCAGCGCATCCGTGGTCATGACCGTTGTGGTGGTTTTGCCGTGCGTGCCGGCGATGGCCACGACGTCGCCCGCGGCAACAGCCTCGGACAGCGCTTCCGCGCGCCGCATGACCGGAATGCCGAGCGCGCGTGCGTGTTCCAGCTCGGCGTGGTGGGTGGGGACTGCCGAGGTCACGATGACCAGTCGAGCGCCCTCCACGTGCGCCGGATCATGCCCCCGGGAAATCGCAATCCCCAGCCGGTCCAGATCCGGCGCTGCGCCGCCGCCGGCATCGCACCCCGTGACCACGACACCACGCCGCACCAGCAGGTCCGCCAGCGCGCTCATGCCGGCGCCAGCGGCGCCAACGAGGTGCACCGGACGGGAATCGGATGGATCGAAGAGTGACATTGGGGAGTGCGGCAATCTACTGCGCGAGTGGGACGCGACTCAAGATGCAAGCTGCGTGAGGCGAAACAATGTAAGTATTTGTCCGGCAAGGAGGACGAACCACGGCGCCGACGCCCTGCGCGGGGGCGCTCAGCGAGCTGGACCGGGCGCGGCTGTGCGACAGAACTCGAGCATGCGCGACGCAATCACCTCCGCCGCGCGCAAAGAGCCGTGCGCCTCGCTTGCCGCCGACATGCTCCGCAATCGCAACGGATCCGCCGCCAGCGCCTGCACCCGCTGCCCCAGTTCGCCCGGCACGAGAGCACGCTCCTCCAGCACCATGGCGGCTCCGGCGCCCTCGAGCACCCGGGCATTCGCGCTCTGGTGGTCTGCGGCGGCCGTTGGCAACGGAATCAGGATCATCGGTATGTTCCACGCGCACAACTCGGCCAGCGTCAGAGCACCAGCACGGGAGACCGCCAGGTCGCTGGCAGCGTAGGCTTCCGCGATGGGCGCGAGATACGGCACCACGCGCACGCGAGGCGTATCGAGCGACGCAAAGCGTGCGTACGAGCCACGCCCCGTTCCCCAGATCAGCATCAGGTCGTCCGGCAGCCCCGCGCGCACCCACTCCGCCACGGCGTCGTTCACCGCGCGCGCACCCTGACTGCCACCGATCACCAGAACCACCGTTCCACCCGTTGCCGGGAAGCCCCAGCGCATGCGCGCGTCCGCGCGAGCTGGCCTGGGCACTGGCGGCGGGTCGATGGGGTTGCCGGTCTCGCCGACCCACGCCCCGGTGTTCGCATGGAGGCGGACTGCCGCCTCGCCGTAACCGAGATAGATCTCGCGGGCGTAGCGGCTGAACCACCGCGTGGTGAGGCCGGGCACGCTGTTCTGTTCCTGCAGCGCGATCGGCACGCCGTGCGACACAGCGAACGCAAGCGCGGCGCCGGACGCATAGCCCCCGGTGCCGAGCACGAGCACGGGTCGCGTCTCCTGCATCTGCCGCCCCAGCATGCGCCATGCTCTGGCGAACCCAAGCGCCGTTTTCCAGTTCTCCCAGGGGTGCGCGCGATAGAGCGGATGCAAGTCGAGCAGCAGGTGCGCGAACTCCGTGGTCGGCAGGACATCACGCTCGATGCCACGCCGGGCGCCAATGAACACCGGCCGAACGCTCGCGTCCGCTCGGACCAGCGCCCGGGCAATCGCGAGTCCCGGATAGAGGTGTCCGCCCGTGCCGCCGCCGGCGAACCAGACGATCACGGCGCAGTGGCTGTGAGCGGATTGGTCGCCCGATCGCCCACCACGCGCTCACGAGTACTCCCGATATTGACGAGAATGCCGGTCATGAGAATCGACAGTACCAGATTCGTACGCCCGTACGAGATGAAGGGCAGAGTGAGACCTGTGGTGGGGAGCAGTCCGATCACCACGCCAATATGCAGGAATGCCGTGCTCACGGTCGTGAAGGTGATGCCGATCGCGGTCAATTGCTGAAACGGCGTCCGTGCTTCCTTCGCGATCCGGAAACCCAGCCAGCCGTACAGCGCAAAGGCGAGCGTGATGAAGAGAATCCCCAGGAATCCCCATTCCTCACCAATGTTGCTCGCGATGAAGTCGTTGTACGGAAACGGCACGAAGCCCATCTGCTGGCGTCCCTGCCCGAACCCCACGCCGAAGAGTCCGCCCGAGCCTACGGCAATGAGCGATTGCTTGAGCTGGTAGCCTGCTTCCGTCGGCGCACGTCCGGGATCGAAAAACGAGGTCATGCGGAGCAGCGCGTATTGAACCTTCTCCACCTCGTGCCACAGCAGCGGGATGGCCAGCACCGAAAGCACCACCACGTGCCCGATGCGCACGCCTCCGGCAAAGAGCACCACGCCCATGATGAGCGTGAACGTCATGGCCATGGAGAGATCCGGCTCGAGCACGACCAGCAGATTGAGCACCGCAAGTACGACCAGGAACGGCAGCAGTCCCTTGGTGAGGCGCCGGAGCGCGTCTCCCTTCTTCACGATGAGCATCGCGGTCCAGACAACCACCGCCAGCTTCGCGAACTCCGAGGACTGGAACGCGAAGCCGAGATCCACCCATCGGCGGGACCCATTGATGCGTGGCGCGATCGCGGTCGTGAACGGCAGCACCGGAATGACGAGCAGCAGAATGCCCATTCCCAGGATGGGCCACGCCCAGTTCCGCCATCGTTCCGCGTCCATCTTGGCGGTGATGGCGAACAGGACGACACCAATACCGATCCCGCTGAGCTGCCGGAGCAGGTAGTACATGCTCTCGTGTCCTTCACGCACGGCGAGCAGCGCGCTCGCGCTGTAGAGCACCGCCAGGCCGAACGCCAGCACAGTGGCCGTTACGATCACCAGCGCACGGGCGTGCACGCTCATGCGCCAGCGTTCGCGTATTCCAGGGCCACCCGTCATGCCCCATCCTGCGCGAGTCGTTTGAATGCGCGCCCACGTTCTTCATAATTGCGAAACATGTCGTAACTGGAGCAGGCGGGCGACAGCAGCACCACGTCACCCGGCCGCGCCAGGGAGCGCGCCATCGTCATCACGTGCTCGAAATCAGACCCGAGCAGGTGCACGGGCACCACGTTGGCGAGATCCTGGGCGATGAGCGGACCCGCCTCGCCGTAGGCCAGCACGGCCTTCCCCACCCGCCGCAACGGCGGTACCAGCGCGCCATAGGGCTCGCCCTTGTGGCGTCCCCCGAGCAGCACGATGGTCGGGCGCGTCATTCCCTTGAGCGCGACGAGCGTGGAGCTCACGTTGGTTGCCTTGGAATCGTTGATCCAGAGCACACCGTCGAACTCGCCGGCGCTTTCCAGACGATGCTCGAGCGCGTGAAAGGTCCGCAGCCCTTCGGCAATGCACTCGAGCGCCTCGGGCGTCTGATGCGCGTCGTCCGCGATGAGCACCGCGAGCGCAGCAGCCATGGCGTTGTCCACATTGTGATCGCCGAGCAGCGAGAGCTCGTCGCGGTAGAGGAGCGGAAGGCCCTTCCACTCGATGCTGCCCCCGCGTTCCGCCGCCGCCCGGGCCGGATCGCCTGACGGAAGCACGAAGTTCATCTCCGCGTACGGCGAGCGCCCGAAATAGTGGTGAGCGCCCGGCACTCGCGCGACCATCGCCATGACCGCCGGGTCGCCGTAGTTCACGACCCAGCGCGATGCCGCCGTCGCATTGCGAAAGAGGAGCGCCTTGTCGCCGTAGTACTCCTCCGCGGAGGCGTAGCGGTCGAGGTGATCGGGCGCAAGATTGGTGAGGACACCCACGGTGGGGCGGATGCCCGGCGTGTCATGCAACTGGAACGACGACATCTCGAGCGCGATCCAGTCGGCGGGCGGCTCCTCCATCGCGACCCTGGTGAGCGGCGTGCCGATATTGCCGGCATCCACGGCACGGAGTCCCAGTCTGCGCAACAGATGTCCCACCATCGCGGTCGTCGTCGTCTTGCCATTCGTTCCGGTGATGGCGATGTAGCGCGTGCCGGGCGGCAGGGCGTGCAGTCCCACCTCGATCTCGCTCACGATGGGCACGCCAGCCGCGCGCGCCCGCGCGAGAGGCGGCGCGTCTGGCGGCACGCCCGGGCTGGCGACGACCACTCCGGCGCGGGCAATCCGGTCCAGGTCGTGTGCGCCGAGATCCACGCTGACGCCGGCTGCGCGCAGCGTGACGGCTTCCTCCTCCAGCGCGCTGGACCAGCTTTCATCGGACACGTACACCTTGAGCCCGCGGCGCGCGAGCAGGGCGGCGGCACTGCGTCCGCTGCGTCCCAGCCCCGTGACCGCCACTTCACCCTGCCGCCAGGCGTCCGGTATCATCGCAGTTTCAGCGTCGTGAGCGCGATGAACGCGCAGAAGATGCCCAGAATCCAGAAGCGGACCACGACCTGCGTCTCGGTCCACCCGGACAATTCGAAGTGATGGTGCAGCGGCGCGCGCTTGAACAAGCGATGCGCCTGCGCGAATTCAAGGCCGTGCCGGCGGCGCCGAATCTTGAACACGCTGCGCTGCAAGATGACGGAGACCGTCTCGGCCACGAACACGCCACCGATCAGCAGGAGCAGGAATTCACTCTTGAGCAGAATGGCAATCGCGCCCAGCGCTCCACCCAGCGCGAGGGATCCCGTGTCGCCCATGAAGACCTCGGCGGGGTGGGCATTGTACCAGAGGAAACCAATGCACGCGCCAAGCAGCGCGGAGCAGAACACGGTGAGCTCGCCGGCGCCGCGCAGATAATAGATCTGGAGATACTGACTGGTGTCAATGCGCCCCATGACGTACGCGAAGATCGCGAACGTGATCACCGCGATGCCCGTGAGCCCCGCCGCGAGGCCGTCCAGTCCGTCGCTGAGGTTCACGGCATTGCTCGTCCCGGTCAGGATGAACGCCGTCCACGGGACGTAGAGCCACGCCACCGCTGGCACCACGAGCACATACTTGTAGAACGGCAACGTGGTGGATGCGCCGGGCAGCGTGGACAGCGGAACCTGCCACAGATAGATGCCGAGCAGTACGCCCAGAGAGAGCTGCCCCGCCAGCTTGTAGCGCTCCACCAGCCCGACGTTCGCCTTCCCTTCCCGCTTCTGCTTCAGTTTCAGGATATCGTCAATGAACCCGATGGCGCCCATCCACGCCATGACGAACAGCGCCACCCACACATAGCGATTCGAGAGCCTGGCCCACAGTAACGTGGCGACAATGCCGGCCACGAGGATGATCAGGCCGCCCATGGTCGGCGTACGGCTCTTGGTGGCGTGGGTCTCCGGCGTGCCGGTACGCACGACCTGCCGCACCTTCATGGCACGGAGCCGCACGATGATGAGCGGGCCGGTGATGAACGCCAGCAGAAACGCCGTGACGGCCGCACCGGCCGAGCGAAAGGTGATGTAGTTAAAGACGTTGAAAACGCCGCAGTAGCGGCAGGATTCGGTGAACTGCGTGAGGAAGTGGTAGAGCACTAGCGCCTTGCCCAGCCGGTGAGAAGTGGTACGAGACGTTCGAGCCGGACGCCGCGCGAAGCCTTGAGAAGAATCGTGGCGTCACGTGCGAGCCGCGGCTCGAGCGCGGCCCACAAGCCATCGATGTCCGGCGCCGTGATCACCCGGTCACGGTCCGCTGCCGTGGCAGTCGCACGCAGGGCGTCGCCCAGCTCGCCGAGTCCCGCCACTACGTCAATGGACGACGCGAGCGCATACCGCGCCACGTCCGTGTGCAGCCGGCCGGCGTGCGCGCCCAGCTCGAGCATGGTCCCCAGCACGGCGACGCGCTGGTGACCGGAATCCAGACGATCGAGCAAGTCGAGCGCGGCGCGCATGGATGCGGGGCTCGCGTTGTAGGCATCGTTGATGAGGGTAGCAGAGCCGATGGTCTCCCAGGCGAGGCGCATGCCGGGGATCATCGCAGACTCCAGTCCGCGCCCGGCATCCGCGGTGCCCACGCCGCACTCGCGCGCGGTGGCCAGAGCGAGCATCGCGTTGCGCAGGCTGTGCACACCGCGAACGGGCGGGTGAATCGTCACGCCATCCAGCTCCAGCCACCCGTGACCGTCACGATCGAGCCCCCAGCGCGCCGGCCGCACGTCGCCGGCATCGAGACCGGCCGTGAGCACGCGCCGGGCGCGCCCCTGGGCCGCGCGCGCCACTTCGGGCTGTGCCGCGGGCACGATCGCCAGTTGCGCACCATCAAAGAGATTCGACTCCTCGCGCAGCACCCCCTGCAAGTCCCCAAGTCCCTCGAGGTGTTCCTCGGCCAGGCAGGTGAACAGCGCGATGTCCGGCGCGACGATCCTGTTCAGCGCCTCCATTTCTCCGGGAACGTTGATCCCCATCTCGACGACGGCCACGTCCGCGTGATCCGGCAGCGCGAGCAGCGTGAGCGGAACGCCCACGAGGTTGTTCAGATTCGCGCTGGTGGCATGGACCTCCAGCCTGCTGTCGAGCGCCGCACGCAGGAATTCCTTCGTGGTGGTCTTGCCGTTGGAGCCGCCCACGCCAACGACCGGACCATTCCACGCGCGGCGGCGAAATCGCGCGAGGGCGCCGAGCGCGGCACGCGTGTCGTCCACGGCATACATCGGTACGCCGGCCGTGCACGCCTGCCCGGGTTTCGAGACCACGAGCGATCCCGCACCCCGTGCCACCGCGTCGCCGAGAAAATCGTGGGCGTCGAAGCGGTCCCCGGCAAGCGCGACGAAGCAGTCACCGGACACAATGGCACGCGTATCGGTGGAGATCGCATGCACCGCTGCAGCGCCGGTGGGCAGTCGAATCGCCGCATGTGGTGCGAGTGCCTGCGCCAGGCGGTCGAGCGTCCAGAACGCGCCGGTCACTTGCGGGCGCTCATGAGCTCCGCCACGATGGCCTTCTCGTCGAATGGGTGTCGCGTGGTGCCACGCACCTGGTACGTCTCGTGTCCCTTCCCGGCCAGCAGCACCACATCGTTGGCGGGATCCGCCATCTCGAGCGCCCGCTGAATGGCGCGCTCGCGCTGCTCGATGCGTTCATGGTTCGCCTTGCGCATGCCCGCCTCGATGTCGTCGAGAATGGCTTCGGGATCCTCGGTGCGCGGATTATCACTGGTGAGAATGACGTGATCGGCCGCGCGTTCGGCGAGGTTGCCCATCTGCGGCCGTTTCCCCCGATCGCGGTCGCCGCCGGCGCCAAAGACGACGATGAGCCGCCGTCGCGTGAAGGGTCGTACCGCGGCAAGCGCGCGCTCGAGTGCGTCGGGCGTGTGCGCGTAGTCGCGCAGCACCGTGGGACGCTCGTGAATCACCTCCAGTCGGCCCGGCACCTGCGGCGTGGTGCGCAGCCGCGAGGCGATCTCGCCCAGCGGCATCCCCAGGTGCCACGCCGTGGCCGCCGCGCCGAGCGCATTCACGACGTTGAAATCGCCAATGAGCGGCAGGTGCAGCGAATGCCGCTGTCCATCCGCGCAGAGGCGCCATTCACTGCCACGCGGCTGATAGCTCACGGACTCTGCGCGCACCGTGGCATCATTGCCCAGGCCGAACGTCAGGAGGCGCGGTGCGCGCGGCAGTTTGCGCCACGCCGGATCGTCCGCATTCACCACGGCGACGCCAGTTCGCGGCGCGAGCTGCGCGACCAGCCTGGCTTTCGCGGCGAAGTACTTGTCCATCGTACCGTGGTAATCGAGATGATCGCGGGTGAAGTTCGTGAACACGGCGGCCGCGAACGTCAGCCCATCGACGCGATGCTGATCGAGACTGTGCGACGACACTTCCATGGCGATCGTGCGCACACCCCCGTCGGCAAGCAGGCGCAGGACGCGCTGCAGCTCGACCGGCCCCGGCGTCGTGAGGCCCGCGCCGCCAGGCACCGGTTCGCCATCGCTCCCCGCGAGCACGCCGAGCGTCCCGATGGATGCGCTGCGCCCCTCGACATTGTCGAGCAAATGACGCAGGATGCCGACGGTCGTCGTCTTGCCATTGGTGCCGGTGACGGCGATGAGCCGCAGGGCGAGACCCGGCTCATCGTACGCAATGGCCGCGGCGAGCGCGGCGGAACGACGGGCGTCCCGGACGACGATGGATGGCAGAGCGGTGCGCCCCCGCTCTTCCACGATGGCCGCTGCCGCACCCTGCGTTTCAGCCTGCGGCAGGAACTCGTGCCCATCCCGCGTGACGCCACGCACTGCGACGAACAGCGCGCCGGAATTCACGGCTCGACTGTCGTCTGTGACACTTGTGAATTCTTCCGGGATTGTTCCCGTGAGGTCGAGGAGCTGCCCGGTGCGACGAAGCGCCGCGAGCATGCGAGCCGTGGAGACGGCGCTCATGGTGTCGTGGCCAGCCGTACGAGCGTACCACTCGGCGCCGTGGTGCCGGCCTGCGGCATGGTGCCGCTCGCCATGCCGAATCCATCCGGCTGCACCTGGAACCCCGCCGCGTGCAGAGCGCGCACCGCCGCGCGCAGCGTGAGCCCGTGCACGTCGGGCACGACACGAGCCGACGCCGGCCGCGCCGCGCTCCGCGGAACGGGCAGCGAGAGCAGTACCGAAACCGACCCGGAGTCCGCCGCATCGCCGGTGCCACTGTCGGCGGCGGGTAAGATCGCGACGGATTTCCCGATCGAATCCATGGAGCCCGGCGGGGATTCGTGCGTCGTGAGTTCGCGACGGTCGAGCGCGGCGTTGCGTGCAGCGATCGCCGCCTGCAGCACGATCTTGGATACCGGCGCCGCCGCCATCGCGCCGAAAATGGAGTTCCGCGGTCTGTCCATCTTCACGTAGATCACGTACTGTGGATCATCCGCGGGAAAGAGTCCGACGAACGACGCGGTGTACGCGCCGGCTTCGTAGCGCCCGTCCGGGCCGGTACGCCGCGCCGTGCCGGTCTTTCCCGCCAGCGTATACTGGCCGAGCGCGGCCTCCTTGCCCGTACCTTCCTCGACAACTCCCATCATCATGCGCCGCACCTCGGCGGCAACGTCCGGCGTCATGAGGCGCCGCACCACGCGTCGCTCATGGTGGAAGATCACCGAGCCATCGGGTGCGCGAATTTCCCTGATGATGGCGGGCTGCAGCAGCAGGCCACCGTTGGCCACGGCGGCATATGCCGCGACGAGCTGCAGTGGCGTCACCGCAATCTCGTATCCCATGACCAGGGAGGCCGCCGACTGGCTGGACCATTCCTTCGGCGGGCGCAGCGTGCCGGATGCCTCCCCGGGGATCGCGACCCCCGTCGGCGTGCCGAACCCGAAATCCCTCAGCGTCTGATATTCCTGCGCGGTGGTGAAGCGACTGCTGAACTTCACGATGCCAATGTTGCTCGAAAACCGAATGACATCGGCGAGCGACATCCGCGCCGCCTTGTGTTCATCCGTGATCGTGCGTCCATCGAGACGAAAGGTGCCGTTCTCGGTGTTCACCACATCGGTTGGCGTGGCCAGCCGGTCCATGAGAAGCTGCGAGGCAACGAGCGGCTTGAGCGTGGAACCCGGCTCGAACGGTTCGCTGACGACAGGATTGCCGAAGGAATTCACCCCCTGGCGCTCGCTGGCCATCGCGCGGATCTCGCCATCCTTCGGATCCAGGATGACGATATCACCACCGTCCGCACCGGTCCGCGTCACCGCATCATCGAGGGCCTGCTCGGAGATTTCCTGCAGCTCCTGATTGATCGTCAGCACGACGGCATCCCCACGGACGGGAGCGACGTCGCTGTCGCCGGGCGACTCGAAGCGATGGCCCCGCGAGTCGCGGGACACCATGGCGCGGCCATCGCGCCCGCGCAGCAACGAGTCCAGGGCGAGCTCGAGGCCGCCCATGGGCGCGTTGCTCGCATCAACCCATCCGACGACGCGGCGCATGGCCTGGCGCGACGAATACACGCGCTGGATCACGGGCGTGGCGTACACGCCGCGCATGGCGGTGAGCGTGGCCGCATCCCCGGCCAGGTAGCTGCCAGGCAGCGTCACCCACGCCCGGTTCGCGTCGGTAGCCCGCGTGATCCATTGCCTTGCGACGCCCAGCCGGGCGAGTGCGCCGGCGAGGGCCGCGCGATTGCGCAGCTCGCGCGGCGCGATGCTCACGCGGACCATTTCCCGACTCATGGCCACCGGCACGTTCTGGACGTCGTAGATGTCGCCACGCGGAGCAGGAATCACCGCGGCCGCGAAGTGCTGCCGCTGCGCGCGTGCGCGCCAGGTCGCAGCCTGCACGAGCTGCACATCGGCGGCGCGCAGGACAAGCGCGACGGCGAAGAGCAGCAGCGCGGCATGGATGAGGGCGATGCGGCTGGGTCGAAGCATCTACGGCGCGACGGAGTGGCTCGGGAGTATGATGACCTGTGTATCACTCGGCACGTGCATGCCGAGGCGATGTTCCACGATGGGAGCGAGCGCGCTGCGACTGGAGAGCTCCCGGATCTCCCCTTCGAGCGCGGTTCGCTGGGCCTGCAGTTGCTGGCGCCGTTCCTCGAGCCGGCGCAGTTCCCGCGCCTGCGCGATTCCCGACGTTCGCCGCCAGACCACGCCGGCGGCGATGAGCACGAAAGCTAACAGCGCGAGCGCCAGCCAGGAGCGCCCGCGTCGGGCTACCTTGCGCTTCGCCATGCCCGCAACCTGGCACTCCGGGCGCGCGGATTCCGCGCGACCTCGCCGGCGGGCGCCGACACCGGGCGCCGAGTGAGCAATTCGCCCCGCGGCGTCCCCCCACAGGTGCACAGGGGCTGGCGCGGCGGGCAGATGCATGCCCGGCTCCACTCGCGAAATGCCTGCTTCACGATGCGATCCTCGCCGGAATGGTACGCAATCACGACGAACACGCCGCCGGGACGCAGGCGGTCTCGCAGCATGGGGAGCCCACGTTCGAGCGCGGCCAGTTCGTCGTTCACGGCAATGCGCACCGCCTGAAAGAGTCGCGCGAAGTCCGGTGGCCCGGTGCGCGCGCCCAGCGCGCCGCGAATCGCGCCCACGAGATCGTCGCTCGTCGCGAACGGCCGCGCGGCGCGGCGCCGGACAATCTCGCGCGCGAGCCGATAGGCGCGCGGCTCATCGCCGAACTCCTTGAAGATGAAGGCGAGCTCGCGCTCGTCGGCGCTGTTGAGCAGGCGCGCACCATTCGACGGCGCGTCGGTACCCATGCGCATGTCGAGCGGCGCGCCTTCCCGGAAGGAGAAGCCGCGCAGTGGATCGTCGAGCTGATGCGAGGAGACGCCGAGATCGAGCACGATGCCATCGAATTGCTCGCCGGCGAGGGCCGCGATGCTCCCTACGTCAGCGAAATTTCCAACCAGCGCGCGAAAGGTTCCGGCCTCGCGATACGCCTGGAGGCGTTCCGATGCCGTGCGGACCGCCTCGGGATCCCGGTCGATTCCGGTGACGCGCGCCCCCGCAGCCAGCAGCGCTTCCGCGTGCCCGCCGCCACCCAGGGTACCGTCCAGAATGGTTGGCAGCCCGGCGAGCAGCGCGGACACCTCGGATGCCAGCACCGGCACGTGGTACGCGCTCGCCCAGTTCGTGGCCTGGTCCGACGGGGACCGCATTCTAGCGCGCCCCGGTGCATGGAGTCAAGCGCGACTGAACGAATGGCATGCATGGAGTCTAGTGTGCGTGGCAAGTGGCCGCCGGATGCACGCGCGCCCGCCGGGAAAACCCGGCGGGCGCGACGCGCTCAGGACGCCTGGCAGTTACTTGCAGTACTTCTTCACTTGTGCGTCAACCGCCGGGGTGTACTGCGGAATGGCCGCGAGCAGTTGCGCCGCGGTCTTGGGATCGATCGAACCGCCCTGCTGCAGATTGATCTGCGCCGCAACAAAGGCATCCTGCGCCGTCTTGGCCAGATCGCACTTCTTGGCGGTCTGGTTCTGACGCACCGCCTGATCACCGATCTTCAGGCTGGAGACGCCCATCAGGAACTTGGCCGCCGGCGATGGAGCCACGCTGTCGGCGAAACTGAGGATCTGCACCGCGCGCTGGAAATCCTGAATGGTGCCCGGATGTGTCGAGTCGTTCGCGGCCTTGAACGCCTTGTTACCCAGTGAGAGCAGGAACTGCGCGACGGTCGAGGAATCCTCGCCGTTGGCGAGCGCGCCGCGTAGCGACATCATGGCACTGTCCGGCTGGTTGAGCTCGATCTGCGCATTCGCCTTCCGCAAATACGCGTGCTCCGCCTTCGGATTCAGCTTGATTGCCATGTCCGCCGATTCCACCGCCTTCTGCATCTGTCCCGCGAGGCGCTGTGTCTGGGAGTTCAGCGACCAGAGCGTGGCATTGTCCTTGAATTTCGCGACGCCGCGCGCTGAGGTCTCTGCCGCCTTCTGCGGCTGGTTGGCGAGCGTGTAGAGTGCGGCCTGGCGCGCAAAGAACGACGTATCGGCCGCCGCGGTGTCGCTCTTGATCATCTGCTCACCCATCTCGGCGGCCTGCTCGTAGTCCTTCGTGGCCTGCAGGATGAGCCAGCCCAGGTGCATGAGCGACGGATCACCAGGGTTGTCCTGCAGTGCCTGCAGGATAATGGGCTTGGCCCGCGCCGCGCGTCCCGATGCCGCGATCTTCTCGCTCACCGTCTGCACGAGGGTGGCATTCTTGGGATCGGCTCGCAGCATGGCCGTCCACGTATCCACGGCCTTGTCGAGCGATGTCGTGTCCTTGGTCTGGTCGTACCGGTCCTTGTAGGCCTGCGCCGCCAGGGCGAGCGCCGGACGATTCTTCGGATCGATCTCGATGGCCTTGGACGTCACGTTGATGATTGAATCCGGCGGCATCTTGAGCGCGAGATACGCATTGGCAAGACACACGCGACCAATGGTGGACTGTGGGTAGGCGGCGATCGCCGCGCGTGCGGCCGTCACGCCATCCTGCGGATGGCCTCCGGCCACTGCCAACTCGCACTTCCGCTCGTCCGGCAGCTGCTTGCGCGCCGCCTGAATTTCCTTCGACACCTGCTCGGCGAGATCCTTGAGCTTGGGACCCTGCACCACAGGCAGTGGCTGCACCATGCTGTTGTCGCGCGTGAGCACCATGCTCGTAGCGAGCGAATAGGTCGCACCGGACTTGGTGATCGTCCCTTCGAGATACTCGTCGGCGCGCAGTGCGGTCGCGAGCTGCTTGGCCGTGATCGGATCGAGGGCGCTGTCGCAGGTGAAACCCGACGCTTCGAGGTTCTGACAGACATACTTGCGGGGGATCACGAACAACTGCTTGATCTGCACGTCATCCGTGATCTTGTTCAGCACGTCCTCCGATGCCTGCGAACCCAGCCCCTTTTCACTTCCCCGGAAGGGCGCGACCATCAAGCGCGGCACACCTTCCGGCGGGGCTACCGTTCGGATTTGCGCGGCGAGTGGCGCCGGCAGCATGCAGGCAGCCACGGCCGTCATGCTCCAGGCCAATATCCTTGCCTCACGAATGAGAGCCTTCACGGATTCATTCCTCCTGATCGTTGAACTGAAATACCCCAGCAGCCCCATCCGGGGTCCCGATGTACGATGGGCGAAGAGGGACTCGAACCCCCGACATCCTGCGTGTAAGGCAGGCGCTCTAACCAACTGAGCTATTCGCCCCGTGCCGCGTGATGCGGACCCGGCGGTACAGCAGCACCGGGACGTTACCGCTTGAGAATCGCGATGGGAACCAGAATGCAGTAGCCGATCACCAGCAGCACGGGGCCGATCGTGATCCCGCCGCGCAGCAGATCGGCGTAGCCCGCCACCAGCACAATGGCGGCGATGCCCCACCAGACAATCGGCCGCGTCCGCGGCGTGACTTCAGAATTGGACATAGCTGCATAGTGTAGATCGCGCCGGGCGCATGTGTCAAGCGAGGCACGGCGTCGCGTGCGCGGTTCAGGATGGCGGCGGCTCCGGCTGCCCCAGCTCCCCGGGAACGTCCAGTGTGCCGCCGTTGGCCAGCAGCGCCGCCAGCGCGCTGGCCCGCGCGGCGCGCTCGGCCGCGGCGTCAGCGACGAGCATGGCCGCGAGCGCACGACGCCGTCGGCGCAGACGCACGATGTAGAGGGGCACGATGACGAAGCCCAGCAGCGCCATGATCACGGTCACATTCGCGAGCAGGGCCAGGATCCCGTAGCGGTGCATGGTGTGCGATCGCCATCGTGCTTCGAATGCGGCCTCGGTCAGGCCATACGCTCGACGAATGGCGACGTCCATGGAACCGGTCTCCTTCCAGTAGCGGAAGAACAGCGCGAGTCCGCGCTGAGGATCGAGCGACGCCAGATCCGCGACGGCACGGTAGGAGAGCGCGTACGTGGCGTCCGCGCGCGAAGCGTTGCTCTGGAACCCCGCATCGAGCGAATCCAGCTGCGGCACGCCGTGCAGCGCGAGCGAGATGTTCGTGGCCAGCGCATCATCGCGTCCCCACTCCGCCGCCGAGTAGCTCGCATAGCCTTCGTCGAACCAGCGTGGTGGCCGGTCACCCAGATATTCGTGGAGCGCAAGGTGGGCGAGCTCGTGTCTGAGCACGCGGAACGGATTGCCTGCGTCAGAGCCGGCGTTGCCGCCCTGCATCACGATGCGCTGCTCCTCCGGTATGGCGATCGCAGCGCCCCACTCCGGCGCAGCGGGCCCCACCCATTCCCGGAAGCGCCGCCCATCCGGTGCCACGGCAATCAGCGCTCGCATGCGCGGTCGGGGCAACCCGGGAAAGGTGTCGCGCGCGCTGGCGCTGTCCAGCAGCGTCCGGGCCAGCCGCACGTCGGCAGGATACGCCACCACGGTGAAGCGACCGCGGTCGAGACGCACCGGAGCGTCCTGCGCCCCGGCCCGTGTGTGAAGCGCCGCCGAGAGCAGCAGCGCCAGCGCTAGGCGTCGCGCGAGGGAGTGCCCCCGGACTCCACGAGCTCCAGCATCTCGCCGCACCGCTTGCCCCATGGATTGAACTTGTTCGCGGTGAGGCCGTCACGCCACGCCTGACGTGCGGCGTCCGGCTGTCCACCGAACCACAGCGCACGGCCCAGCTCGTACCAGGCCTCGATGAGATTCGGGCCCAGCGCCAGTGCACGGCGGAAGAACGACTGCGCATCGCCGTACATCTCGCGTTCGGCGTAGACCAATCCCAGGTAGAAGTGCGCGTAGAGAAACGCCTTCCGGTCGTTGTCGAGACGGATGGCCCGGGACAAATGCTCGATGGCCTCGCCGAAGATGCGTTTCTTGAGACAGATATATCCGAGGTTCACGCGCGCGAGCGAGTTGCTGGGCTCGTGCATCAGGACCTTCTGAAAGGTGAGCAGGGCCTCGTCATATTCCTGCTGCAGCATCTGCGCCCATCCCAGCAGCGATTCCGCCTGCGGATCGTTCGGGGCCAGCTCCAGCGCGCGCGTGAGCGCGCGCTCCGCACCCTCGTGGTCGCCCAGCGAGATCAGACTCCATCCCTTCTCCACGTAGGTGGACGCGCCGAGATGATCCGCCATGACCGGCTTCATGCCCTCCACCTGCGGCGGTGTAGCGGGCCGCGCCGCGCCGGGCATCCGCTTCCACCGCTCGACCAGCACCTTGATCTCCTCCCGGAGCGCCGCCAGATCAGCCATCTCCTGCTCCACGCTCCGGAACAGCGCGATGATCTCGGCCTTGATCGCGTCCCGGTCCCGCGGTGCGGCGGCGGCCTCCAGCCGCTGCTCGATGGCCTGATAGCGCTCACGCAGCGACGCATCGCACTGGTCAGCCATGCCGGTGCTCCAGCGTGTCGCTGATCGCCCTGGCCATATCGGCCAGCGGCACGACGCGGTCCACTCCGCCGGCGGCGACCGCCGCGCGCGGCATTCCATGAATCACGGTACTCTCCTCGTCCTGTGCGAACCCCACAGCCCCCGCGTCGTGCATGCACCGCAATCCCGCCGCGGCATCCCGTCCCATGCCGGTGAGCACCACGCCCACCGCGCGTACCCCGAAGCAATTGGCGACCGACCGGAACAGGATGTCCGCGGATGGACTCGGCCCCGCTCCTCTCGCTCTGTCCAGTCCGATCGTCACACCACCCTCCACCGGCGTCACGCGCATGTGCGTTCCGCCCGGCGCGACGTACACGTGCCCGGCGTGCACCGGCTCGCCATCAGCCGCCTCGGACACGATCAGCGCCCCGAGCGCATCCAGTCGTTCCGCGAGGCTTCGCGTGAATCCGGACGGCATGTGCTGCGCCACCAGCACGGCCGCCCCGAACCCCGCGGGCAGGCGCGGGATCAGGGTGGCCAGCGCGCGCGGGCCGCCGGTTGACGCGGCAATGGCCACCGCTCGCGTCGCAGGCCCGTGGCGGGAGGGCGGCGCGAGCGGGACATGAAGAGCCGCGGCGTCCACCGCCTGCACCTCGCGCGATACGGACGCGAGATTCGCCTGCGCGGACGCCCGCAGGGCATCGAGCAGCCGGTCACGCACGACCGAAAGATCCGGGCTGACTGGACCGGACGGTTTGCGCACGAAGTCCACGGCGCCGAGTTCGAGCGCCCGGATGGTCTGGTCGCCGGCGTCACCGGTGGCGGCCGCCAGCATGACCACCGGACACGGCGACTCGCGCATGATGCGCCCGAGCGCACGCAACCCATCCAGCTCGGGCATCTCGATGTCGAGCGTCACGACATCCGGGCGCAACGCGTGCACCTTGCGCACGGCATCCAGTCCGTCGCGCGCGGTGCCGACGACGCGAAACTCGTCGCTGGTGTGCACCAGCTCGGTGATGAGACGGCGCATGAACGCGCTGTCGTCCACCACCAGCACGGAGCGCGGCGCTCTAGAGAACGACATTGCCACGGGCAAGCGATCGCACTTCCATCGCACCGGACGCAACGGAAAAGTACACACTGCGGCCATGGGACCCACCCACATCTTCAGCAACGATGGGGACACACGCCTGCAGCAGCGCGGAGCGGGTCGCGATGAGATTGCGCTCGCCCATCTGCAGAGTACCCACCGGCAGCAGCGAACTGAACATGCACGCCCCGCCGGCGAGCTTCGCGACGATGCGCCCCTGTCGCGCGCCCAGCGCCTGCATGCGTCTGAGGAGAAAGGGGACGGCGGTAACCGCGCACTTCGCCTGGTTGCCGGTCGTGCGCGCGAGCGCCGGCGTGGGCAGCAGGATGTGGGCCAGCCCGCCAACGCATCGCTCGCGGTCATGCAGGACGATCGCCACGCAGGACCCGAGTCCGAGCGTGGCCAGCATGGCATCTCCCTGAGCAGCGGCGGCGTCCGCCACGCGCACGCGCACCTCGTGCGTCACGTCGGCAGCACCTGCAGCAGTTCGAGGCTGGCGCGGACGGTCTCGTTGCGCGGGTTCAGTGCCAGGGCGCGTTCCCAGTAGGCAAGTGCCTGATCGCGGTGCTGCCACTTGAAGCGAATGTTCCCGAGCTTGAGATAGACATCGTCGCCGAGCGCGGGATTGAGCGTCACCGCCTGCAGATACGCTTCCTGTGCCTCCTCGTAGCGACTCAGCTGGTAGAGCACGTCGCCGAGATTCTTGTGCAGTTGCGGCAGCGTCGCATCGTCCTGGATGCCCTGTTCCGCGCTGCGCACGGCGGCCGCGAAATTTCCGGCACGCTCGTGCAGCACCGCCTGCGTATTGCAGAGCGCCGGTGTGCGCGGATAGGCCTCCAGTCCTTCCGTCACGAGCGCCTGGGCGCGCGCCGTGTCACCGCTGAGCGCTGCCGCGAGCGCGGCGTAGTGGAACCAGACCGCGGGAGGGGCGCGATCGCCCCACATGGCGCGTGCCGATGCCAGCATGCGATCCGCTTCCGGCACATCGCCGCTCCTGAGCGCGAGAATACCGATGGACGTGCGCACGCGCGGATCATCCTGCCCGCCGCGACGCATGGCCTCGGACAGCGCGCCGCGCGCTTCGTCCAGCTGGCCCAGGCGCTCGTACACGATCGCGAGGTTGTGATGCACGGCCGGCCGCGCGCCCGGCTGGCTCGCGGCCTCGCGCAGCATGCTCATGGCGTCGGTCCAGCGCCCTTCCCGCATGGCGATGAGCGCCAGATAGAATCGAGCGCGTGGATCGTTCGCCGAGAGTTCCGTGGCCCGGCGGAATTCCCGCGTGGCTTCCTCGAACATCCCCGCGCGGTAGAAGGCGACACCGAGATTCTGGTGCTCATCCAGCCGCGAGGAGCGCGCCACCTCCTCCGGCGGCCGCGACTTCCCCACCTTGTGCACGAACCCGCCACTCAGCAGAACGAAGAGCGCCTTGCCCACCTCGAACTCCCCGGTCCCCGACGCGTCCACGAGCGCATTCACATCGCGGCGGCCATCGAGCAGCGCAAGCAGCCGCTCCTGCTCGGGCGTCACCTGTACACCGCTGGAGGCGAGACGCGCCCGATCCACCGCGAAGATCAGATCGAAGCTCGGAATCTTCTTCTCGATCTGACTCCATTCGTCCACGCGGCGTGCGCCCTCCAGGAGCAGCGACTCGGGATTGATGGACACGAGCAGGCTGGCATCGTCCGGCCGGATGTCCGCCTCGAAATTGAAGCTCCCCTGCGCCCAGGTGAACAGGAAGTACACCGCCTCCTCGATCTGCAGGCGGATATAGCGATGCAGCGTTTCCTGCGGCAGCGCGCCACGCTCGACGAGAATCTCGCCGAGCCGTTTGCGGCGATGGCTGGCGCCCTGCGATTCCACGGCCGCATCCAGCGTCTCCTTCGAGATCACGCGCGCCTTCACCAGCGTGTCGCCCAGCCGGTCCCTCCGGTTCACGATGGACGCGTACGTGATGCGACCGCGCTCGAAGTAGATGTAGCCGAAGTTGCTGCGATCCGTGACGCTGAGGCATCCCGTCTTCTGTCCCATGGCGAGGAGCTGCAGCACATCCGGAAGGCTGGCTTCGCGCAGGCTGCCCTTGATGGCCATCAGCGGTAGTCCTCGATGGCACGGCCCGAGAGCTCCGGCCACTCCCAGACAACCTTCTCCTCATCCAGGAACGATTCATCCACCGAGCGCCCGGGTGTGGTCCGCGTGACGGATGGTGCTGCGAAGCTGCCCTCGAGTTCTTTTCTCGCGAGCGCTGCGGTGAGCGGCACGCCGACGACGTCCGCGGCCTTGCGCAGGCGCATGACCAGGGTGGAAACCTCGGCGACGCTGCTGACGGGGCGCGCCGCAAGATACTCGAGGAGCGCCCGATCCACGCGCTGGCCACTGGCCGCGAGCTGACGCGCGAAGAACTTCTCGCGCAGCGCATGATCGGGCCGCTGCATCTCGACTACCAGACCGCCCTCGAATCGGGAACGCAGCCGGTCCTCCAGTCCCTCGATGCGTCCCGGTACCCGGTCCGCGGCGAGGACAATCTGACGACCCGCTGCGTAGAGACTGTTGAACAGGTGGAACAGCTCGTCCTGCGTGCGCTCGGAGCCCGCGAGCTGCTGCACGTCATCCATGAGGAGCACGTCCAGCACCCGGTAGCGCACGCGCCAGCGCTCGATCGTACCATCCTGAAGCGCGCGAATGAGCTCGTCGGTGAAGTCGCGCGCATTCACGCAGGCGACCAGGGCCGCACCGCCCCGCGTTGCCACGAGTTCGTTCCCCACGGCGTGCAGCAGATGCGTCTTGCCCACGCCCGATGGACCGTGGAGGTAGAGCGGATTGTATTTGCCACCCGGTTCCTGTACGACGGTATCCGCGGCGTGCACCGCGAGCTGATTGGACGGGCCCACATCGAAGTCGGCCCGGGTGAACTCCACACGCGGCCCGGGCGGTGGATCCACCGTGCCGATCAGTCGCGCAACCACCAGTTCCGCCTCGGACACGCGCTCGGGGTCGAGGAACAGCTCGGAGGTGGCAAGCCGGTGATCGAATTTCGCCGCAGTCTGCTGCAGATCCCGCAGGCGCGCGATGGCGGCCTCGTAGTCCGTGAGCAGCGCGTCCACATCCGGCTCAACCGCGCCGTCGAGCGCCCGCTCGAGCCTGCCCGCGTGATACCCCAGCTCGTGCCAGTACGTGATCGCCTCACTCACACGAATGCGCCAGGCCTCGAGCTGCTGGGAAAGCACCTCGCTCACATCCGAGAGCAGCGTGTCGAACTCGGTGGCCTGGGCCCGGACCGGAGTGGCGCGAGCGATGCCATCGCCGCACTCGCCGAGCAGCTCGCGCACCGTGGCCGGCGTGACGGGTGATTCCCCCAGCGTCTGATGCGCGATGAGCCGATTGAGCGCGCCCTGCAGCTCGCGCACGTTCCGGAAGCGCAGCCGCGCGACTTCTTCCAGCACCCCGGGTTCGAACTGCGCCGCACGCTCCTCACTGCGCATGCGCAGGATCGCGACACGGGTCTCGTAGTCCGGCTCGCCGACATCCACGACGAGCCCCCCCGCGAAGCGCGTCGTCAGCCGGTCATCGAGATCCGCGATCTCGCCGGGGGGGCGATCGCTCGCCAGCACGACCTGGCGCCCGCTGCGCTGCAACACGTTGAAGAGGCGCAGCATCTCGGACTGCATCTCGCGACGCCCCGCGAGAAACTGCACATCGTCCAGGAGCAGCAGGCCAACCTCCTGGTAGCGCCGCTTCAGGGTGTCCATGGTCCCCGCGGCCACCGCGCCGTTCAGCTCGTCCACGAACTCATCCACGGTGGTGTATTCCGCGCGCAGCCCCGGCTGTCGCTGCAGCGCGAGATGCGCGATCGCGAGCATCAGATGCGTCTTGCCCAGGCCGGACCCGCTGTAGATGAACAGTGGATTGTATGCGGCGCCGGGCGACTGGGCGACGGCGCGCGCAGCCGATACCGCCAGGCGGTTGCCCGTCCCCACAACGTAGGTCTCGAACCGATAGCGGCTGTCGAGATCCACGGTCACCGACTCCCGGCCGGCGCAGCGGCGCTCAGCCGGCGCAGCACCAGCCCGGCAATGCTGCGCAGCGTTTCGAAAACACCGCTGCCGTGCAGTGCGCCGGCAGTGAACGCCGGTACGTCGCGAAAGTTCAACGCCTGGTCCAGCACATCGGTCTCCAGAATCAGCTCACGTGGCAGGTCCTGCTTGTTGTACTGCAGCACCAGCGGAATCGCGCGCGCATCTATGCCCTGATCCGCCAGGTTGGCATGGAGGTCCCGCAGGCTCTCGATGTTCTCCTCGAGCTGCCTCGACTGGCTGTCCGCCACGAATACCACGCCGTCAGCACCCTGCAGCACGAGCCGCCGCGTGGATTGATAGTATACCTGTCCAGGCACCGTGTAGAGCTGCAGCCGGGTCGTGAACCCGGAAATGCTGCCCAGGTCGAGTGGCAGGAAGTCGAAGAACAGCGTGCGATCCGCCTGTGTGGCGAGCGACACCATGTTTCCCTTCCGGTTGCCCGGCACCTGTCCATACACGTACTGCAGGTTCGTCGTCTTCCCGGAGCGACCGGGCCCGTAGTAGACGATCTTGCACGTGATTTCTCGGGTGGCGTAGTTGACCAGCGGCACGATGCAGTCAGGCTGTGGGAGTCTGGCGACCGCGCCCGAACAGCACGGCGAGATTGTGGTGCAGATCGCGTTCGAGATCCTGACCGAAGCGGACCGATGGCGGCGGCGCCTCCGGTGCGGTCTCGAGAACGGCGCGGCGGAACTCCTGAAAATACATGCGGACCAGCCCGAGTGAGCTTTCCGCATCGAACGCACAGAAAAGCAGCACCGGGCCGCGCACGGCCGCGGTCGCAGCGAGAAAGACCTGCCGCTGTGTACCCGCATGATACAGCTCCCGAAAGGGCGCACCGTCCAGTTCGCGCCCCAGCGCTTCGGCGGACCCGTGGATCGCGGCGGCCAGCGCGCACGCCGACATGACGTCCAGGGCGCGGGTGAAGCCGTACTGGCCCAGCACCTGCCCGTTCGTTCTCAGGACGATGGCGAACCGCGCGCGCGCATCCCGCACGAACCGCTCCAGGGGCTGCTCCACCCACGCCTCGGCGACGAGCGGCTTCATGCGAGCTGTTCCGCCGCGCCCATCATGGCCGCGCGTACCAGGCCCATTTGCGCACGTGGCTCCGCCAGCGCGACCAGCACGAGGCCATCGTGCCCGGCCGCGCACAGGAATCCCCGCTCGGCTTCGAGCTGCAGATAGGTGACGGATGAGAGCGCGGCCGCTTCCGCCGACCGCCGCAGACCGCGAAAAAGCGCCGCCGCCACAGCCGCGAGCACGTCCGCGTCGATTCCGACGTGGAGCTCCGATGCGACGACAATGCCATCGGCTTCATCCACGACCATGCAGGCCAGCACCCCGCGCAGTCGCACCACTGCCGCGATCGGCGCCCCGAATGCGGCGCTCACGGATCCTCCGTGAGCCACGTCGTCGCGCGTCGCGCGCAGCGATCGAGCAGCCGGCGCACCAGCCCGAGCGGCACCGAGCGCGCGGCGGCCGCCAGGACGAGCGAATCGGTCATGACGGGCGCCATGGCGATCGTCGCGACCCGTGTCTCCGCCACCAGCGTCGTCCACGCGCCAAGATGCAGGTGCTGTGTCACACGTGTGATCTCCTCGCGCGTGCCGGCCAGTGCCGCGCCGATTTCCTGGGCGACATCCGTACCGTCGCTCGTGACGTACGCGCCCGCGAGCACCAGGCCATGGCCGTCGAGCAACAGCGCGGTCTGATCGGCGTCGCCGAGCGCCTCGGCGAACAGGCAGCGGGCTTCTTCCTGCACACGCTGCTGCGCGTCGGCCATGCTGGCGCCGGCCGGCGACGCCTGCGCGGGCGCACTGCTCGTATAACGCAGCATGCGGCGCACCATGCGCAGCGCCGTGCCCGCCCCCGCGTCCGCGCCGTCCGCGCGCGCGGCCGCCGCGAGCTGCTGCTCTGCCTCCTCGAGCCGCCCCTGCTTGAACAGCACGTATCCCATGCCGCGGCGCGCGCCGGCGTGCTCCGGCGCGACCGCGAGGACGACGCTCCACTCGTCCAGCGCGTCCTGCAGTTCGCCGCGATCTACGTGCACGCGCGCCAGCAGGTCGTGCGCCGCGGGATGATGCGGGTGCCGCTCCAACCCCCGGCGCGCGACCTGCAGCGCGAGATCGGGCTGGCGGCTGCGTCGCAGCGCCTCGCCAAGCTGGACGAACACCAGACTGGACGGCTCGCGCGCGAGCTCTTCGCTGAGCCGGCGAATCTCGTCAGACATGCACCGGCTCCCGCAGCAGGGCGTGCACCGCGGCTGCGCCTTCGAGCGCGTCGTGAATACCTCTGTCCGCGGTCGCATCCGGTGCCAGCTCGAGATATCGGCGCCAGTGCGTCACCGCTTCATCCAGCGCGCCGCGTCGCGCGGCGCAGCAGCCCAGCGCACGATGGAGCATCGGATTGGCCGCGTCCTGCTCGAGCGCGTGCTGCAGCTCCGCCGCCGCCTCGTCGTGACGACCAGCCATGGTGAGTGCCGCGGCGAGAATCGCTCGCGCTTCCGCGGAACCCTGGGTGATCGCCACGGCCATGCGTCCCGCCGAGACGGCGTTCTCTGCATCGCCGCCAACCAGTGACGCGCGCGCCCGATCCAGATGCGCTCGCACGGCGACGGCCGCCGCGTCCTCGGGCGGAGCGTCCACGCCATCGCGCAGCTCGACCACGCCCGTGCTGACCAGCCCGTACACGGTGCGTGCCACATCGAAGTCGCTGCGCGCCAGCTCGTGCGCAATGGTGCGCAGGTCGCGAACGCCATCCACCGCGATCAGCACCTCCCACTCTCCGGGCAGCAGATCCAGCGACGCCGACTGTTCTTCACTTACCGGCGCAAGCGCCGCCACCATCCCGAGGTGCGGCACCTTGCTCACGATGCGCGACCATTCGTCGATGCGGCGGGCGCCCTCCATGAGTACGGATGCCGTGGAGATGCGAACCGCGGCCTCCGCGGGAATCTCGCGCACCTCTCCTTCCTCGAAGGAGAAAAAGCCCTCCTGCCAGGACATGAGCTCGAAGACCACTTCCTCCACCTGGAAGCGAACCTGCCGTTCCAGCTCGCGACGCGATATGGCGCCGAGTTCCACGAGTACCTCGCCAAGGCGCGGCCGCCCGCCGCCGCGCTGCTGCACGGCCTGGGCGCGCGACAGGTCCCCCTCGGAGATCTTGCCCGCACGCAGGAGCAACTGCCCCAGCGGATGCGGATTGCTGCGAATCGCGGCGTACACGACCGCCCCGCGATCGAAGTACACGGTGCCGCGGTTGTCGCGCACGAACGAGGTCACCGTGAGCGCGCCGGTCTTGCGGTTCAGATCGAGGAGCTGGAAGACGTCGTGAATGCCCAGCTCGTGCAGGGGGCCCTCGATAGCCATCAGGCTGCCTCCTCGCTGGGGCGGAGGACGCGCAGCAGATCGCTCGCCGTGCGGATGCCGCGTTCGGCGCGGCGCGCCTGGCTGCCCTCCGGCGCAATGGCGAGCACCCGCCGCCAGGTGGCGATGGCGTCCGCATAGCGACGCTGCCGGCTGCAGACCTCGGCCTGCAGGCAGAGGCCATCCACGTGCCGCGGCTCGAATCGAATGATGCGCTCCGCCGCACGGCTGGCGTCGTCGTAGCGACCGACGTCAAGCAGCACGTCACCGAGCAACAACAGGGCATCGAGGTTCCACGGATCCCGCTGCAGCAGTTCGGCGAGCGGCCCGATGGCCTCGCGCGGCCGGCCGGCGCGACGCCGCACCGACGCAAGCGCGAGGGTGGCACCCGCGTACGTGGGCACCGACTCGAGTGCGGCGAGCAGCTCCTGCTCCGCGCCCGCGAAGTCTCCCCGCGTCACGAGCAGCAACGCGAGATCGTGCCGCACCACGGCGAAGTGACCATCCAGCTCGAGCGCCGCCCGATACGCCTGCATGGCCCCCTCCGCATCGCCGCAGAGGCGCGCCGCGTCGCCGAATTCCTTCAGCACATCGGCTCGAGCGGGGAAACGCGCGCGGACGCCGTCGAGCAGGTCCCGGGCCGCGTGCGCATCGCCCGCCTGCCCGCGCGCTCGTGCCACGAGCAGCAGCCAGTCCACGTTCGCGGGATCCACGCGCAACAGGGATTCGGCCACTTCGCGCGCCTCCGCGGCGCGGCCGAGCGCCAGAAGCGCCCTGGCCTCCCCAGCAATGGCGCGCGGCACGGTGCCATTCACGCTGCGCGCCTGGCGAAACCGCTCGAGCGCCTCGCCGTGCACGCCCTGCGCCGCGAAGACGTCACCGAGCAGGGTGTACCCGGTCGCGCGGTCCGCGCCCTGATGCAGCGCGTGCGTGATCTCCCTCAACGCATCATCGGCGAGCCCACGGGCCAGCAGTTCGCCGGCCGCGGCATACGGCGTCGCTGCGGCGCCGGCCGGCTCCGGTGCGGCTTCGCCGCCCACATCCTGCGGCGCGAGCTCGCTGAACAGATCGTCCAGGCGAGCCGCATCGAAATCGAAGCTGGCCACGGCACCCTCCACCGCGTGCGCACCGCCGAGGTCCGGCGCGATGGCGAGATCGGGATCCTCGTGCTCCAGGTCGATCACCAGCTCGAACTTCTGCGGCACGTAGTACGGCTCGAGCTCCATGGCACGCTTCGTCGCACGCAGCGCCCCATCGTAGTCGCCCAGCGCCGAGAGTGAAAATCCGAGATTGTAGTGGGCTTCCGCATACTCGGGCCGCGCCTGAATGGCGCGGCCGAACGCATTGCGCGCATCGCCCGGCCGCTGCATGGCGGAGAGAATCAGCCCCACGCCGTTCCACGCGACCGGATGCTCGGGCTCCACGCGCAGCGCCTGCTGGTAGGCATCGATGCCGCCGCGCGCATCGCCGCTCCGGTGCAGGACGAGTGCGAGATTCAACCACGCCTTGACGAACGCGGGGTGCGAGCGGAGCGCCGCGCGAAACGAGTCCGCGGCCCGCGGCGCGTCTCCGCCGTGCGACTGCGCGACACCGAGGTTGTTGTGCGCCGTGGCGTATCCCGGGTCGAGCTCGAGTGCGCGGCGGTAGCTCGCGGCCGCGTCCTCGTGCCGGCCGGCGAGATGCACAGCCACGCCGCGTTCGCACCAGAGGCGCGCATTGTCCGGCTGGTCGTGCAGGAGCTGATCGTACACGGCGACGGCGGCGTCCAGGTCGCGCTCGAGCAGATGCGCTTCCGCCATGGCGGCGAGCACCAGACCCCGGTCCTCGTCACGCTCCAGCGCCAGCGCGTACTCGCGCAGCGCTTCGGCATGATAGCCGCGGCGCCGGAACGCGACTCCCAGCGCGTAGTGCGCCATGCCGTGATCGCGCGCCACCTCCATCATCTGCCGTGAGTGCCGCTCCTGGCGGGCCGGGACGAGCTCGCGATACGTCGCCGCGTTGTTGCGGTCGAGCGAGAGGTTGGCCTGGGCGCGCCCGAGCGACGGATTCAGCTGGATGGCGCGCTGCGTCGCGGCGCGCGCTTCTTCGTGCCGCCCCAGATCCCCGAGCACGAATCCGAGCAGATACTGGGCATCCGCATGCTCTGGCGCGAGCGCGATGGCGTGCATGAGCGCCTCGAGCGCCTCCTCCGTGGCACCCCGGTGGTAGAGGGCATCGCCAATCCGGAAGGCGACCCCCGCGTGCGACGGCGCCAGTTCGCGGGCGCGCTCGAACCGGGCCAGCGCGCCCTCGCTATCCCCGCTCGCCTGCAGCGCCATGCCGAGCTGCAGCATGGCCTCCACGTCCGCCGGATGGTGCTCGAGCAGCGCGGTGAACTCCACCACGGCCTCCCGCGCATCACCGAGCGCCGCGTGCGCGCGCGCCAGCTCCCAGCGCGCCGCACGATCGTCCGGGTGCACATGCAGCCGCTCGCGCAGTTCGGCAACGCGCCGGTCGTAGTAGCCGGTGTTGAAACACGCAACCTCGAGATTGCGCTGCGCCACCTGCATCTGCGGGTCGAGCTCCAGGGCACGACCGAACGCGGCAACGGCCTCGTCGTACATCCCCTTGTGATAATAGAGGACACCGAGGTTGTTGTGCGCCCCGGCGTCCGCCGGATCGATCCGGCGGGCGAACGATCGCAGGACCTCACGATCGCGCTGCATGGCCAGGGCGACGCTCATCGTTACGCGATGCGCATGGCGCGCAGCAGGGCGTCGAGCGACGACTGATCGGGCATGAGCAGGAAGAATCCACGCAGACGCTCCCTGTGCTCCTGCAGGTAGAACTGGGTTTCCACCGCGAACACCACGTCGCGCTCGGCACCGAACTCGAGATACGCGCTCGTGAGCACGGCGGCCGACATGTCCACTGCGAAGCTCGGCGGCGACGGTAGCAGCAGCAGCCCCATGAAATCGCTGAGCGCGTTCATGTACGCGCCACTCAGGATGTTGCCCGCTTCCTTGAGCGCAGATTCCTCCAGCTCGCTGAAATGATCCGCGTGCGGACCCTCGCGCCGCAGCATGAGCTGCGCCAGCCGCAACGCGGTGGAGTGCGGCAGCAGGAGGAGGGTGCGACCCGTCAGGTCGCCGGTCATGCGCATGAGGACGGCCGCCACCGGCTCCTCGGATTCCGACACCTGCGGCGGGATCTCTTCCAGTGCGGCGATGGTCACCGTCGGCACGCTGATCATGATGGCGCTGTGCGTCATCTGGGAGAGCGCGGTGGCCGCGTGGCCCGCGCCGATGTTGGCGGTTTCGCGCAGCGCGTCCAGTTCCCGCAGGGAAAGTGCGAACAGATCAGCCATGATGTTGCCCTCGCATGAGCCCTCCCACGTCCACGATGAGCGCGGGTGCACCATCCGACAGGATGGTCGCCCCGCTGAACAGCGCGCCGCCATCACGCGCGGCGTCGAACCGTTTCACCACAATGTCCTGCTGGCTCGTCAGCTCATCCACGATGAGGCCGGCGCGCCGCTCGCCGATCTCGAGCATGACGACCTGCTCCGTGTCGCGCGGCTCCCGCGGCAGGTGCACCAGCTCGCGCAGCCGCAGCACCGGCATCCGCCGGCCCTGATGCAGCATGACCTCGCCGCCGCGCGTGCGGCGCAGCTCGGAGCGGTCGGTCTCCAGCGCCTCGCTCACGTGCGTCAGCGGAATGGCGTACACTTCATCGCGCACCCGCGTGATGAGGGCCCGGACGATCGCCAGCGTCACCGGCAGCCGCAGCGTGACCGTCGTCCCCTGTCCCTCGCGTGAGGAGATTTCCACCGTGCCGCCGAGCGCGCGTACGCGGTGCAGGACGGCGTCAATGCCGACGCCACGTCCGGACACCTCAGTGACCTGTGTCGCGGTGCTGAAGCCCGGACGCGCGATGATCTCGAGCAGCTCGGTGTCGCTCAGCGCTCCACGGCCGCGGTGCGGCATGCCGAGCTCGCGCGCGCGGCGCGCGATCGCGGCGCGGTCCATGCCACGGCCGTCATCACTCACGCGCACGACGACCGCGGAGCGCTCGCGCGTCGCGCCGAGCATGAGCCGTCCCTCCGCCGGCTTCCCCGCCGCGACACGCTCGGCCGCCGGTTCGAGGCCGTGATCCAGTGCGTTCCGCAGCAGGTGCACGATCGGATCGCCCAGCTCATCGAGCAGCGACCGGTCAATCTCGATGTCGTCGCCATCCATGTCGAACGCGACATCCTTGCCGAGGCCCCGCGCGGCATCGCGCACCATGCGCGGAAAGCGGTCGAAGACGTGCGAGACAGGCACCATGCGCGCCTGCAGCACGGCGTGCTGCAGGTCATCCAGCAGACGCGCCGTGTGCTCGGCCGCTTCCAGCAGCGGCGGGTTGTTGCTCAGCGCGGCCTCCTGCATGAGCCGGCCGCGCACGATGATCAGCTCGCCCACGAGATCGGTGAGGGCATCGAGCCGGGCGATGTCCACGCGCACCTGCCGGGCGCGCGGAGCAGGCGCTGCGGCGGCGGACGCAACCGATGCTCCGGCGGCCGCCACACCCGCCGTGTCGGTCGCATGACCATCCGTGTCTTCGCCATCGCGGGCCATTGCCCGAAGTCGCGCCACGAGCGGTGCGCCGACACGCGCGAGATCGTCACCACGTACCGCGCCCCCCACCATCTCCTCCAGCGCGTCCGCCACGTCGAGACACACGGCGATCCGCGACGCGGTCACCCTGAGACGGCCGCCGCGCAGTGCGTCGAGCATGGTTTCCATCTCGTGCGCGAGCGCCGTCACGGCCTCGTATCCCATGGTGCCGCTCATGCCCTTGATGGTATGCACGGCACGAAAGGTGGCGTCGAGCGATTCGCGAGCGCCGGGCGAGCGCTCCAGCACGAGCAGGTGCCGGTTCATCACCGCCAAATGCTCACGACTTTCCGTGAGAAAGAGCTCCGTGTACCGGGCGAGATCCATCAGCCGAGCACCCGCGCAACCGCCTCCAGCACACGTGCGGGCTGGAAGGGCTTCACCACGAAGTCCTTCGCGCCCGCCTGGATGGCTTCCACGACCAGCGCCTGCTGCCCCATGGCGCTGCACATGAGAATGCGCGCGCCGGGATCAATTTTCGTGATCTCCTTCACGGCATCGATGCCACCCATGTCCGGCATCACGATGTCCATGGTCACCAGGTCCGGCCGGAGCTGCTGGAATCGCTCTACGGCCTGGGCACCCGTCTCCGCATGCCCCACGACTTCGTAGCCCGAGCCGGAGAGGATGTCGGAGATGAGCGTGCGCATGAAGATGGCGTCGTCGCAAACGAGCACGGTGTGATTCACGGAACAGATCCTCCGATCAGGCGAGAAGGGGCGAGAGCACGTCGTGGATGTCGAGCAGGTGCGGTGCATCGCCGGCGTTCAACTCCGCCTCCCGGCGAATGTCGAGCACTTCGTCCACCGCCACACCGACCAGGCTGGTCCCATGCTCCACCAGCATGACGCTGCCGGCAGGGTGCGCGGCGGCCGCATCGTGCAGCCGGAGGCCAAGGTCAATCACGGTGACGACGGCCCCGCGGATGTTCAGCAGTCCAGCAATGCAGGCGGGTGCCCCCGGCAGCCGGGTGGGCCGGCGCCAGGGCATGATCTCTCGAACCGCATCCAGCGCGACGCCATAGGTGCAACCCGACAGCCGGAAGAGTACCAGCTGCCGTGGCAGGTCATCGAGTGGGGTCGAGGTGGTAGAAGCCAAAGTGGTCGAGCAGATCCAGGTTGGATGCCAGTGATGCGTCGCCTGCCGCCGCCGCGACGGCCCTGGCCAGGTCGGCCGGGAGCGGCGAGCGCAGCTCCACGAGCGATCCGGTCACCGGATGCGGAAAAAGCAGCCATGCCGCGTGCAGCGCGTGGCGCCGCGCGGGCAGCTCGAGCAGCCGCCGTCCGCCACCACCGCCGTACGTGTCATCTCCCGCCACCGGGTGTCCAAGGGACGCCAGATGCACGCGAATCTGGTGCGTGCGCCCCGAGTACAGATGCGCGCGCAGCAGGTCCGTCGCGTCAAAGCGGGCAAGCCGCGTGAAGTCCGTCCGCGCGACTCGCCCGGTATTGACGATTGCCATCCGCTTTCGGTCTCGTGGATCCCGGGCGATCGGACGGTCCACGGTCACCTGGTCGGCCGCGAGATGGCCCCAGACCAGGGCGGCGTAACGGCGCGTGATCCGGCGGGCGGCCAGCGCCGCTCCCAGGGTCCGGTGTGCCCGATCCGTCCTGGCCACGAGCAGCAGACCGGAGGTGTCCTTGTCGAGACGGTGGACAATGCCCTCGCGGTAGCTTCCACCCGCCGTAGAGAGCGCGCCGCCGCGCCCCTTGAGGGCGTTGACGAGCGTGCCGCTCCAGTGGCCCGGCGCCGGATGCACCACCATGCCGGCCGGCTTGTCCACGACGAGGACGTGCTCATCCTCGTAGACCACGCTGAGCGGAATCTCTTCCGCGATGACGCGGCGATCGGGCGGCGGCGGCACCTCCACCCGCACCGGCTCACCGGCGCGGACGTGATAACTGGAGCGCTCGCGACGGCCGGCGACAGTCACACGGCCGGTGGCGATGAGCGTGGCGGCCTGGTTGCGGGAGAGATCCAGACGGCGAGCGACGAGCAGATCGAGCCGGAGGTCGCTATCGGCGTCGAGGGAAAACTGGTGGACGGTGGCGGACATGCCGGCTCGGTCGGCTGCCCCGTCCGCCGTCCTAGACCTTCTGCTCCGCCGGCGGCTCGGCAACAGCCGCGGCAGCCGTCGCGCTCGCCGTCGCGCGATCCTCGCTCCAGAGCGCCAGCGCGAGCAGGCAGGCGCCGGTGCTTACCGCGATGTCGGCCACGTTGAACGTGGGCCAGCGCCAGTCGTGTACGCCGATGTCCAGAAAATCCACCACACCGAGCGGCGAGCGAATCCGATCAATGAGATTGCCGATGGCGCCGCCGCACACCATGCCCAGGGCCACGATGCGCAGCCAGTCGCCCGGCCGCGCCGTGCGGAACAGCCGCCAGAGCACCGCGAGCGCCACCAGCGTGAGCACGAGGAATATCTCGCGGGAATACGGGCCAAGGTGCAGGCCGAACGCGGCGCCACGATTGAACACCAGCGTGAGCCGCACCCAGTCCCCCACGACTTCCCGCGGGATCTGACGGGGCACCAGCAAGGTGACGGCAATCAGCTTCGTGACGATGTCCGCCGCCACGATGCCGAGCACCAGCGACCAGAAAACTCCGCTTTCAGTTCTGTTCGGGCTGCTGCCGCTTTCCATTTTCCTCACGCTGCTTGCAGGCTATGCACAGCCGGGCATGCGGCAGCGCGTCGAGCCGATCGAAGTCGATGTCCCCACCACACGTCTGGCACTTCCCGAATATTTCCGGCGTCTGGTACAACCGCCGGAGCGCTTGATCAATGTGCCAGAGAAATCGCCCTTCCTGGCTGGCGAAGAGAAATGCCTTCTCACGCTCCATGGCATCGGTGCCCTGATCCGCCATGTGGAAGGAATACGAACTCAGGTCGCCGTCCGCCGACTGCGGGGTGGCGGTGAAGGCCTCGGTATAGTTGCCGAGCTCCTTGAGCACGCGGCGGCGCTCCTCGAGCAATCGCTTCTCGAAGTGGGCCAGCTGCTTCTTGGTCATGGGCTTGTTCTTTTTCACGCTCACGGATGGAGCCATTGCTAGTGCGCTCTGGTCAAGGCAATGCGCACGGTGTCGTCGAGCAACTCCACCGTCTGCACCGCGTCCGCTGGTACCATGACATCACCGCCGGTGACAATGTCACGCGCGAGCACTTCGCCCGCGATATACCGTTCATGTTCCCGTACGATCGCTTCCACGGTTGGCGAGCCGGTCACCTGCAGTCGCACCCGATCGCTCACGTCGTAATCCAGATCCTTACGCATGCGTTGTACCCGACTCACAAGCTCCCGGGCAACGCCTTCCGCTCGCAACTCATCCGTTACCGTCGGATCGATCGCGGCAACATAGCCGCCATCCTCCTGCACGACCAGCTCGCCAGAGGCGCGCCGTACGATGTCCAGGTCCTCCGCCCCGAGCGCGTGTGACTCACCGTCCACCGCGATTGCCACCGCTTCACCGTGCTCGAACGCCAGGAGCGCCTCGCTCGAGAGCGCCGCCACCGCCCGCGCGGCCAACGGCGTTCGCTTGCCGAATCGCTTGCCGAGCGCCCGAAAATTCGGCTTTGCCTCGAGACGCACGAGCGCGTCGCTGCTGGACACGAATTCAACCGCCTTGACGTTCAGCTCAACCCTGAGTAACGGCTCGAGCTCCTCGAACGTTCCAGCCTTGTAATTTGGCACGACGCACACCAGCCGGGATAGTGGCTGGCGAACATTGACCTTGGCGCTCTCGCGCGCCGAGCGCGCCAGCGAGACCAGCCGGCGGATATCCGCCATTCCCTGCTCCAGCGCCGGGTCCGGTGTGCCGGTGCCGCCGCCAAAGTCGGCCAGGTGCACCGAGTCGCCCGTGAGCTCCCGGTGCATCCAGTCGGTCATGAAGGGCGCAAAGGGCGCCAGCAGGCGGCATGTCACCACGAGCACTTCGTGCAGCGTGGCGAACGCCGCGCGGTTGTCCGACGCGTCCACCTCGTAGAAGCGCGCCCGCGAGCGGCGGACATACCAGTTGGAGACGTCGTCCACCAGAAACTCCATCACGGCACGCGCCGCGAGGGTGGCGTCGTATCCCGTCATGAACGCGTCCACCTCGTGCTGCACGTGCGCCAGGCGCGAGAGGATCCAGCGGTCGATCGCGGGACGGGCATCCGGCGCCGGATCCTCCGGTCCTGGTGCCCAGCCGAAATTCGCATAGCGCGCAAAGATGCCGCTGTACACGTTCCTGAACGTGAGCAGGAAGCGCCCCGCCAGCTCGCGAATGGCCTCCTCGTCGAAGCGCCGCGGGACCCAGACCTGACTCGACGCGATCAGAAAGAGCCGGATGGCGTCGGCGCCGTGCCGCTCGAGCACCGTCCAGGGATCCACGGCATTCCCCCTGGACTTCGACATCTTGGCGCCGGTGGCGTCGAGAACGAGATCGTTCACGACCACGGAGCGATAGGGCGCCGCGAGCGCGTCGGTCGGACCATCCGCCATGTTGCCCGGAATCGCATCACCCAGCCCCGTAGCGATCGCCAGCAACGAGTAGAACCAGCCGCGCGTCTGGTCCACCCCCTCGGCGATGAAATCCGCCGGGTACTGTTGCGCCATCATCGCCGCGCCTTCAAACGGAAAGTGCCATTGCGCAAACGACATCGAGCCCGAATCAAACCAGGTGTCAATCACCTCGGGCACGCGACGCATGGTCCCCGCGCAACCGCTCCGGCCGCAGCGCCACTCGTAGCGATCGATATAGGGCTTGTGCGGGTCGAACGCCGCCGGGAGCGGCTGTCCCCAGCGCGCGGCCAGCTCAGCGTAACTGCCAATCGCTTCCCGATGCGCATCGTTGGCGTCGCACACCCACACGGGCAGCGGCGTTCCCCAGTACCGGTCGCGTGAGAGCGCCCAGTCAATGTTGTTGCGGAGCCACTCGCCAAAGCGCCCCTCGCCCACCTCCGCCGGATGCCACGCCACGCGCGCGTGGCGCGCCAGCATGGCATCGCGGAACTCCGTGGTTCGCACGAACCAGCTCTCACGCGCGTAATACAGCAGCGGCGTGCCGCAGCGCCAGCAGTGCGGATAGGAATGCTCCAGCGTGCCCGCCTTCCAGAGTACACCGCGCGCCTGCAGTTCCTGAATGATGACTGGATCGGCGGTCTTCACGAACATGCCGCCCACCAGCGGCATGTCAGCGGGAAATTCGCCGCGCAGATTCACCGGCTGCAGAAAGGCCAGTTTGTGGCGCCGTCCCGCTGCGTAGTCGTCCGCGCCGAACGCGGGCGCCATGTGCACCACCCCGCTCCCGTCCTCCGCCGACACGAATGACTCGGCGACGATCACCTCGTGTTCGCCCTCACCGTACGGCACCCAGTCGAGCGGGCGGCGATAGCGCAACCCCGCGAGCCGCGCACCGGGCAGTCGCCGCACGACATCCCATCGATCCGTCCAGTCCTCCCCCATCACCGCCGGTACGCGTGCCGCAGCGAGAATCAGCGTGGATGCATCCACACCCGTGCGCCGCCGCAGTTCCAGGTATTCGAGATCCGGATGCACCGCGAGCGCCACGTTGGACACGAGCGTCCAGGGCGTCGTGGTCCATACAAGAATCCGCCGCGATGCGCCACCGGCCTCTTCCGCCGTTCCCTGCCCGGTACCGGAGACGAGGTCGAGCGCGACGTACACGCTGGGGTCCGTCACATCCTCGTATCCCTGCGCAACCTCGTGACTCGACAGCGTGGTCCCGCAGCGCGGGCAGAACGGGAGAATCTTGTGACCGCGATAGAGAAGCTCGCGCTCGAAGAGCGTCTTCAGCGCCCACCAGACGCTCTCCACGTACTCGTTGGAATACGTGATGTACGGATGCGCGTAGTCGAGCCAGTAGCCGATCCGCGAACTCAGCTCCTCCCATTCACTCTTGTACTTCCACACGCTCTCGCGGCACAACTGGTTGAACCGCTCGACGCCGATCTCCTCGATCTGGTGCTTGCCGTTGATGCCCAGCGCTTTCTCCACCTCGATTTCCACGGGCAGCCCGTGGGTGTCCCACCCCGCCTTGCGGAGCACGCGATACCCTTTCATCACGCGATACCGGCAAAAGAGGTCCTTGACCGTTCGCGAGAACACGTGGTGGATGCCGGGACGCCCATTCGCCGTGGGTGGCCCCTCGAAGAAGACGAAGTCCGGCGCACCCTCACGCTCGCGTACGGTGCGCGCCAGAATGTCCTCGGCGGCCCATCGCTCGAGCATCTCCTGCTCGAGCGTGGCGGCCGGACGGTCGGGTGGCAGCAGGCGATAGCGCGTGGCGGCGCGGCTGCCCGCGGGAGCCGCGGTGGATCCGGCGACGCTCACAGCCGCTCCAGGACGCCCGTCACGAGCGCGGAGAGAGCAGGTTCCGCGCGCGTCGCGACGGCGATGATCTGTTCGACGGTCGCGGGCTCGAGCGCATCCGGCAGACATCGATCGGTGATGATGGAGAGCCCGAGCACGCGCATGCCCCCGTGCACGGCCACAATCACTTCGGGCACGGTGGACATGCCCACCACATCGGCGCCGATGGCGCGCAGGAACCGGTACTCCGCCCGCGTCTCCAGGTTGGGGCCGGCGACAGCCACGTACACGCCCTCGCGCAGCACAATGCCCGCCGCCGCCGCCACGGAACGGGCGAGATCCCGCAGTGCGGCATCGTACGGAGCAGACATGTCGGGGAAGCGCGGACCCAGGCGGTCGTCGTTCGGACCGATCAGCGGATTGTCACCCAGCAGATTGATGTGATCCGCCATGAGCATGACGTCGCCTGGATTCCAGAGCGGGTGCATGCCACCGCACGCGTTGGTGACCACGAGCACGCCGGCGCCGAGCGCCTGCATCACGCGCACGGGGAAGCTCACCTGCTGGGCGGTGTAGCCCTCGTACAGGTGGAAGCGCCCCTGCATGGCCACCACGCGCTTTCCCGCCAGCATGCCGCACAACAGCCGGCCCGCATGCGATTCCACCGTGGCACGGGGAAACGCCGGGATGTGCGCGTAGTCAATGGCGACCTCGACATCCATGGTACGGGCCAGCATGCCGAGACCGGTGCCAAGGATGATCGCTGCGTCCACGCTGCCGGCAAATCGGTCGCGCACGGCGGCGACGGCGGTGGCAACCTGTTCCTGCGTGTGCGCGGCGGCCGGCGTGCGATGTGCCGCCAGCAGCCTGGCATCGTCGAGCCGGAGGCCCGTCATTCCTTGACCAGCGACTCGAGCCAGGCCGGCGTCTTGAGATGCTGCCGCAGATCGGATACCGAGCCTTCCGTCGCCTTGCTCTCCCCGCTCGTGCGCGCCTGCGGCGTGGGCATCTCCGTGGCGTTGAGCTCCGCCAGATGCCGCTCCATGACCGCGCGGAGCTGGTTGATGTAGGCCATGCGCGATTTTTCGAGCGTGGCGATATCCGCCTCGAGACGCCGGACCTCCGCGCGCACGTTCTCCATGAGTTTTTCACCTTCGGCGCGCGCCTCGCGCAGAATGAGCTGCGCCTCACGCTCCGCCTGCTCGCGCGTTTCCGCGCGCAGTTGCTGCGCCGACACGAGCGCATCGTTCAGCGCGCGATCGCGGTCACGAAATGCCTTGAGCTGTTCGTGGAATCCGCGCGCCTTGGACTCGAGTTCCTGGTTCTGTCGCGTCACGCGCTCCAGCTCCTCGGCGACCTGGGCTCGAAAGTCCTCGACCTTCCGTTCGTCGTAGCCCCGGAACGCCTTGGCGCCGAAGTCGTATCGCCGGATGTCGAGCGCGGTCAGGTGAAATGATTCGTCCGTCATGTGCCTCTCGCTCCAAACAGGATGGTCCCCAGCCGAACCATCGTCGCTCCCTCCTCCACCGCCACTTCATAGTCTCCGGACATTCCCATCGACAACTCCGCCGCGGGATGTCCGAGCCGCCGCAACACGTCCCGGCCGGCACGGGCGCCGGCAAAGACCCTGCGCAGCACCGCCTCCGTTGCATCCAGCGGAGCCATGGTCATGACGCCCCGCACCGTGATGCCCGAACAGCCGCACAGCCACTCGCCCAGCGGCTCGACCTCCGCTGGCGCGAACCCGCCCTTGCTTCCCTCGCCGGACACGTTCAACTGCAACAGCGCACTCACCGGCCGGCGGCGAAGCACCCCATGCTCGTGCACTGCCTCCGCGAGACGCCGGCTGTCCACCGAGTGCAGCAGCGTGAAGTGATCCACCGCCTTCACCTTGTTCCGCTGCAGGTGTCCGATGAGATGCCAGCGCATCGGCTCCGTTACAGCGTGCATCTTGGGCACCGCTTCCTGCACGCGGTTCTCGCCCACATCGCGGACGCCGGCGTTCCAGGCCGCGCGCACTGCATCGGGGCCGTGTGTCTTGGTAACGGCAATGAGCGTGACCAACTGCCCGTGCCCGCCTCGCGCCACCGCGCCTGCAATGCGCTCCCGCACCTCAGTCAATCGGCCGGCGAGGTCCTCGTAAAGCATAAGCCGTGAACCTATCGCCGGTTACGCATTGAATCAAGAAAATCTGCCGCGCCTGGAGCGCATTCCAGTACACGGCCAGGCTCCGTTGTTCGCAACAGCGCTACCGGGCGCGAGCCCTCAGAGGCTCGGGCGCGTGCTCAGGCGCGCAACTGCAGGACCGGCACTTCACCAGTCGTGCGGGGTGCCCGGCCGGCCACGAGGTCACGGACCTGCGGCGCTGTCAGCCCGCGCGTCAGACGACCGTTCTCGGCCACCGAGATCTTGGCGGTCTCCTCGGACACCACCACCACCAACGCGTCTGTCTCCTCGCTGAGGCCGAGTGCCGCCCGGTGCCGCGTGCCGAGCGTCTTGTCCACCATTTGTGCCTGGGAGAGTGGCAGAATGCAGCCGGCGCCAATGATCATGTCGCCGCGAATGATCACCGCCCCATCGTGCAGCGGCGAGTACGGCGTGAAGATCGTTGCCAGCAGATCGGCCGACACCTTCGCCTGCATCTCCGTGCCCGACGCGAGATAATCGCCCAGCGCAATCTCCCGCTCGAGCGCGATGATGCAGCCAATGCCCGAGCGGCTCAGGCGCTCCACCGCCCCGGCGATCTCCTCGGCGACCTCGCCCATGTCCATGCGCTTGAAGATGCGCGAGAAAGGCGACTGTCCCAGGCGGGCGAGCGCGGCGCGCAGCTCCGGCGCGAAGATCACGAGCGCCGCGAACAGACCGTACCGGAACAGGATGTCCAGCACGTAGGTGATCATGGAGAAGCGGAAGATCCAGGCGAGGGCGTACACGAACGCGAGTACGCCGATGCCCACGAGCATCTGCACGGCGCGCGTGCCATGGACCAGCAGCAGCAGCCGGTAGATGCCATACGCGACGACCGCGATCTCGATGGCATCGCGCCAGCCGAAGCTCAGGAACCGGAATTGATCGAGAATGCTCACGAAGCGCCCCTGCGCCGCAGAATGCCCCACGCCGCGTCCAGCGCCCGGCGATGCGCGCGCACATCGTGCACGCGGAAGATCCGCGCACCCAGTGCAAGCGCCACGACGTTGGCGCCGACGGTTCCGTCGACACGATCAGCCGGTTCATGCACGCCGCTCAACTCTCCCACTACCCGCTTGCGCGACACACCAACCACGACCGGATACCCCAGCACTGCAAGCCGATCGAGCGAAGCGAGCACCGCCACCGACTGCTCGCCCCGCTTGGAAAAGCCGATTCCCGGATCAAGCGCGATCCGGTCCGTCGCCACACCACGCGCCTGCGCGACTGCAACACGCTCGCACAGCTCGGCGATCACGTCGCCAGTCACATCACTACCATAGTGCGCGTGCGTGTAGCTCGCCATGTCCGTCACGCCGCCCCGCGAGTGCATCAGCACCACCGCGGCACCCGCGCGCGCGCAGACCTCGGCACTGCGGGGATCGAGCCGGAACGCCGAGACGTCGTTGATGATCTCGGCTCCCGCGTCCAGCACCGCCTGAGCCACCGAGCTCTTCACCGTGTCCACCGAGAGCGACACCTGCGGCAGCCGGCGAGTCAATTCCCGCACGACGGGCAGCACGCGGCGCAGTTCCTCCGCCTCATCCACCGGCGTGGCGCTCTGCGGCCGCGTGCTCTCGCCACCGATGTCCAGCACGTCCGCCCCGTCCTCCGCCAGTCGCTCCCCCTGCGCCACCGCCTGGTCCACTGAAAAAAACTTACCCCCGTCGCTGAAGCTGTCGGGGGTAACGTTGATGATCCCCATGATACAGGGACCATCGAGCGGGAGTGTGCGCGAACGCAGCGACCACGGCATCAAGCCGGCGCCACCTCCGGACCACCGAGAAGCGGGGGCTTTGCGGGCTTGAGTTGCGGCACCGTGACGGGCGCCGTGGCCGAGGGCGGTGCACCGGTGGGCAGCTTGCGTGGAGGCAGTTTCTCGCCGCGCACCAGGATCTCGATGTCTTCCGCGGTGAGCGTTTCGCGCTCGAGCAGCGCACCCGCGATCGCGTTCAGGAGATCAATGTTGTCCACCAGCGTCTGACGCGACCGCTCGTAGCTCGCGGTGAGCAATCGCTTCACCTCGGCATCCACCAGCTGCGCCGTGCGCTCGGATACCTCGCGCCGGTGGCCCAGCTCGCGGCCCAGGAACACCTCCTGCTCGTTGTCGCCAACCAGCACCGGACCAATCGAATCGGACAGCCCCCATTGCGACACATAGCGGCGCGCAAGCGACGTGGCCTTCTGAATGTCGTTCGCGGCACCGGTCGTGACCTTGTCGTGGCCGAAAATCAGCTCTTCCGCCACGCGCCCGCCGTACGTCATGACGAGCATCGCCTCGAGCTGCTGCCGGGTGACCGAGTAGCGATCCTCTGTCGGCAGGGTGAACGCCAGTCCCAGCGCGCGCCCGCGCGGCACGATCGTCACCTTGTGCAGTGGATCGCACCCCGTTGTCTTGATGGCGCACACCGCATGTCCTGCTTCGTGATATGCCGTGTTACGCTTCTCCTCATCCTTCATGACCATCGACTTGCGTTCCGCGCCCAGCATGACCTTGTCCTTGGCCTCCTCCAGGTCCGTGAGCATGACGCGATCGTGATTGCGCCGCGCGGCGAGCAGCGCGGCCTCATTCACCAGGTTCGCGAGATCGGCGCCTGACATGCCCGGCGTGCCGCGCGCAATGACGCTCATGTCCACGTCATCACTCACGGGCACCTTGCGCAGGTGCACGCGAAGGATCTCCTCACGACCGCGCAGATCGGGCAGGTCCACCACGACCTGCCGGTCGAACCGGCCCGGGCGCAGCAGCGCGGGATCGAGCACATCGGGACGATTCGTCGCCGCGATGAGAATGACGCCCTCGTTGGACTCGAAGCCGTCCATCTCGACGAGCAACTGGTTCAGCGTCTGCTCGCGCTCGTCATGACCACCGCCGAGTCCGGCGCCGCGGTGGCGCCCCACAGCGTCGATTTCGTCAATGAAGATGATGCACGGCGCGTGCGCCTTGCCCTGTTCGAACAGGTCACGCACGCGACTCGCGCCCACCCCCACGAACATTTCCACGAAGTCCGATCCCGACATCGAGAAGAAGGGACGCCCGGCCTCACCCGCGACCGCGCGCGCCAGCAGCGTCTTCCCGGTGCCCGGCGGACCGACCAGCAGCACGCCCTTGGGCAACCGCCCACCAAGCTTGGTGAAGCGTTGCGGGTCCTTCAGAAAGCCGATGATCTCCTGCAGCTCTTCCTTGGCCTCATCGGCGCCGGCCACGTCGGCGAACGTCACCTTGGGCGTGTCTCCGGTGAGCAGCTTCGCCTTGCTCTTGCCAAAGCTGAATGCCTTGGCGCCGCCCGCCTGCATCTGCCGGAAGATGAACAGCCAGAACCCGATGATCACGAGCCAGGGCAGCCAGGTAATGAGCAGATACCCGAGCGATGGCTTGGCATCCTGCGCACTGATCACGACGTTCGCGTCGCGCAGCCGGTCGACTTCCTTGGGGCTGTTGGCCACGGGGAGCCGCACGGAAAACTTGGTGATGTCCTTGTTCCCCTCGTGCACCTGTGACTTGAAGTCGCCGGTGATCAGCTTCCCGTCCTGAATGGTGACCTTGGCGATGTTCCCCTTTTCGAGCTGCTGCCCGTACTCGGTGTAGTCGATTTCCGTGGGCGAGTCACCGGCTCCGCCGGAGAACCGGAGGAACACGATCGGGATGAGGATGAGCAGCAACCAGAACGCGACCGTCTTGGAAACGTGCGCCCAGTGAAACTGCCGCTTGGGAGGTGGTCTATCAGCCATTACTGCAAGCTCGCGATATAGGGCAAATGACGAAAGTTCTCGGCGTGGTCGAGCCCGTATCCGACGAGAAACTCATTGGGCGCATCAAATCCGACGAACCGGACCGGATAGGCCAGGTGATCAGCAACATGCTTGTGCAACAGGGCGCAAATATCGAGCGAGCGTGGCTCGCGGACGGACAATAGCTCCATCAGGCGGCTCAACGTGCGCCCGGAATCCACGATATCCTCTACAACCAGAATGTGTTTGCCCCTCAGATTTGTTTCCGGATCGTACGCCAGCCGGACATGGCCGCTCGACGCCATTGCGTCGCCATAGCTCGCCGCCACCACAAAGTCCACTTGCAGCGGCCGGCGAATCTGCCGGACGAGGTCGCCCAGAAAGATAAAGCTGCCCTTGAGCAATCCCAACACCAGCAGTTCCCCGTCGGGATACGCGGCGCAGATTTCTTCACCCAGCTCATGCACGCGTCCAGCGATGGTTCCCTCGTCAAACGCAATACGTCTGACAGGGCGTCCATCCAGACGCGGATCAGCAATCGTGTTGGTCACAGCGGAACAGTATCTCCGATCTGCCGGGCCGAACGGTCGCCGCCTCACTGCGGCGCACCCCGGGAACCCAGACGATCTCCTCTCCGGATAGGACGACTGGCCAACCCGTGCGGCTCGCGGCGTCCACTCCTGCATCGCGAAACAGCCCCTTGATCCGCCGCGGCTCCCGGGCCCCGGCTGGTGTCATCCGATCACCCGGGAGCCATGCGCGCACGGTCAGCGCCGCATTCCCGGCGCACGACGCCTCCCACGTTGACGGTGCACATCCCCGCATCGCACCGCGCACATCGACACGCCGGAATCGAAAACCGGCGAAGACCGTTCCATCCTGCAGTACGCGTTCCGTGTACGCATCCCCGTCAACAGCTGCCCGCTGTCGCCGCAGCAGCAGCAGATCTCCCTGACGCACGATCTCGAAGCCGGCCGAAAGCTGGATGCGGGCGCCTGGCCTACCCTGCATGGTAAACTGCGCGGCCCGTTCGGTTCCACGGCGATCCATCGCGATACCCAGCGGCGCCGCGAGAACCGGCCAGATCAATCGCAGCATCGGAGCATCATATCCAGCGACCAGATCGCGGGCAACCACCACGCGGTCACCCTGGCGAACAGGCCGTAGCGCCGAGTGGACGACGATATCCAGCTCGCGTCGCAGCGTCGCTGCACGAGCCGCGATCTCGAGCAGTTCCTCGCTGAACGAAGGCCGCACGCGCTGGCAGGCGGGAAGGAGATCCCATCGTACGCGATTGCGCAGGAAGCGCCGCGACGCATTCGAGGGATCGTCCACCCACGCGATCCGCCGGGCCTGGGCGTACTGCACGACGTCGGATCGCGCGAGCTTGAGCAGCGGTCGCACCACCTCGCTCGGGGCGAAGAGCGCCGCCAGTCCACGCGCGCCGGCGCCGCGCAGTGCGCGCAGGAAGACGGTCTCCACCTGATCGTCGCGGGTATGCGCGGTGACCACGCGCGCGCGGTGATTGCGCGCGATGGCACGCAGGAAGCGCCAGCGTGCGTCACGCATGGCGGCTTCCGAACCAGGCGCGCCGGTGGCGCGCGCGCGCGCCACCGGGAAGCCCAGCGCCGTCGCGCACGCCTCGACCCGGTCCGCTGCGTCGGTCGCCCACGCTCCGCTGCCGTGATCGAAGGTTGCCACGCACGCCACCCGCTCCGGACTCACACGCGAGACGGCGTCGAGCAGCACCATGGAGTCAACCCCGCCCGAGACCGCCAGCACCAGCCGGTCTGCGACCGGCATCGCGTCGCGCACTTCGCGCAGAACGAGCGCTTCCCTTTCCAGCATGCCTGAACCTATGCCGATACAGGCGGTCGCGTGATCGGGGGCCGTAACGGGTCACCCCGACCTACTGGTCCGGACGCCACGCGATACGTACATTTCCGCTCGAGCGTCATGCCATCAATCACCTGATCGTCGGGGACATCGTGGAGACCAACGGACCATTGGGCTTGCTGTGGATGAGCATCGGGCTGGGATGTTTCTATGTTGGCCTGCTCTGGGTCAATCTCCTCCTCGGCCACTTCCTCACGCCACTGTTCCTGCTCACCGCGACGCGCCTCTTTGGTGGAAAGAAGCGCGAGGAGGTCGTCCCACCGGCCTGATGGGGCACTGCAGCGGAATGGGCTCAGAACTGGCGGGGCGGCGGTAGGCAGAGCCGCCCCGCCTGCATTAGCGCGGTGGCCGCACTGCCGCCGCTTACTCTCCACGCGAGGAGCACACGACATGGGCTTCATCATCCTGCTGATCATCATCGTGGCCGTGGGGTTCTGGTTCGTCAGCTCGTACAACACTCTGGTTTCACTCCGCAATCAGGTCTTCAATGCGTGGAAGCAGATCGACGTACAGCTCAAGCGGCGGCATGACCTCATTCCGAATCTCGTCCAGACGGTGAAGGGTGCCATGAACTTCGAGCGGGAGACGCTCGAAGCCGTCGTCGCCGCGCGGAACAACGCGATCGCGGCGACGCAGGGCGCCACGACGGGCGCGCCGACATCCGCACAGGTGCATCAGACCGCCGCCGCAGAAGGACAGCTCACGACCGCGCTGGGCCGTCTCTTCGCCGTGGTGGAAGCATATCCCGATCTCAAGGCCACGGGCAACGTGGCGCAGTTGCAGGAAGAGCTCACGTCAACCGAGAACAAGATCGCGTTTGCGCGCCAGCTCTATAACGACACGGCCACGCAGTACAACACGAAGCAGCAGCAGTTCCCCACGAGTCTCGTGGCGGGCATCGCCAAGGCATCGCCAGCCGAGCTGTGGGAGATCACGGACTCCGCCGAGCGTGAAACGCCAACGGTGGATCTGTCCATGAACCCGAAAAAGTGATCGCAAATCCGAATCTCTTCGCGCAGCAGGAGGCCAATCGCCGGCGCTCGAGATGGCTGGTGATTGGCTTCATTCTCTTTTTTGCGTGGCTGGGATTCGGTGGTGATTTCATCGCGTATCTCTACACGCGAGGAGGGCCGCCGGGCACATACCATCACGTCGTGCCCGTCTTCGGCATTCTCCTCACCCTCATCGGGTCCGCCATTGCCGCATGGTCCTGGCGGACAGGCCCCAAGCGCGTGCTCTGGTCCACGGGTGCACGGGAGCTCACGGAGCCCGGCACGCTCGAGGAGCGCCAGCTCGACAACGTCGTGCAGGAGATGGCCATCGCAGCGGGCATTCCCAGGCCGCGCATCTGGATCATCGAGGACCCCGACCCCAACGCCTTCGCCACGGGGCATGATGAAGGGACGGCGAACATTGCGGTGACGCGCGGGCTGATTGCCATGTGCTCGCGCGATGAGCTGCAGGGCGTGATTGCGCACGAGATGGGGCATGTGAAGAATCTCGACGTCCGCCTCACGACCCTGCTGGCCGCACTCGTGGGCGCGGTGGCCCTCGCGTCAAACGGGATGGGCCGGATGATCTTCTACGGCGGCTATTCCCCGGGCGGCATGCGCATGAGCGGCCGCGGCGGCTCGCGGAGCAGCAACGACGATCGTGGCGGAGGCAGCGGGCCACTGCTCGTGATCCTGCTGGTGGTGTGGGTCGTGAGCTGGCTGCTCGCCCCGCTCGTCACGCGTCTCCTCGCGCTCGGTGTCAGTCGCGACCGCGAATATCTGGCCGACGCGATGAGCGCGCAGTTCACGCGCAATCCCCTCGCGCTCGCTGAAGCATTGCAGAAAATCGAAAGCGCCGATGCCCCGACACGCAGCATCAAGTCCGGCGCCGCCCACCTGTGCATCGCCGACCCGCTCGGCCGCCAGCTCAATCACGGCGAGAGCAGATTTGCCAATCTCTTCGGGACGCATCCCCCAATGGCCAAGCGCATTGCACGCCTGGAAGCCATGGCCTATGGCTCACTCCCTGCAAGCTCGTCCGTCGCCCCGCCCCCGGCCCCCGCCCCCAATCAGGTGTCCAATAGGAGGTAGCCGCCGTCGCTTACATGTACGCCTCGTGCGAGGTCGAGGCGAGTGGCTGGTTGCCCGTTCCTCGCGACGGGCGACACGAGCGAAGGTGTCGTCATGTCAGCCTCTGGCGCGCCAAGCAGGAGCAGAACAGACAGGATTACAGGATTGACCGGATTGCCAGGATTGTTGTGTGCCGCCTGAGGCAGCCTCGATGCGTTCCGGAGAACGACAACTTTTGGGAACAGCACCGCGAGAATCCCTGCAGCCCCTGGTACGTCGATCCCGTGAATCCTGTAATCCTGTCCAGCCGTTTTGCAAGACACCAGGCCGGTGCCGGAATCATCAATAATTGACTGTAGCTAAATTGTGCCAACTGTCGTATGCAAGCCGCCATGGCACATCACGCCTCAAGTATCACACAAACATCACCCAGGTGGGGAAAATGCTCCACCTGATCGCGACGGCGAACGCCGTTTCCCGCAGGCGCGAGCCGCGGGCTCAGCTGCCGCTTTCCCGCAGCGCAAACTGCTCTTCCTCCGTACTCCCCATCAACGCCGCCGTCGACGCTTGTCCCCCGGTCACGGCCTGCAGCACCTGATCGAAGTATCCTGTCCCCGCCTCGCGCTGATGCCTCGTCGCCGTGTAGCCATCAGCTTCCCGCGCGAATTCCCCGGCCTGGATCCGGACGTACGCCGGCATCCCCTGCTCGCGATAGGCCGCGGCGAGATCGAACGTGTGGTAGTTGATCAGGTGCCACCCGGCCAGGGTGATGAACTGGAACTTGTAGCCCATGGCGCCAAGCTCACGCTGGAATGTGGCGATCTGCCCGGTGTCCAGGTGACGTTCCCAATTGAATGACGGCGAGCAATTATAGGCGAGCATCTTCCCCGGAAACTTCGCGTGCAACGCCTCGGCGAACGCGCGCGCTTCAGACAGCTCAGGCTTCGCCGTCTCGAACCAGAGCAGGTCCGCATACGGGGCGTACGCGAGCGCCCGGGCTATGGCGGACTCCATACCGCTCCGAACCACGAAGTAGCCTTCAGCCGTGCGTTCGCCGCTGGCAAATTCGCGGTCGCGCTCGTCAATATCGCTCGTCAAGAGCGTCGCCGAATGCGCATCGGTGCGCGCAATGAGGATCGTCGGCACGCCCGCCACGTCCGATGCCAGACGCGCGGCGTTGAGTGTGCGCACGAACTGCGCGGTGGGCACCAGAACCTTCCCTCCCATGTGACCGCACTTCTTCTCGGAGGCGAGCTGGTCCTCGAAGTGCACGCCGGACGCACCCGCTTCAATCATGGCCCGCATGAGCTCGAATGCGTGTACCGGGCCACCGAATCCGGCCTCGGCGTCCGCCACGATCGGCGCCATCCAGTAGCGCCCGTTATTCCCTTCGGCATACTCGATCTGGTCCGCGCGCAGCAACGCATTGTTGAGCCGCCGGACAAGCGCCGGCACGCTGTTCGCCGGGTAGATACTCTGGTCGGGGTACGTCTGCCCCGCGAGGTTCGCGTCAGCCGCGACCTGCCACCCGCTCAGGTAAATGGCCTGCAGCCCCGCCTTCACCATCTGCACCGCCTGCGCACCGGTGAGCGCTCCGAACGTGTGCACGTAGCCGCTCTGGCCGAGCAGGCTCCAGAGCCGTTCCGCGCCCAGCCGCGCGAGTGAGTACTCGATCCGCACGGATCCGCGCAGCCGCGCGACATCCGCCGCGGCGTAGCTGCGCTGAACGCCGCGCCAGCGCGGCGCCGTGGTCCACTCCCGCGTGATCTCAGCGGCCTGGGGAACGAAATCAACGGTGCTCATCCGGTTGCTCCTGTGTCGTTGTCGGCATCCGCGAGGAGTCGGGAGGCCGGAATGGTCAGAAAATCGGCGAACTCGTCGCCGAGCACGAGTCTGTCGAGGAGCGCCGATGCGGCCGAAAGGTGTGTGGCGCCGGGGATCTGCATCAGCGCGTTGAGCTCCTCGCGGGCAATTCGCCGATAGAGGTCCCGGGTGAGCGCCCCGCCATCGGCCAGTGGCACCTCCGCGTGCAGCCATTGCCACAACTGCGCGCGCGAGATCTCCGCGGTGGCGGTGTCCTCCATGAGGTTGTTGATGCCCACAGCCCCGTGGCCGCCCAGCCATGACGCGAGATACCGCAGCGCGACGCTCACGTTCAGTCGCACGCCGGCATGCGTCACTACGCCGCCCGGAACGAGAAAGTCCTGCAGCTCCGCGGCCGAGACGTGCACGTCGGCGCGCTGCCGGTCCTTCTGGTTGGCGCGCGCGCCGAGGACGGCATCAAAGGGCGCGCGCGCCACCGGCACCAGATCCGGATGCGCCACCCAGGTGCCATCGAATCCGTCGCCGGCCTCGCGCACCTTGTCATCGCGCACGCCGGCAAACGCGATCTCGTTCAGCCGCGCGTCCTTCCGGCTCGGGATGAACGCGGCCATGCCGCCAATCGCGTGCGCGCCACGCCGGTGACACGTGCGCACCAGCAGCTCGGTATAGGCGCGCATGAACGGCACGGTCATCACGATCTGCGAGCGATCCGGCAGGACGCGATCGCGGCGCCCGCTGAACTTCTTGATGATGCTGAAGATGTAATCCCACCGTCCCGCGTTGAGTCCGGCGCAGTGCTCGCGCAGTTCGTAGAGGATCTCGTCCATCTCGAATGCCGCGAGGATGGTCTCGATGAGCACCGTTGCGCGAATGGTGCCGGTGGGAATCCCGAGTGCTTCCTGCGCGGCAGTGAAGACGTCGTTCCAGAGCCGTGCTTCAAGGTGGCTCTCGAGCTTCGGCAGGTAGAAGTACGGACCGGCGCCGCGCCGCATCAGCTCGTGCGCGTTGTGGAACATGAACAGGCCGAAGTCGAAGAGACTGGCCGACACCGGCTGCCCATCCACCTGGAAGTGCGGCTCCTCCAGATGCCAGCCGCGGGGCCGGACGAGCAGCACCGCGGGCCGATCCACCACCTTGTATTCGCGCCCGTCGGCGCTGGTGAACGCCAGCGAGCCCCGCACGGCGTCCATCAGATTGGCCTGCCCCTCCACGACATTCTGCCAGGTGGGCGAGAGCGAGTCCTCGAGGTCCGCCATGAAGCACTGCGCGCCCGAATTGAGCGCGTTGATCATCATCTTCCGGTCCGTGGGCCCGGTGATCTCGACGCGGCGGTCCTGCAACAGCGGGGGCGCAGGTGCCACCGCCCAGTCGCCGCCGCGGATGGACGCCGTCTCCGGCAGAAAGTCGGGATTCGTGCCGCGATCGAGTGCGCGCTGGCGCTCGCGGCGCCGCTCGAGCAGCCGGGCGCGTTCAGGGCCGAATTGCCGCTGCAGCGCGGACACGAACATCAGGGCATCGGGCGTGAGCACCGGGAAATACGCCGGCACCATCGGGCGCACCGTCACGCCACGAGCCACGCTGCTCGCAGCGGAGCGGATCACGGGCGCGTTATCACGGGTATCAATGGCGTCATTCATGGTCATGGAAATGCAGTTTACCGGATGTGATACGCTCGGTCACTACCCGGACGGACAGGAGGCGGTATCCCGAGGGAGCAGACGCTCGCACCTCCGGCATGCAACGACCGCGCCGCGCGGCATCGGTGTCTCCATCGGTCAGGCGCTTTACAGCGTGCCCGTCAGACCACTTATTCAGAAACGACGACCTCATCTTCGGGATCTCGATGCGTGACGACACCGTTCTGATCATCGACGACGAGCCACAGATCCGCCGCGTGGTGCGGAATGCGCTGCAGGCCGAAGTGGCTCGCGTGCTCGAGGCGGCAACGGGGGGACAGGGCATCAGCGTTGCTGCCGCCGAAGCCCCGGCGCTCATCGTGCTCGACCTCGGTCTTCCCGACGTGGCCGGCGTGGACGTGTGTCGCGAGCTGCGCAAGTGGTCCACCGCGCCCATCGTCGTGCTCTCGGCGCGCCACTCGGATCAGGAAAAGGCGCTGCTGCTGGACACCGGAGCCGACGACTATGTCACGAAGCCGTTCAGCACAGTGGAATTCACCGCGCGCATCCGCGCGAACCTGCGCCGCGCGCAGGCCGCGCAGTTCGCCCGGCAGGCGCAACCCATGATCGTAGGCGATCTCGTGATGGAGCTCGCGGCGCGCACACTGCGCCGCGGCGGCACGACGATCCACCTCACGCCCATCGAGTGGGAGCTGCTGCGGACGTTCGTGACGCAGGCCGGTCGCACACTCACGCACCAGCAGCTCTTCACCGCCGTCTGGGGCCGGGCCTTCGGCGACCCGCAGCAGTACCTGCGCGTGCACGTCGCCAACCTGCGTCGCAAGATCGAACGGGACGCGGTCCGGCCGCAGCTCATCGTCACCGAGCCCGGAGTCGGGTACCGCTTCGAGATGCCGCGCTGAATGCGCTCGCCGCTGCCCCGCTGGTTTCCCCCATGGCTGTTCTGGGGCGTGGTGCTCGTCGGGGTCACAGTGGGGATGATCGTCTTTCGCAGCGCGCTGGACCAGGCGCACGTGGCGCTCATCTACCTGCTGGTAGTGCTTGGCGCCAGCGTGAGTGGCGGACGCGTAGTGGGCATTGTGCTGGCCTGCACCGGCTTCGCGCTCATTGACTACTTCTTCCAGGCGCCGTTCTCGACTTTCACGGTGGGCAAACGCCCCGACTGGCTGGTACTCGTGGCCTTTCTGGCCACGGCCGTCGTGGCCACGCAATTGCTGGCGCGGGCCAGCGCGCAGGCCGACGCCGCGCGGCGCCGCGCGGATGAGATCGACCGGCTCTCCTCCCTGGGCGCGGAAACGCTGAGCGTGGGCCGCGCCGAGGATGCACTCACGGCCATCGCCAAGGTGATTCGCGACACGATCGGTGCGGCCATCTGTGAAATTCACGTTCGCCACGCGGATCGGGACGTTCTCACCCGGGCCGCGAGCGTCGGCGTCATGCCGGCCACGCAGGATAGCGAGGTGGGCGCGGCGCTCGTGACATGGGTCGCGCAGCATGGCCGTGCGGCGGCCGAGCGCCAGGATGGCTCCATCTTCCGCGCGAATGCGGATCCGGGAGCGGGGATACCGCTCGCCGCATCGCTCCCCGATGCGCGCGCGCTGCTGCTCCCGCTCATCGTGCACGAACGCACCGTGGGTGTACTCCGTCTCGCCGATGCGAAGGCGATCTCGCTCGACGCCGGCCAGCGCCGTTTTCTCTCCGCGCTCGCGTATTATGCCGCGCTGGGCGTGGAGCGTGTGCGGCTGGTCGCGGAAGCCGAGCACGCCGAGGCGCTGCGTGAGGCGGACAGTCTCAAGGACGCGCTGCTGGCGGCGGTGTCGCACGATCTGCGCACGCCGCTCACCACCATCAAGGCGCTCGCGCACGACATTGCCACCGCGGGCGACGAGCGCGCGGCCACCATCGAGCAGCAGGCGGACCGGCTGAACCGCATGGTCGCGGACCTGCTTTCGCTGTCACGGCTGAACGCAGGCGCGCTTCCGGTGAGGACGGAGCTCAACGCCGCCGAAGATCTCGTGGGCGCCGCGATCCAGCAGGTGTCGGGCACGCTGAACGGGCGCGAGGTGCAGGCGTCCATCGAGTGGTCCGAGCCCGTGCTCGTCGGACGATTCGACTTCGTGCACTCGCTCAGGATTCTCGT